>JAADHF010000021.1 GCA_013151965.1 Spirochaetota bacterium
GCCCCACTTTCCGTGGGTTCTGCTGTGGCCGGAATCTTTGTATCCGCCCCACGGAGTTTCCGGCATTCCATGACTCATAAGGTGATCGTTAACCGACACAACACCCGTTTCCAGTAAACGGGGAAGATCCGCTGCTTTTTTTCTGCTCGAAGTCCAGAGAGAGGATGTAAGCCCCATCGGAGAATCGTTGGCCTTTCTGATAATTTCCGATTCGTCCCTTACCCTTTCCAGTACAAGGACCGGCCCGAAGGTCTCTTCCTGCATAACCGGAGCATCGGCCGGAACATTCTCGAGTATTGTAACCGGGTAAAAAAAACCGCTTCCGTTTACCCCGGCCGGAATACCCGATCTGTATATTACACTCGCACCTCTTCTGACGGCATCCTCCACATGGCCGGAAACCTTCTTTTTCTGCTGTTCCGTTGTAAGCGGGCCTATCTCCGTGCCGGACCCGTCCGGAGAGCCTATCCTTATTTTTTTTGCATTTTCCACGAGAAGTTCTTTAAATTTATCATAAACGGAATCAGCCGCGTATATCCGTTCCACTCCTCCGCATGATTGACCGCTGTTGGATAAGCCCGCCCATAGTGCACCGTTTACAGCTCTTTTCAGGTTTGCATCCGGAAGGACGATCATTGCATCGCTGCCGCCGAGCTCAAATGAGACGGGAACGAGGTTTTTACCTGCCAGTCCGGCTATTTTATGCCCGGTTTCCGTTGACCCTGTAAAAAGTATTTTATCTATTCCCGCATCGATAAATGCCTTTCCTGTAATTTCGCCCGGAAGATTTACGACTCGAAGAATATCTGCAGGTAAATCCGCTTCGTCAAAAATGGTCTGTATAAGCTTCCCCACAGGCTGACTCTGGGTGGCGACTTTAAGTATAACGGTATTTCCTGTTGTTAAGGCCATCATAATCTCATGAAAGGGAATAATAAAAGGATAGTTCCACGGGCTTATTATCCCGATAACGCCATAGGGCTCATGGTAAACGTATGCCTTTTTGTTAAAGAAAAAGATACTGCTCCGACGGATTTTTTCCGGCCTTAATACCCTCTTTGCAAGTTTTGGATAGTAACGGGCTGCAATCACTGCAGGGAGAATCTCCGTTGCAATTGCATCTACTTTTGATTTGCCGGTTACACTCGATATTGTCGAAGCTAATTCATCCGTATGTTTTACGATTACACTTCTTATTTTACTTAAGCGCCGATTCCTCTCTTTAGGTTTAAGATTCCGCCATTTCCGCTGTGCAGCCCTGGCTTTGTTTACAGCTTCTATTAATGTTTCTGATGAATCGTATACCGCTTCCGTAATCGTTCCGCCGGTTGCGGGATTAATGATTTTAGCCATGATTTTCCACTCCGCAGTAATTATGCAATATAAAATTAGACCCGGTATGATTTTATACCTGTGTGATTATTTGTCCAGTACAATATCATATTGATTTCTTGCAATAATTATTAAATGCTGTACAATATATTTATGAAAAAGATGATGCATATATTAACATTCCGGGTTGTCCTGATTTTTTCCTTAATCCTCCAGGCGGGATTTTTAACTGCAGAAGGCGAAGCAGAGAGCGCGGTTCCCCTTAAGAAGGTTACCCTGTTTTCCAGCGGAGTCGGCTATTTCGAAAGGGACGGATATATAGAGGGAAATTCATCGATGGAATTAACTTTCGATGTATCGCAGATTAACGATATCTTAAAGAGTATGGTCGTCCGTGATTTTAACGGCGGGACCATCGACCGCATAGACTATTCGCCGCAGGAACCATTAAACAGGGCGCTTAAGTCTTTTATCATCGACCTTTCCGGTAACCCGGGATTGCCGGCTATACTGAACCAGGCCCGCGGAGAATCTGTCCGGGTTACAACTTCCGGACCGATAACCGGAAAGGTTATAGGTGTGGAAGAATTAACCGAATACACGGATAACGGTGAAAATACACAGTACAGTCTTAACCTGCTGACTGCTGATGGTATCGTAAGCATCGATCTGAAAGATATAAAAGATATACTTTTTTTAAATCCTGTTCTTAAAGAGGATCTTAAAAAATCACTGTCTTTAATAGCACGGGAGAACCGCAGGAATAAAAAACGGGTTGTACTTCATTTTAGCGGAACCGGGAAACGGAGAATCAGTATAGGTTATCTTACAGGTGTGCCTGTATGGAAGACGAGCTACCGTATTGTTTTAGGTGAGGGAAATAAACATTTTCTGCAGGGATGGGCGATTGTGGAAAACACTACGGATGAGGATTGGGAGGATGTAAATCTTTCCCTTATTTCCGGACAGCCTATTTCTTTTACCATGGACCTTTACAAACCTGTTTATATCCGCAGGCAGCGTGTAAAACTCGATCTGCAGAGGCAGGTGGAATCTCAGGTGTATGAGGATAATCTGGAATATCCGTCCGAAGAAGCTCCGGGTGCAAAGTCGAAGAAATCCGCCCGGCAGCGTGCTGCGGCCAGGAAAGATACCGGGGCAGGGTCCCGTATTTTAAGTTCCTCAGAGTCCGCTGCGGAATACCGTGATGAGGGGCTGCGGATGAATCTAAGCCAGGGAGTCCGCGCCTCCGCCAGAGGAAGGTCCGCAGGTGAATTCTTTGAGTATTCGGTTAAAATGCCTGTAACAATAAAGAGACAGCAGTCTGCAATGATCCCGATTATCAACACGGATATCCGGGGCGGGCGGGTATCGATCTATAATGAAAAAGTCGACCCGGTAAATCCTCTTAACGGCATTAAACTTAAAAATACAACGGGCATGTATTTAACAGCAGGCCCGGTAACCGTTTTTGAGAAAGGCATCTATGCGGGTGATTCGCGGATAAAAACTCTTGCACCCGGTGCCGAAAGGCTTATAAGTTATTCGATAGACCTCGATACGGAGGTAAAGGCGGACAGGACATCCGTCCCGGATACGCTGGTCTCGGTAAAAATAGTTCACGGCACATTGATATCTAAGTCCAGAAGAATAAATGAGATAACCTATATTATAAAAAACAGCGGCAGAAGGAAAAAGAATGTTCTTATCGAACAGCCCGTTCGTGCAGGATGGAAGCTTGTAGAACCTGCAAAACCCTATGAGAAAACCAGGAATTACTACAGATTTATGGTTTCTATAGGTGCGGGAGAAAAAAAAGCAGGTTTTAAGAAATTAAAGGTTACAGAAGAGAAGATACTGAGCCGGTCGGTAATTCTGTCGAATATCAATAATAAACTGATCGAAATCTATATAAAGGCTGGCAATATCAGTGCCGGTGTAAAAGAGGCTCTTAAGGAAGTATCAAACAGGATGAATGAATTAACTTTGATATATAATGAAATAAACAGGCTTAAGGAGAATTACGAACAGATTAGGAATGACCAAACCAGGATAAGGAAGAATATGGCACGGCTTTCGAAGAATTCCGGACTGTACAAACGTTATGTGGATAAGCTTACCAAACAGGAGGATGAGGTAACCGCAATACTTGAGAAAATGGACGGTCTTCAGGTTAAATGGGAAAAACAGAGGTCCGGTTTAAATGCATATATATCCTCTCTGGATCTTTAAGTGGCGGCAAATGTGCTTGCAAAAAAGCTGTAATAGTGTCTATGTAATACCTGATGATTAGAGATGCCGACTTTGCTTTAGTTCAGAGCAGGTTTTTACTCTCCGACTACCTTACGGAAGAAAACTTTTCTGCGAAAATAGATTCTCTTTTTTCCCGGGTGTTTAGCAATAAAGAAAAAAAACCTTTGCTTGTAGTATTTCCGGAGCTCACCGGTCTCTGGATACCTATTCTGACGAACTTGTTTAAAAGACCTGGAAACCGGGAACAAACTTCGGATAGAATTAATCAAATTGTACAAAATCCTGCACTTGCCGGGATAATTTTTAAGAATATAACAAGATCTCCGGTAAAAGCATTTTTAAGTTTTATTAAAGGGCAGAGATTTTCCTTTGTATTTTACGGAAACTGGAAGGAAAGTTACAGAATATGGATAACCCCTTTTTTAAAAGCGGCGGTACGCTACAATACTTATGTATGTCCGGGGAGTATATTTGTGCCTCCGATCGACAGGGAGGTGCTGCAGGGGTTATTTGCAGTTTCTAAAGGAATATACAATACTTCGCTTTTAATAAATCCGAAAGGAAAGGTTGTCGGGGTTTCGAGGAAGGTAAACATCACAAAGGATGAGAAAAAACTGGGAATAAGAGGCGGAAGAGTAGAAGATCTGTTCCCTTTTTCCACGGAAATAGGAAAGGTGGGGATACTCATCTGCCTGGACGGTTTTTACGATTCTCTGGCTGCACGGATGGATAACTTTGGCTGTGAAGTAGTTATACAGCCTTCTGCCAATCCCAAAAAATGGAAGCAGGAACCGAGAAGGGATGCGGAACAGACGCAGGAGGAGGAGTGGTTAAGTTCGGGAATAGGGAAGCTCGTTCAGGGCAGGGAAAGTATTGTATATGCGCTTAATCCCATGTCTGTTTCTTCTGTATTCGGCCATGCCGACGAGGGTTTATCCAATGCATGGGTCAATTCGAGTTTAGCGGATTCTGTATATTCGATGGATTCTGCTGATTCCGGATACGAAGGACTATTGAGTATTGCGGAAAACTACGATAAGGAGGAGATTATTTATGGAAGATTTTAAAGGTATTCGCAGATTTCTGTATAATTTTTCCACTACAGGATGGAATATGATCGATTCCATCCTGATGACCTTTTATGTAGCTTTTTTACTTCCTCCGAAGGAACAGATAGCAGAAGGTATGATTCAGTTTATTCCGAATAAAAGGTACCTTGGCATAATCACGGTTCTGGGGGCAATTATGATATTCGGGCGGATTGTAGATGCTGTAACCGACCCGATTGTCGCTTCTCTGTCGGACCGTTCCAAATCCCCTCTGGGCAGAAGACGTACTTTTCTGCTTATCGGGGCACTTCCGCTTGCAGTCAGTGTAATCCTTATATTTTTCCTGCCTGTTCCATCTACATCGATAGCGAACGGATTTTACCTGGCACTTATTTTCGGACTATACTTCTTTTTCTTTACCATTTACGTGGGGCCGTATCTGTCCCTTATACCGGAGCTTGGCCATACGAATAAGGCACGTATAGACATGACAACGGCTCAGGCGTATTTTTCGCTTATCGGTGCAGGTATGGTTATGATAGGCGGGCCTCTTCTGCTGGGGCACTTTATGAAAACAGACAGCCCTGTAATTTCGTATAGAAAGATGGCGGTAATCTTTGCTTTAACAGGCGCTGTAATTGCTTATTTTGCGGTAATTGTTGTGGATGAAAAGAGATTCTCCGATGCAAAACCGAGTAAAACACCGCTGTTGGAATCATTTAAGAAAACAATCAGCAGCAGGCCTTTTGTTATCTATCTTATATCGAATATAGCGCTGTGGTTTCTTTTTAACATAGTAAGGTCCTCTGCCATACATATCGGCATGACCCTTTTAGGGGGCGACGAAGCTTTTGCAGGCAGCATGTTTTCCATATTGATTGTTTCTGCAGCCATCTGTTTCCCAATTGTAGGTATGATCGCACGGAAGTACGGCAAAAAGCTCACTATGATTTTGGGCCTTTTCTCTTTCGCTTTTTTTTCCGTAGCTGTATCACTTTCCGGCTTAACTTTCGTAAATGCACGGGTCTGGGGATTAACATCGATAGCCCTGATGGGTTTTCCTGTTGCGGTTCTTATGGTTATACCGAATGTCCTGCTCTCCGATCTCTGCGATCTCGATTACAGGATAACGGGAGAAAGACGGGAGGCCATGTACTTTGGCGTACAGGGTTTTTTTATGAAGCTTAATCTGGGAATATCTACGGCCACACTGGCTTTTCTATATTCGGCCTTTGGAAAGGATGTCAGCAACCCTCTCGGTGTACGGCTTGCCCCTATTGCTGGCAGTGTAATCGCCATAATAGGCATTGCGGCAATGCTGAAATATCCGGAAAAAGAAATTGCAGCGAAATTAAAGGACTGATACGGATTCGGCCTGCACGGCTGCGGCTGTAGTAACGGCTGTGATTATGGCTGCTATAACGGCTGTGAGATTTTCCAAAGCCGGCCGTAAACATATAACTGGCTGATTCAAGGACAATCTACTGTAAAAGAACATCTTTGATTTTTATAACAGGAATGACATAGATAAAATCTTTTAGATTACTCTTATCATTTTATTGTGGAGCAGCTCCTCCTTGTTCAGAAAGCAGCCATTCTATCTTTGCAGGAAAAGGTGGTGAGCCTCCGTTCCTCCATGTACGTGAATTGTTTTGTCTGTCCCCTACATATGTACTATCGATTTTATGAGGAGTTTTTTTCGAATATAATTTAGTTTTTTCGTTATACCAATAGCCGTTATACCATGTTGTTCTGCCATCATAATTGCCCCATCTTGCCTGTGCACTTTTTGGCCGCGGCATTGTATATCTCCATCCATTAAAATACATTTCTACTGCAATTTTGATAGTTTCCGAATTACATTTAATGCCGCCTCTTAAGAAATTTGGTATCTGATTATCTTTAATAGAATTAAAATCAAATTCATTATTACTTTCTTCTAAAAATATCCATGTAAAATCGTCCAGTAATAACACTTTTTTGCCATTCTGTAATTTTACAATTTCATCAGGAGTTACATTTATTAAAATAAGACATAGCAACAATAGTATGGTTATTCTTTTTTTCATTTTTCCCCATTTTATTATTAGATTAATATTATTTTCATGTCCTTGTCTGAACAAAGTCCATTATCCATATTAACACTAATGTCCATAAATGCTCTCTATCTTTTGTTAATAATTCTAAACATCATAATATCTATTTTAAGAAGATTTGGCTACATAACATCACTGCTCATCTGCCGGCAATGGGATACAGTAGAATTACCAATCGTTCCTTATAGTATATATGATAGCTTCCGTTTTTCTGTTCATTAGATTAAAAAACGTAAACCGTTCTACTAAATAGAAACTGGAAAAGTCAGGGCTAAATACGGATTTATGTGACTATATCTTAATAAATAGGGATAGATATTAAAAATATTTAATTATTTTCGGATTTCCCCCCTTTTTTAAAATTATTAGTTGACAATTAAACAAAAATAAGTTAAAAGTAAGTTAACCGATTAACCTTATTGATTAGGAGAAACATATAAATGGCGGCAAGTTTAAAAATTATTTCAGAACAATTAGGACTTTCTAAGGCTGCTGTTTCAATATATTTTAAAGATCCTTCTACCCGGCGGATCAGTAAGGAAAACAAGGAACGTATCCGCCGGCTCGCCGACGAACTTAATTATCGGCCAAATGTTATTGCCCAAAGTCTTTCTTCATTGAAGAGTCATGTTATTGCAATTCTTATACCATTGAATGTGTCCTACTTTAGCAGCACTTTTTTAAATCAGGCCCTTTGCGGTATTCAGAGTGTTTTATTTAATAAAGGATATAATTTCATTTTTATTCCCACCCGGGGAAGCAACTCGCCTGTTATTGTAAGGAAGCAATTAGAAAGGAGCAGAGGGTATGACGGATTTATACTCTTTGGTACCCGCGCATGCAGCGAAGAGAATATGAGAGAAAATGTAGAACAGATGCTTAAGGCTGATTATCCATTTGTAGTGCTTAACATGCCCGACCTGGGCTATGAAATTAATCAAATAGTAAATGTAACCCCGAAATCCTCAAGTGCCATTCGTTATCTTCTGGAACTGGGACATGAGAAAATTCTCTTAATGGCTGGGGCAAGACAGGCTCCGGATACTGTTCTGGCGATTCAGGAGTATCGAGAATGTTTTTCGGAACGTGGATTGGCTGTAAACGAAAATCTTTTCCTTAATGGAGATTATGAAGAGATGGTTGCCCGAAGCGAACTGCTTCAGGCAATAAATAATGGAATTGAGTTTTCTGCTATCTACTGTCTTACCGACACAATGGCTCTTGGCGCCTATGAAGCGCTTAATGAAAAGGGCTTGAAGATTCCGGGGGATATATCCGTTATTGGTAAAAATGACTCTTTCTTTGCCCGCTTCCTTAATCCTCCCCTCACTTCGGTGCGTGTACTTATGTACGAGGCAGGTAAATTGGGTGCGAAAAATCTGTTACGGCGTATTGAATCAAATGAAACCCCGCGGAAAATATTTCTGAAGAATGAGCTGATATTACGCCTGTCCTCAGCGGTTTACAGGCCTTTAAACATGGATCAGGGCATCGAGTGATAACCCGGGTATTAAGCATCGCTTTAGATGCTTCATTAATAAATCCATCTATTTCGTTAAGGAGGGAAAAATGCAAAAAGCCATAAAAATCTTAGTTCTGACAATCCTGAGTCTGTTTATTGTTATGCCGCTTTCAGCCGGAGGACAAAAAGAGGCAAAGGAAGAAGGTCCTGTGAAACTCTCTTTCTGGCATCTCTGGGGGGGATCGAGAACTCCGCTTATTAAAAAGCTGATAAATGATTTTAAGGCGGATCATCCAAATGTGGAGTTTGAAGTAACTTTTACTCCACCCAATGAACTCCAAAAAAAGGTTGTCCAGGCCGCAGGCACAGGCACTCTTCCCGATGTATTTGGAATGCATACCGGCTGGTATGTAAACCTTTTGCCGGGAAGCACTCTGCTGGAACTTGACAGCTATTTGTCAAAGGACAGTATTAATCTTAAAAAGATTCTTGTTGCTGCCGATGCCGAGAGAAGCTACTATGAAGGACATGTATACAGCCTGCCGAATGTGTGTGCCGGAGCCCAGGGACTGTTCTTCTACAATAAGGGGCTCATGAGAAAAGCAGGTCTTGATCCTGATAAGGATGCCCCGAAAAACTGGGATGATTTTGTAAAGATCAGTAAGATTCTTGTGGAAAAACTCAATACTCCGGGCAAACTTGATGTCATCGCCTGGGACCCTAATCAGATGGCAGGTCAACCGGCGCTGATTGTGTTCAGCTATGGTGCCGGATACCCTACTGTATCTGACAATGGAAAGACCTCACAATTAGATACACCAGGTGTTCTGGCAACTGCAGAGAAATTCGATCAATATATAAAAGATATTTATGGATCCTATGGCGGCTACAGAGGAATTCTCGAGTGGAACAGCCGCGTAGCAGGCGCCGATACAGGTGCAGCCCAGGTTAAAGCATTCATCAAAGAAAAGCAGGTCTTCTACGTATCCGGTTCCTGGACAATAGGCCAGGTAAAAAGCGGTAATCCTGATCTTGATCTTGGAATTATTCCTGTTCCCGGATTCAAGGGACAACAAGGGGGAATAGCGAAAAACGGCTGGTCCTACGCCATCAGTAAAAACAGTAAACACAAGGATATGGCCTGGGAATTCCTCAAGTTCATTACCATTGATCCTGCTGGAAACGGCGAGTTCTGCAAGGCCCAGAGAAGACCCAGCCCCATTGCTGCAGTAAATGATGATCCTGTATATGCCGCGATGGGTGACATGTGGACCAACCTGGTAGCTGCCATGAATATGGATATTGTACCGGTAGCTCCCGATATCAATCAGGATATTCTAAAGCCCTGGCTCAGAGATATTCCAGCGCGCCGTATAGCCGGTGAATCTATAGATGCAATCATGAAGGATATCAGCAAACAGTACCAGGGCTACCTGAACGATATCTATCAGTAATATACAAGGATTCAGGTGACAATATCGCCTGTTATTTTAAAAGGGGCTGCCTGAAATGTATAGGTCTATTAATTGAGAAAGGCCAGCCCCCTTTTAACGGAAATCTAATATATGGAATGGGAGAGAAATATATTGTATGGAATAGGAATTCGAAGATCTCCCCTGAAAAAGGGGAAAATATGGACTGTGTTCCTCTTTCTTCTGCCCTGGCTTGTATCCCTGGTAGTATTATGGTACGGACCTATTATCTACACCGTTGTCTTAAGCTTTATGAAATACAGACTTATTGGCGGAGGCAGGTTCATTGGCTTTAAAAACTATATAAATATTTTTCAGGACAGATTTTTCTGGCTTGGGCTTCGGAACACATTCTCATTTATCGTGCTCTATATTCCTGCCAATTTTATAATAGGGCTCTTTACAGCCTACATGCTGAACCTGAATATCAGACTGAAGGGATTGTGGAGATCCATTATCTATGTTCCTGCTGTTTTGCCTGTAATAGCAATTTTAGCTCTGGGTAAGTTTATTTTCTATCCATACGGACTGGTAAATACCTTTATTGAAATGATCGGACTAAAAGGGCCCTTATGGCTTGCAAATCCGAATCTCATTATTCCGACATCAGTAATACTCATGGTCTGGCAGTGCGGCACAGCAATGATTGTATATCTTGGAGCGCTCCAGGCTGTTCCTTCACAATACTATGAGGCTGCAGATATTGACGGGCTTGGAAAATCACAGCAGTTCTTTCAGATTACACTGCCCCTTATTTCCCCGGCTGTCTTCTTTCGTATGATTATAGACCTCATTTTTGGGCTCATGATATTTATTCCCAGTCTAATTCTGCCTGCGGGAAACGTCCCTGGCGGTCCCGGCAATGCTTCCCTCTTTTATGCCCTTTATCTCTACGAAAAAGCATTCCAGCGTTTTAATATTGGAGAGGCTTCGACTTTGGCTACCATTCTTATCATTATAAGTTTTGTCATTACATGGGCTGTGATTAAAATGAGTAAGCGTTATGTGTATTACGAAGTGTGAAAAAGGAAAGGATGGACAGCTATGAACAGAACACAACATAAAGGATTCGGATATCTGTTTATTACATATGCAGTAGTGATCCTTGTCTCCCTGCTTTTTTTCTCCCCCTTTGTATACCTTTTATCCACAGCATTGAAGGATGAAGTACAGCTTCTCATGCAACCGAGGGTATTTTTCCCTCTGCCCATGCATTTTGAGAACTTTGTTAAAGTTTTTCAGCAGTATGATATTGTGAGATATTTTAGCAATACTATTACTGTTGCCATTTTCAGTATCCTGGGAAATCTCATTGTAAGCACACTTGCAGGTTATGCACTTTCGCGGATCGAATACAGAGGCAGAGAAGTTATTTTTATTCTAACCTTATCATGTATGTTCATTCCTCTTTTTCTTATCATAATTCCCCGATTTCTAATCTTTAAAAAGCTTGGTATGATCGGTACTTTGCTTCCGCTTATCATTCCCTCTGCATTCGGTTCACCGTTCTCTATCTTCCTTATGAGACAGTTTCTGCGTGGTATTCCCATGGATTTAAGTGAGGCAGCCCGAATCGACGGATGCAGCGAGTTCGGTATATACGGACGGATCATTATGCCGCTCTGCAAACCAGTGATTGCAACCATCATTATCTTTACGGCACAGTGGCGGTGGAATGACTTTATTGAACCCCTGATATACCTTCAGAACGAAAAACTATATACCATAACTATGGGCTTATATACAGTTCTAGGACTAAGTGCCGAGGATATCACAACCAATCTGGTTATGACCTTTGTGATTCTTTCCATACTTCCCATTATCATCATTTTTGTGTTTGCACAGAAGCTGTTTATCGAAGGGGTTGCACATACCGGATTGAAAGGTTAGATGATAACAATAGGAAACAAACATGAAAACATATTTTGAACCGTCTAAAGAAATTCCTATTAAAAATGAAGTAGATGTACTGGTTGTCGGCGGCGGCCCGGCAGGATTCGCTGCTGCGGTAAACTCCGCTCGCCTGGGTGTTAAAACCATGATGATTGAGCAGAGTGGAGCAGTCGGTGGGGTTGCCACTGCCGGGCTCATGAGCCACTGGACAGGGGATACGGAAGGACCGCTATATGAAGAACTTCTGGATCGCTCAAAGGACCGGAGTGGTGATTTTAAATATTATAGAGAAAAGGTAAGAAGGTGGGAGACCATTATCAATACCGAAAAATTAAAAACCGTCATGCTGGAGATGCTGGATGAAGCATGTGTGATTCTGCAGCTATATACTTTTGCCTGTGAACCAATCATGGAGGGAAATAAAATTAAGGGAGTAATTACTGAGAGCAAGTCCGGCCGCGAGGCATTTTTGTCCAGAGTAGTGATTGATGCTTCGGGTGATGGTGATATTGCGGCCAAAGCGGGAGTACCTTGTTTTAAAGGAAGGGAAAGTGATGGGAAAATGCAGCCTTCTACCCTAATGTTCAAAGTGGGCGGTGTGGATATGGATAAAGCAGTTTTCCCTGGTGAATTTGAAGACACTTTTCAGGTGCCTGCCGGGAATCTTCAGGTTCTGGGCCGGGAACATCTACCTTATCCTGCCGGACATGTTCTGCTCTACCCAACTACTCTGCCCGGAATCGTCACAGTGAATATGACCAATTGTCTTGATATCGATGGAACTCTGACAGAGGATTTAACTCGATCAACCCTTGCCTGCAGGCGCCAGTTGGAACCGATTGTAGAATTCTTAAAGATATATGTTCCCGGATTTGAAAACTGCTATGTGATCAACTCAGCTTCCATTATCGGAATACGGGAAACAAGACACTTTAAAGGGGAAACAGTAATCACCGGGAAGGATATTCTTAAGGCACGCGTGTTCAGGGACTGGATTGTTACCAAAGCCCATTTCAATTTTGATGTACACAATATGGCCGGAGCCGGTCTTGATGAAACCGGTGCTCAGAAGAACTTTCCTCAGATTAAAAAATACACTATACCTTATGGCTGTTTTTTGCCCGAGAAAGTAGACAACCTGTTTCTGGCAGGAAGAAACATTTCCGGCACGCACCTGGCTCATTCCAATTTCCGGGCAATGCCGATCTGCATTAATATGGGTCAGGGGGTCGGTGCCGCAGCTGCTCTTTGTGTTAAAGAAAATACACTACCGCGGGATCTGGAAGTAAAAAAGATCCAGGATATACTGATCAACCAGGGAGTAAAGGTTTAGCTCTCATGATTGACTGTAAGATGACCGGCAAGGAACGCTTGACTTGTCTCTTTGAAGGGAAGAAGATCGATAGGGTTCCCATCTGGCTATTGTTTCCCTATCATTCTATATCATGTTATGTAGATGTCTATAGATTAGCCGGCTATGCTCAGGTATTGGAAGCTGCAAATAAATATGCTGATATATTGGATCGAAGAGAGTTTGAAAAGGGATTCTGTCTCTCTGTGCATCCTGGAATTAAACATCGCTTACAAATCTTGCATGAGAAGGGGCAGGTAATACATAGACATACAGTATATAGCCGGAACCAGGTACTTTATGAAGAAACCGAGGTATCTAATGGTTCTATCCGCCGGCTAAAGAGATTGGTAGAATCTATTGAGGATCTGGGAAAGATCCTGGCCATGCCCTATGAACCTCCTCGACCTTCGCTCGACCGATACTTTAGGGAGACAGAAGAGTTGGGAGATCAGGGGCTTATGATGGTTGATATCGGAGACCCCCTTCAAATACTCTATCACCTGATGAGTGTAGAAAATTTCTCCATTTGGACATTGACTGAAAAACAAAAATTGGCTCGCTTTCTGGATGTCATGTATGAACGTTACCTCAGACTGTACAAGTATCTTTTGGAAAATGGGGTAGGACCGGTTTACTTTATTGTCGGTTCTGAATTTGCAGGACCTCCGGTTGTGTCCCCGGATAATTTCACCGACCTCTCCGCTCACTATGTAAAGGGCATAGTTGACCTGATTCGCAGCTACGGGATGTATTCGATAATCCACTATCACGGCAATCTGTCCAAAGTATTAGATGGAATGAAGTATATTAATCCCGATGGTCTTCATACCATCGAAGCACCTCCTGTGGGAGACTGCACCATTACCCGGGCAAGGGAAGCACTTGGTGATACAATCTTAATTGGAAATATTCAGTATGATGATTTTAGAAGTAAAAGTGAGGAAGAGCTTGAGGGACTGGTAAAAAGTGTGCTGATGGAGGGAATGAGTGAGCGGTTTATTCTCTCTCCGACGGCTGGACCCTACGAAGAAAATATCTCATCAACTATGCAAAAAAACTATATACGTTTTATAGAAGCAGGTTATAAGTATGGAAAATATGTTTAGACAGGAGTAGCGAAAGATGAGCAGAAAAAAAATAAAGACAGTGATTAAAAAGAAGTATGATGTTGTCGTAGTAGGCGGCGGCATGTCTGGTGTTTGTGCTTCTCTGGCCAGTGCACGACATGGTGCCCGGACGGCATTGATCCAGAACCGTCCGGTGCTTGGCGGGAATGCCAGTTCTGAGATTCGAATGCACATTTGCGGAGCCGATCATCATGGAAGCCGCCCGGATGCTCGGGAAACAGGGATTATAGAGGAAATTCTATTGGAAAACAGGAAGAGAAATCCCCAGCATTCATTCTCTGTTTTTGACACGATTTTGTGGGAAAAAGTACACTTTCAGAAGGATCTGGACCTATATCTCAATACTCATTTCACTGATGTGGTAGTGGAAGAAAATATTATTAAAAGAATTGTTGCCACGCAGATAACAACTGAAACGATTTATGAGTTGGAAGGAACCATTTTAGTGGATGCTACAGGTGATGGTACCCTATCTTTTTTTTCCGGGGCGGAAACCATGACCGGAAGGGAGGGGAAAGAGATATTTGGTGAGCGTCATGCTCCTGATAAAAGTGATTCTTACACCATGGGGAACACACTCCTCTTTAGAGCAGCGGATATGGGAACCCCCATCCCTTTTGAGCGGCCCTCCTGGGCTCGCATTTATTCAGAAGAAGATTTGTCTTATCGGTCTCATCAGGAAATTACATCAGGATATTGGTGGATCGAGTTGGGAGGAATGGATAATGATGTAATCACAGATAGTGAAGAGATAAGAGATGAACTCCTTAAAGCTGTTTACGGCATATGGGACCATATTAAGAATTCCGGACACCACCAGGCCGAAAATTATGCCCTGGAATGGGTAGGTTTTCTGCCGGGTAAGAGAGAGAGCAGGCGAATAGTGGGTGACTATATCCTTAGAGAACAGGATATTGTTTCCGGAAGTATATTTGAGGATGCGGTAGCTTACGGTGGCTGGCCGATGGATATCCATGTTCCGGGCGGGCTGCGAAGCCAGGAAAAGCCCTATGATTCTATTAAACTACCGGGACTCTACACTATTCCTTACCGTTCCCTGTATGCCAGGGATATATCGAACCTGCTGATGGCCGGCCGGATTATCAGCGCTTCCCACATAGCTTTAAGCTCTTCCCGGGTTATGGCCACGTGTTCCGTGATAGGACAGGCAGTGGGAACCGCTGCGGCTATAGCTGCACAAATGAGCATATTTCCCAGAGATGTACCGGTTGATGAGCTTCAGAAGCGTTTGATGAAGGATGACTGCTACCTTCCCGGCTACAGGAATGAGGATGAGGATGATCTGGCCCGCATCGCAGCTATCACCTGCTCGTCCGCTGTCCCGGGCGGAGAGGGACAGAATGTTATCAATGGGTTTCCCCGCAGAATAAAGAAGAACAAGAATTGCTGGATTTCTGAACCGATCCGGGAACAGGGGGAATGGATTTCCCTGGACTTTAATCATACAATAACACCTAATGAAATCGATCTGCGCTTTGATTCCAACCTGTCCGGAGAGATTATGATCTCTCTTTCTCAAAGTATTCTGGAAAAACAGATTCCGGGAATTCCTCCCGAGCTTGTCAGGGACTATACAATCGAGTGCTTTAACAAAGAAAAAATCGTCTATAAAGAGGATACAAAAGCCAACTACCTGAGACACCGTATACATTCTTTGCCGGATAAGATCGCGTGTGACCGGGTTAAGATCAGGGTTCACTCTACTAATGGGGATAAGCGGGCTCGTATTTTTGAAGTAAGAATTTACTAGTCATCACGTTCTACAAAGAGGAATTGTTTATTGCAGAATAGAATTCATCAAAATTGTAAAAGCTTCAGCTGGCCGGCTTCAAGATAGATATCCTGCCAGGGAATATACCCTGGTTTGTATATCCCGTGAATCTTTTCGGATGCACCGAAAAGATACTTATCACGAACCGATGCCCTCCGGACTGTAATTTTAAAACTTGTTTCGATGAAGATAAAGTCTCAATGGGAGGCGATAGAACACAGGAAATAACGGCCTTGCCGGCAGCGTATTTTAACTAACTTCGCCGGTTGGAAGATAATTAATGCTCTGATTTATTAATACATTACTTAACTTTAAATGGTCCGAATATTTTCTCAAATTCCTCCGGTATATGAGGACGCCCTCTTAAGTTTAGAGCAACACCTATCGTTTTTCCTTTAATAACGGGTTTGTTATCAGGAAGACGATAAATATCCTGATAAAATGCGAATTTGATCTTTGATTCTCTCTGCATATTTAATCCAACGATAAATCTATCTCCGCTTGTCAGAGGAAATTTGTAATCCAGCTCTACACGGACTACGACCAGGTTTATCCCTTTCTGTGCATACATTTTAAAATCGATACCGATGTGTTTTAAATATTCATGACGCACATGTTCAAGATAATTTTGGTAAACAGAATTATTAACAATTCCTTGAATATCACACTCGTAATCTCTTACTGTCATTTCCATCGAAAAAATATAATTTTCCAATTTTATTGCTTCCTGCTTTAATATTAGTACAATCAGCGTACAGGAGCAAGGATAATAACAAAAACTAAAATGCGGATAAATAACACAGCTCATCCAATAGATAAATATAAGAATATGGTATATAATTAAACTACAGGGAGATAGAGTTTTAAGGAGGTAGGAAAATATGAAAAAAACCTGCTGTCCTGCCGTGATTCTGATTTTTAGCCTTCTTGTAATTAGCTCTGTTGCGGCAGATGAAATGGTACTGGATTACCTGGAAGGCGATATGCAGATTAAACGTGACGGAGCGTGGGTTACAGCAGAAATCGGGGACATATTTGTTCCCGAAACATTGCTGAAATTATCCGGAAATTCAATTGCCGAAATATCGGGAAATGGAACCTCTTTAACGATAACAAAAAACGGTATTTATTCTGTCAAAGATATCTTAAAGAAAAAGAGAAGAGTCCTTTCATCAGGGCTGGCTTTGGCATTTAAAAATTTTTACAGGATTTTTCGAGGCACAAGTAAGCAGGTTTCCGGTACCGCCATGGGAGTCCGGGGAGCAAAGGTGGGGGATGCTTCCGATGGAGTCGATTGGGTAAGCGAAGATGATGAGTACATTAAAAAGGGTAAAGATTTAATTAAAGACGGTAGTTTTGCCGAAGCTGTATCGGTTCTTAAAGATGGTTTAGATGCTGCCGAGGATTCTGAAACGGAAGAGGAATGTTTATATCTTATTGGTTATGCCAATGCAATGCTTGGGCATAACGCAATGGCCTTAACATATTTATCTAAAGTAGAGGTTGATGAATCAAAATCCTACTTCGATGATTTAGTTCTGATTAAAGGTCAGCTTATGGTAGACAGCCTCGACTTTTCCGGCGCCCTTAAGCTTTTTAACTATTACCTTAATAATTATCCCGACGGTTTAAATACTCAGGTTATCAATTTTCTATCCGGCATTTGTTACCGTGAGCTTAATAAAAAAGACGAGGCTTTAATAAGTTTAAATAAAGCTGTAAAGATTGATCCTTCCACAGATATAGGAATGGCTGCTGATAAGGAGATACGCAGGCTGAAGTAAATATTAAATGCACTCTCCGGTTTAAGTAATATTTGTTAGTATATAAAGAATTGCGGCATAGATTGCCTGTTTCAATTCCCTCCCGTGAGATCCAGCAGAGTGACGCCATTATGTGTATTTATATAGGCTGTACTGCCGTAGATGGCTATTCCCGGAAAGGCAGAAAGCGATAAATTAACAATATTTTCAATAAACGGGTTCGATGCATCCGATACATCTATTATGTAGAGAAAACCCGCCTGGGACAATGCATACACATAGGTTCCATTAATCGTCATCTCTGTTGGGTATCTATTCAGATGAATGCTTCCCTTAAGCTGAGGGCTTTCAGGGTTACTTATATCGACAACCTGAAACTGCCCCTCATTCGAAGCATCCTGTATTCCCACATAGGCGTATTTACCATAAGCTGCAATAGACTCGCTTTTATCAGGAATACTTACAGATCCTACCCTGACAGGCGCACGCACATTCGATACATCAGCTACCTGTAGTCCTGCACCATATGAAGCTATAAAGGCATAGTGACCTGCGACAGCAACATCCACCCCGATTCCGGGAAGAGAGAGATAGCCGACCTGGTGCGTCGATTGAGGATTAGATATATCAAGGATAACAAGTCCCGAGTCGCCAACCGCATAGTAATAATCACCGCTAATTCTAAAGCCAAGCATCATAGATGTGAAATCAAAATGTGTAATTTTTGTCAGATTGGGTGCTTTGGATATATCAAGAATATTCAGCATTCCATCACCATAGAGTTCTTCCTCCGAGCCATAAAAAAGATAATTGCCAATCAAACTAAATCTGCCAATATCAGAATACTGAGTGGTATATGTTCCTATAACAGCATGTGTTGATAGATCAATAATCCTGATATTATTATCACCGGCGAATATGTATTTCCCGTTCATTGCAAGTCCTGAATTACCGCTAGAGCTTATAACATCATGAACAACTGCATCAGGATGATTATCATTTATCCGAAACAATTCAATATACCTACCGGAGCCGGTATCATCGATAATGCATACAGTATTTCCGTCAGATGCTACCTTAATGGCATCCAGCGGAGTCTTGTCAGAACCCGAAATAAAAGGTGAAGCAGGATTGCTTATATCAATTAGAATTAGTCCCTCCCCGCTGTCGGCAATGCATGCATATTTGCCTTTCAGGCTGATATCAACTGCATTGCCGGGTGTTGCAAGCGTTGTTATTACACTGGCTGCAGAAGGGGTTGAAATATCAATAACAGACAGCCCTGCAGTATCATCGGCAACGTAGAGATAATTACCGTCAACAGCAAGTGCTGATGCAGTGCCGTCTGTATCACAGGTAGTGACTATTGTGTTTGTGCTGAGGTCAATCACATCAACACCAGCAGATCCTACTGCTAAATAGGCATAACCGTTGTCTACAACCACATCATTTGCGGCATCCGAAGTTGGAATAGTAACTTTAGGATTTGGAAAAGAATTTTCGTCCGACGGATCATAAATTTCGAAGCTCTCTGCGCCGTCTGCTGCATAAATGATATCAGAAAACACATCAATACCCCGGATATTTACAGCTCCTGTACATGGATTCTCCAGAACAGGATTAGCCGGGTCCGTAACATCGATTATATTTACCTTAGTACCTGAAGCAATGTAAGCAGTCGTCCCTTTTACTTTTATATCACTTGCACCAATACCCTGAATACTGCTAAGTTCAACAATATTTGAAGGATCAGAGATATCCTTAATATGAAAGCTAGATGAACCTCCGAAAAAACCGCCTGCAAATGTTGTATAGAGATAATTACCCGAAACTGCAGCTTCACCGTAACTACCGAGAAAAGCTATCAATACTCCCTTCATCTCTATCCAGTCGCCTGGGAAAATACTCGACATCCCCTGGGAATAAAAACTCTCTATACTGCCTGTAAGTGATGGAACAACCTTATAGAAATATAGCTGGTTGTCTTCCACATCTGAATCTTCATACCTGTTCGATGTGATTTTCCCGGAAACATTACTGTAAGCGCCGTCACTCTGAGTTGCCCGTAATACATAAAACTCATCGGTTCCCGGTATTTCTGGCCATTCAAGAACAATCTTTCTGTATTCGGCTCTTACTTTCGGAACCAGCGAGAAAGATGATAGCGGTATTGCCTTTTTCAAAGAAGACCAGTTATCATCACCGGAAGCAGAATGTGACTGCAATAAAAAGACATGTATTTCTCCGTTCTCAAGATTTTTTAGCGTGTATGGTGATGAAACGTTATCGATATGCTCTCCATAGGTCTCGGACGGAACACCTTCCTGCGTGGTATAATGAAGGGTATAGCTTTCCGAAAGAGGCACAGGATCCCAGGTCAGAGTAATCTCATGATTACCAGGCGTTATAGTAAAGTCCGGTATTCCGGTACCTGCATCGATCAATGACAGTGAGATATCAGACTGGTTGCCATTCCAGTCAACTGCAGTAATTTTTACCGTAATATGCCCGGATAGATTCGTTGTTTCGAACTGAAAAGCGAATGAGCCATCGGAAGCGAAACTAATATCCTCCTTAATATCTGTTCCCAGGACTTCATACCACATCTTCTGTACTTTGCCGCTATCTCCGTTCTGTGATGAAACATCGGTAACCGTACCGGTAACAACAACGGTAGAAGAAAACGGGCTTTCATCTGCCGGTGAAAGCACCATAATTTCTGGGGCGATTTTATCCTTTGCATGAAGAAGTATTGTCTGATTAATCGGGTTCGTACAGGAGGCGACAATATAAAAAGCGAAAACCAGTATAAATAAACAAGCCCAATTCTGTTTAATAGACTTTCTGATTTTTATTTTCATTTTAGTCACCTTAAAAACAATTTTTAATACATACCTCCGCCTTATATTTTACCACAGGTATAAATA
>JAADHF010000018.1 GCA_013151965.1 Spirochaetota bacterium
GCTTCTGTGCCGCATTTACAACACAGGCCAGGGGTTCCGCCAGAGCTGCAATATGAGCGGGCACATCTTTACTTATCCTGTAAAGCGACTGCTGGGGTACGATTGCATAACCTGTCATCGCACCATCGGAGAAAATACCTATGGTTCCTGCCTGTCCCGGAAATCCCGATTTTTTATAAAGATTGATGCATCTGTCAGGATGTCCGCTCCTGCATTGTTCACAGATACCGCAGCCGGGATGGGGATCTATTAAGACATGATCTCCGGGACTAAACTCCGTAATACTGTCACCGGCATCCTCTATAACACCTGTAAACTCATGTCCCAGGATAATATTCTCCGCGGCCGGGTGAGCGGGCGGCACCTGTAAAATATGCAGATCGGTTCCGCAAATCCCCACCCCAGTAACCTTAATAAGCGCATCCGTATCACTTTTAACCTTGGGTTTGGGTCTGTCCTCGAGTAAAAGTTTCCCATTACCTTTAAATACCACGGCAAGCACATTTTTCTCCTTTCCACTCCATTAACCGGCACAAAGTGTCTGTTAAAGAATCTGTACATGTATTATGTATAACTTAATCCACAATAGATCTTACGATTTTCACAAACTCATTCGCCCTGTTTTTTACTTCTTCTTTCGCGGATAGTATGTTTACTCCGAAATCCGCACCCAACCCGGGGTCAACCACACCGATACTTAAGTTAATCGTCCGGCTAAGAATATCATCTGTCCTGGGGAGCATGTGTTTCCTGTAGAGTTTTTTACCGTCAGAGTTTACATAGTTTAGAAGCTGCTCCATATTGTTATAGACATGCCAGCCGCTCTTTGACACTGTTTTACTGTTAAGAGCGGATGCAGCTTTTTCTGCGGTTTTACCGTCCTTAAATATCACAGTCAATAGTGTTGCACACTCACCCGGATCGTTTATTTTTCTGAATTCCATATTCTTAATACTGCCGTTTTTTATAATATCCTTAAATAATTTTTTCTTCTGCCGCAGTGTTTTTAAGATTTCATCGAGCCGTGTAAGCTGGCCCAATGCAAAAGCTGCCGTTAATTCATTCATCCTTAAGTTTATTCCTATTAGGGACCGTTTCCCTATTTCGACACCCATCCTTAAGGGTTTATGCCCCTGATCATGAAAACCGAAAGCTCTCTCGTAAAACTCTTTATTATTCGTTATTACTACTCCACCGTCCCCCGAGGTTATCGTTTTATTGATATTAAGAGAAAACGCGCCGATATCTCCTATGGAACCAGTCATTTTTCCCTGATAACTTGCTCCCAGAGACTGACAACAATCCTCGAGAACAAGGAGTTTATGCTTTTTTGCAATTTCCATAATTTTCGTTAAATTACCGGGGTTCCCCAGCATATGGACAGGCATAATAACTCTGGTTCTATTGCTGATCTTTTTCTCGATATCATCGGGATCCATTGTCAGGGACTTGTCGATCTCAGTCAGAATGGGGATGCCCCCGACTGCAATTACCGCAGTTATAGATGCCACAAATGTATATCCTGGAACCAGAACTTCGACTCCGGGCCCGACTCCAAGGCCGACCAGAGATGCCATGATAGCCCCTGTTCCTCCGTTAACCACAAGTGCATACTCTGTACCCATTATGGATGCAAAACGGTTTTCCAGTGTAACAACCTTCTGTTTAAACCGTTTATCACCGACCTTGCCATACCTTGATAAATAACCCGAACTTAAAACATCCTCCACTTCTTTTCTTTCCGCATCTCCTACCAAATACGCTCCAGGTCCCGGCATTTTATATATCCCCTTTCTTTCTACTTTTCCTTAATCTTTTTAAGCAGAATCATCTACATTCAACTATTTCCTTTACAAAACTCTCATAACTAACGCAAACCCGTTATGTATAATACATTATATTATAATGTATATTTTGTCAATAAATAATGTTAATTACATTAATTATAATAGTATTTTACATACCGTTCTATTTGGGCCAATCTGCTTTACAGATCGTTTAAAAAATAAATTATGATGAATTTTCGGGATGAAGCGGATAAATGCGAAGAGAACCCTGGGCAGGCGGCTGTCTACCATAAATAATGCCCTGTCGATAACGGTTTACTCTGATTTAACATGAGATATTTATAACTATTCTAAAAGGTTCAGATGAGAAACTGTGCTTACAGTTTAACTTTGTGATACTCGCAGAATCCTCGTTCCTTCCAGCGTACATTAGTCGGAACAACCTCCACATGAACGAGTTTAGGGTCGTACTCATCCTTAAACAGTCCCTTCATTCCCGGGTGAAGTTCGAAAAGTTTTTTCTTTTTCCCGGCGTCTCCGCTAAAATCCAGCACGCCTTCGACTCTTACCTGATTTTTTTCACTATCCACCCAGCATATCTCCACTTTATTGTTTTGTTTAAACTCGCCAACCTTACCGCTTATATTTACCGTAGAGCACCAGAACTTAAAGTCTTCCGTTATGACAAACTTCATCGGCCGCACTCTCGGCTGCCCATTTACCGAAGTTGCAAGTACTGCATACGGCGAATCATCTATAATTTTACGTACCATTTCCTTTGACATTCTTCCTCCCCTAATAAAGGTAATTCAGGTTTTTACACAAGTTACTGTTTATTAATAAATTATGCTATTTGTAAGGATTTGTCTATCTGCATATTTTAGACGATAATCTATTTCCATTCTGTCATCGATTCATTTCTCTATGGAAAAGGTATTACATTCCAGCTTGTAACAAACAGTATTAAGATGATACTATCAATTAAGATTAAACCTGCATTACGGATTATGAAATTATGCTGAATCGTATGGACGGGACGACACACTCCAAACGCCGGGCATCGTTAGACCATTTCCGGGGGCTGGCTGTTTTTTTAATGATTCTGGTTAACTCCCTGGCCGATTATACAAAAGTCCCTGCATTGCTTAAACATGCTCCGTGGAATGGTTATACGTTTGCAGACCTTGTCGCACCTCTGTTTCTTTTTGCCATGGGAATTGCTTATATGATTTCATTTCGTAAGCGATTAGCTCTTTATGGTATAAAAAGGACTGTCTTCCATTTTATTAAGCGCTATACAATTTTACTGCTTTTCGGTCTTGTCGGTATCTTTATGGTTTACAGAAGGTTCGACTGGGGAGTTTTGCAGATGCTTGGTGCTGTCGGTATTTTTTCACTGCCCTTTGCTTTTTTTAAACCCTTTGCCGGTCTTGCCGTCTCATTTATCCTTTTGATCTTTTATCAGATCAGTATATCCTTTCTTAATATGGAAGCGGCAGTTTCTGCATTGGATATGGGCGGCCCCTTTGCCGTACTTTCCTGGAGCTTTATCCTGATTACCGCGGCGGCACTCGGCCGCTGGATAAAAGGCAAAGACAGCGGAGAGGTAAAAAAAATCTTTATACCTGCCGGTATAATACTAACTCTTTTCGGACTTTTTTTATCTTTTATATTTCCTCTTAATAAACACCTTGTTTCGAGTTCCTATATTCTATTAAGTCTTGGCTTATCTGTTATTATATATCTTTTTTTATATGTATTAATGGATGATCTTGGAATTCGCATTAACATTATCGAATCTTTCGGAAAGAATCCTCTTGTTTTGTATATTATCGGCAGCGTTCTTATAGTTATCGAAAATGCCATTATACCGGAAACAGCTCTTCTTATCTTTCCCGTTTCAGGAACTTTAGCTATCCTTGCAATCTGCAGCGGATTAGCAGAGATACTTGCTCTTAAAAAAATCTACATTAAGCTATGAGATCTTTTTTGCTTCCTGATAGATAAACTATTCTAACACCCTGCAGACTCCGGGCAGCTTTATTTTTTTAATTGATCATAAATGCTGAGAATATCACTGTCCCGTCTGACCCTAAAAAATTCTGTTTTTGCATCTTCGGCGGTTTTTTTATCGTACTCGGTATCGCCGACAAAGATTATCCTTTTAAACATCTTTCGCTTTAAGGATTTTAGAAAACCAACCTTGTCTCCTCCGCATACCTCGTTAAAGTAAGAACCGAGGTCCCGCCGAATAAGCTCATGCTTAAACTCATCGTCGAGAATACCCGATGCAGCGAACACGGAAAAACCAA
>JAADHF010000083.1 GCA_013151965.1 Spirochaetota bacterium
TTATTTTATGACTACACCCTAAGGCATAGCCAATTCTTTTTCTTCCTTACCTCACTTCTTCTCCCCTTCCCTTATTTATGACAAAGAACAAACCTCATTACTGAGGCGAAATACAATTTATATAAAAAACACAAGTTTAGTCAAGTACTTTAATTTTTATTTTTTATCTTCAGCAAAGAAAGCGTATAATCAATCAAAGACCAAATTGCTATCAGTGCAGAAAGGACGAAAACAATTAAACTGTACAACTCTATACTACTACTATACTGCTGCAAAAGCAATAGCTTTTTAACAGAAAAAACTAATATTCCCACGAAACCTGCGACGGCATAAACCCAGGCCTTTAACTTTCCGCTAAACCTCGCCGCAAAGGCGACTCTGTGTCCCGATGCAATCTGGCGAATATAACCGACACCTAAGTCTCTGTATAGAAGAACCAGAAAAATCCATACAGGCATAATCCCCATTCCTGTAAAACAGAGAAAATATGTAAGCCTGCTTATCGAATCTGCAAAGGGATCCAGTATTTTCCCGCTTTCACTTACAAGATCCAGCTTTCTTGCATAATATCCATCCAGCAGATCACTTGTCTCTATAAGGATAAATATCATCCACACGCCGATAACCGAATAAATTCCGCTTCCGGGTATAACTGTTTCCATAAAGAAAAAAATAAAAAAGACCGGAGCTAATACTATCCTGGCAACACTTAAACTGTTGGGTATATTCATTAAGCCTATTCTAAAATTACTGCCGATTAAGTCAATCCTCTTTAGCCGAAAAGAAACCAAAACTTTTTAAAGAAATATACTATCTTTCCATAATTATGCGTGTCACTTGACATACTCATAAGATGAACATAGATTTCATGAAGATGAAATTAAAAGACAGCCTTACAAATGATATTTTAAAGACAATCATACTTCTTCTGCTTTTGCAATGTATAATCTATGGGATTTTAGCCGTTATTTTTTACTTTCCATACGCCCTTATTATATGGTTTTACGGGGTTACAATACTCTATCATTTTTTACTTTTTCTCTTCCTGATAGCAATGAAGGATAACTTCTACCTGGAAGAAGGTCATGTAATGCTGACTCACTTAAACGCACCGAATATACTTACAATAGGCAGATTAAGTTCAATTCCGACGGTTCTTTTTCTATTTCTCTCGTATGACAACTTCCTGCTCGGGGCAATTATAATAATTCTCTTAACAATCATATTCTTAACAGACCTCCTTGACGGAACTCTGGCAAGAAAGCTTAAACAGATAACCCGGATCGGAAGATATATGGATTCGATAAGCGATTATCTTATCATTTTCACTACTGCTATAATATTTTTACTTTCGCGCCTTATACCGCTGTGGTTTTTTGCTCTGCTCATATTCCGTTTATTTGTGCAGGCCGGAGGCATGGGAATTATTCTCCTTAAAAAGGGAGCGGTTAACCCCGAAACCTCATTCCTGGGCAAAGCCTCTGTTTTTGCCGTAATGACCCTTTTTATTCTGGAAGTTTTTGAATTCCTGCATATACCATACCTCGGTAATTACTACCTTATTACCATATGCGAATATTTTACCGGAGCAATTATAGTAGCATCGACAATCGACAAGTTTTTCTTTTTAAGCAAAAAGTTGTTATAAGCCTTTAAGATACCTCGCGTTTTTCAAGTGTCTCTACAAGAGTACTCAAATCGCTCTCCCTGGGATAAGAGTAAAACATCCTGTATCCCGATTCGATTCTCTTCTTTAAAATCCGTGAAAGCTTACTGATCATTTCATTGTAATTATCAAAGGTATAATTTTTCTGACGGCCGGCGCCATTATTTCTGCCCCAGATAGCAGTTACACCAGGACGGGAAAAGAGAGTTCCCTGATAATCATGCAGGTAGTAGTACTGAAAACCACCGTCTTTATTTATTTTCCCAAGAGCAAGAAACATTTCGGTAAAAGTATCGGCTTTCCGGCATATAAAGGGCACAATAAAAATTATACTAAAAAAAATAAAGCTATTTTTTCGTTACCGTTATCTGCAGCCCGCCGTCATTCTGAATAAAGAGGGAATACACCCTTAAGGGTACGGCTTTTTTTGCAGTTATATCTACCTGAACAGACTTAATCCCCGGTATACTGCCCTCGTACTTTTCATAATATCCGTACAGATGATCAGAGATCCCCTCCGGTTCCGTAAAATAGAAGCCCCTGTCCGTTTGTTTAAGAGTCATAACCCCATTCTCCTTAACAAAAGAGAAACCCGTTACACCCATAAAACGGTACCACGTTTTTACACCCAAAAACACAAAACTGTCATCAAATATAATCTCTTTTACAATAGGCGCGAAGTAATCCCCCTTAATCGCAGCAATCTCCGAACCTGAAGACCCCTGTATAATTTCCAGTTTCATCACGCCGTTTCTTAAATCCAGAACACGAATATCCGCTATCTTTGTCTCTCCTGTAAATGCATTAAGAGAATGCACAAAGAGAAAAACCGATGATACTGTCACTATCAACAGAAGCGAAATTATCAGACCGATACTCTTTTTAAACCTGAACCCAAGGAAAAACAGTAAAGAAGCCGAAAGAAAAAAGCAGAGCAATTTAACACTTATTATCTTTAAAGGTCCCGGGATAAAAACGCCGCCTAAAGCAAAAATAAGCGAAACGGAAAGATAAAGAGAAAAAAGGCTCCACTTAACGGCTCCGGCAGTTTCTCTGTCAGGTATACGCTTAAGCCTCCTGGTAGCACGGCTAAGGGCAGCTCCTAAAAATAAAGCCGAAAGAACCGCCCAGGGATAAGGAGACGCTGTAAAAAGGCTTTTAAAGATCATAGATGTGTCTATACTTGTTATCCAGATAACTCATAAAATATCCGGGATTAACAGATTCCCCGGTTACCATCCTGCAGAGGTCGGATGCACTATAAACGCTCCCGTGGCGGTGAATCTTTTCCCTCAGCCAGTCGAGTACGATTTTAAGATTACCCTTTTCCAGTTCCGCCTCGAGACCGGGAATTTCCTTTTTTAAAGTGTTGTAAAATTGTGCTGCATAAAGATTTCCCAGGGTATAGGTGGGAAAATATCCGATCATGCCCCCGGACCAATGGATATCCTGCAGAACACCTTCCGAATCATTTTCAGGTTCTATGCCGAGATAAGTTCCGTACTCATGGTTCCATGCTTCCGGAAGTTCATCAACGGTAAGTTTTTCATTTAACAGCCTTCTTTCTAAGTTAAAACGGATAATAATATGCATGTTATATGTAACTTCATCAGCCTCTACCCGGATAAGAGAGGGTAAAACCGCATTTACAGCCCTGTGGAATTCATCGAGGCTTACACCTTTTAAAGCTTCGGGGAAATAGCCTTTTAGCTTCGGGAAGAAAGTCTTCCAGAAACTCCTGCTTCTGCCTATAATATTTTCCCACATCCTCGACTGAGACTCATGAATACCCATGGAAGTACCGTCTGCAAGAAGGGTACCCCTGATTTTATCCGGGAATCCGAGCTCGTACAATCCGTGGCCGCATTCATGAATAATACCAAAAATTCCGGTTTTAAAATTGTTCTTTTTGTACCGTGTGGTTATTCTTGTATCGTCATATCCCAAAGAAGTAGTAAATGGATGAGCGGATACATCCAGGCGCCCTCTGCTAAAATCGTAGCCCATCGAGTTTAGAATCTCTTTTCCGAATGCTTCCTGTTTCTCTATATCATAATCTCTATATAAAAAACTATCGTCGATACTGGTATTCGAAGATTTTATCTTTTCGATAAACTCTTTAAGTTCTTTCTGAAATTTCGAGAAAACCTCTACAATTTCGCGGGTTTTCATCCAGGGCTCATAGTCATCGAGCAGAGCATCGTAGCGTTCATCGTCATACCCGAGCAGATCAGCAGTCTCTCTTTTAAGATCAAGGATAATTTTAAGATGCGGTGCAAAAATAGAAAAATCAGAATTCCTTCGGGCATCTATCCAGCGTGCCTGTGAAATACTCTCTTCTCTTGCCGTTCTTTCCACCAGGTCTTTCGGAAGTTTTACAGCCTTCTTATACATACGTGCTATATGCCTGATCAGAGCCCTGTCGGTATCGCTGTAATCACCTTTAACATCCAGAGATTCAAGATCAGCCCCAAGGCTATTAAGGACCTTCCCAAGGCCGGAATCCGTAATTTTAGAATGAATGATCCCCTGTATAAGAGACTGCTGTTCAGCCCTGTCGCCTATAGCTTTAACAGGCATATACGTTTCCTGGTCCCATCCCAGCAGAGCGGAAATCTGCTCCAGCCTATGAATCTCCCGCCCCATCTGTTTTAATTCACCGATACTGACATTCATTATTTACCCCGCCTTTAAATTAATATTTGTATACACTGCCCCCGATAAACTCACGAAGCAGTGAATCTCCGGGAATTACACTTTCTTTCTCCCACTTAAGTATTTCATCAAAAATCCCGGATATCCTTACAGCCCTTGTATAAGCATCCTGCCTTTCCTCATCTTTTCTGTATTTCTCTATAAACTCAGGAAACATATGTCCGAGCCTTTTCTTCATAACAGGCAGTTCATAGGGAAGAAAACTATTTACAACCACATCGGCATCACGCAGTCTCGAAATTATATACCTTAATTCCGACCGCCTTACAAAATGCCAGTGGGTAAGCGTTTTTTCCGGGCTGTGATTTCTAAACTGCATATCCCGAACCATCCTGCGAAGCATCCTTATATCGGCCCACCTTATAAATTGAAAGTTTTTATCCTTCACCTGAGAAAGCGTTTCTATGTAGAGCTTAAATTTCTTATCATCGTCTATTCCTTCCATCATTTCGGGGAACATTCCGTGGAGAGAATCGATAAGTATAATGTCATTTTTATTAAGCTTTAGTTTTTCTATAACACCTTCGCGCTTTCCTGTTTTAAAATTATATCTGGGAACCGGGATCTCCTCCCCGTTTATGAGGGCAAGCAGATGCTTTCGAATAAGGGGAAGATCGAGGGCCTGCGGGGTTTCGTAATCATAATCACCGTTTATATCCTTAGGCTGCATGTCAAGGTCCAGGAAATAGTTATCAACATTAAGAGGCACAAACCTTATATCCCTTTCTCCCTTAAGTCCCTCCGTTATTTTTATTGTTGTTGTGGTTTTTCCGGAAGAGGAGGGTCCTGCAATAATAATGATTTTTAAAGCATCGATACTTTCAAGGATTTTCTTTTTAACCTCTTCTATTTGAGATTGATAAAAGGCCTCCGATTCTTCTATAAGTTCACCATACCGGCCCCTGTTAATATAATCCGAAATCTGTGAAAGCGTTACGCAATGTTTATCAACGGCCCAGGAAAGTGCCTGCCAGAGTTTTCTGTACGGAATATTCTCCGAAGAATACGTAAGACTCGTTCTGCCCTGCCTCTTAAGTGCATGTTCGTACCTGTAAAGTATATAGGCCTTGGCGGTTTTTGCATGCCCCGTTTCTATCAGAACCTTTTCCACAAGGTCCTGTACCTCTTCTACAGTGGGGTAGCTTTTCCCGTACTGCTTCGTTTCGAGCATCCTTATAACCTCACCGGTAACCTGTTCTGCTTCCTTTTTATCCCTTCCGCCGACGGCAATAGCGGCCTGCATAACTGCGAATGTAATCTTTTCCCGCTTAAAAGGGACAACCCTTCCGTCACGTTTCACAAGTTTTTTAAGCATAACACTACAATAATACCTTATTTTTAATCTTTTCTCTAACCATTTCCACAAATGTCATTAAAGGTATAAGATTTTTCTTATTACCGTTCCTGTCCCGGAGCGAAACAAGATTTTCCGCTTCTTCCTTCTCTCCGACTACCAGCATATACGGGATTTTTTCATTCTGTGCATTTCTAATCTTTGCATTGAGCCTGTTCCCGCTCAGATCCGCATACGTCCGGAAACCTTCCGCCATTAATTTTTTCGCTGTTTCACCTGCATATTCATAGAATTCTTTTGCAACCGGTATAACCTGTACCTGAACCGGGGAAAGCCATACGGGGAAGGCCCCGCCGTAATGTTCTATCAGCACACCGAAGAACCGTTCCAGAGAGCCCAAAAGGGCACGATGTACCATATACGGCCGTTTTTCCTTTCCGTCATGATCCACAAAGGTCATATCAAATCTCTCGGGAAGATTAAAATCGAACTGTATGGTTGTCATCTGCCATTCCCGGCCGAGAGCGTCGCGAATCTTTAAATCTATTTTCGGGCCGTAAAATGCTCCGCCGCCCTCATCCGGAACATATTCCAGATTCTCCTTTTCCACTGCGGCTTTTAAGGATTCGACAGCCTGATCCCACTGCTTATCATCGCCTACGCATTTTTCCGGCTTTGTTGCAAGGTACGCCTTTATATCTTTAAATCCGAAGGCCTCCCACATCCTTAATGAAAAACGCAGAACCTCGAGTATTTCGTCTTCTATTTGATCCGGCGTGCATATAATATGCGCGTCATCCTGAGTAAATCCCCTGACCCTTAAAAGCCCGTGCAGGACACCTGACCGCTCGTATCTGTAAACGGTACCGAGTTCCGCCCATCTTAAGGGAAGGTCGCGGTAGGACCTCATTAAGGTCTTATAAATCAGAATATGAAAGGGGCAGTTCATCGGCTTTAAATAGTAATCCGCATTATCAATTTTTATGGGCGAATACATATTATCGGAATAAAAATCGAGGTGTCCCGATGTTTCCCAGAGCCACGATTTTCCTATATGCGGAGTATAAATAATTTCATATCCGCTTTTAAAATGTTCACCTTTCCAGAAATCCTCAATAACGGAACGGATTCGTGCACCCTTCGGATGCCAGTAGATTAAGCCGGCTCCGGCTTCTTCATGAACCGAAAAAAGATCGAGCTGTCTGCCGAGTTTTCTATGATCCCGTTTTTCCACCTCCTTAAGGTGGTTAAGGTACACCCGCAGCTCTTTGGGAGAATTCCAGGCTGTTCCGTATATTCTCTGCAGCATCGGATTCTTTTCATCACCGCGCCAGTATGCACCTGCAACCGAAAGGAGCTTAAACGCTTCCGGATTAAGCCCGGATGTATTTTCCACATGAGGACCGCGGCACAGGTCCGTAAAGGCACCCTGTGAATACATCGATATTTCCTCATTCCCGGGAAGGTCCTTAATAAGTTCAACCTTGTAGGGCTGATCCTTAAAAAACTCGAGGGCTTCCTCTTTTGTAACAACCTTCTTAACAAAGGGGTGATTTTCCTTTATTATACGCTTCATCCTGTTCTCGATCTCCGCAAGATCTTCCGTTTTTAAAGACCTGGGCAAATCGAAGTCGTAGTAAAACCCGTTTTCGATAGCAGGTCCTATCGCTATTTTTGCGTCCGGAAACATCTCCAGTACTGCTTCCGCCATTACATGAGCTGCCGAATGTCTTATCCTTAAGATCTTATCCTCATTCTTCATTATCATCTCCTCTTTCCCTTTTTAAAAATATAACTTAAAAAATTATACGGAGGTAAAATAAATAAAAAAAGCCTTTATATATTCCATCCCTGCAATTTAACTGCAAGGACGAAAGGTATAAAGGCCTTCCGCGGTTCCACCTTACTTCGCATCTGCTGTCCAGGCTATGCAGAACAGCTTAAACACGCTCTCTCTGCCCTTTTACGGAGGGTTCCGGCTATCCCTACTCTAAAACCATGCATATCCCCGTACCGGCAGGATCAGCCTTTCCAGGCATATTATCCGGCTGCCTTTACGGACTGCAGGTTATTTCAGGATGCAGCTCGGGAGTGGTTTTCGGCAGGTCTGTACCGGGTTTATCACAGCCTCAGTAAACCCTCTCTCCTGATACAGTCTCCCGCTTACTCGTCTCCGTCACGGCTTTATACTATAGATAATAAAATTAACTTTGATTGTCAATACCCGGATTACCGGAAGACATATCCAAAAACAGATTCCCGTGCAATAGTTGAAAAAGCCGGAATAACCGGCTTTTTCAACTATCCAATGGGGTTAAAGGTGGTTCAGCAAAGTACAATCAAGGAGGTACTCAACCTAGATTATAGAACAGCACGGCCTTTTTTTCCAATTTTTTTTTATATTTTTTATATTTTTTTTAATTGACAACAACCCGGCATCTCTATACCCTGTCCAGCAAGATCCGGAGGTAAGGATAATGTACAAAATCGCAGTAATAGCAGGCGACGGAACAGGACCAGAAGTTATTAATGAAGGATTAAAAGTATTAAACAGTATATCCTTAAAGTATGATATACAATTTGATTTTACAAAATTCGATTTCGGCGGCGGGCGCTACCTGAAAACAGGCGAAACACTGCCCGATGGTGCATTAAAAGATTTAAAAAGTTTCGACGCAATATACCTGGGCGCCATAGGACATCCCGATGTAAAACCGGGGATACTCGAAACCGGTATTCTCTTAAAACTGCGCTTCGGACTTGATCAGTACATCAACCTCCGACCTATTAAACTCTACCCAAATGTAGAAACCCCCCTTGCAAATAAAAAACCGGAAGATATCGACTTTATGGTAGTGCGGGAAAATACCGAAGGGTTATATATCGGTTCCGGAGGGTTCTTAAAAAAAGGAACTCCGGATGAAGTGGCCATACAGGAGATGGTTAACACCCGAAAAGGTGTGGAAAGATGTATAAGATATGCATTCGACCTTACACGAAAACGAAATAAAAAGAAAAAACTTACCCTGTCCGCCAAGACAAATGTTCTTGTACATGCACATGATCTGTGGATGCGTACCTTTACCGAAGTTGCAGAGGAATATCCGGATATCGAGGCCGATTATGCCCATGTGGATGCCACAACCATGTGGATGGTTAAGAACCCCGAGTGGTTCGATGTTATTGTAACCACAAATATGTTCGGAGATATTATTACGGACTTAGGGGCGATGATTCAGGGAGGAATGGGTATTGCAGCAGGAGGAAATATAAATCCGGGCGGAGTTTCCATGTTCGAACCAATAGGAGGTTCGGCTCCGAAGTACACGGGGAAAAATATAATCAACCCCATTGCAGCCATACTTGCCGCTCAGATGATGCTTGGTTTCTTAGGGGAAAAAAAGGCTGCGGATAATCTGGAAAAATCGGTAATAAAAACGATATCACGGATGAAGAGTATGAGTGCGGGGAAAATGGGCTACTCTACTTCCGAAATCGGAGACATGGTATCGGAGGAACTCTGATCGGGAAGAGAAATCCTTCCTCTATGTTCGATCTGTTTGTAGCCTCCGAAAGCCTCCTGCACGATTCTTATTAATTCCACAGCGGCCTGGATTACATTCCTTAAAGAGTTGTTAATTCTCTTCTCTTCTTTTGTATCTATCAGGTCGTCATCCATCAGAGAGTCGGTTATGGAGAGGTTTAACCGGGCAACCTCTGCAATAAGAACTGACATCTGCCTGGATAAATTCTTATACGAGTACTCTATCCTTTTATCATTAACCTGTGAGATGGAATCGATAATCGACATTAAATTTTTCAGTGTATGAACCATTCGCGGGTTCGGATTTGTTTCTACCTGAACTTTCCAGTTCTCGAAGCGGGTTAACGTTCCTTCGAGCATCTTTTTAAGCTCCGCATTACTCGGTGCTATTTCCTCAATATAACTTTTTTCATTAAAAACTTCCGGATCTTTCATTTTCATACAAACAACATCATTACAGATACATCTTAAAAATCTGATCTATATAATTCGGAATCGTACTCTTCCCTGTTTTATGTTTTCGCCATACAGCGCATATACCGAAAATCGATCCTCTTAAAGTCTGCAGTATCATTTCCGCAGAAAAATCCGTTTTAAACTCACCGGAATCGACCGCTTCTTTTATCTCTTCGAGCATAAAATCATTTGCCTGCCTGTAGCTTTCAAGGTAATCGTTTATGGCCTGTGAATCTTCTTTCCAGTCGGAATCAACAAAAAGGGGAAACAGACGTGCAAGAATTATCTGCAGTATTTCCAGATTATCGTAGTAAAACTCAAGTATAATCTTGCACATCTTTTTAAGAACCGTAATATGATGTTTATGATCCTTCCTTAATTGATTCATATGCACAGTAAAATCGTAGTACTCCTTATTCAGTACCGTATTGAGTATTTCAGGAATACCTTTAAAATAGTAATACAATGAGCTCTTATCCATATCCAGGGCAGCAGCAATATCACCCATCGTAGCATTCTTGCCGTACTTTATGAGTACACGCTTCGCCACATCGATAATTATATTTTTTTTCTCTTCTAATCTTGTCTGTTTCTTTAAAGCCATCTTTTATAAACCTCTAAAAGACAATTATATTTTAATTTTAATTTAAAACAATAGTTTGAGCAAAGAAAAATTAAAAATTAAATAAACCGTCCTTCATTATTGATTCCGTTCCTCCATTGTAAAGTTCGGCATCTATAGATACTTCGGAAGACCCGATCATTATATCTATATGTACCTTGCTTCTATTTAGACCGACTCTGTCTTTTTCCGTATCGCTTAAACTTTTCCCGTTCCGGATACACTCGGGATATGCCGTACCTAAAGCTATATGCGAAGCGGCATTTTCATCATAAAGAGTATCATAAAAAATTAAACCGCTTGTAAAAACCGGGGATGTTTTTTCTACCAGCGCAACCTCTCCGAGCCGTTTTGCTCCTGCATCCAGTTTTAATACTTCACGAAGGCTTTCTATGCCCTCACTTCCATCAAGTTCGACAAGCTTCCCGTCTTTGAATTCCATCCGTATATCCCTGATAAGTACACTATCTTCAAAAAAGAGCGGCCTTGTGCTCTGTACCACCCCGTTTACGGTCCTGTAATCCGGTGCCGTATAGATTTCTTCCGTGGGGATGTTCAGCATAAAGTACTCTCCCCATTCCGTTTCGGAACCCCCGCCTTTCCATACAGCATCCTTATGCAGTCCAATTGTAAGGTCGATGCCGGGACCCGAATAGTGAAGTTTTTCAACCTTTGCAGTATTCAGCCGGTCGGTAACTCCATTAAGCCGCTCCACATGTTTATCCCATGCCTTATTAACATCCTTCTCATTAATCCTGCATATTCTGAATATTTCCTCCCACAGCCTTTCTTTAGCATTACCGCCCCGAAGATCCGGAAATATTTCTCCTGCCAGCCCTTCCGTGGCCGCACCGGCGATGCACCACTTTAATCTGTTTTCCGCTGCCGCGATGGAGAAGAAATCCAGTTTTTCACGCTTTGCGGAAATAACCGCACTGCTCCTCTTCGCATCGATTCCGTTAAGTATGGATGGGTTTTCGGAACCGGTAAGCATGATATAACATCCCTTTATCTTTATCAGGTTCTTTAATTCTGCGATTTTTCCTTCGGGAACTATGGACAGATTATCCGCAGAGGAATAGTCCAGTCTGCTTCTCGCTACCCTTTCATCGGTATAAATTACATTTACATAGGAGGCACCCATTCTGTACGCACTCTCCGCAAGTGCAAGAACAAGTCTTCTATGCTCTATTTCTGCAACAATAAGAACATATTCATCTTTCCTAAGATGAATACCCCGCTTTAAAATTAAATCCGCATATTTTTTTAAGTTTACTGCAAAAGCATCCATTACTATATCCTATGATAAATGGTTGACAAATTACAACTATATGATTAAAAAATATCATGATCTGTAAAAATATACAATTACAAAACTCCGGTTCATTCAAAATAGGAGTAATTACATCCCTGAAAGAGAAGAATACATTCTCGGAAACGGACAGGTTCGGTTTTGCATACTGCCAGATAGTTAACTGGCAGCCGGAACTCTGGTCTTTAATTAACCCGCAGAAAATGCGGAAGGAAGCCGATTCGAAAGGTATTACAGTAACAAGCTTCTGGGCAGGTTATTCAGGTCCCGTTAAATGGAATTTTACCGAAGGGCCGTCCACTATAGGGCTTGTCCCTCCGGAATACCGGGAATCGAGAATAAACACATTGATAAAAGGAGCCGAGTTTGCATCGGACTTCGGTGCCGAAGCTATTGTGACCCATGCCGGATTTATTCCGGAAAACTGTAAATCACCTCTGTACGGGGAAACGGTAGAGGCAGTAGCAAAAATTGCAGGTGCATGCCGTAAATTAGGAATCGGCTTCTGGTTCGAGACCGGTCAGGAAACACCCGTTACTCTCTTAAGGCTTATAGAGGACGTCGGGCTTCCTAACTTAGGAATTAACTTAGACCCTGCCAACCTCATAATGTACGGCAAAGCCAATCCTGTTGATGCACTTGATACATTCGGGAAATATATTAAGTCGGTACATGTTAAAGACGGACTGTATCCCACAACAGGAACTTCCCTCGGTCCCGAGGTAAAACCCGGCACCGGAAAAGTTGATTTTAATAAACTCATTTACAGATTGACAGACCTGAATTTCTCCGGAGTTTATATTATCGAACGTGAAATATCCGGCATGGAGCAGGAAAAGGATATCAAAGACACAATCCTTTTCCTGAACCGAATAATAAAACAAAAATAAACGGAAAAAGACTCTTTAATCCGTTAAAACCGGAAGGTAAACGTCGAATGTTGTCCCGCTGCCCGGTTTGCTGTTAACTTTTACAGCACCGCCGGAATGATTTACTATGGCAAAAACAATAGCGAGGCCCAGACCCGTACCGTTATGTATCTTCTTCGTAGTAAAAAAAGGTTCGAATATTTTTTCCGTCACATCCGGTTCCATTCCTGTCCCCGTATCACTGAAGGAAACTTTTAAATATTCATCAGCCTTGGGAGAAACCGGCAATACATCCTTAATCTGAAATGAATTAAAGATATCTCCTGTTAATGTAATAGTCCCTCCTTCGGGCATGGCATCCCTCGAATTAATTGCAAGATTCATAAATATCTGATCGAATTCCGTAGGATCCATGAAAATAAATATGCCTTCGGAATTATCTATCTCTATATGATTATCAATAGTGATTTTATTGCCGAAAAGACGAGTAAAAAATTTACACAGATCATTCAGCTGATTAACGGGCAGTAATTTTTCCTTTTTTCCATGTCTTTTTTTTGTCAGGATAAGAAGCCTTTTAATAAGAGAACTGCCCTTAAAAACAGCTTTCGTTATTTCAGCTATATATTTTTCCCTATCCTCTTCGGAATAAGTTTTTCTAAGGAGATCAGCGAAATTCTTAACTATATTAAGAATGTTATTAAAATCGTGGGCAATCCCTCCTATAAGCAGACCGAGCGATTCTATTCTGTGCATACGCTGAATATTCTTTTCCAGCTCCACCTCTCCTGTAATATCCTTGCTTACGCCTCTGTAACCTCTGAAATTGCCCTCTCTATCGTAAAAAGGTTTTCCTGTAATCCTTATGACACGGGATAATCCCCCGGTACTACAATTTAAACACTCGAAACTAAAGGGAGAACAACTTTGCAGGCTGTTATTAAAATATTCTAAGTTCTCTTTACTTTGAGGACCTGTAAAGGAGAAAGTAATATGCTGGCCAAGTACTTCTTCGGGCTTATATCCTAAAACGGACAGAATACCCTCCGAACAGTATGTGTAGCATCCCGAACCATCTATCTCCCACAGCAGGTCACCTACCGCTCCTGCAATATCCTTAAACCTGTCCTTAAGTTCTTCCAACTCTCCTGTTCTTTTATTAACCTCTGCGGTAAGATCATTGTTCAGAATTTCAAGTTTTGTTGTATACAGGTTTAAATTCCTGCTCATCCGGTTAAAACTGGCAAACAGGTTCTTAAATTCGTATTTTCCGCCGGTTTCGTCTATTTCGATGTAACTTCCCCTTGCAACCTGATTTGTCACTCCTGTTATCTTTATAAGGGGTTCAAAAATAAACTTTGTTAATATCAGGATAAACAGAATGCTTAAAAAAATGGATGAGCCTAAGTTAAGGGCAAAAAAGGAAAGAAGTACTTTATGGGAATCTGAAGTAAATTCATTTAAGCTTACCTCCACATACAATACTGCCTTAAGGTCTGTTTTTGTTCTATTGTAGAACTCCACACCGTAAACAGGCAGCGCACAGCCCAAAAAGGCCCCGTAACTGCTGTATGCAACAAGGCGTTTATCCCTTATTATACTGTTCACTGCAGTATATTTCTGCCTCCTGAAATCCTTATTATTGCCTATAAGCATCTGCCCTGTGTTATCAAACAGCATAACATCTCTTACAAATCTGACACTCTTTAAATTAGCGAGAATAATCTCTATTTTTATTCTGTCATTTATGCTTAGAAGCGAAGCAAGGTTAAACACCACAGGTTTACTTATTGAGAGTATATACTTTTTCGCATCTGTTTCTACTCTTTTAAAAGAAACTGCATAGTAATAGATAAAAACAATAGAATTAACAACAATAACAATCACGAGAAAAAGGATAAATATAAAGTTCCTGATAGATTTAATCCGCATTTTTCTCACCGTTGAATTAAAGCAGAAACATCGTACTTCCGTGTTATCATTTTTTCATTATACAGAAAATCACTCATTTCCTTAAGTATTCTTTCCGTTCTTCCGTTAACTTTCAATAATTTTTTATTATCCTGTTCCGAGTAAAAATAAAACCGTGAGAAAAACCGTAAATAATCATCCGCATTCCCGTTTTCAGCTTCAGCCATAATGTCGCTTGCCTTTCTTAAATTCTCCTTGCTCTCGAATATCCAGTTTAAGGTTCCGAACCATATTTTTTTAATCTTACCTTCGAGTTTTTTATTCCTGACAATCCTATCGGAGAAAACAAGTATATCCTGCATTATGTCGGGATACTGCAATGTTGATTCGCTCCTGCGGCCGTACCGGGCGGCTTCGGAGAGAAAAGGCTCATAGGTAACAACAGCCCGGACATTACCGCTCTTAAGATATTCTCCGGCTTCCGAACTGTTTATCGATACCAATACAACATCTTTCAGAGAAAGAAAATGATTTTTGAGAATCTTATAGAGGAGAAAATACTCATCGGTATCCACCTCCACACCGATTTTTTTTCCCTTTAATTCATATATATCCGTAATCGAAGGGGCTGTAACCATACCATCCGCCCCTATAATCCTGTCTGCAACAACACCGAGGTATCCCTTAAGACCCCTGTTGTAGTAATACACAAAGTTAAAATAGGAAGAATGAGTTACATCCGTATTCCCCTCGTAGAATGATTCAATATTGCTCCTCCATGAAGGGTACCGTATTATTTTTAATCTTACTCCGAGAGAACCCGGTTTTTTAAGTTTCTCTGCAACATACCAGATTTCACACGGAGGCCACTTATTGACACCAATAGTAACAACGGTTTTGCTGCAACCAGTAAAAGTTAAAAGAAGTACCGGAACCGCTAACAGTAACCGCAATAGATTAGATTTTTTCCTTAGATACCTTAAACTCCGAAATATGCTCATTAAGCTGCTCGACAACTCCCCTGTTTTTTTCCGCTACATCCTGGAGAATCTCCAATGCCTTCAGTATCTCTTCCCCTCCGATTCTCTGCTCATGTGATGCACCGAGTATTTCCTCTGCAACCCGGTTAAGTTTTCCGGTTGCGTTCATTAACTTAACATTTCCCTCGGCCTCTTCCCTGACAGCCTCTTTAATATTTCCCGATAATTCCACAAGATGCTGCATGGATGCGAGTACTTCCTTAGCCCCCACACGTTGTTCATTCATGGCATTTGCAATCTCTATTATAATACTTACAGTTTGATTAAGCTCTGCCATAATCCTGTCGAATGCCCTTTCGGCCTCTCCGGAAAGCTCCGTACCACGCTCAATTTTTTCCAGTGTTTCCTGTACGTTTTCCTTTATCGTTACAGCCTCTGCGGCAGCATCCGATGCAAGTTTTCGTATCTCTTCCGCAACTACACCGAACCCGGCACCTGCCTCACCTGCATGAGCCGCTTCTATTGCTGCGTTCATGGACAGAAGATTCGTTGTCGCAGCAATCCTGGTAATTCCTCCGATAGCCTCTGCTATCCTGGCCGATGCTTCCTGTACTTCCTGAATTGCTTCCATGGTACTTTTAATTGTCCTCCCACCCTCTTCGGCAACTTGAGTTAATCTTTTTCCGATTTTTTCGGCCTCTGCCGTACTCCTTGTAACAGAATTTATGGACCCGGACATTTCTTCTATACTTGCAGTACTCTGTTCAACAGCACTTGACTGCTCTTCTATATGATCCCTTATATTGCTTGTAGTGCCTGATAAATTCTCTATATACCCCACTGTTTCATCTATTACCTCTTTCTGCAGCTTAAGACTCTCATTAACGCTGTCGATAGAAGCTACCATTTCCCTTGTTGCCGCACCGGACTCGGCTAAAGCCGAGGAAAGGTCTTCATTTGTATTTTCCACCTCACCGGCAGTCCTTTTAATAATTCCTAAAAATTCATCCAGATTGGCAGTCATGCGGTCTATTTCTTTACCGATATCTCCTATTTCATTTCGTATGGAGATCCCCGCCCTTGCCGTCAGATCTTTCTGTGCTATCCTTTCTATTGCGGCAATCAGCTTCCTTATAGGCAGGAGGTTGTTTCGTATAACAAACACGGTAATGAAAGAAGCAATAATCAGCACCGCTATTATAGACAGAATTGCCAGTTTCAGCTGAAACAGTTTATAATTGGAGAGTTCGGTATAGGCCTTAACAACTTCATGAACCAGATTCTTTATCCTCACGGCCCTTTCAGGGGTAATTTTTACGATATATTCATCAAGTTTCTCTCTGCCTGCAGCCGGATCCAGAATAACAAGCATATCCCCCTTGTACTTTATCCAGTCATCCTTCCAGTCCGCTATGAGATTTCTTATCTTTCCCGAAGGAGCGGCCGAAAGGCCAAGCTCCTTATTGCCATTAATAAGACCGTTAATAAATTCTTCATATGTTTTTAATTCCTTAAAAGCCATTTCCCTGCATATTTCCGCTCTTTTCTTATCACCCTTAATAGCCGCGTTATAATACGAGGTTGTCCAGAAACCAAGAAGTACCGTTCTCATTCTTTCACTTCCCGAAATATCAATGGCATTACCAAGTCCGTTCATCGAAGAAATAAAAGAGAATACCAGTCCGACAGTAATAGTAATGACTGCCGTAGCAAGTATAACCGTTGTAATAATCCTGCGCATAATTCCGGACTTTATCCGTTTTGACATATCCTACTCTCCGTATATCTTCTTAAAATATTTTTCCGTCTTCCGTATTTTCTCTATACAGTAATCTACTCCCAAAGAACCGACCCCTAAAACCGCCCTTGCCGGTGAATCTTCTTTGACTTCGAATGTCGTATTAAAAGGACCTTTCATAGTAATGATAATACTGCAAAGTACACCTTTTGTTAACCCGGCATCTTTATTTCTGTTTTTCTGAGTATATGCCGGGAACCTGAAAATTAAGAAAGTTATTCCTTGCATAGTAAAACCGGTTGAAAATTATTACGATCTGATCTATAACACAATTATCTCAAAATAAAAAAACCGAGACAATACTCTAAACTTCTTATGGAGATAATAATATGGAACGTTCATTCGTCATGCTTAAACCCGGAGTACTTCAGCGGAGACTTGTAGGCGTTATAATAGACCGGTTCGAAAGATCCTGTCTTAAAATAGTTGCCATTAAATTGATGCGGATATCCAGGGAACTCGCAGAAAAACACTACGCCGAGCACAAGGGTAAGGATTTCTATCCTCCTCTTATAGATTACATCACGTCCGCACCTGTTATTGCCATGGTTCTTCAGGGTGCAAATTCGATAAAGGTTATAAGAAAAATAACAGGTGCGACAAATCCGCTCGATGCCCTGCCCGGAACGATACGCGGCGATTACGCGCTGACAACACAAAAGAATATTATCCATGCGTCGGATTCACTGGAGAGTGCCGCAAGGGAAATATCACTTTTTTTTAAGAAGGAGGAAATAATTGATTACGAACTCCCCAATGCCAAATGGGTTAAATAAAGAAAAAAAACTCCCCTCCTGGAATCTTAACAATATATATCCTGCACTGGATTCTAAAGAATACACAGGCGATATTGAGAATTTCAAAAAACAGCTCAGCAGGTTAGAGCAGATACTTGAAAATTTCCCTGATAAAGCACCTGCCGGCATAGAATCTTTTTCCGCCTGGTTTAACAATTACATAGACAGGGCAAACGTGGTATTCGATCTTTTAGAAAATCTGGAAGCTTATGCCTATACCATCTACTCTGCGGATTCCTACAACAAGCTCGCGCTTGAAAAAATAAACGAACTGGAAAGTATCTCTCTTCCCTTGAGCAGGATTTCCGTCTCTTTCAGAAATAAGCTGAGTCATGCCGGCAAAATACCGGATAATATATTTGCCGACAATACCCGCTTAAGTGATTATTCATTTTTTCTTAAGGAACAGTTTTTTTTAAGTAAAAAACAGATGACAGAAGCGGAAGAAGACCTTGCCGGTGATCTTGCCCGTGCGGGTTCCGATGCATGGAACAGGCTCCAGGAAGTCGTATCCTCGCAGCTGAAAGTCCTCTGGGATTCCGGAACCGGAGAAGAAAAAACAGTAACGGAATTAAGAGCCCTTGCGCATCACCATGACAGGACAGTCAGAGAGAAAGCTTACAGGCTGGAGTTATCCGCCTGGGAATCCATGAAAATACCGCTTTCCTTTGCATTGAACGGCGTAAAAGGCTTCTCCGTTATTCTGAATAAAAGAAGAAATTATACCGATACATTGGAGCGTTCCGTTATACAATCCAGAATAAGCCGTAAGACACTCGATGCCCTGCTCGATTCCATGCATGATTCCCTTCCCGATTTCAGAAGATACTTAGCCGGTAAAGCGAAGCTTTTGGGATTAAAAAAGCTATCCTTCTATGATATCTCCGCACCCGTAGTAAAATCCGGCAGAAGATGGACATACGAAGAGGCCGAAGAATTTATTCTTGCACAATTCTCCGAATTTTCTAAAGATCTGCACGATTTTGCAGATCATGCCTTTGAAAATAACTGGATAGATTCAGAACCGCGGGATGGCAAAGTGGGCGGTGCATACTGCATAACCGTTCCGCTTAATAAAGAATCCAGAATTCTATGCAACTTTGACGGTTCATTTTCTTCCGTCTCCACTATTGCACATGAATTAGGCCACGGATACCATCATCATATCTTAAAAAATACTCCGCATATACTTCGGACGTATCCCATGACATTAGCCGAAACAGCTTCCATATTCTGTGAGAATTTAGTCCTGAACGCGGCAGCGGAAAAATTTACGGGCGGTGAGAAACTCAGCGCCATAGAAAATCTTTTAGCCGATTCTACACAGGTTATAGTCGATATACTTTCCCGGTTTATCTTCGAATCCGAAGTTCTTAAAATAAGGGAGAAAAAAGAGATTTCCGTTGATGAACTAAACGAAATAATGATTAATGCACAGAAAGCAACATACGGCGATATACTTAACGAGAATGAACTGCATCCCTACATGTGGGCTGTAAAGGGACATTACTACAGGGCCGACCTTGCATTTTACAATTTTCCCTATGCCTTCGGAATGCTCTTTGGAATAGGACTCTACTCCAGGTTCAGGGAGGAAGGCAGAGCATTTGTAGATACATACGGATCTCTGCTCGCAGAAACAGGAAAGAAATCCGCAGTTGAGATAGCAAAAGATGCAGGTTTTGACATAGAAAAAAAAGATTTCTGGAAATCCGGTCTTGATATTATCAGGGAAAGAGTGGATGAATTCTTAAAAAGCGCTAACTAAGGAGCGTAAACCAAAAAGCGCAAACTTAAGGAGGAATAATGGTAAGGCACGAATCAGAGATAACAGAGGCGGTTCTGCAGGGTGATAACATAAAAGATGTAAAAAAACGGATACTTATCGGGCCAAAAGACGGTCTGGACGGTTTCTTTAGAGTCTTTACCGTTTCCCCGGGCGGACATACACCGCATCATAAACACAACTGGTGGCACGCAAACTATATACTGGAAGGAAAAGGGAAAATTATAATCGGCGATAAGGAATATCCCATAAAAAAAGGCTCTGTCGCCTATATTAAAAACAATATGATGCACCAGTTTGTAAATACGGGGAATACAGACCTTAAGCTTATCTGTCTTGTTTCCGGAGACGGGGATTCTTATTAAATTACCTATCGGGAAGGTAAAACCGAAACGGAACGGGCAAGACTTTTAAGTCTATCGAGGTCCTCATAGGTAAAACCTCTCCACTGCATGGGCATAATCGAATTATTATGAAATAGCGGTTCCTCCGCTATAGGGAAACATGACGATTTTACACTCTCCTTAAACAGCCCGGTACCGGGAACAGGAGAATACTCTGCAACAGAAATCTTTACACCGAACCGGGAGACAAAACGGATCGATTCTTCGACCTCTTCACTGTACTGATTCGGAAGGCCGGCCAGGAGATACACACCTATCCGGCCGCCGGAAAATCCTGCATTTTTAAGTATTTCAACCCCTTCTTCCAGCTGATCAATATCGAGCTTTTTATCCTGATTCCTGTGGAAATCATCACTTGCACTCTCGAATCCTATCCGGACTTCTTTAAACCCCGCTCTAAACATCAATGATGCGGTTTCCGCATTTATAGATGCAAGGTGTATCCCGTTAGGTACATAAAAGTTAAGCTTTAACCCCGAGTCCATTATTCTCCTAAGAAACGGCATTAACACCGTCTCCTTTCTTAAGAGAAGAGCATCATCATAAAACGCAAAGTTAACAGTTCCGAGATTATCATGTATATTTTTTACAGTAGAAAAGGCTTTTTCCGCACTGCCCTGCTTAAAATCACCGTTTAAAGCAGAGGACGCGCAGTATCTGCACCGGAAGGGACAGCCCGTATTAATCCTTACAACCGCGGCATCTCCATACACTTCTTTCAGTATCAGCGGCTCCTCTTCCGGAGGCTTTCCGGGAACAGGCAGTGATAGATGCTTAAGTACAGGAAGAACTGCAGGATATACACTTCCGGATATAATATAGTCTGTTTCCAAAACCTTTTCAGCATGTTCTCTGCAGAGGGTCGCATATACGCCGCCTACCGCTACAGGAACTTCAGGGTATGTTTTTTTACATAACCGGACAGCTTCGCGTACCCCCGGGTACCAGTACGTCATCCCCGAACTGATAAGAACAAGATCAGGCTTCTCCTCTTTAAGCCTCTGTTCTATCGATTCTCCCGCTATTCCGTAACGTGCATAATTTCTTTTTATACCTTTAAGTACATGTGGTTTCCCGGCACTATCCCTGTAGAATTTACCTGTTCCGTTAAAGAGCCGTTTGGGCTTCTTAAGGAAACCGCCGCTTAGACGGTCATTGTAATCGAGGGCATTGATGAGTTTTACACGGAAGCCGTAATCAGAAAGCCATTTTCCGATTCTTAAGAGTCCGTAGGGCTTTAAAAACAGGTCGTACAGTGCAAAATCATATACCGGAGGTGCTATTAACAGTACAAAAGGTTTCACATGTGTTATATTCTTGCCCTGATAAAATCAAGAGTGGCAGAGAAAAGTCCGGAAATCCATTCCGCTCCCTGAAATGTATGATCGGCACCATCTATAAACTTAAGGGTCGCTTTTTCTCCCAGAATCTGTTTGTAATGTTCCGATACTTTCGGAGGCACGGTTTTATCCTCTGTTCCGTGTATTATAAGCACATCCCCTCTGTAGAGTGAAGTCGTATCAAGAATATTAAGCTTCTGAACATCCTCGATAAACCCCGGGCCCACTAACAGCCCGCCCATATCGAGGGGGTTCCCTTTAAATTCTCCCATGCGTATCATTTCTTCGCGCTCTTTCAGTCTGTCTCTCATTTCACCGGCAGGCGCCCAGAGGATAAGTCCCGCTGTATTTCTACCTTTTGAGCCGGCAGTATAACCTGCAACCGTTCCGCCCATGCTTAAACCAAGTAAAAAAACTCTGCCGCTGTCTATTTCACCGCGCGACCTAAAGTAATTCGATATATATGCAGCATCCTCGATTTCACCGGAAAGTGTCATCTTATCAAAGGTACCGTCGCTCTCCCCGCTGCCCCGGAAATCGAACCTGATACTTGCTATCCCGTTTTCCGCAAGGAGGCGTGAAAAACGCACAAACATGAATCCGGGTTCCATCCTGTTCCCGGTGAATCCGTGATACATAATAACACCCGGGAATTTACCCTTTGTTCCCCGGTCTTCGGGCAAATGCATTACACCGCGAAGGATTCCCTTTGAAGTCTTAAGTTCTACATACTGCTCCATGGCTTTTTTATCTCCTGATTTTTATTCCGTGAAAAACCGGTAGCTATTGTACCAGTTGTTTTATTCTTAGTCATCTTAAAAACCCTGTTGCGTAAGTTTTTTATTCATGTTATTCTGGACAATCATACGGTTTTTTACTATATTCATTATGATTTTAGACTTTCGATGCGTAACGGCGCCGTACCCAAGCGGCAAGGGAGAGGTCTGCAAAACCTTTATGCACCGGTTCGAATCCGGTCGGCGCCTTATTTTTTTTAAAGCAGGTTACTGTTTTTTTTACCTGCTTTCATCCGGGTAAGAATATCTTTTCCCGCCGCTGCTTTTTATCATAAAACCCTTATCATCATTTTTCTCCATATCCGCACCCGGCAGCGAAACCTTCCCCCCGCCTCCCGGCAGATCCACAGCATAAACCGGCATCCCGATACCGGAAACCTCTTTCGATAACTCATCTATCAGTTTCAGCCCTCTCTTTAGCGGGACCCTGAAATGCGAGGTGCCTTTTGCCAGGTCGCCCTGAAAGATATAGTACGGTTTTACCCGGTTCTTAACGAGTAATCCGGATAGTTCTGCGAGGGTTCTAAGGTTATCGTTAATTCCCTTTAATAACACACTCTGATTTAAGACAGGAATACCCGCATCGATAAAACGTGAAAGTGCCTCCATGCTACGTCCGGTGAATTCTTTTGGATGATTAAACTGGGTAATTATCCATAGGGGCCTGTATAATTTTAGAACGGATATAAGCCCGCCGGTTACCCTTTGAGGCAAAACGGAAGGAATCCTCGTTCCTATTCTTACAACGATTTTCTTTAATCTGCTCTTTATGGCGCCGAGTATATCATTAATCCTGCCGTCAGGAAGTACCAGGGGGTCGCCTCCGGAAAGCAGCACCTCCTCTATTTCATTATGTTTTTCCATATACTGCACCGCATTGACAAGCTCTTCCCTGCCGATAATACCCTTTTTTCTACCGGTAAAATGGCGCCTGAAGCAGTAACGGCAGTAAACCGCACAGAGGCCGGTTACAAGCAGGAGCGCCCTGTTTTTATACCGGTGAATAAGTCCCGGAACAACCATATATTCCGATTCCCCAAGCGGATCCGGCAGTTCATACTCCTTATAAATAAACTCACTCAAAGACGGCATAAACTGTCTTCTTACCGGATCAGCCGGATTTCCGCAGTCGGAGAGAGAAAGGAAATAACGTGTCACTGCAAAATCCAGCGTTACGCTTTGTCCGTTTTGTTTCCTTTTCCCTTCTGTCTTAAAAAAGGCTCTTTCTTCTTCCGATAATCTGCAGTACTTCGAAAGTTCTTCCGCCGATATTATTCTGTTTTTAAAATGTTCTTTCCAGCCATTATCCTGCATATTTACATAACCTCATCCTGTATCAGACCTGCTGATGAAAGCCTGTAAAAAGCGTAACATTTTTATGCCGGATACTTCAACGATTAACAGGAAAATGATACTCTATAATTTAACAGTATGGATAAAACCATAGCCATTATAACGGATTTCGGAACGCACGATGCCTATGCGGCTATAATGAAGGGAGTTATTTCAGGTTTAAATCCTGATATTTCCATTATCGATATCACTCATGAGGTAGAGCCCTTCTGCATAGCATCCGCGTCATTTTTACTTTACTCCTGCTGGGACTATTTTCCTGAAGGTACCATCTTCCTATCCGTAGTGGATCCCGGTGTAGGATCGAAAAGAGGAATACTCATTGCCGAACAAAAGGATAAGTTTCTCATAACTCCGGATAACGGATCGGCTACTCTGCTTTATTACAGAAAGGAAGGCTTTAAGGCTTATGCTCCTTCCGCCCGAATAATGAGAAGGATAAGGAACCGCATTCCGGAGATAAGCCGTACATTCCACGGCCGGGATATTTTTGCACCTCTTGCCGCATTGCTCAGCGTCGAAGGCATAGAAAAGGTAAGAGGAAAAATGCGGAAACCTGTTCTTTTAAGGAATTTAATGCCCCTTAAGGATAACCCGGGTGATAAAGAAACAGGTATAATCAGAGGCACAATCCTGCATATCGACAGATTCGGAAACTGCATTTCTTCCATTCATGCAGATGATCTAGCCGGATTTGCAGGAAAGGCCGGAATCATTGTAGAAATAGGAAACATTAAAATCAGAGGTATAAAAAATTACTTCTCCGAGGTCCCGGACGTATATATATTGGCATACTTCGGAAGTTCGGGCTTTCTCGAAATAGCTGCAAATATGCGGAATGCATCACAGATTTATAAGATAAAAACAGGAGATTCGGTTACTCTGTACTATAAGGGAGTAAAATAGATTCATGGCTATCGGCGCGGTTCTTATTCTGCTTTTTACACTTGATATCGCTCTGATATACCTGATATACACCTATAACCCGATAGGCTCGATAAACAGGTTCTTAAGCCTTCTCCTTATTCCGGTGACATTTACAAATCTGGAGATGCTTTTTCTCTACTCCGCACGTAAAAGCATACCGATAGAGATAGGGCTTAATATGGCCATTTTCGGCATTATCTTTTTTTTCCCTCTTTTTTATCACTTCTCCTATTATTTCCCGCGAAAAAAGGTAAAACAGGATTCTCAAATACTATTCGCCGTACTCTATTTACTGCCCATATTTCTCGGCGTAGTATTGATACTAACCTACAAATCCAAATCTTCGATACTGTTTTTCCGTGATTTAATACAGCCGCAGAAATATATTCATAAGAATCCCCTTTACTTCGGCATCTATTCCGCCGTACTCGTTTACCTGCTCTCCCTGCTGTCGATCACCGTATACAGGCTTGCACTTAGCCTTAAGCTTAACCTGCTTAAAAGGGAAAGAAAAACGGTTATCATGGTACTTGTAGGATTTATTCCGCTTTCCCTTATCCTGCTCTTTAACAACCTTATTTTTCTGCCCCTGAAAGGAGGTATCTACTTCTACTTAGCCGGATCGGGAATATATACAATATACTTCCTGATACTTATCTTTCAATTCGGCTATATAGACAGAAAGGCCGTTTCCCGTTTTTTTATCATATATCCCTCTTTATTAGGTCTTATCCTGCTTCTTTACAACAAATTATTAGCTCCTCTAAATTCCCTTATTGCATCTTCGCTTTTTATAACCATGCCGTTCCTTATAATACTCGAACTCCTTCTCTTTTTTGCGCTTTCGGCGCCGTTGATACGGATTCTCGAGGACAGGATAGGTTTTTTATTAAGCCCGTCGCCGGCCAATATCAGGGAAATATTAAGTCTTGCAGGACCGGAATTAGCTGAAATCATAGATATTACCGAGCTCGATCAGTTCCTTGTAAAACTCTTTATACAGGAACTGCATCTTAAACAGTTCTACTTTCTTATCAGGGATACAAACACCAAAAAATACCATTCTGTCCGCCGGAACAGCCCGGAAGTTTCTTTTCCGCTGGAAGGAGAACTTGCAGAAAAACTAAAAAATCTGCATAAAATCTGTGATATTCAGAAAATCGCCCTTTCCTGGGAACAGGGAGAGGAACTTGAACTGCTGGACAGGTATAGAATAAGCCTGGTTGTCCCTCTTTTTACGGAGCATGAACTCGATGCGGTATGTCTGTTAGGCGAGCCGGGTGTCGCACGTCCGTGGCACCAGCCGGAAACAGAAGAACTTGAAATCTTTTTCTCCGGGATTCCTGTTGTTATAGGAAGATGGCAGACACATATAAAAGCAATAGAAATGGAACAGAAACAGGCAAGGATAGAGAAAATCGCCGTACTTAATGAAATTACCTCCGAAGTTGCACATGAAATCAGGAATCCGCTGTCCATCATTGCAACATCCGCAGAAACTATCGCATCTAAAAAACTTATCCCCGCGGAAATAGAGAGGCTGGCAAATGATATTCAGGAAGAAACAGAGAGAATGTCAAACCTGTTAAAACGTCTTCTGTCTCTCCCCACACAGAAAAAAATACAGCATTCGAGAACGGATATCGGGGAAGCCGTAAGCAGAACATTTAAGCTTTTATCGCAAAAAGCACAGGAAAAGCAGGTACACCTTGAGTTTTCCTGCGGCAGCGGGGAATACTATGCTATGATAAACAGGGAAGCTTTTATTCAGGTGTGTCTTAATCTCTCGCTTAATGCCATAGAGGTTCTGCCGGAAAACGGTACCCTCAAGGCGGTTATAAAAGCAGGCAGAGATACTGTCGATGTATATATTACGGATAACGGGCCCGGTATCCCGGAAAACATTATATCCAGAATATTCGAGCCCTTCTTTACGACAAAACCGGAGGGAACAGGCCTCGGACTTGCGATATCAAAACGGATTATAAACGAAGCCGGCGGAAGTATTAAGGCGGAAAGTACGGCGGAGGGAACTGTTTTCCGTATAAGATTACCCGGGGGCTGAGGATCGAGTCTTATGAAAAATAACGTTGCAATTGTAGAAGATGAAAAAAAACTGCTGGATCTTTTTCTCTTTAACTTAAAGGATAACTTTAAAGTAAAGGGTTATGCGGATTCGGAAAGTTTTCTTAAAGATTATAAAATCGGGGAACCCTCCGTGGTTATTACCGATGTACGGCTGCCGGGAATGAGCGGGCTCGATCTGCTGCACTTTATAAAGGAAAACACACCTCATTTGCCGGTAATCATTATTACAGCATACGGAAGTATAGATCAGGCTGTTGCGGCTGTAAAGGCCGGCGCTTACGACTACCTTACAAAACCGGTTAAGATACTGCAGCTTAAGGAAATTATACAGAGAGCGATGCGCTTTAAATCCAGTATAGATATCCATGCCCCCCTCTTTCCTGAAACGGAAGATTTTATAACACAGCACCCCGGCACAATCGAACAGCTCAATTTAGCCGCCAGGGTTGCACAAACTACAGTTCCTATCCTCATCCTTGGCGAAACAGGAACGGGCAAAGAAATAATATCAGAAATGATACACAGGGCAAGTAAAAGAACAGGGAAGATAGTACGAATCAACTGTGCCGCAATTCCGGGAGAACTGCTGGAGGGTGAGCTCTTCGGACATAAGAAAGGAGCTTTTACGGGAGCCTACACCGACAGAACGGGAAAACTTAAGCTGGCAGACAGGGGAACAATCTTTCTGGATGAAATCGGAGAGATGCCTTTGGTCCTGCAGGCCAAACTCTTAAGGGTTATAGAGGAACAGCGTTTCTACCCTGTGGGAGATAACAAACTGATCCGTGTGGATTTAAGGTTCATCGCGGCAACAAACAAGGATTTAAAAAAGGAGATAGAAGACGGAAAATTCCGTGCAGACCTCTACTACCGCCTCGCTGTAGTACCTATCCGAATTCCTCCATTAAGAGAGCGTCCGCAGGATATAGCTATACTTGCAGAACATTTTTTTAAAGAACTGATAAAAAGGGGGGAAACACCGGCAGTCACAATCGATAAACCTGTATTTGAAATTTTAACACAATACAACTGGCCCGGTAATGTCCGGGAACTCAGAAATGTTATTACACATATGGCACTTCTCTCCACAACCGGAAGAATAACCCTGGAGGAGATACCTGGAGAAATTATAGAGTCCGCAGACACCGCTCTTAAGATACCGGATACCTACAAGGAACTGCTGGAACAGAAAAAAGCTGTCCGTTACGAAGCAGTATCACAGCTTGAAATTCTTTTTATACGTAAAATCCTCATCCGTCACAGGTGGAATATATCACACTCCGCCAGAAGTGCGGGAATGGACAGACGCCTGCTGCAGAATATGATGAAAAAGTACGGAATAGAGAGAAAGGCCTAAACCGGGACCTTTTCTTCTGCCTTCCGTATGTTATCCGGTGTGCCGCCTTTCCCGGCAGTTTCCTTCCGGTCTTTCTGCCGGAAGCGGAAAAGCTGTTTATACTCGGCTCCCTCTTTATACCACCTGCTGTCCGGATCGTTTATCTCTTTTTCCCACTCAGGATCCACAAGTTCTTTAAACTCTTCCGAATAGCTGCTGACCCAGTCTATTACTTCCGGGTCATGCACTATGGATTCGGAATGATCATGACCCGGTTTTATGCCGTACTCATCGACAAGATCCCTTAGAACTTCGGGATTGTCAATAATCATACACGGTCTTTTTAAGTTGCCCTTCTCATTGTAGGGAAAACGCTGCCTTACCGCCTTAAAGAAGGGAGAATTGGCCACTTCCAATAGTGTTTTCCCCTTTATATTATCCGAGCTGAAATGTGCAAAGACACAGGGTTCCACATTGCCGGAATTCAATATGTGGAAGTACTGCCTTCCGCCTGCAAGGCACCCGCCTGCAGCCGGACCGTCATTCCAGAAATCCGCGAGGAACATCGGATACTTATCACGCAATGCAGTAACCCTTTTCCCTGTATACACCCTCTGTTCGGGAGTCGGAACAAGATCGAGAATCGGATCTTTACCTACCGGCATAAACATAAAGTACCAGCCGAAAATAGCACCCTTATTCATATAATACTCTATAAACTTATCATCCGTTACGACATCGATGTTGTATTTAGTGTATGTAACACTGATACCAAAGAGAACACCCTCGTGTTTCAGGTTATCCATAGCTTTCATAATTCTGCTATAAACGCCCCTGCCTCTGCGCTCGTCCGTTTCCTCTTCGTACCCTTCCACACTGATAGCTGCCGCGACATTACCCAACCCGGCAAGTTCTTTTGCAACCGCCTTATCTAAAAACGTACCGTTTGTGTATGTTAAAAAAAACATATCATTGTACTTTTTAAACATCCGTAAAAGCGTACTTTTAATAAGATACGGCTCTCCGCCCGATATAACTGTAAAGTAAATCCCCATATCCCTTGCCTCCGCTAAGATTCTGTCCAGCTCACTTTCCGGAAGGTCACCCTCCTTAGTGTAAAGTCCCGCATAGCATCCTGTGCAGCGGAGGTTGCATCTCATCGTCGGACTTACCACGAAAAATCCCGGCACCCAGTTACCAAAAGCAGACAGATTCCTACGCTTTTTTGCCCCTTCTATGAACTGATTGTAGATCAGGTTCCTTACAATCTTCTTTCGGTAAGAAGGACTCATTGCTTTTCCTATGCGCAGGAATAATCTTGCAAAAGCCCTGTCCTCATCTATAGAATTTCTTAAGTTGTTCATAAAATTCCTGACAGAGGGTTCGATCTCGAACCTTTCAGAAAGAGTAACGAGTTTTTTCAGATCTTTAATATCCCCGGTAAGGCTGTTTGATATTCTGTTAACAATAAATCTTTTTGCCAATACTTTTATTATAGACATAATCATCCTCCTCGTATCCTTAGGATGCAACATTTATGCCAACAAACAGCACACGCGGGATTTCACAGCCAGCTCTAAATACTTATATTTTAAAGAATTAAAAACAGGCAGAAAGGCGGCCGGTTTACCGGACTGCCGGGATACAAAAACTGCGAAGTTTTTTTTCGCAGTTTACAGGTTAAAAAAACCGCTTAAAAACCTGGCCGCTCCGTCTTCCTCATTGGTATTCATAGTAACCGCTTTTGCATACTGCGCAACATCCGGTTCGGCATTCCTCATGGCTACCGGAAACCCTATTCTCTTAAACATCGGTATATCGTTCCGCCAGTCACCCAGGAACAGCATCTCATCCGCAGAAAGGTTAAAGTGATCTAAAAGACGTACGGTACCTTTGAATTTGGAAATGTTTAAAGAGCGTATGGTCAGGATGTACCTGTTATAATACATAACAGGTACAAGATAAGGTACTATAAAACCATCAAACTGCCTGCAGATACTACTTCTTAAATCTTCCAGAAACCGCCTTTCCCTGGATAAAAAAACTATTACAGTGAGGTTTTTAAGGCTGCTCTTTTCCCAGCTGCCCTCGTAATCACAGGCCCAATGCCCGTACCGTTTATACGGCACATTACCTTTGGTATAAACCCTGTCATTGCTTATGAGAAAGGCATCCGTTTTTTCCGAATTTTCAAGTATTTTCCGTGCAAGACCCGGTTCTATAAAACATGAATAATCCCAGAGGTTCTGTCCGTTAACACGTATGTATGCACCTTCCAATGCAACCATGGGAACATCGATTTTACCGAATATCTTCCTGGTAAGTGAAAGAGATTTTCCGGTAACAGGAAAAAATTTTATCCCCCGGTTTATAAGTTTTTCGATTACATTTATGGTAAAAGGAGTAATTACCTTTGATTCGGGCAGAAGCGTTCCGTCCAGATCCGCTCCGACAGCTTTAATCTCTTCAGGCGTAAACATAGTATCAGTCAACCATTAATCAATATCGATATGAGAATCTATAAACTTTTCCTTTTCAGCGATTTCCGCTTCCGTTTGGGCTTCTCCCTTTCTTACACCCAGCATCATAACAAAGGATAGTGAGAAGAATACAATCGCAAAGGGAAACAGTGCGGCCGCAGAGGTTTTTTCCATGAAAATACCGGCAAGAGGAGGAGCAATAATCTGGGCCAGAGAAGAAAAGAAATAGTAAAGGCCTGTATAGGTACCAATCTTCTTTACACTTGCAAGCTCCCACACAATTGTTATGGAATTGACATTGATTAATGCCCAGGCAATTCCTGCAACTGCAAGGAGAATGTACAGAGTCGACACGGAATGAATAATAGTTAAAAAGCTTAAATCCAGAACAAAGAGAACAATACCGATTAATATTGTCTTTTTCCTTCCCAGTGACGAGCCTATAAACCCTGCGGGAATTGCAAAGACAACAAACATCAGGGGTACCGACACAAGCATTCTCGATGCCGCACTTGCCTTTACTTTAAGAATTTCGACACCATAGGTTGTAAACCACGTTTCTATGCTGTTAAAACCTATAAACCAGAACAGAATTGCAAGAAGTATAAAAAGAGCGGATTTTTCTTTTCCTGTTATAATCTCACCTATTGCCTTGAGGATCCCGATTTTTTCCTTCTTTTTTTCACCTGCCTTTTCGGGTAATTTTTCATGAATAAATACAAGAAGTACGACAAGGGCAAGTATCATGATGACACCTGTAACAACAAAAGGAACGGGAACTCCGATATCGTACATATAACTTCCTGCTAAATATGCTATTATAGACCCGATACCGCCCATGAGATTAATAACACCATTAGCTTTACTCCTGTGAACCGAGGGTATAACATCCGGCATTAGTGCAACTACAGGCGCCCTGTAAATGGCCATGGCAATATTAAACAGCATAATAATAGCTATCAGCGGAAAAACACCGCCGGATATCACTATTTTACCAAGAAGAGGGACAATAAAAGCCGCTTTACTCCCCGCAGGATGAGCGGAAAAATACGGTATAAGGGCAAATATTACAGCCGCTATGGGTATCCCTAAGGTAATATACGGCATACGCCTTCCAAGCCCCGTCCTTGTCCGGTCGCTTAACGCCCCTATCCAGGGCTGTATTATAATAGCAGCCCAGTTATCCAGCGTCATAATAATACCGATTATAGCCGCACTGGAGATAAACTTCCGTAAAAATATAGGTACATACGAATTGTACAAAGACCAGGTTATAGCCGTTGTAAAAAACCCGAATCCTATAACAAACGTTTTTGCATAATCCAGACGGGACGTTTTTTGTTTATCCTTTATACTTTTCATAAGACCTGTTTACTCCGTGTAAGTTTTTGGGATTATCGTATTATGGATGGATTGTTGCGTCAAGCAAGCGGATACAACACGGAAGAGTTCTTTTTTAATACCGCATACAATAGATACTATTTTGTAAAAAACTTCTGCCTATCCCCTCATCCAGCCTATCCCCCTGGATTGGAGATATGAAGACAGGATAGAGAAATAATTAGTAAATATCAAAACTCCGACAGCTACCAAAAAAATTCCGGAGATTATCTGAATCAACCGCGTATATTTCCGAATTTTTTTAAAACGTGCCAGAAAGGAGTTTATGCTTAAAGAGGCAATAAAGAAAGGAAGTCCCAATCCAAAAGAATAAGCCGCCAGCAGCTTTACACCCTGGCCAACGGAACCGGTGGTGCCGGCATAGAGCAGGATGGTGCCCAGAATGGGGCCCACACAGGCCGTCCAGCCGACAGCAAAGGCATTACCCACTAAAAAGGAACCCCATACGCCGGAAGGTTTCCGGGCAAAACTAATCTTTGCCTCCCGGCCCAGAAAATTCAGCCTAAGCAGCCCCATAATATACAGACCGAAGAGAATGATTAATATACCCCCCGCCTTTCGAATAACATTTTGATAATCGAGTAGAATCTTTCCTGCAAAACTCGACGAAGCACCCATTAGAATAAAGACAGTGGAAAATCCGGCGATGAAAAAAAGCGAGTGCTTTATGGTTATTATCCTGATTCTGCGTCTGTCAATTCCTTCAGTTAATTCCTGAAAAGATAAACCTGTAATATAGGAGATATAGGAAGGGAGCAAGGGCAGCACACATGGAGCGATAAAGGATAAAAATCCTGCTCCGAAGGCGATAAATACAGAGATGTTTGCATCCATACTATTTTCTTAAATTACTCAGCTGCAAGGAGTTTATCGATTAAATCGCGGGTGCCCCCGGTAAACCAGTCCCGGTACCCTATCTCCATACCGATTATATTTCCTTTCCGGTTAATCAAATATGAGGTAGGAGTCCCGGTAATCCTGTACATTGTATCTACTCTCCCCGTGGGATCCAACAGCCCGGAACTGCCGAAGAAAGTGTATCCGGATTTCTTAACAAAAGGTACAACCGCCTTAGCCCCCTCCCGGTCGCTGAAAACCGCTACGATAACGAAATCTTTGTCCTTGAATTGATCATAAAGTTTCTGCAGGGAAGGCATCTCCTTGCGGCACCAGTGACACCAGGTAGCCATAAAATTCAAAAGCACAATTTTGCCTCTGTAATCCTTTAAACGGACTTTCCTGCCCTCCAGATTATTAAGTTCAAAGCCGGGAGCCTCCACTCCTTCCTTAACCTTATGAATTCCAAGGGAACTCATGAGATTATCTATGCTCTCTGAGCCCGCTGTTTTTGTATCGGATACCTGCAGGGCAGGCCCCCCTGACGGTTTTTTCCCTTCTTGTTTAGGCCGGGGGAAAAAGAGAAAGACAGAAACACCGATAGCTGCAGCTAAAATTCCGGCCGCAATATACCATTTCCATTTTTTTAAAATTTTCCCGGTCATTTCTCTTCCCCCTTCACATAAATTTAACCCGGCAGGATACCTGCACTAAAAAGTACTATAGACCCCACCCGGGTATGGTTATATAATACTTACCACTCCTCTAAGGATATGTCAAGCAAGCGGATGCAGTAAATTCCCGGGCAGCTTGCTGTTTACAATATATTTTCTTGATTATCATAGCATTATCATGCAATGTATTGTTAAGATCAGGATCAGGAGCGAAGATGAAAACAGGACTTGTTCTTTCGGGAGGAGGGGCAAAAGGAATCGCCCACATAGGTGTTCTTAAAGCACTCGAGAATCTGGAATTAAGCCCGGATGTAATTGCCGGTTGTTCTATGGGAGCCATTATCGGGGGTATCTACGCAGGCGGAACTTCCATTACAAGTATCGAAGATTTTCTCATAAATAAATTCGAATTAAAAAAATATACGGAAAAATGGACATTTCAATTAGCAGGCGGCCCCATCCTGAAGTTCATCCAGGTAGAAGGAGCCTTGAGTACAATGATTATCCGCAAAGGGGTGGACAATGGCGATAAAATTCTGAAGCTGCTGAACAAACTTACTCTTAATAAGGACTTTTCCGGGCTCAAGGTAAAGTTTGCATGTAATGCGGTTGATCTTATATCGGGCAGAGAGATATGTCTGGATAAGGGTAATGTTGCAGAAGCGATTCGTGCTTCGATGTCGCTTCCGGGAGTATTCTATCCGGTTAAACGCGGTTCCATGCTTTTAGTCGACGGCGGCGTGTTAAACAACAGCCCTGTCTGGATTGCCAGAAAACTCGGAGCAGGAAAAGTTATCGCAATTCAGGTAAGCCCTCTCACGGACGAAACGGAAGAAAATCTTAAGACAGGTATTTCCGTACTGCTGCGCTCTATGGAGATAACAGCCCATGGACTGACTAAAGAGAGAAACGAAAGGGCAAATCTCGAAATTGTTGCCTATGAAGGAGCCCATACCATGGATTTTCACAAGAAACTTGAATTAATAGATACGGGCGAAAGGGCAGTTATTACAAACAGAGATGCTATTTACAGGCTTTTTAAAAAAAGAAGACTTTTCTTCGCTTGACAGTTCTGAGAAATCCTTTATAGTTAAAAACTGTTTATGTTAATAATTCTCTTTAAAGTGGAGAAGGAGGATTCACGTGAAGGAATTTAAAAGAAAATACAGCTTAAACCCTGCAGCAACCGTGAGAATAAAAACAAAATTCAGAAGGATCGTAACGGATCTTCCGGTTCCGGAATCACTGTCTATTTTTGAAAAGTTAAACAAATACGAACCGGTTTCGATGCAGGGCCAGCCGCCGATTATCATCGACCATTCGGAGTCTTTCTCCGTTTTTGACAGATGGGGAAATCAATGGATAGATTTTTCCTCCGGAGTACTCATATCCAATGTGGGGAATTCGCACCCTGCCATCCGAAAGGCACTTCATGAAATGATAGAAAGGCCTCTCTTAAGCACCTATGTTTTTCCCCACGAGAAACGTGTCGAGCTTGTCGAACTCCTCTGCGAAATATTTCCCTTTAAAGGTTATAAGGTTTTCCTGCTTTCCACCGGCTCCGAAGCAGCGGAAAATGCAATTAAACTTGCCAGGACATACAGCATGGAAAAGTACGGTCCGGGTAAAAAATATATAGTAGGATTCATCAACTCTTTTCACGGCAGGACCATGGGAGCCCAGCTTGCCGGAGGTATGGAAAAGGGTAAAAAATGGCTCGGCGATCCGGACACTTCCTTTGTTCATGTACCCTTCCCTGACGGTTATAAAAACGAAAATACTCATTTTGATCTCTTTACGGAAACACTGAATTCGTCAGGCATTAAACCGGAAGAAGTATGCGGGGTTATTTCCGAAAGTTACCAGGGAGTGGGGCCGGATTTTTTTCCCGCTTCCTATGCACGGAACCTGGAGAACTGGTGCAGGGAAAATGATGTGCTACTTATCATGGACGAAATTCAGTCAGGTTTCGGAAGAACCGGAAAATTGTTTACATTTCAGCACTACGGCATTAAACCGGATATAGTCACATGCGGCAAGGGCATCAGCAGTTCACTTCCCCTCTCTGCCGTTATCGGCAGAGAAGACATAATGGATCTATACGGTCCAGGGTCCATGACGTCCACTCATTCGGGCTCTCCCCTTCCTGTAGCTGCGGCGGTAGAAAACATCAAACTTTTAAAATCCGGCTGCTACATTAAAAATGCTGAAAAACTCGGCCCTGTTCTGAAGAACGGTCTTCTTGATATCCGGAAAAAACATCCTCTTCAGGCAGGATGTGTGCATAGTCTCGGCCTTGTGGCAGGCATACAGATTGTCAGGCCCGGGACAAAGGAACCGGACTCCGAAACGGCCTTCAGGATAAATGAAAGATGCTTCCGCAAGGGTCTTTTAATGTTTGCGCCGGTAGGAATTGCCGGCGAATGTATAAAGATTGCACCGACACTGGATATAACGGAAGATGCACTTAAAGAAGGTATATCCGTTCTTTCAGAAGCTATGGACGAAATCTGTAATTGATAATATCATCTAAAGGATGATACTTACATTCGGCACAATTCACGACGGTACCCGTTACAGGATAAAAGACAGGGAAAAAGCTATAATTTTTCAGGACATCTGCGCAAACGGAACTGCTACAAGAAAGAGTATTGCGGAAAAGTACAATTTTAGACCGACATCCGTATCCCTTGCCGTGCAGGAGATGCTGGATGACAACCTGACGGAAGAAGGAAAAATAAAAAAACCCGGTAAACCGGGCAGACCGGAGCTTATTCTAAAACCGAACTATAATCTGCTGACGGCAATTTCCATTTACACAGAGGGCAGAGAGCTAAAGGGAGCATTAATTAATTTAGGAGAGCAGATAATAACGGAACGCTCGGTATTTGTCCGCGGAGATACGGACAACAACCGGTTTAAAGAACAGATAATAGATCTCATGGATTCCCTGTCAGCATCGGTGCCGGCAAACAGTACTCTGATAGGAGCTGTCATATCACTCGTCGGAACAGTAAATCCAGCGGGAAAGTTATGGATTTCCAGTGCAAGATGGAATAAAATAGAGAACCTTGATTTTAATATCATACAGGCGAGCCGGAATCTTCCGATTTTCATCAGGCGAAGTCTCGATGCAGAACTTGAATACCAGATAATCAAGAACAAAGAACTGGCATTAAAAAATATTATTTTATTCCACTGGGGTTTTGGAATAGGGGCGGCTTATTCATGCTGCGGGAGAATACTGGATTCGACCATCGGAAGATTCGGTGAAATAGGTCATACACAGGCCGGAAGTGCCAGGAAAAAGAAATGCTTATGCGGGTCCTACGGGTGCCTGGAAACAGAGTCGGCTATCTGGGCTCTTCTCCCCCGGCTGGAACAGCAGCATCCGGAAGCCGCAGAAGATGAGAGAATGTTTATCGGTCTTTTAAACAGGCCGGATATTATAAATTCGGAAATAATAGAAAATGCTACACACTTTACCGGAATAGGGCTGACAAATTTATATAAGATTCTCTATCCTGATATTATTATCTTTATAGGCCCCTTTACAGAGAACAAAAAGATATTTTCCAATCTTATCCGTTATTTCGAAGGTGAACTGCCGGATTACGCACGCAGAGCTGTCAGCTACAGGGTAGTTACAGACGGCTTCAGAGGCGCAATTACAGGCAATGTATACCGCCTTTTCAGAAAGAATCTGCAGAAACTCCTTAAAGCCCGGTACTAAAACCAGATGTTATTTATCCTGCAATCCTCTCATGTACTGCCGAAGCCGGGAATAACCGTATATTTTTTAGAATTTACCGGTAAATATTGGCCTGCATATATCTTGACATATCATAATATTTATAGACAAATTAATATATACGGATTTAAAGAAAAGGCAATCAAGGAGTTCTCCAAATGACAGAGTTGGAACGTAATGATAAAGAAATTTATAATGTTATTCAACATGAATATACCAGGCAGATAGAAAAGTTAGAACTTATCGCATCGGAGAATTTCGCTTCCAAAACTGTTTTAGAAGTACAGGGATCTATTTTAACCAACAAATATGCAGAAGGATATCCCGGAAGACGGTACTATGGAGGATGCGAGTTTGTGGACATAGCGGAAAACCTTGCCAGAGAAAGAGCTAAAAAACTCTTTTCATGTGAGTATGCCAATGTACAGCCGCATTCCGGAAGCCAGGCGAATATGGGTGTCCTGTTTGCCGTTCTTAAGCCGGGAGATACAATCTTAGGCATGGACTTATCCCACGGAGGACATCTTACACACGGCTCACCCGTTTCATTTTCCGGCCAGCTTTTTAAAGCTGCACATTACGGGGTATCCAGGGATACGGAAACACTCGACTATGATGAAATCTTAAAAACAGCTAAAGAAAGCAGACCTAAAATTATCATCGCAGGAGCTTCGGCATATTCACGAACCATCGATTTTGAAAAATTCAGTAAAATTGCCGGAGAAGTCGATGCTCTGTTTATGACCGATATGGCTCATATAGCCGGAATCGTAGCAGCCGGTCTGCATCCCAGCCCGCTGCCCTATGCGGACTTTGTAACAACGACAACACACAAAACCCTGCGGGGACCAAGAGGCGGCATGATCCTCATCGGCAGGGACAGGGACAATACACTGGGAATTAAAGCCGCTAAAAGCGGAAGAACAAAGAAATTTTCAGAGATTATTGATTCGGAAATAATGCCGGGAATTCAGGGCGGACCCTTAATGCATGTGATAGCAGCCAAAGCTGTTGCATTTAAAGAAGCCTTAAAACCGGAATTCCGGGAATACCAGAAGCAGATTTTAAAAAACGCAAAGGTCATGGCGGATGTTATACAGAGATCCGGCCTTCGTATCGTTACAGGCGGAACAGACACACATCTGTTTTTAGCTGATCTTACCTCACTTTCCATATCCGGCAAAGCGGCGGAAAAAGCACTGGACGAAGCCAATATTACCGTTAATAAAAACACAATCCCATTTGACCCCAAAAGCCCGATGGTAACCTCTGGAATCAGAATCGGAACACCGGCAGTAACAACCAGGGGAATGAAAGAACGGGAAATGGAAAAAATAGGGCAGTACATAGTGGAAGTTCTTAAAAATATCGAAAACAGGGCAGTGATATCCAGGATTCGTGAAGAGGTACGGAAGCTCTGTGTGCAGTTTCCGATTTTCCCCTGACCACTTTAATGATAGAATCGTGCAGGCCGGCCGTAATACATCTGATTTTTAAAGGATATTGTTTAATTACATTGACAACAGCCCTTCCGATTCATATACTGTCAGTATAATTCTACTGTAGGGAAAGGGATGTCGAACCCATTACAACTTTCAATAGTTAATTTCAGAAAAGGCTCATATATAATTGTTGAAGGAAAACAGAAAGCCGACAGTTTTTATATTATAAGATCAGGCAAAGTACAGATAAGCAAAGAGGTTAAGGTAGTAGAAGAGGAAGGCGGCGACGTACTGGGGCCGGGTGATTTTTTCGGAGTCGTTTCCACGATGTCATCGCACAGCCATATCGAAACCGCCATGGCCCTGACGGATGTATCCCTGATATCCGTGCACAGGGATCAATACTGGCTCCTTATCGAAAAAAACAGCCCGGTTGCCATGAAAATTATTCAGGGTTTTTCGCGCAAGATGCGGTACCTCGATGAAGCATTAACCAGGCAGACCTTTAAAAATACGGCAAGTCCCGAAGCATCACACCTTTTTAAAGTGGCCGAGTACTATGCACGCCAGAATCAATACAACCAGGCATACTATGCATACCACAGATATATACAGTACTGCCCGCAGGGAGAATTCATAAATCTTGCCAGGGAAAGAATGGCTAAGATACATCCCTACGCAAAGGTCGTTAATATCGACAAAAACAGTGATAATTTTACGAGAGTCTATCCCAAAAACACAATGATTTTCAGCGAAAACGAACCGGGAAACGAACTTTATATCATACAGAAGGGACGGGTCCGGATAACAAAAATAGTGGATAACAACGAAGTTTTGCTTGCCATGCTCAAAACGGGTGATATATTCGGAGAAATGTCATTACTGGAGAATAAACCACGTTCCGCTTCCGCTATTGCATATGATGATGTAACCCTGCTTGCAGTAAACAAAGCAAATTTTCAGCTTATGGTTAAAAATCAGCCCCAGCTTATAACAAAACTTACACAGCTTCTCGCCGATAGAATATGGTTCATCTATAAACAGCTTGCCAATACCGTAATGCTCGATCCCCTGGGAAGAATGTATGATGCTTTGATGATTCAACTGGAAAAAAATCGTGTGCCCATAGAACCGTCGTCGGCTTATACCTTTGATTTTAGTCCCAAGGATCTTGTAAATATGGTGGGTTTTCCCAAAGATCAGGGAAATCAGCAGATACGAAAACTCTTTGAAAACAAGAAATTCAAGCTTATGGACAACCGGATATTCGTTTCCGATGTCGAAGAAATTAAAAAACAGGCTGAATTTTACTGGAAAATGGAAAAAATAGAGCGGGCACGCCGTCAGAGTTCCATGAAATTGTAGCTGTTTATCCTTAAAAGTAAAAAGATAAGCTACCTCGTCAATGGAATACTGCACCTTCAATTGATGCAAGCAGGAGTTTTTCTGAAAATAACTTTTTTAGAAACAATGAGTATTTGGGCTTATGCGTTCCTTCGGTAGTCATCCCCGAAGAAAACAATTTGATTCTAAACCCGCTACACCCTAAGTTTTTAGAAATATTGAAAACAGTCAAAGAGATTGGTAAATACAATGCCCCTAAAAGAGAGTAATAGCAGAATATATTCTCTATGAAACATTTTATATCTTACAAGTATCGAAGCGGATCTCCTGCAAGCACCTGTGCCCCACTATTAAAGATCCCGGAAACGTCGATCTCGATGATAATCCTGTTAATTAGGGACTGGTTGATCAACTGGTTGATTAGCGTCAATTTCTAAACCATTAACTGTATCGATCGATTCTTTTATTTATTGACATGGGTTCTTTTACGGATTAAAATCGGTTAACCTGATACGAATAAATAAGGACTATATGATATGAAGTTTATTATAATATATATCTGTGCTCTTCTGGTATTCTTTTCAGCTGTATTTTCTGTGGATGCAGGAGATTTAGAACTCGGCTTTTCATTACAAAGTCAGGCCGGCTTATCGCCGCTTCTGGTTATCAATGAAAATAGCGTTGGGTTTCGGTTGAAATACCGGATTTCAGAGCTATTGAGCCTAAACAGCACCACGAGTATCGGACATTCATACCTGTATATCGCATACCAAAGCCGCAACTGGTTTCATTTTTCCGAAGAAATCAGCGCCGGTTTTCCATTGTTGCTTGGAAAATTAAAGCGGGCTTCTCATTATCTGTCAATCGCTCCGGGGATTTATATCAGTTATTCGCCGTTTTCATATTTTCTGTACGGTCCGGGTCTTAATATTACATATTCTATCCGTAATTTCCAATACCATATAATTATAGAACCGTTGAGTATATTTATAAGACCGCTTCTGCGCGACACCTCTTTGTCATTTAAATGGCATTTTCAGGCAGGAATCAGGTTTTCTCTCCTGTGGATGGTGTCAAAATGAGAAAGCTTTTCGGAGCCTGTTTAATTGTGTTTGCTCTCTCTGCATGTAGTTTCTTAACTGATTTTTATAATGATACCAGTTTGTATCAGATTCCTGATCTAACTGTTAACCAGATGCTTCAGGATTATGATTACCTTACCGATGTGGTTCTCGATGCTTCTCCGCATATCGCCGTAGCAAAAGCACTCTATGGTATAGATGCAGCCGGGAGATTTGCCCAATACCGGCAGGAAATTAATGAGAATACCAGCACCCTCGATTTTTTTGGTCTTGTTTCAAAAGTCCTTGGAAGCATACACGGGGACCACCTGTGGATACTGGAGTCGGCGCCGGTAATCCCGCCGGATTCAAGTGTGGACAGCGTTTTAATGACAAATATGTTGAGTTTCGCTCATTGGAACCAGCTGTATCCTCCCGATAAGGACGGAAATGTCTATATCGGAGGGCTCTATGGTGAATATCTGGAAGGGAAGTATTTTACGATCAAGGATTATGTTATGTTCGGAGGATTTATTCCCAGAGGATCGGAGGTATATGAAATTGACAATGTTGAAATTAATACATTCATCAATAAATATCTTGATTATGCAGCAATGGTCTGGGACAAAGACCGGAAACAATTTGTACTTTCCCACTTTTTCTATAATGTCTTTGCACAAATGCCGGATACTCACTCCTTTGCAATCCGTTTTCCCGATGGTACGGAGCACACATTAGTGCGTGAAAACTCCAGAATAAGCCAGAAAGAGCTGGATGCCCAAAACGCTATAAACAGAAATGTTATATTCGGCAAAAATCCGGCTTACTTTTCAGCGGAAAAAGTTTTATATATCAAGCTCCGGTTAATGAATGAAGCTGCTGCTCACGATATTATCTCGAAACTACGGACTCTTACTGAGGGAAAGGACATAGAGAAGGTAATTATTGATATCAGGAACAATCCCGGCGGGAGCGACAATGCATGGATGGCTTTAATCCAGTATATTACCGGCCAGCCTCTGGAGATTAACTTTACCTATGGAATTAAAGACTCCCTCTACCTGAGAAACAAAGTCCCAGCTTCCTTATTTAACGGTGAGCTTAAGTCATTTTCGTTTTTAAATGGGCAAACCTATATTGTGAATCAGTCCTCGACACTTAATGCCGCGCCATCAGACAATCTCGGCTTCAGCGGCCCCGTGTTCCTGTTGGTCGATAATATTTATTCTTCCGCCGGCAGCTTTGCCGAATACGGTAAACATAAGGATAATATTATAGTAACAGGGAGGCCTTCGGGCTATCTGCTAGGTTTTGGAATTGATCCTGTCATGTTCACGCTGCCTAACTCAAAAATCAATTTTTCCGTGGAACCGGTTATTGACCTGTCTAATACAAACAGCGCTCTGGATGTTATGCATGACAGCGTGGAGGTCCCTGTTAAAATGACAAGTGAAGAACTTGTTGACATGTATTCATACGAGGGTGATCTTTTAAGCGAAGATTACCTCTTTAACCATGATGAATTCGTAAAGACAGCAATGGAACAGTAAAAAGGCAGCCGGGTACTTTGGGCATGTTATCAATACAGGCAGAGGGTATTAAATATCCTATTGCCTTAGATCTGTAGTAATGATGTAAAGTTCATGAGCCTCTACCTTTTAATTGTTTCTGTAATATTTCCAGATATGGAATTCGCAGGAGTATTCCAAACACAAGATAAATCAGCTCCGAGCCAAACATGATAAACAAATCTATTTCCTCATGGGTATAGTATGTGATTCACCATACTTACTTTCCCTTTCAAGTTCTTCGAAATAAAGGATGTATGCATGCTTTAACAGAAAGAAGAAATTCTCTTTTGAATGACCCGCCAGAAAATGCTGAAAGAAATCATAGGCAAACTCCATCTGGAGGTTTAGTGCAAAATTGCTCTTGAAATCTTCCAGATTCCCGTAGAGGTTTTTAAGGGATTCTTTAAACATATCCAATATTTCATTATTATCTTTCACGATCTCTCTGAACTTTTGAAGTTGTTGTTTATTGTAGAAGTAAAAGGACTATGACTATTTTGCTTTTGACTATTATAGTACAACTGTTATACTTGAATTATGCGAATTAGATTTGATAAATCGATATTTAACTAATAGGGAACAATTTCAAGAATTACCTATTATCTTATAAAATCCCTTTATAATCTTATATTATAAGATTATATTTCGGATGTGAAACGGATTGAATGAAAACTAAAGGCTCTCAAACAAAAAAACCCGGTGTAATGTTACACCGGGCTTTTTAACTAAAATTCCAGGGATTGAATTCGGCGGTTAACCGAATCTTACGGATTAACCGTTACAGACCCCTTCGATGAATCCGCATAAATCACAGTCCAGCTTCCGTCTGCATTAAAAGTAACAGTTGCTATCAGATTCGAATCCTGATCATATATTGCGACATTACCTGCGTTAAATTTAATATTATAAACAAAACCGTTTCTATTTACGGTAAATCCTTCATCCGATTCCTGAATAGTCATGGTAACCTGTTTTCCGTTATCAAATGTTTTTGTAACAACCACCTCATCTCCGAGAAATTTGTACTGAAACGAGACATTTTTTGTTGCAACAAGGTTGCCGTCCGCATCGTATATTTCCTTTACAACAGAGAGATCGCCCGTACTCTTATCACGTGTTTCCGTTACCTTCACCTTTAAAATACCATCCGCATTATAGTACTCCGTTATCCGCGGATTTTTCTTCTGAACAATAACAGCATAACTTCCGTCATCACGCACTATTTTCGTATAAACCTGTCCGTCGGCACCTGTAAACTCCTCATAGGTAAATTTGTGGACAACCAGATTTCCGCTTGATGTGACCTTTATTCTGTACTTCGTTTTGGTCCAGAGCCCGTTTTCATCGATAACAGTATCTACCTTTACAATAGCTCCGTCTCTGCCTATCCTGTGGGTTTCCTTTACTATTTCAGCTAGGCTGACCTGTGTTCCGCTCTTTCTCCATGTTATACTCATGGTTCCTTCCGATACCTTGACGCCGTTTATAAAAGACGTTATTTGAATTCCATCCTGAACGTACAAATCTCCATTCCAGGCTGCCCAGTCCGCTTTCGGTTTCTTAGGACGTATTATCTTGTCTGTCCTCTCTGCACCGCTCCAGATATCATAGGTACGTGTTACAGTTAAAGAATCGTCCTCTGTAGTTGCAGTATCTTTATCATCCGTCACTTCTACAATTGTAACAACTGTTCCGTCGTCCCTTGTAATCTGCCGTGTTGTTTCGTTAAGGCTCTTACTGATCACAATCCCCTTGCCCTGTAAATCGCTCGCATCTAATTTGGAAGACGAAGCCACCGCGGAATCGTTCCTGTAATCCGTGATGCTGGATGCAAGCGTTGCGAGATTCTGTGCAGAGTTTGCATTGCCGAAGGGCATAAACTGACACCCTGTAAATATCAGCATTAACAGTGAACCTGCAGCTAAAAGTAATCCTGCTCTTCTCATAATATCTCTCCTTAAATAGATTTTCATACTATTAGTCGCAAAAACAACCATTATGGTTTCACATTAATTTAATTTATGCATATAATCCGGTTTCAACCACGGATGGGAGTGAAAGTCGGCGGAAGGGTCTACAGACAATTGATACTCACAAATCTATTTCGAGTCCGTCATAACTCATTTCTATGAAATATTTCGAAAGACTTTCGGAAAGTTCTTTAAAGGTCATATTCTTGTGGCTTATATGACTTACAAACATTTTTTCCGGTTTTAATTCCTCTTTTATCTTTATTACACCGTCAACATCAAAGTGACCACTGTCCATCGTTGTATGCGAATATGTACAGTCAAGAACAAGACAGCCTATAGGTTCTTTTTTTAATAAAGACATTGTTTTATCCGGAAGATTCATCGAGGCATCGAGAAGATATGCAAAATTATTTCCGCCGGGATTTTTTATGAGGAACCCGAAAGACTCTTCCTCTGCATTTCCTCCTGCCTTGGCTTTTAAGTGGCCTGTTTCCAGCGGAATAATTTCTATTCCCGAAATTATAAATTTTTCGTATGCTTTTATGAATTTTATTCTGTAATAATCCGTCTGTTCAGGAAACAGATCATAATTCCTGCCGGAGAGTAATTTTTTAGATACTGCCTTATATGTAGAATTGGGTATAAAGAGGTTTACAGGCTCTTCCACCGTAAATCCCTTTTTTTCACTGCCGTGAAAAAGGTAGCGTAATCCCAGAGTATGATCTCCGTGTTTGTGCGTAACAAGAACACTGCTTATACGGTCATCGGCGATATTGTATCGACGCAGCATCATCATTATCTGAGGAGGCATATCGATTAAGATTATTTCACCTGTCGGCAGTTTAACCGATGCGGCGGAATTCTGCCTGTTTACTCCTCTTTTACGGGCATCCCTGCATACAGGACAGGCACAGCGAAAAGCAGGAATACAATGATCGGCGCCGGTACCAAGTAAAGTAACTTTCATGCCGTCATATATATGCTCAAGATGATAATCTGTCAAGCATACAGGATGATAGACTTGCAACCAGCTATTCACCTGTTTTATACTGATAAAATCAGATTCGATAAAAAATCCTCTGATGCAGAGTACAGGGAGGACTTACAATGAGATACTTTAAAAAACTCGCAGGCAGCCTCTGCTATCTTTCGCCCATAAACCCGGAGGACTATGAAAAGTACACGGAATGGCTTAATGATCTTGAAGTAGCTGTGAATTTAACGCTTGCAACAAAAATTATAAGCCTTCCCGGTGAAAAAGAGACTCTTGCAGAGTTAGCAAAAAAGGAACATAACTTTGCCGTAATCGATTTAAAAACGGATGAACTTCTTGGAAACTGCGGATTAACCAATCTAGATTTAATAAACGGAACAGCCGAGTTCGGTATTTTTATCGGAAACAAGAATTACTGGAACAGGGGATACGGAACCGATGCAACCCTGCTTATGCTGAATTATGGTTTTAACCTTCTTAATCTGCATAACATAATCCTCTGTGTCTATTCGTACAATAAGCACGCAATACGAACCTATACAAAATGCGGATTTAAAATAATCGGGCGCAGACGTCAGGCAAAAACAATCGGCAGGAAAACATACGATATAATCTACATGGACATTATTTCTCCCGAATTCAAAAGAAACTTACCGGTTTCATTATAAACTTTTTCGTAACAATCAATCAAAAAGTAATTCCGGAAAGTACACCGAAGTGATCGGACGGGTATATGCCGTTCACCGGGATATTAAATACAATACGGCTTGTTGCAACATTATTCCTGCCCATGCCGCCGCCAAGCAGAATAAAGTCTATTCGCCGGGGGCTCTGATCGAACATGGCGCTCAGCAGTTCGACACCTTTTTTCGCATCTCCGTTTACAAACTTTAAAGATGCATCTTTTTTTGTGTTGGGGTTATTAATGGAATCCCATGTAAAACCCGGAAGATTCGGATGGGCCGCATGGTATGTATCGGTAAGATCAAGTCTCTTTACCATTGCCGCCATCTCCTTAGCTTCCAGAGTCGTATTAAAATCCCCTCCTAAAATATACGGCTTTCCATCGGCCTTTTTCTCTACATAATCAGCTATAGCCTTAAGCTCCTTCTTTCGCCTGTTCCAGTCTGCCGTTATCCCTTTATCAATTTTCTCTTTCTCCTTTTCCGAAATCTTCCCCACTGTCTGCCATTGTTCTACAGTCTTAAACAATCCTTTATCGTCAGGTAAAGCCGCATGAGTATGCGTATTAAAGAGGAGCAGTTCTTTCCCGTTTACCGTAACTTTTCCTGCAAGTACAAAGCGGGCTTCACTGAAATGAAATGCTATATATTGACTATACAACCCTATCGGTCCGGATATCTGTTTGGAACCAAGATTTTTCAGTTTAAGGTTCTTCCTGGCAAGTATAACAAGTCCCATATTAAGGTTAACAGGAATTCCCAGGCCGAAAATCTTAATTCCTCCGTTGTACAACTTTGATATCGCGCTGTACCCAAGAGCTTTTTTAAGCTTTCCGGTCATCCTTCCGACAGGATTAACCTCCTGTAAAAAAATAACATCCGGATTAAGCTGTTTTAAATCTTTTATCAGGATTTCGAGCCTTTTGTCCCTTCTCTGCTGGGTCTCATATTCTCCCATCTTCAGAAGACCATGCCCGTCCAGACCATACCAGGTATTAAATGTCACTACTGTCAGCTGTTCTGAAAAAGCTGCGGAAATCATCACAAGTCCCAGTAAAAAAGCCAGAATCTTTTTCTTCATAAATAGAACCTCACTAAATAATGTAAATACGGGTATATGGTTACCTAATATACACCCAATATCTGGATATTATGCCACTTTGCATTATAACTGTAAATATTGCCGATTGCCTCTTCATGCACAGTCTGCAAATCCGGTCTGCCGGTTCTTCTTACCTGCCGGCCGTTCGGATTCATCTGTTTTATAACAACCGTACCTCTGGAGAGGACAATATGCCTGTTATCCAGGTTTCCGAAAAAATAATTAACCGGATTTTTATCCGGAGACAGGGGAACAAGATAATTATTATCTCCCAGGAAAGGATCAACTGGAAGCCATCCGATCCCTTCCAGATAAATCTCCGCCCAGAAGTGGCGTATGCTATTCCTGCTCTTATCCACAACTATTCCACCGATCGGGCGTGCAGGAATACCCACAGCCCTGTTTAAAGCACAGAAAAGGATCGCATAGTTAAACGAGTCACCCTTTCTCTTATCAAGAACCTCATTTAGATTTTTAAGCGATTCTTTAGACTGCTTTAACCGTGCCCGTACATAGTTATAAATCAGCCTTGCCTTCCTGTACGGATTCCTCTCTTTTCCCGTTATTCTTCCGGCAAGCTTTTTAATTCTCGCATCATCCGAATTCACCAGGGGATCTGGTTCCGTATAATATTTGTACAAACGGCTGGAACGGTTATATTTATACCTTACCTTTGAAGGTACAATATTTATTTCGATGGCATAACGGTCGAAAATCACATTCTCCGATATCGTATAGCTTTCTTCAGGTTTTAAATCTTTCAGAAAAAAGAGTATCGTACCATCTATATTGGAAAAAAGGGGTACAGGCTCCTGAGAAATAATCTGTATATTTCTCTGTGCAGAGCTGCCCTGTATTCTCGGCATCCATATATATAATCCATTATCGGGCGCGGAAGCAACATTATCTATTACAACCGAATACTGAATGGAGTATGTTCTCTTATTCAGAAACAGTTTCGTCCCGCCTGCCCTCTCCACTTCGAAATAAACAGAATTACTCGCACCTTTATCTGTTTCCAGAAAAACATTGCCGGAGGATGCCCCGTCGGGAACCCTCACCTTTATCTCTCTGTCGGTCCAGCTTTGATAGTTCAGATCATAATTCGCAGCAGCAGTAAAATAAGTTTTACCGGTTACACTGGTATTTACCCCTGTTTTTTCCTCTATCCATGTAAAATTAACCTTCGAATTACCCCTGTCCAGACCAAAATTAATTCCTGAAATTACCAATAGACTTCCTATATAACCACTCTCCGGAGATATCGACTGTATATACGGCTCTCCCGGTTTTGCAGGTCCTGATTTGACAATTGGTATTTCGTTTCGATTGGTAAAAAGCACTCCGTTGCTCTTGCCGTCCCTGGTGCTTACAAAAACCATACCGGAAACGGCTTCATCGGGTATCCGCACACTGACCTGATTATTTTTCCATTCCATATAATCAGATGCTACCGCTGTAATTCCGCCGATTTCCACTTCCCCGCCATTGCGTTTATCCCCGAAAAAATTCCCCTTGATAACAATTACATCACCCGGCACACCTATCGGCGGGGTTATCTCCTCTATCTGCGGAGGTCTTCCGGTAAGTCTCGTACTCACGATTAAAATAACAAAGAGAAGAAACAGTACAAAAATCGGAATAAGGGCTTCCTTTTTAAGAATAGAACTTTGAGATTCTTCTTTTTTCATTGGTTTTTCTTAAGGTGTATCCTTTTTACCCGTTTTTTTTGCTGCCTTGTATGGTACGATCTGAATTTCCAGTTCTATATTAAAATATTTCTTCGAGGTAAGTTTTGATGAAAAGCCGAGAGGAAAAAACAGTATTTTTTCTCCGAGTGTAACCGGAATACTGCGAAAGGTACTGAAATACTTGACATCTTTGGCAGGAACTTCCGTAAGCCACACCTGCCCCTGCGCAACGAGGAGTATATTTCCGTTATCCATTTCGTATGGAGTAAATATCGCATAAACACGAAGATTGTCGCCTATAAGTTTAATCGCAACAGAGCGCCCGGGAATCGTCAATTCGGTACTCTTGCTGTTCCACGCAGGGTTTTCATCGTTGGGAAGAATTCTCGCCTCTATATTTATCCTTAAAGCATTATCCAGAAGGCTTTTTAAAGCCTTCTCCAGATTAATATCGTCTGCATAAACACTATTCCATGACAAAGAAAGTATTAATAACGGCAGCAGTCTCTTAATCATCACTTTTCCCTGCTGAACTCTGTTTCGCGCATAATCGCAGGCTTGCCGACAAAGCTGAACTTTGAATCTACCGGAAGCTGTATTATAACTTCTCTTCTGAATTGATTTTTATCCAGTGATTTTAAAAGCTGCTCGATATCCTCTATCGGTGCAGCCACCTGCACTTCTGTTGAACCGGAAGGTTCGGTCTTGATTTTTACAAGTCTCATACTGTTTCTTCCCGGTTGAATAAAAAGAAAGTAAAATCCGAAAAAAACAATAGCAGCCATAGCGGCAACAGCAACAGGTATCGGAAAAGTCACCTTACGCTTCCAGAAAGATACCCTGGCGGTGTTTTCCGCTACCTGCGTAATCTGTATCCTGCGTTTAACCTTTTCCATGGATTCCAGATAATCGGGAGAAGAATCTTCCAGAAGAATATGATTTATCCTCTGCAATGTCTGCAGCCTCTGGCTGCAAAGGCCGCACGATTCAATATGCTTATGTATAGTTCTGCTCCACGGTTCTTCTATTTCGCCATCTAAATACGCTGAAAGAGTTTCACCATCAGGACACATATAGCTCACCTTCTTTAAAAATAATAGCAAGTTTTTCTCTTGCCCGGAATACCCTTATTTTAACGTTCCCCTCGCTTATCCCTAATACCTTGCCTATCTCCCTGTAATTTAATCCCGCATACTCTTTTAATACCAATACGACTCTTAACTTGTAGGGAAGCCTGTTAAGTGCCTCCTGAACCAGCCCATCGGTTTCTTTCTTTATTAATTTATCCTCCCCGCTCTCCGTATAATCGATACTCGTTTTCTCGAACCTGATGTACGCCTGCCGTTCCCTTATCTTCCTCTTTTCATAGTTCAAAGATATATTTCTAACTACACGGATCAGCCAGTACTTTGCCTGCTCCAGATCCGGTAATAATTCTTTTTTTTCATAGTATTTAATAAACGCTTCGTGGCAGAGGTCCTCCGCAATTCCTTTATCACCTGTTATCCTGTACGACACTCGAAAAATCGTCGGGAATAGAGATTTATAAGCTTCTTCAAATCGTGGATGTTCATTCTTTTTCTTACGTTGCACCATAATAAACAACTTTCCTGCATCTATCGTTACACATATTTATACTTTTCGCCATTTTACTCCCTGCGGAGTGTCTTCTACTATAATACCACGTTCTTTTAAGATATTCCTTATCTCATCCGCCCGTTTATAGTCTTTATCTTCTCTTGCCTTTTCCCGTTCATCTATAAGGTTCGATATCTCTTTCGATACACTTATCTTCTTCATCTGCGCAGTCCCAAGCCGCAAACCCAGTACTTTATCCATCGCCAGTATTACAGAATATTTTGATACGGCTTCCACAGAACCGTCCTTAACCAGGTTCCATAGATCGGCAAGTGCCTTTGGTACATTAAGATCCTGGCTGATATGCGCCTCGAAGGATTTCAGGTAGCGGATAGCTTTATCATCCGTACCCGGGGCACCCTTGCCCGAAGCATATGTACCCGGGGCACCTGTATCTGCTGCATAAGGAGAAACCTTCTCCGCCCCGGTTTTCTCCGCCTCTTCACGTATCCTTGCTATCCTTTCCATTAAACCCGCCCGGCCGTTCTTAGCAGAATCAAGCGCTTCGAAACTGAACTGAAGCTGGGACCTGTAATGAGCCCCCAGACAAAAATACCTGTAATCGAGCGGATCATAGCCTTTATCGATTAAAGTTGATATCGTTATGAAGTTTCCTGCGGATTTTGCCATTTTTTCTTTTGATAAAACAAGGAATTCACCGTGAAGCCAGTAATTTACCCATTTTTTCCCTGTCGCCGCCTCTGCCTGTGCAATTTCGTTTGTATGATGAACAGGAATATGGTCTATACCTCCGCAGTGAATATCAAAATGATCACCAAGATATTTCATTGACATGGCGGAACACTCGATATGCCAGCCCGGGTATCCCCTCCCCCAGGGAGAATCCCACATCATGGACTGATGCTCGAACTTCGATTTCGTAAACCACAGCACAAAATCATGTGGGCTTTTTTTCTGCTCATCGATCTTAACCCGCGCTCCGGCTTTTAAATCCTCCAGCCTGAGCATCGCAAGTCTGCCGTAATCAGGAAATTTTGCAACATCGAAGTACAAATTGCCGCCGGATGCATATGTAAATCCGTTTTTTTCAATTCTCCGTATCAGTTTAATCATATCATCGACATGATCGGTTGCCTTGCACACAACAGAAGGTTTTTCTACATTTAGAAGTGAAAGATCTTTAAAAAAGGCCTCCATATAAAACCCGGCAATCTCCCGGGCCGTTTTTCCTTTCTCCTTAGCACTCCTTATTACCTTGTCTTCCCCTTCATCCGCATCATCCGTCAGATGACCGACATCCGTTACATTCATAACCTGTTTAACCTGATAACCGAAATATTCCAGGGTACGCCGCAGGATATCCTCAAAAATATACGTACGGAGATTCCCGATATGGGCATAATTGTACACAGTCGGGCCGCATGTATACATACGGACTTTGTTATCTTCTACCGGTATAAATTCCTGTATCTGCCGTCCCATTGTATTAAAAAGTTTAATACTCACAGGTAACCTCCATTTTCCTTAAGCCCCTTAAAATGTACAACTCAACCTATAATTTAATGCAGGCAGCCCTTGCCTTGTCTAAAAAACTTACCATAGTAGTTGTTCTTTTCTCTTTTTGTTCCTTTTTCTCTACCCTTGTTACCATTATGGATAAGGAAATAACCAAGTAACCATCAAAGACAGCTTAACGCTTCCTGAGCGTGTTGCCAACACCCTATAGCTGGTTTTGTATTAATTTCTTAGGAAAATTGTGATCAACAGGTTGTAAGCTGCATGTGTTCATCATCCTTCGTTAGACTCATTCTTTTCCTCCATCGGTTATCATCCGATGCCGACGGAAATATTCAGCAATAATCGCTCAATTCAGATTTATGTCAGACCGGGATTTTTAAAAAATTTTTTAAAGTTCTTCCTAAAATATTGATATTTATATTGACAAAAAATCTTATGCATCTATAATAGATAGTAAACTTAACTAACTAATTCATTAATGAAAATTAGGGGTTTTGTATGACATCCGGAGATAGAATGTTATCCGCCATGAATTACGGTAAAGTGGATTTCATCTCATACTGTTTCATGATTCTTTTTAATCTATATAACAAATGTAAATCAGAAGGAGAGTTTGTATTAAGACAAGCGGAAATGGTGAATTTAAAGAGTGAACTTACAAACTGGTTATAACAACTGTACTTAAAGTACAGGAAATAATAATTTATCCAAGGAGGTCTTTATGAAAAGAAAAATGGAGTTCTTCTATTACTTCTGGTTTTGCTTCTCCCGCTTACTTTGTTTGCATCAGGGCAGAAAGAAACAACAAAAAAGGCAGTGCTCTATTCTGCTCATACCCGGAAGATTATCGATGCTATAGTCCCCAGTTTTAAGGCAGTTAGGGGAGTAGATGCCTATTTGCACTGCCGAAAATTAGCCAGAATATTATGGAGGTAAAATTATGAATTATAGAAAAAATCTTTTCTTTTCAATTCTACTTGCAATGATAATAACAGGTATATCATTTGCCGGCGGAACTAAAGAATCAACTTCCGGCCAAAAGGAGAAACAGCCGGTTAAATTAAGTGCCCTGTTCATGAAACAGGCTTCATATAGCGAGCAGGATGTTCGTAATATGACTGCCGAGTTCGAAAAAGAAAACCCATTGATCGGGATTTCACTTGAATTCGTGTCCTACGAAGCGCTGCACGATAAAATCATTGCAGCAGCAGCGAGTGGGAGCGGATATGATGTTATACTTATCGATGTCATCTGGCCTGCCGAGTTTGCCACGCAGGGAATTCTGCGTGATATTACAAAAGAGATACCAAAATCTATGATTGACAAAGTCTTTTCCGGGGCATGGGATACGGTTTTGTATAAAGACCGGTATTATGGTATACCCTGGATATTGGACACTGAGTACCTGTTCTACAATAAAGAAATGCTTAAGAAAGCAGGAATTTCGGCACCGCCCAAAACGCTTAATGACCTGGCGGATCAAGCTAAGATCATCAAGAATAAAGGAATTGTTAAGTACCCGATTATCTGGGCATGGCAGCAATCGGAAAATGTTTTCCTGAATTATGTAGTGCTTGTCGCTGGTTTCGGAGGGTCGTTTTTTGATGATAACGGAAACCCGCTTTTTAATAGCGGAGGCGGGTTGAAAGCGCTTCAATATATGGTTCAGTCTCTAAAAGACGGAGTCTCTAACCCGGCTTCCTTACAGGCCATTTCAGATGATGAACTGCGTGTATTTGGATCCGAACAGGCAGCTTTCGCACTTAACTGGACATATATGTACAATATTGCGAATACAGATAGTTCTCAATCCAAGGTGGTAGGGCAAGTGGGTGTGGAGCCGACGCCTGGGGATGGAGTTAATGTGCAGATTGCTTCTGTAAATGGATCCATGGGACTTGGGATTACGCAATCAAGCAAGAATCCAAAGGAGGCGCTTAAGTATATTGAGTATCTTACAAGCTCCTCAGTGGAAGCAAAGTATGCCAACCTGAGCCTTCCAATGTGGAAATCTTATTATGAGGACCCTTCAAAATGGCCTAAGGGGCAGAAACCATTAATAAATGCTGCCCAGTTATCCTTTGCGAAGCTCTACAACAGGCCTATGCTTGCCCATTATACTCAATTTTCAACTATAATGCAGAAATACCTGCAGAAAGCATTACTGAACCAGATGAGTCCGAAAGACGCGTTGGATGCAGCAGCTAAAGAGGTGGTTCAAGAAAAAGCAAACAAGTAACACATAGTGAAGCGTACAACATATACTGGCTGGACATTCCTTATCCCTGCAATGCTTGTCGTTGCAGGGATAGTGGGATTTCCTTTTATAAAAACGATCTACACCAGTTTATTTAATGCTCCTTTGATTGCATATACGAGGAAGGCAGAGTGGGTTGGATTTGAGAATTTTATCTATGCGTTCATTAACCCTTCTTTCATGGGTGGGGTCTTCCATACCATTTATTTTTCCCTGCTCTCTATTTCACTGAATATCCTTCTGGGTGTGCTCACGGCTATGCTATTGAATCAGAAGTTTTTCGGAAGAGCTTTTGTTCGAACTTTGGTCATCCTGCCATGGGCACTCCCTACGGTTGTGAATGCTGTCCTCTGGCGCTGGATATACAACCCGACTTATGGAGCACTAAACGCCTTGCTGACACAGCTACACATTATACAAAATTACAGGGACTGGTTAGGCAGTGCAGGTCTCAGCACCATGACAATGGTTGTTCTTGCCGATACATGGAAAAATTATCCGCTCGTTACGATACTGGTCCTGGCCGGTCTTCAAATGATCCCAAAAGAAATTTATGAGGCCGTGAAAGTGGATGGTGCTAATTGGTGGAACACATTTTGGCGTATTACTCTTCCGGGCGTGCGGCCTGCACTTTTAGTTGCACTTGTTCTGAAAACAATCGATGGCCTTCGAGTATTCGATATAGTCTATCTTATGACAGCCGGAGGTCCGGCTAGTGCAACTAAGACTATCTCATTCTACGTATATCAGGAAGCATTCGGTTTTCTGCGCCTGGGCCAGGCATCGGCTTTTTCGGTAATTAATGTGACCATTATTTTCGTATTTGTAATCTTTTACATCAAGTTTATTCGTTCGGAGGGAATTTCAGGGTGAGAAGATCATCTTATTACAGACACAAGATCTTAAAACTTATATTTATCTATTTTTTTGTTATTTTACTAATTGCAAGTATAATTGCTCCTTTTTTCTGGCTTATTGTTTCGAGCCTTGCCAGCCTCAAGGATCTGGTAGCAAAACCGCTCCACTGGATACCCCGGCATTTAAACCTGGAAAGATACCGGGAAATATTTTTGGGACAGATAGGAATATCTTTCCGGTATGCATTACGAAACAGTATTCTGGTAGCTTTATTATCGACTAGCGTAAGCTTCGTCTTATCGCTATTAGCTGCTTATTCTCTTTCACGCTTTCCCGGAAAATACCGCTCGAATATCCTGTATGTAATGCTTGCTACATATATGATGCCTCCTGTGGCTATTCTGCTCTCATTATATATAATGCTTCGCCAGATTCATCTTGTGAATACAATATGGGGACTATCAATTGTCTATTGCTCGTTTTTGACCCCCTTTCTTACATGGATACTGAAAGGCTTTATTGATACAATACCAAAAGAAATAGAAGAAGCGGCTACAATCGACGGAGCAAATAGAATCTTAATACTACTGCGAATCGTAATCCCGGTTGCTATACCGGGTATCATTGCGGCAGTGCTTTTAGGGGTCCTCATGTCATGGGATGAATTTTTTTATGCTTTAATTTTCACATCTACTAACAAAGCAATCACGTTACCTGTAGCTATAGCACAATTTACGAAACGTCACTCGATCGATTACGGAATGATGGCTGCAGGAGGTGTAGTAGCTGCTCTGCCGCCTATAATTTTAGCAGTTTTACTTCAACGTTATCTCATTCAAGGATTAACAAGCGGTAGTGTAAAAGGATGATAATATATGAGGTTATACAATGGACCTATTAAAAAATAACAGAATAAGACCTGATATCGAAGAGTTTCTCGAAGTAGTAAAAAGAGAGAAAAGACCTAAGAGGGTTCACTTTATCGAGTTATTTATAGACGACGAGATAAAGGATGTAATCTGTGAACAATATGATTTAACAGAAGGAATAAATAGAACCGACCCCTTTTATAATCTTAAACGTGAAATCAAAATCCATGAATTTCTAGGATATGATGTTTTCAATGTAAGTCTTGTCCATGATGACCTGTTTGGGGGTCAATGCCCACGACACGACTGTTATCAATAAACAGTACAGAGGAAACCGTGAATGGACCGAAGAGCATCAGGGTCCTATTCAGACATGGGGAGATATAGAAACTTATCCCTGGCCGAAGGTTTCGGATATTGATTTCGGTCCGCTGGACTGGCTTAAGAACAACCTGCCTGAAAACATGGGATGCTATAGCCTTACGGCCCATATATTCGAAACGATAACGTTTTTATTCGGATACGAAACCTTCTGTTATAAAACTTTTGACGATCCTGATCTTATCAATGCGGTGGGAGAAATAGTCGGCCGGTTTTTTATTGAATATACCAGAACCATTTGTGATTATCCTTGTGTACCCCTTGTATGGGGCTCGGATGATATGGGATTCCGCACCGGTACTCTTGCATCACCCGAATTCCTCAAAGAAAAGATACTTCCATGGCATAAACAATGCGCTGAGATTGCACATGATAAAAACAAGCTGTATTTTCTTCACAACTGCGGAAATATTGAAAAAATAATGGACGATCTGATTAATGATGTCGGCATCGATGCAAAACATTCTTTTGAAGATTCTATTATGCCGGTGACCAGGGTATATAAAAAATACGGCAGCCGCATAGCAATTCTCGGCGGCATCGACGTTGATTTTCTCTGCAGAGCAGACGAAAAATCCATAAGGGAAAAGGTAAAAAATACACTGCAAATATGTATGGAGGGTTCGGGATATTGCCTTGGAACAGGAAATACCGTGGCAAATTACATTCCCGTTAATAACTATCTCGCGATGATGGACGAAGGAAGAAAATACAAAATATTTTAATTAAAAACTCTTAATCTATGACTAATAGAATTAACTTTTCTCTTTTTTATCAAAAAACTCTCCGTTTGTAAAAGCGGCTGATTCAAGAAAACGGCTAAAAGCGGGTATATTCCGGGTTAAGGCTTCGGCCATAATCTCTTCTTTTAAGTAATCGCCAATATATGAGTTCAAAAGTCTAACCGGATTTTCTTCGAGATAATGCCTGGGCAGCATGCCATGGTTTAAACATCGATAGAGATCAAAATCAGGAATTTCGGATGAAACAAGAGGAAAAAGTTCATAACGGACAGTACGCCCCCCTTAAGAAAGTGACACAGCCGGGGGCAGAAATCCCAACCGTGACCTGCGGAAAGTCGGTTAGACAATACTGTCTGGGCTGAACCATCATTACGAAAAGTTTTCCACTTAAGTTATTCAGAAAAGCAATTTTGTTTTTTTCCCCGTTTTATTGTATGTGGCCACCTCGACATCACCTACAATCTCCACTACTCAAAATGAATACATCCCACGAGGAAGAAACGTTCTACACACTATTTTCGAGAATCACTTCCAGGATTTTGTCGATCACTACGAAGAGAAGTATGAAAAGGACTATGGTAAATATCGCCTTGACCGCATAATTTCAGTAATCAAAAACTTTCTTGATTGCGGTGATTATATAAAGGGTATTGCGCGCATAAGGTGTGTAAATCCTAATTGCGGTTTCGACTATTTTGTTCCCTTTTCCTGCAAAGGCTTTTACTTATGCCCAAGTGCCTGCGCTTGTTTTTTAAGCATGACAGGAAGCTGTTCGGCGAAGTATCAAGGCTCATTTTTCAATGATACAGTCTTTCTATAATGAAGCTGCAGGCAAGACTATCAGAACAGCATCTGTAATATCTTTCCAGACGGCGGGTGATTTTCTCCGGTTCAATTCCCATTATCACAGTATCGTTTTAGAGGGTGGTTTTGATGAAGAGGAGAACTTTGTTTTCATCCCCTTTGGCAACCTTGATGAAATGAGTGAATACTTTAGAAGAATAATCGTGAAGTTCTTTTTGGACAAGAAACTGATCAACGAACGCTTTGCTCAAAATCTATTAACATGGCGGCACAGTGGATTTTCCATAAACAATGAGATCAGGATTTACGGTTCGGATGAAAAAGCTAGGGAAAATCTATCCCAATATATCGCACGCCCTCCAATTTCTCTGAAAAAGGTATTTTACGAGCCGTTTCACTTAAAGGTCCTTTTTAAGACAAAATACAACAACTATTTCAAAGAAAATGTGAAAATGTTCGACGCAGAAGATTTCATAGCTGATTTGACATTACACATACCGCCAAAGAACGTGCAGTATATCCGACGTTATGGATTATATGCTTCCCGCACACGAGGAATTTGGATTTCAATGCCGGAGGTTATTGCACGCGCCCCTCAAAGGCTTAAAAGAATGAGCATCTTAATAATGTGGGCATGGAAGCTGAAGGGGAGCAAGAAGATCATGATATATTCTTTTCTGAGAAGGAGAAACGCCCTGTATGGGCAAAACTTCCGGCAAAGGTTTATGAAGTTCACCCCTTTACCTGTCCAAAATGCCAATCTGATATGAGCATTATTGCAGTCATAATGGACCCTGGAGAAATCAACAAAATCTTGCAGCATCTTGTGAAAGTAGGGAGATCCCCTCCTGGGATAAATACCACAAGTCTAAACTAAACTTTCTTTCCCTCATTGGGCAGGTTCAAGGTTGAAGTAGGTTTTGTTGCTTCCCTTAAGACCCTGTTTTACCAGTTTTGATGAAAATTTCCCATGTAAATCAGACCCTTTATAGTTTTTTTCCTACTATCAATTGTTTGCTCATATTTTTTTGCATTCCTGACTGCAATTCCCAAGTTTTCTCTTATTTCCTTGATTTCCCGTCTATCCTGTGATATAAGTCTTACTATCACTTGGAAAAAATTGATCCATACCTGAAAAAATACAAAGAAGCAGAGAGCTGTCGTAAATATCTGCTTAATAACAAGGAGCTTTTGAGACATCCATTCTTTCGCAAAATGGGTCTGTGTACTTCCGGTGGTATTGTCGAATCAGGATGCGGGCATGTCATTGGAGCTAGGGTTAAACAATCCGGCATGCATTGGACGGTTCAGGGGTCTAACGCTATTATTGCTATGCGGCGTTCAGAGCTTAGCGGGAGATCCGATGATTTTATGACCGGGTGGAGAAAATCTGCTTGAAATAACGAAATTGTCGTGCACCCTTGCTCTAGCAACTTTCATGCTCTGATTCTCCACATAGCCAAATGATTCTCTCAATCTTTCAGAATCGTTTATTTCTAAAACAGAGCCACCATCAATTCTATTTTTTGTATCTATAGCTTGATGACATTGGCGAGACGTATCGCACCTAGCCCTTTATTGCACCAACTATAATACCGCTGACGATATATTTCTGGAATATGAAATATAACACCAGTATAGGAATCATTGACAGAATAACTGCTGCGAATGCAATATTTACGTATTGAGCGTACTGACCGAACAGATAAAACTGTATCAGCGGCAGTGTACGGACACTTTCCTTCTGCATAAAGAGCATCGGTACAATGAAGTCGTTCCATGATGCAAGAGCAACAAGAATAATTGTTGTTACTGTGACCGGTTTCAGCAGTGGAAATACAACCTTGAAGAATGTCCCATATTGGGTGCAACCGTCAATACGCGAGGCTTCTTCTAGTTCTAAAGGTACTGTTTTAATAAAACACGAATAGAAGAATGAGTAGAATCCTATTAATATGCCTGTCTGCACTATCATCAGAGTTGGAAGTTTATTAAGCATATGAAATATTTTCAACTGATTGTAAAGCGGATACATAATTACCTGAAAAGGCAGTAAAATACTGAACTGAAAAAAGTAATACAATGAATTATAAAACCAATTGTCTATCCTTACAATTTTATATGATGCCATGGATGTAACTATAACAACAGCAACCACAACGATTGTGGCGGTAACAGTACTGTTCATTAACCCTTTCATATAACCCGGCAGCTGAATAGCATCGGCAAAATTCTTCAGATTCAGCCTGGTTGGAAAAGAAATCGGGTTATTAGCTATTTCCACTGGCGTTTTAAATGCATAGAGAATTGCAAAATAAAATGGAAATAGAAAGATAATTGTGATGAACCATAATATGAGCGCTCGTATTATTTTCATATTTCTATCTCCTTTCTTTTAAGTATTGCTGTTACAATATATGTGACAATTAGGATGAATATCAAGAACACCAAGGCTACCATCTGTGCATAGCCTGTTTTGTAAAATGGAAACTCATATTGATATATGTACATGGCCATGGTCATTGATGATGTTCCCGGACCACCATTTGTTGCAACGAAGGAATAATCAAACTGCCTTAGCCCTAGACCAAGCCACAGGGGGATACAGTATGCAAAAGCCGGAGCCATAAATGGGATTGTGATTTTAATAAATTTCTGAATCGAATTTGCTCCGTCAATTTGTGCCGCTTCCATCAACTCTTTCGGTACGGTTTTTAGTGCTGCATAGTATATTACCATTGCAAGTCCTGTTTCTTTCCATATGGACATGATGCTTAAGCCAATCATAACCGTTGAAGCGCTGGACAGCGGACTGCTGATGCCGAAAAAACGCGTGCCGAAATCATTAAAAACATATACCCACATATATGATGTCAGTACAAGGCTTACTACCATCGGCATGAAAATGAATGTTTTTATTAAATTGGAGCTTTTAAAGGTTTTGTTCAGCATAACTGCCAGCGTAAGCCCAAAAAAGTTCACAAAGAAGAGGGTAACAACAGTGAAAAAAATGGTGTTGCCGAATGGCTGAAGAATTTCGTCATCATGGAATATTGAAAAAAGATTTTTAAGCCCTACATAATTATATGTATTATTAATGCCGTTCCAATCGGTAAAGGCAATATTGATACCTCTTAGGAATGGTATAATAATCACGAACAAGAAAATTACCAGTGCTGGGACAACAAACGTAAAACTCTGGATTTTGTCAGTAAATTTTCTATGCACAGGTAACCTTCTGTAAAAATATCATCACTCTTGCCTCTGACTAAAGTTCAAAGGCAAAAGTGATGATTGTTAAATCATATTAATTGCGTTATTATTTGCTTCGAGCACCAGCCATGGCTTTATCCATAGACTTCAGGTAGTCATCAGCGCTTGCATCTGGTTTTACAAAGCACCATCCCTGCATAAGCTGATCCCAAGTTATTGCGAACTGACCAGAGAATGCTGTTTCTGCCATGGCATTGTAGCCTTGACCGGCCTGCAGTGTTGCGTTCATATCCTCAATAATCGGATCGAGATTGGCTGCCTTAGCACCCTTGATTGCTGGTACAGCAGAAACATCTGTTGCCCAGGTGGATGCTGCATCAGGTGAGGTAGCATAAGTAAAGAAAGCTTTTGCGATATCTACATTCTGACCTTTAGCACTGATCATCCAAGTATCATCCGTATTGTACTGCATTTTATTTTTTTCAGGGTCATTAAAGAACGGATACAAAAACGCACCAAAGTTACCCTTAGGACCATAGTTGCGGATACTACTAACAGCCCAGCTGCCGATTATGATCATTGCAGCCTTGCCGCTGGCAAAATCCTGCTCGGATCGATCAACACCCACGGAAGTTGCGCTTTTATCCGTGTATGTATTTATTGTCTGCCAATGGGTAAGGAAAACCTTTAACAAAGGATAATCGGAGGGTTTCATTTTCCCTGACATGATGTCGGCACGCATGGTAGGTATCTGAGCAAGCATGCCGCCGAAAGACTGTGCCCAATAACTGCCACCAACGGATGCCAAATCCTTATATCCTGCTGCAACAGGTGTCACACCATTTTTCTTGAGCGTATCCATAACAGATACAAATTCATCCCATGTTTTGGGGATTTTAATATCGTATTTTGCAAAGATGTCTTTATTGTATATTACACCGGAAAGCATTAAATCCATCGGAATACCATAGACCTTGCCATCAAGCATTACATCTTTAAGTACGGATTCGAGTATGTTTTTTGTAAAAGGTTCGTTAGTGATATCTAGAACATTGCCTGAATTTACGACCTCAGCAAAGCTCTTTGGATTACCGAACATGATATCAGGTACATCATTGGAAGCAATTTTCATATTAAGCGTATTCGTATATTGGTCAAGGCTCATACCTTGAATTGTGACCTGAACATTCGGGTTTTCTGCTTTAAAACCGTCAACTGTATCATTCAAGGCTTTTAATTTGCCGGTTTCAATGAGGTAGTGCATGATTGTGAGTTCCGCCTTTTTGCCTTCTTTTTGCCCTCCTGCAAAAACAGGAATGCTTAGCATCCCAAACATAAGCACAATGGCGATAAAAATGAGTTTCTTAGATTTACATCTCTTCTTTACCATAATTCTTTCCTCCATTCATAATAATAACTCAAATTAACCTCTCAACGAGAGGCGAGATACCTGTTATATAAATCAAATCCCACAATATCAATATTATTGATATATAACAAATATTACGTTTATTATAAGTTGCCCAACCAGGCATGTCAAGGAAAATTGCTTATTAATTAATTGACTCTACTGCAAGAAGGTAAATTTACTATCTCTAATGCCCTTATTTGGCACTTAGAAGGTCTGATTTAGAGCAAAAAGTTAGTTTTTGCAGAGGAGTCATTAATAAAAAAGATTAAGCTATACCGTTTTTTATAAACAGACAAGCTATATAGGCATGCTTTGATATAATAGCCTGATATCCTGTATAGTATCAATTATATTGATAAATGATAGCAAAAGTTATATTCCTCCTAACAATATGATTTAACAGAAGGAATAAATAGAACCGGCCCCTTTTATAATCTTAAACGTGAAATCAAAATCCATGAATTTCTAGGATATGATGTTTTCAATGTAAGTCTTGTCCATGATGACCTGTTT
>JAADHF010000085.1 GCA_013151965.1 Spirochaetota bacterium
TTTCCCGGTAAGTACTGTTCTCCTCATAGAGCTGTCCGGTATTGTCAGCTTTACGAAAATGACGTAATGCCATTCCTTCCAGTTTAATCGGGCCTTCTCCTTCATAAGTTACATTTCGTACAAGCCCTAGGGCTGCGGCTGCAGCATCAAAAATACGGCCCAGAGATGATGTCAGAGGGGTATTTATACCTTGTTTTAGAATATCCATAAGTAAATGGTACTGTTTTTCGGATAGATCCGACAGAGGTTTTAACAACCGGTAAAGATCACCGGGTTCCATTGAACCGTACAATAGTCCGGCAAGAATTCTAACCGGGTTCTTTATTGCGGTTTCACCTCCGGGAAGCGGAAAATACATGAAATGCCCTAAACGTACAAAATCGGAACGTGTAGCGTGGATAAATTCGCCTCCCCAGATATTTCCGTCCGTGCCATAACCTGTGCCGTCAAAAGAAAGACCTAACACCTCATCGAGATTATGTTCCGCCATTACAGACAGAATATGTGCATGGTGATGCTGAACCTCCGTTTTTCGGGGGAAAGATGCATTACGTGCCCATTTCGAAGAATGATACCCCGGATGCATATCATAAACGACTCTATCCGGCTGCACATTGTAAAGTGATAATATTTTATTTATCTGATTCTTGAATTCCGCCTCTGTAACCGGATTATCGAGGTCTCCTATATACGGCGAAAGGTAAACATCATTTCCCCTTAACAGTGCAGGTGCGCTTTTTAAATCTCCTCCGATTCCGATAACAGTCTGCGGGCTGTTGTATTTGATATGGATAAGCTTCGGGACAAAACCTCTGGACCTTCTTAAAATAACCCGGCCGGAATATTTTCCCCTTCTCACTATGGAATCATCGGTTCTGAAAACGATTCTCCTGTTATTGTAAAGAAAAAGGTCCGCAATGCCGCCGAGTTTCTTAAGAGCGGTATTCGGATCTGTAATTATAGGTTCATCTTTAAGATTACCGGAGGTCATTATAAGGTATCTGTAGCGTATTTTTGCATGAGGATGTAAAAAGAGCAGTAAATGAAGCGGAGTGTAGGGGAGGAAAATACCAAGTGTATTGGTGTCGGAAACCGCTTTAAAATCTTCCGGGATATTATTCTTAAATGGGAGAATTAAAATGGGACTGGCAGGGGAGGAAAGTATCTTTTTATCTTCCTCTTCCATGATGGTAAGTTCATCCGCTGTTTCCATATCGCGAACCATCAGGGCGAAGGGTTTCTTTTCTCTTTCCTTATCGCTCCGTAATCTTAAAACCGCTTCTTCATGGAGAGGATCTGCAGCAAGGTGAAATCCTCCGATACCCTGGATGGCCACAATATTTCCATGATTTAAGGCATCGATCGTATTAAGAACAGGATCACCGGAAATTATTTTGCCCGGAGCGGAAACAAGTGTAAGTTCCGGGCCGCAGAGACTGCATGAGTTTGTCTGGGAATGGAAGCGCCTGTCCATGGGACCGGTATATTCTTTGCGGCAGCCGCTGCACTGAGGGAAATCGATCATAGAGGTTGTTTCCCTGTCAAAGGGTGTATCCTCTATGATAGAATACCTCGGTCCGCACTGTGTGCAGGTAATAAACGGATAGAGGTACCTTCTGTTCGCGGGATTAAAAAGTTCCTCTCTGCAGTCATCACAAAGGGCAAGATCGGGAGGAATGGGGGGAAAATTATACGTAGTGGAAAGACTCTCTATTATTTTAAAGGATTCCTCGTCTTTAAGAGGAATTATTTCGGTAGTGTAGCTCTCTATCAGGGCGGAGGGCGGTAAAATATTCTTAAGTTTTTCATAGAAATTATCTGCGGTATCTTTCGGACCCTGTATTTCTGCAACGACTTCCGATCTTCTGTTCTGAACAAAACCGTTTAAATTCAGTGAGGCGGCGCATCTGTAAATAGTCGGTCTAAATCCGACACCCTGTATGATTCCCTTAAAGGTGTATCGTATCCGTATATTATTATTTTCGTAAGTAATAAATTATTCTCCTTGCCGAATCAGCACGTACTGCTAATATATTTAATTTTAAGATTTAAATCAATAATTATCCGTAAAGATTGACGATGTGTTTATTCTTATATAAAGTGGTAAGAAATTTCCGGAGGTTTTTTATGAACAAAATTGTTTTAAGAGCTGATGATTTTGATGGTTATCTGACTCAGGAGGATAAAGCCAGCATAGATTTTATGGATAAGAAATATGCCGAAAACCTGCATTTTTATGAGAAACTGTTATCTGTTGGTGATAACGGGGATAAAAATAATGCCAAGGATAAACTTATTTCCCTGTATAATGAGATGGGGAAAATGATGCAGAGCATAACAAAACGGGAACCTAATATACATGTGTATTCTTTCGAAACACCTCATAGTATTCACGGTGAAGCTTCGCGTTTAATTGCAAAATTGAGGGATCCAGGGACAGAGCATCCGGAATTTGTATACTATATCCAGAGGGCGTATGAACTTCTCTTTAATCTTGCCTTCGGCGGGTCTGATGACCATAGGAAAAACTATATTTTTATCAAAACAGCGGTAAATATACCTGTTCAGCATTATGCCGTTCACAAAATACCATATGTCGATGATAAAATAAAAAACAGTGTAATGTGTGTTATGCTCCGCGGAGCCTTACTCCCTTCCATGATAATGTCAAAGGAAATACAGGAATATTCATCAATAAATTACGTTACTCCCTTTGCTCTTTTTAAGATACACCGTGATGATACAAAGGAAGAACATAATATGGAGTATATACTCGATCTGGAAAGATCTCATTTTAATCTGGAACAGCTCGACGGGAAAGATCTCGTTTTCGCCGATCCGATGAACGCAACAGGCGGAAGTCTTATTACAATAATACATTACCTGAAAAAAATGAACATCAAACCGAAATCGATACGGTTCTTTAACGTTATATCCGTATTAAAAGGCTCGTTAAGGATCGTAAGAGCGGTTGAAAACGCAGAGATATACACCCTATGGATGGATCCTGCTCTGAACAAAAAAGCTTACATTGTTCCCGGATTGGGCGACGCCGGTGATAGAATAAACGGTGCAGACAGCAGCGATAATCCGAGAGACATGATCCAGTTAATAGCAGACTATGGTGTAAATATCATTTCCCTCTATAAATCTCAGGTGCGGAAAATAGAAGAAACTGTCCTGTACAGATCCGGGCAGTAGAATACTACTACTGTCCCAGGTTTTCTCTTACTTTATCTATCAGAACCTTCGGATCTATGGGTTTTTCGAGAAATTCATTTACAGGAAGAAAAGCCTCGTCCCTTTCCCTGTCAAAGGAAAAGCCTGTTTTCCGGGATACACTTGTTGCCATTATAATGGGCAGATCCGAGAGATCGGCATCATTCCTGACCTTGTATGCCACCTGAAATCCTTCGTCATCCGTATTCATCATAACATCGAGAATCATGAGATCAGGTTTTTCTGCTCTGGCCATTTTTAAGCCGTCTTCTCCGTTTGTTGCCCATAATACCTGGTATCCTTCGCTTTCGAGGACAATTTTCATAGATTCAAAAATATCCTTATCATCGTCAACTATTAATATCTTTTTATTCATATCAGTTTTTTTACCTCCTCTAAGATCTTTTGTACAATTTCATCGGTTCTGGATAATATTTTACGGGATATAGTATCTCCGTGTCCGGTATTATCAAGCTGAATACCAATTATTCTAATATTTTCCGAAAAACCGAGGGTCTCCGCCATAATTAAAACTTGAGAAATATTAAAACCATGTGTAGAAACGGTTCGTAAAGATACGGAATCTTTAAGATCGGATATTTTCAGAACACAATATGAACCTGCCTTAAGACCCATTTCCGCGGCATCGATTATAATAACAGGATTCCCTTCGACAATTATCGAACCTGCAAGCACAGGATCATGCGAAGCATCGATGAGCTGAATATTTATGCTGCATGCATCCATGACAGGTCCTAATATGTCCGAAAACCTTTCCCTTAAATATTCAATAATATATGGACCTGCTGCATCGTCTCCCCTGAAACTGTTTCCGATTCCAATTATAGAGATGTTTTTTTGTAAGATGCCGGTATCATTTAAAACCGTCAAAATATTTTCCTTATACAGGCTATTCCACATATTTTACATCTAAAAAATGTACGGAACATGAGATACACGGATCGTAAGCCCTTACAAGCATTTCGAGTGTAAGTGTCATTTTATCTTTATCAAAGTTGTTGGCTATCATCCAGGGAACGAGTTCTCGCATATCGTCATCGATATTCTGTGCATTCTGGTTTGTGGGAATAACACAGTTAGCCTTTACAATACGTCCCCTGTTGTCATATGTGTATTCATGGAAAAGGATGCCCCGCGGCACTTCCGTGCAGCCCACACCTGTTCCCTCATGAAGTTTAGCCGGAACGAAGGGGCGTTCCGCTTTTATTCCCGTAGTAAGAAGCGTATCGAGTATTTTTATTGATTCTTCCGTAACGTGAATGGTTTCTATAAGCTGAGCAACCGTATTAAGAAAAGGATTGGCAACTATCGGTTTCATGCCAAGAGCATCGGCAACTTCTCTGGCCAGCGGATTAAGCTTGCCGTAATTGTTATTAAGCCGTGCCAGAGCACCCACAGCATATGATGAACGTTTGTGTTTTGCATGTTTTGCCGTGGAATGAGAAACAACAAATTCATTTGTAATACTCAGATAATCTTTTTCCGGGGTTAATCCGGTATCAGTAGATGAAACATCACCGTCATAGAATGCATATTCATTGTCTGTCTTAAGTCCTATGTATTCGGTTTCCCTGCTAAAGGCAGGAAACTTATCTGCAAGTGATTTTAAAAGTTCAAATGAAGTTTTCGCATCCGGGACCATCTGATTCTCTAATTTATCTTTTATCCATAGGAGCTGTTCCCTGGTCGGAAGTTTTGTAAAACCTCCCGGAACAAGACGATTCGGGTGAATTGTTCTTCCGCCGATTATATCGCATATGTCATTGGAAAGACGTTTCATTCTTAAAGCCATTTTTATAGTCTCCGGATGTGTTTTTGCCAGCGGAATAACGGATGGAGCACTAAAAAGGTCCGGTGCTGCAAGGAAAAATATATGCAGAATATGACTCTGCATTGTAGCACCGTAAACTAAAAGTTTCCGCAGCGTAACTGTCTGATCACTGACATCGAAAGCCAGTGCTTTTTCTGTTGCTTTTACGGAGGTTATCTGGTGGCCGACGGAACAGATACCGCAAATTCTGGAGCTTATAACTGCTGCGTCCGTATATAAGTAGCCTTTCATCATAGCTTCGAAGTACCGCGGAGGCTCGACAATTTCAAGAACGGATTTAATAAGTTTACCCTCTTTTAAATCAACCGCAATAGTGCCGTGACCTTCGACACGGGTTACATAGGGAACTCTTATAGAGAGGTTATTCATAGCTCTTCTCCTCCATATTTACATAGTTTGTATTAAACATATAGAATCGTTTTTTTATCTGGTCTATGGACAGCTTATACTTTTCCATTACATCCTTAGCTGCATTTTTATTAAGATCCGGTACCAGTCCCCTGCATCCGTAGCAGTAGTGTCCGTTTGTCGGGCATGCTGCTCTGCATCCCGCACGTGTAATCGGTCCCATACATACAACTCCGTAATCGTAAAGACATTCGTTCTCTTTTGCCTTACATTCCGCGCATACCGAATATTCCGGTATTTCCGGTATTTTACCTGTAAGGAGTGCACTTAATACTCTTTTAAATTCCTGATTATCCATCGGGCAGCCCGGTATAACATAATCGACTTTGACAACATCGGATACTGCCTGTGCTTTTATCGACGGAAACAGATATTTGTCGTTTCCGTAAACAGCTTCCCTTACCTCATCCTGATCCATATTATTTCTGATTGCATTAATGCCTCCGATATGGGCGCAGGAACCGAGAGCTACGACTATTTGGGCCTGGCGTCTTATTTTATGTATTCTCTCCACACAGTGAGGGGTGCTTATAGAACCTTCGATAAAAGCGATCTCGTAATCTTCGCCGTGGTTGGAGATTGCTTCCCTGAAGTTAACGATGTCCACAAGTTCAAGTATGTCAAGAAGATCATTTTCGAGGTTGAGCTTCGAAAGCTGACATCCCTCACAGCTTGTAAAATCAAAAAATGCTACTTTTGGTTTACCCATTATATCGCCTCCTTGAGGTCTTCTATATAAGCGTAGTTAAATACAGGCCCTTCCTGGCACACATAAATATTATTGATCTGGCAATGCCCGCATTTGCCGACTCCGCACTTCATTTTTCTTTCGAGTGAAACATACAGCTGGTTGTCCTTTAACCCTTTGGACCGGAGGGAAAGAATAACGAATTTATACATAATAGGCGGACCGCAGACAGCGGCAATCGTGTTATGCAGATCGAGTTTTAAATCAGGGATAAGTGTTGTTATGACACCGACATTCCCATTCCATCCGCTTGTTTTTCTATCCACCGTAACATGATATTCTATATCATTCCGGCTTTCCCATGTTTCCAGTTCATTGCGGAAAAGAAACTCTTCTTTTGTTTTGGAACCGTATAGTATAATAACTCTGCCGTATTTTTTTCTCTCGGCAGGATCGATAATTGTATTTATCAAAGACCTTAACGGAACAAGTCCGATTCCGCCGGCGATAATGACAATATCTTTGCCTTCGAAATCTTTCGTTTTAAAACCATGTCCGAAGGGTCCTCTTATCCCCAGTTTGTCTCCCGCTTTAAGTTTCTGCATAGCCTGAGTTACATTACCGACACTTCTTACAACCATCTCGAATGAACCCTTTTTGAGATGTGATGATGAAACGGATATGGGTGCTTCTCCGATTCCGAAAACAGAAACTTCCACAAATTGACCCGGCTCATGCCCAAGGTCTCTGCCGCCTGGAAGTTTAATATCGTAGAAAGTTTCCAATTCTGTCATTCTTTCTATTCTTATGATGTCTGCAACTTCCGGTACATATATATTTTTCGCTTCCATCGTAACCTCCTATAAAAGGGCATTCATAACATCAGTGATACTGATGTCAGCCGTGCATTGTCTTATACATCTGCCGCAGCCTACGCAGAACGGTCTGTCTCTGTCATCCATAATATAAGCAAATTTCCTCGACATTCTATGACGAACTCTGTCGTATCTTTTTTCTCTAAAGGCTTCACCACCGGCCACTTCCGTAAAACCGAGTATCTGGCATGAATCCCATCTTCTGGAACGAGCGCCCTGGTCGGTGCCGAGAACAACCTCATCTGAAACATCAAAACAGTAGCACGTGGGACAGACAAGATTGCAGGTACCGCAGGAGTAACATTTCTTTGATGTTTCTTTCCAGACCGGATGGTTATATGCACCATGGAATATTTCCCGTATTCCTGCCACGGATTGTTTCAGTTTATTCTTAAAGTGAACAACAGGATCACCGTCATAGCTGCAGTCTTCAAGGAATTCGGACCATTGAGATACAATATTTTTACCCTTATCAGTAAGAGCTTCCACTCTGTAATGGCCGTTGTATTTTGTAAGAAAGATATCAAATCCCTCTTTAAGGTCTGTCGGTATCCCTACCGATTCTGCAAAATGATAATCATCAGGTGTATATGTTACACCGATAAAAATATTATTTTCCCTTTTTTTCAGGTATGTCGCATCCTTTACACCTGTGCCGAATGCATAATCGAGACGAAGGATACCCTGAAGCTCATAGTTGTGAATTCCGAAAAAGACAGTTGGTTCGGATTCGATTTCCGGTTCCTGATATTCCCGTTTTTTTAGATTGTATTTGACAATAACCTCATCCGGCGGAAGGAAAAACTTCTTAAGAGGGAGTATTGTCGTATTATAATCCAACACAACTTCCTGCGGGTTACCTATTTTTTTAAATACGAATGTTTTACCCTTTGGAACAGGAGCAATGACTCTGTATTTCGCTTTAAGTAATGAAACAGCGTCAGGTATCTTTTCTCTGGCAATCGCTTTAGAAGACATAGCACCTCCTTGATAAATAAGATAATCGAGACTAAATTATCATTATTCATCGTTATAGTCAAGTAATTAAGAGTAATAATTATTAATTCGTGCAATTATACACGATATAAATATTACAATCCCTTTTTTAATTAAATAGTGTTTACGGTTGAATCTTCTAAAAAGACATGATAATTTTAAAAACTATTATGAATGTATTTTTATTATTGTCCCAACCACTTTTCTTTCTCTTTATAGCGTCATTCTACCGATTTGAAACAAACTATTTATATTCATTTGTTAAGGGTTCCCTTATATTTATACCTGCCTATATTATATATTTTATCTTTATACGTTTTTTAAAAGGTTCTTACAACCCCGTACTGCTTTTCGGTTATGTTTTTCTTAAAGGTTATTTTGTATACCAGTTTTTATTGCTGCTTAGTTTTTATCTGCTTTTTAAAAGATTGTTTTCGTTAAAAAATTCAGGAGAATTGATTTTTATTTTCCTGGCATTTTCTGCAGGCTTCTATTTTGCGGCTTCTATTGTTGATTTTATTATTGATTTCAATATACATGATTATTTTACCCTGTTTTTTATGCCCTTTTACCGCATATCCGTTTCCATTCTTTTTGCCGTTTTACTTGCACACTATCTGGAAGCATTCGGGATTTACAGGGTTTTCTTTGCAGGACTTTCCGTTGCGGTTTTACTCCTCGCGTCCTTCGGCAGGTATCTGTATGTAATAAATTACTATAATTTTATGTTTTTTTACGGAGCAGGATTTATCATATCAAGCTGTATTGTATTTTTTATTCTATGCAGGAAAATAACCGGTATAAAAATAGGTATTTAAATCTCGTCATTCCTATCAAACTAACTTTTTATTTCCTCGAAATAAGACCTTCAGCCAGTAACTGTGTAAGATTGTTGAGATTAAACTGAAAATTATTATCTTTTTTTCGCTTAAAATGATTAGGATTATTGGATAGAGTAAAAATGATCGTCGAGTAAACAAGAATGGATATCTCTTCCGTATTAATCGATCTGTCTATTAACTCTTCTTCGATTCCTTCCTCGAGTATAGAGCGTATAATTTCCCTGCCTTCGAAAAATATATCACGCGAATACCTTGAATCCAGCCATCTTGTCAGCAGATCATTGCCCGGTTTATAAAGATCTCTGTAAATGGGAAATTCGTTTAAAAACCATGCATAGGTCTGTATAAAAGCGTCCAATTTTTCTATTGCGGAAGTTGTTCTTTTAAAATTCTGAGTAAGCTGATATTGAAACTCGTTGTAGGTCTCGAGCATCGTTTGAATAAAGAGATGCTTCTTGTTTTTAAAATAGTTGTAAAATGTCGGCTTTGATATGCCCACTTCCTCTATAAGCTCAGAAAGTGAAAGTTTTCTGTAACCGCTCTTATGAAAATATATTCTCGCTGTCTCTATTGTTTTTTCTTTTTTTTCTTCCATATACCCGCCAGGCTCATAAATTTAATCATCTCTTAAGCTTTTCCTGCACTTCCCAGAACTTCTCTGTTTTTGCGTGCGTACATTTTAATAAGTTCTTCCCGGGCCGGGCCGAGATATTTTCTGGGATCAAAATTTTCCGGATTATCCGCAAGCGATTTACGAATCATTGCCGTCATAACAAGCCTGCCGTCGGAATCTATATTAATTTTGCACACTGCGGATTTTGCCGCCTCCCTGAGCTGGTCTTCCGGCACACCGACAGCACCCTGCATACTGCCGCCGTATTGATTTATCATACCGACGTATTCCTGCAGAACAGACGAGGAACCGTGAAGTACAATCGGAAAGCCCGGTATTCTATTCTCTATTTCCTTAAGGATATCAAATTTTAAAGGGGGTACCTTTTCTCCGGGTTTAAATTTGTATGCACCGTGAGAAGTACCGATTGAAATGGCAAGACTGTCCACATTGGTACGTTTTACAAAATCTTCAACATCATCCGGATTCGTATAGTGAGAAACCTCGCTGGAAACTTCTTCTTCGATGCCGGCAAGTACTCCGAGTTCTCCTTCTACTGTTACATCATGTTTATGCGCATAATCTGCGACTTTTTTGGTAAGGGCAGTATTATCTTCGTACGGAAGAGAAGAACCGTCTATCATAACGGACGAAAAACCGGATTCGATACATGAAATACACAGTTCGTACGAATCTCCGTGGTCGAGATGCAATGCTACAGGGATAGGTTTTCCCGAATCATTTACAACCCGTAAAGCCCCTTCCGCCATATACCGGAGCAGGGTCTGGTTTGCATAGTTCCGTGCCCCCTTAGATACCTGAAGTATTACAGGGGACTGTGTATCTATGCAGGCAGTAATAATTGCCTGTAATTGTTCCATATTATTAAAATTATATGCGGGTATTGCATATCCGCCGCTGATTGCTTTTTTAAACATCTCACGCGTATTAACAAGACCTAAGTCTTTATAGTGAACCATTCAGCGCTCCTCGGGTAGAGTATTCTTTATGATAAAAATATGAATGGAAACAACCAAAGTGTCAAGTAATTATGTGTAATTCTTGAATTAATAATCCGTCTTTAATATACAGGGCGAATTTATGTTGCAACTTAACGGCAGCTGTGATAATTTAAGGAGCAAAAATAATGAAAAATAAATTAAAAATATCTCACTTTGCATTATTTTTAATATTTGGTGTGATGTCGGCCGGCTTTTTCAGCGGCTGCAGACAGGTAAAACTGCTTTCCCGAAGGTTGTTTCCTGCGCAGATTACTATTTTTGCGCAGGATTATTGGTGGGACGGCGAGGATGGAATAAATACAGTAAAGGGGAAGCTCCCGGCCGAATATAATGGCATAAGGGTAAGGTATAATTACCGTATTATGAACAGAGATTCCGAATTTAAAGATGAAATAAATAAAATGATAATATCGGGAAAAAAAAACGTAATTGTACTCGATCCGGTGTTGTCTCTGAAAAAAATTAAAAGAATTAAAACCTTTCCGGTAAAAGACTCATCACCGTTTATCATTTATTTTAAGGGATATTCAGGAAACCCTGTTCCGAATTCCATTAACATCGTTTACAATACCGGCCGGATCTATCATAAAGCCGGAGAAATCTGCGGACGGCTTCTGCAAAATTACGTTTATGGAAGTAATAAAAATAATCCGGATAGTGTTTCCCGGGGCGGTTTATCCACACTTATAATACCGGGATCAAAAATCGGTATTCTTTACTATCCCGCTGATACTGCAGTAAGCGATGAACTTAATAATTTTAAGAAAGGTTTTCTGGAGTACGGTTCCAAAGAAGATCTTATCGAATTAAAGATAAACAATTTAAATAATAAACCCGGGGCGGAGCGTTCGCTTAAAAGACTTAAGGAGAAGGGAGCTTCTGTTTTTGTTCTTTTTACGTTAAATCTTACTCCGTACTGCCTGGAAATCTTAAAAAAAATCGGAGGTGCCGCAATTGTCGAGGATAGAGGGTCTTTAAATATTTATAGTGATGTTATTCTATTTTCAATCGATCTGAATCCTGCGGCGGGAATAACAGCAGCACTTGAAGCACTATTTCGAAACAATGAGAAAAAAACGGTAGAGATGGATGGCAGCATTCATTGGGGAAAATTATCAAAGGAGATACAGGCTGTACACTAAAAAGCCCGAATGGCTCCGGAAAAAAAAGACACTTTCTCCCGAAGTTATTGAAACGAAAAGAAAAATCAAAGGTCTTGGTTTGTACACAGTATGCGAGGCGGCTTCCTGTCCGAATATTTCAGAATGTTTTTTACGGGGTACGGCAAGTTTTATGATACTCGGGAGGTATTGCACCAGGAACTGCGCTTTTTGTGATGTGCGGCACGGCATTCCAACAGATATCGATAATGAAGAGGGAATCAGAATAGCCGCGTATATCAGAGAAATGGATATCCGTTATGCCGTTATTACGTCGGTTACAAGGGATGATCTGCCTGACGGAGGAGCATCCCATTTTGCACACGTTGTAGAGGATATTAAGAAATCAGTACCGCAGGTCACAATAGAGCTGCTTGTTCCTGATTTTAACGGCAGTCACAGTTCGGTTGCAGAGGTTATGAATACCGGAATCGGTGTATTTTCTCATAATCTGGAGACAGTCCCGCGGATGTACCCTGATGTCCGGGCTGGCGCCGATTATTTCAGGTCTCTGGAAATATTGGAATATGCGAAGAGTATCGGAAAAACAAATATACTTATAAAATCAGGGATTATGACCGGCCTGGGAGAAACAGCAGATGAGCTTGATATGATATTTAAAGATATTGCATCGGCAGGCGTGGATATCTTAACGATAGGGCAGTATTTACAGCCGTCAAAGGAAAACTTACACGTTTCACGGTATGTATCTCCGGATGAATTCGAAAAGTTAAAACTTAATGCAAAGAAAAGAGGAATTCCTGTTATTATCGCAGGACCGTACATAAGAAGTTCTTATATGGCCGAAGAAGCATACTTACAATGTATATGATATATATAAATAATTACTTTTAGGAAAAATGTTTGACAAACCCTTGAGTAAGAAATATAATTTTCAGTGATCTAAGAAAATAAGGAGAATATGATGAGGCTAAAGATTCCAGCTTTTACGTGCTTTATCGTAGCATTTTTATTATTATTCTCTATTCAGGCTTATTCTGATGAGATAACGACAAATTATGCCTCGAAAATAATAGAGAATTTTGATAATCCGGATGCACAGCAGTGGATTGTACGTGGAAGTAAATTCAGTACGAAAGGTTATCCGCAAATGACATATGCGTCTGCATGGCCCGAAGCACTTTTCGGCAGGAATAAGCAGAATAAAGATCTTAAATGTCTGGGCATCCACGGCAAGTTCGATAGGCAGGCTTATAACTATATCGAGATCATCCCTGCTGCAAAGAATGACAAGGGTGAGCTTGTTCCGAAGGCCATAGACCTGCCCGGAAGGGTGAAAGCCATAGATCTATGGGCATGGGGTTCCAACTATGATTATTCACTGGAAGTTCATTTGCGTGATTATCAGGGCATAGAGCATACCCTCCAGCTGGGGTCCTTGCAGTATGCGGGATGGAAAAATCTGCACACACGTGTTCCTTCGTCGATACCTCAGGCCAGACGGTATCTTCCGAAGAGAAGGAATCTTCAGATTACGGAACTTGTTCTATGGACCAGGCCGGAAGAAAAGGTTAGTAACTTCTATCTTTATATTGACCAGATAAAAATTCTGACGGACCTTTTTGAGTCCCGTTTCGATGGTGATAACCTTATAGAGCCGGATGTTTTAAACAAAATCTGGAAGTCTGGGTCGGGTAAATAGGAGTGATTGGCATGAAAAAGAAAATTATCATTATATTGTTTTTAATCTTTATTATCATAAATGCAGGCTTTGCTCAGTCAACCGGTAATTATGCAGGAACCGGCATTAATCCCGCTAAAATAGGAGTCGATTCGGCTCAACAGCTCCTGAAGCTGATATCGGTAAGTAAATTTGAGGATGCCGGGTTCTGGGTAGCCAGTATGGCTTCTGATCAGGGAATTGTATCTGTAAGAAGGCTGCCTGGTGCACCTGCGGATAGAAAGCCCATAAAGGATGAACAGAACGCAGGAATAAAAGAGCCGGATAAATATGTTCTGGGTGTAAGAGTTAAGTTTTACAGACGCGGCAATAATACTATGACTGTTTCGCCGGTAAGGCCCCTTCCGATCGAGGGCATTACAAAGACACTTTCGGTCTGGGTGGTCGGGAGAAATTATAATCATACATTAAAGATGATAATAGAGGATTTTCTGGGCAGAAAGCAGGAATTAACCGTCGGTAAGTTGAATTTTATGGGATGGAAAAAAATGACTGTTGCTGTTCCCCCCAGTGTGGTGCAGACAGAGTATCATTTTACCAATCAGATGGGGATTAAATTCTTAGGTTTTAAAATAGACTTTGATCCAATGGAGGCTTACGGCACCTACTATATCTATTTTGACGACTTGCGCGCTGTAACCGATCTGTTTGCGGAAGCCCAGAGAGATACGGATGATATGTCGGATGGATGGTGATACTGAAAACACATGATTAAAAATGCCCTCTGTAAAATGAGGGCTTTTTTTAGAATATTTTATATTAGATAGATTTATAGTATTGAACTGTAGTATATAGCGTGTTAGACTAAATCATGGATCCGGAAATAGAACTAAAGAAAATCAATAAGGTAATCAGAGAGTACGAGGCTATTCTGAAAACATCCATCGATGCCGATCAGAGAGGCCGGGCGGCTAAAGAATTAAAAGAATTAAAAAGTTACAGAGACAAAATTGTTGCAATGAACATCATAAGTGAACCGAATGAAGAAGATACTCCGGAATATGATGAATTGTTAGAGTTTCCCTTTTTAAAAATGCTGCTCGATAAAAATAAAGAAAAAGTATTTACAGACAGTGAAGCGAATTCCATGTACCGGTATATGGTATTCTTCGAAAAGGAATTTTTACCTTTCTTAAGTGAGACAAAATTAAAACTGGATTTTAAATACTCCCTTGAACGGGATGGTTTTTACCACAGATTTCAGGATTTATTAAGGAGGATGCAGGACTTTATAGGAGAATCCCGGCGAATAGAGGAGGGCACTTTTCGTGCTGATGTGGAAGAAGAGATGAAGAAGAGAAACTTTAAAATGAAGCGGATACTGTCGATAGAAATGGACAGATTTTTTAAAAGTATAGTGCAATTTTCCGCCGATTTGATCGATGACATAGAGGAAGATTCGCTGAAATGCCTTAACGGAAATGATACGATTATATTTGATCCCATAGAGGGCAAACGTTATCTTGAAGATTCCAGGGTTTGTGATGCTCTTGAAAACCTGCTTGTATTCTCCGATGAAATCATCAAATACCTCAATGTGCCTGATATTGTAATTAAGGAGTAGCCGGCTTGCAGATAGAAATAGATGCCAATTCTACTATTGGAGAGAACTCTTTTTTTGAAGGGAAGTTTGCAGTGAAGGGAAGTTTGCGGATCGATGGTAAATTTGAGGGCCAGACCCTGCTTGTTGATCAGCTTCAGGTCGGCCCTGGTGCCAGAGTAAAGACCAGTATTCATGCGACAAGCATTGTTGTGGAAGGGACGATTATCGGTAACATAACGGCATCGAAGCGTATTCTGTTGCTTTCGAGTGCAAGGGTGTTGGGAAATATCAAAACACCGGAGCTTATAATTCAGGACGGTGTAGTTCTCGAAGGCAAATGCACAATAAGCCATGTAAAGATTGAAAATACAAAATCTTATATAGAATCTATCTATAATAAGGATTAGAGATAGATGCATAATTATTTTGAATTTCTCAAGAATGTATATTTTTTCAGGGAGCTCTCCGATGACGAAATTAAGTTTATTCAGAGTGTATGCCATGAAAAAGAATATGAAGCGGAAACAGTTATCTTTAAAGAAAAATCGAGGGCTGATAAATTCTATATTATTTTAGACGGAACCGTGGAAGTATGGAAAGATTATGATGAAGATTACAGAGATCTTTTAGCAGTACACGGCAAAGGAAAGCTTTTCGGTGAAATGTCGCTGATAGACGACCTGCCGAGAAGTGCAGCCGTAGTTGCCAAAACCCGTGTTAAACTGCTCTATATTAACCGTGCCGATTTTCATAGGATAATAACGGAAAACAGTTCTATTGCACTTTCCGTTATGCGGTCCGTTTCACTTATGGTGCGTAAGAGTAATGAAACATTTGTAGAAGGACTCCGGGCGAGAAATAGAGAATTAGAAAAAGCCTACAGGGAACTTAAAGAAGCCCAGGAAGAACTGCTTCAGGCCGAACGTCTTTCTGCTTTAGGGAAATTTTCTTCTCTTATTCTGCATGATATACGTAACCCCCTTTCGATACTGCGGGGTTATGCGGAAATGATACTGATGCACAGTGATGATAATGAACGGGTTGTTAAAAGTGCCAAAAACATTATCAAAGAGGCTGACAGGCTTCATAGCCTTGCCAATGAACTGCTTGATTTTTCCAGGGGTGATATCCGGTTAAATATGTCGATTGTGGATCTGGTACGGTTTGTCGAAGAAGTTGTGAATCCCTTTAAGGATAGATTCGATGCACGCGGAATTAAAATTATAACACATGTTATTTTTAAAGGTCCTGTACTGATCGACAGGGAGAGAATGCAGCGTGTATTAATGAATCTTGCCGATAATGCCAGGAAAGCAATGCCGAAGGGCGGAGAATTTTCAATATCGGTGCAGAAAAAGAACAGTCTGCTTTCATTCGACATTTCCGACACCGGTATCGGCATGTCTGAAGATGTCAAAGATAAGATATTCGAACCGTTTTTTTCTTTTTCGAAGGACGGAGGCACAGGTCTTGGTATGGCAATAGTTAAAAGTATTGTGGAAGCTCATGACGGCCATGTATTTGTAGAAAGTTCGAAGAAATTGGGAACATCCTTCCATATCGAAATTCCGATTATCTCATAGTTCAAGGATAGTATGTGAAAAATGTAGATATATTTACCGACGGAGGCTGTTCGGGCAATCCCGGTCCCGGCGGCTGGGCATATTTTATTATAACCGGAGAAGATGAATATTGCGGTTCCGGCGGAATACCACTGACGACAAATAATAGAATGGAGCTTACTGCTGTCATAGAGGCTATTAAAAGAGTGAGGGCAATAGATCCGGGAGAATCGAACACTTTAATAACGATAAATACGGATTCTCAATATGTTAAAAAAGGAATTACAGAGTGGATGACTGCCTGGATAAGAAACAACTGGAAAAATTCAAAAAAAAAGCCCGTTAAGAATCAGGACCTCTGGAAAGCATTAAAAGATATTTCAGATTGCGTAAATATTAAATGGAACTGGGTGCCCGGACATTCGGGTATCGACTATAATGAGAGATGCGATAAACTTGTGCAGGAAGAAATAAAAAAGATTAAATAATAAAGAAGTAAAATACCGGAAACTGCCTTTTCTCTGTTCGGGAGGAGGCGTAATGTTAGCATCTGTAATTAGTTACTCAGCACTGGGAATAGGCGGGCAGTTAATTCATGTGGAGGTCGATATCCGAAGGGGACTGCCCGGAATCGATATCGTCGGTTTGCCGGACAATGCCGTAAAAGAGGCCAAGGAAAGAGTCAGGGTCGCCGTCAGGAACAGCGGTTTTGCTTTTCCTAAGGACCGGATTCTCATTAATCTTGCCCCTGCAGGTATCCGTAAAGAGGGAGCTTCGTATGATCTTCCCATTGCCATCGGCATATTAATAGCATCGAATCAGATCAGTAATAGAAAATATCTGCCTGTTATGGTTATCGGAGAATTGAACTTAGAAGGCGGTGTTAAACCTGTAAAAGGTGTTATTTCCGCTGTAATATCCGGTCTTGTTAATAATATCGCTTTATTCCTTGTCCCCGGAGAAAACCTGACAGAGGCTAACGCTGTAAACAGGGGGAGGGTTTTCGGCATAAGTTCTTTGCGGGAAGCCTTTATATGGTTTTCTGATTTCACGAAGGGGAGATTGCCGGATACTGCATTAAAAGAGTCTGTTCCCGGAAAAACGATAGAGAATGAAACGGAAAAGTACGGCGATTTTACCGATATACGGGGACAGTTGAGGTTAAAACGTGCAATGGAGATTGCTGCGGCAGGTTTTCATCATATAATGGTATTCGGTCCGCCGGGAAGCGGAAAAACAATGAGTGCCTTCAGGCTGCCTACAATTCTGCCGGATCTTACCGAGCAGGAATCGCTTATTGTAACACAAATACATTCAATTGCAGGTTTGCTCCCCGTTTATACCGGATTGATAAGGCACAGGCCCTTCAGGGCTCCTCACCATACCGCATCCTTAGAAGGTATTATCGGAGGAGGGGCTGTCCCCAGACCGGGTGAAGTTTCGCTTGCACATAAGGGTGTACTGCTGTTGGATGAAGCTCCTGAATTTAAGAAGACACTCCTTCAGAGTTTAAGAGAACCGATAGAAGCGGGTATGGTTACAGTATCGAGGGTAGGAAGCTCCATAAAGTTTCCTTCGGAATTTCAGCTTGTTATGACGGCAAATGCATGTCCCTGCGGAAATTTAGGCAGAGACGATGCTGTCTGCATGTGCAGCAGATCGGAGATTTACCGTTACTGGAGGAAAATAGGTGGTGCACTGCTGGATAGAATCGATATCCGTGTTCCCGTGCAGCCGGTCGCCAGAGAGATTATTTTCAGCGAAAAAGGAGAATCGAGCGGAACTATAAAAGAAAGGGTAAAAAAAGCTGTGGAAATACAGGAGAAAAGATATAAACAGTATAAATTTAACCGCAACAGCAGGATTCCTGCCGGTTTCATGGAATACTTTTGTTCCCTGGATAATCAGAGTTCAATGACGCTTTTCAGGGCCACTAAAAAGCTGTCATTATCATCCAGGGCATACCATTCCGTTCTTAAAATCGCCAGAACAATAGCAGATCTTTCAAATGCGGAAAGAATTAACGAGGAACATATTTTAGAGGCAGTACAGCACAGGAGATATGGTGATAGTGATTTCTTCTGGAATTTTAATTAAAGTTTATTGCATGTCCCCGGTAAAAACAGGTATATTTTAACGAGGAGGAAGAGATGAAGTTATACAGCAGAGGGCAGGTTATTCTATATTCATTGCTTACACTTATTGCTGTTATTTTTTTCGGATATATTACCGGTTTAATAAAAATACCGTGGAAAAAGAAAATAGAAAGAACAGTTTACAATTTTCCCGTTAAGATTACTTCTCCCGGTTATCAGGGGCAGAGTACTGCTTTCGGCAAGGATGTCCTTTCCAGCGATGAAGAGAACAATATAAAAATCTATGAGAAATTAAATGCAGGTGTTGTTAATATCACATCGATCAGTGTCGAGTATAATTGGTTTTTAGAACCTGTTCCGAAGTCCGGAACGGGTTCCGGTTCCATTATAGATGAAGACGGACATATATTGACAAATTATCATGTTGTTAAAGACGCCGACAACTTAAGCATAACCCTGGCGGATGGTTCCGAATATAAGGGTTCGATAGTGGGAGTAGATCCCGAGAATGATCTTGCAGTCATAAAGTTTAATCCTAAGGGAAAACTGCTTACAATAATGCCTTTCGGTTCTTCTAAAAACCTGAAAGTCGGCCAGAAGGTGCTGGCAATCGGGAATCCATTTGCACTGGAACGCACCCTTACAACAGGTATTGTCTCCGGTCTCGGCCGTCCTGTAAGAAATCAGAGCGGCTTAATTATACAGCAGATGATACAGACGGATGCATCCATTAATCCCGGAAATTCCGGAGGGCCGCTCTTAAATTCGAGCGGTGAAATGATCGGCATAAATACGATGATTTTTTCTCCTTCCGGAGGTTCGGTCGGAATCGGCTTTGCGGTACCGATAGATACGGCAAAAAGGGTTGTGCCCGATCTTATACGGTATGGATATGTGCGGCGGGGATGGATAGCCATAGTTCCTGTTCAGCTTTTTCCTGCACTTGTAAAGTATGCCAATCTGCCTGTGAGAAGCGGAATCCTTGTTTCGGAAGTTTCTCCGGGAAGTAATGCCGAAAAAGCCGGGCTCAGGGGCGGAAGCCATAAAAAAGCGGTGCGGTCGGGGTCCAAGATAATTTATTTAGGCGGTGATATTATTACGGAGATCGATAAAACCCCGGTAAACAGCCTGGCTGATATGTTTACCGCTCTGGAAGATAATAAGCCCGGAGAGGTTGTAGAGGTTAAGATAATAAGGGGACGGTTTAAGAAAACCCTCTATATAAAATTGTCCGAACGTCCGAAGAGATTTCACTGGTAGTACAGAGAAATTAAATGAGTGCTTTTAAAGTTATCTCGGATTTTGAGCCGGCAGGAGATCAGGGGAAGGCAATCAGCCTGCTTGCAGAGGGAGTCGGGAAGGGAATACATTTCCAGACTCTTAAAGGAGTAACCGGGTCGGGAAAGACATACACAATGGCTAAGGTTATAGAAGCACTGAACCTGCCTGCACTTGTCATATCACATAATAAAACACTTGCAGCACAGCTTTACCGTGAGTTTAAGGATTTTTTTCCTGAAAATGCAGTTGAATACTTCGTTTCGTACTACGACTACTATCAGCCGGAAGCGTATGTTGCAGGCAAAGACCTGTATATAGAGAAAGACGCTTCGATAAATGAAGAAATTGACAGGCTTAGGCTTTCTGCAACGACTTCACTCATGGAACGCCGGGATGTTATTGTTATTGCAACGGTCTCCTGCATATACGGAATCGGTAATCCGAAAGATTTTATGGATATGAAATTGGAAGTGGAGAAGAACCGGTACTATGATCAGCGTAAATTTATAAACAGGCTGGTAACAATTCAGTATAAAAGAAACGATGCGGTACTGGAGAGGTCGCACTTCAGGGTACGGGGAGATGTTGTGGAAGTTTTTCCGTCATATTCCAGGAATATTTTAAGGTTCGAATTTTACGGTGATGAAATAGAGAGGATCAGGAGAATAGATCCGGTTACAGGAAGCAGTCTGGAAGAACTCGACGGCTGCTCTATCTATCCCGCCAGGTTTTTTGTAACTCCGGAGGAAAGGGTAAGAAATGCCGTAGAAAAAATAGAATCCGAACTTAAAATCACATATAAAAAATTTATCGATGAAAAAAAACTACTCGAGGCTGAACGTATAAAAACAAGGACTGAGTACGATCTGGAGATGCTTAAGGAAATCGGTTTTTGTACAGGCATCGAAAATTATTCACGGCATTTAAGCGGTCGAAAGGAAGGGGAAAGGCCTGCGGTTTTAATAGATTTTTTCCCCGAAACATTTTTAACCTTTATCGATGAATCTCATGTGACACTGCCGCAGGTCCGCGGAATGTACGAAGGCGACAGGTCGAGAAAGTTATCATTGGTACGGTATGGATTTAGACTTCCTTCCGCATTAGACAATCGTCCTCTCTACTATGCGGAATTCGAGGGTCTGCTGGATAAAGTAATTTTTGTTTCCGCCACTCCCGGAAAAGAAGAGGCCCGCATGTCCGGTAATCCTGTGGAGCAGATAATCCGTCCCACAGGACTGCTCGATCCGGAGTTGGAAGTCAGACCTACAGAGGGACAGGTCGACGACATTATCGGAGAAATAAAAAAGCGGAATAAAATGGGTGAGCGGACATTGATTACAACATTAACAAAGAAAATGGCAGAGGATTTAACCGAATATCTTTCGGATACCGGGCTGCGTGTAAGATATCTGCACTCGGAGATAGAAACAATAGAAAGAGTGGAGATATTAAAAAGCCTCCGTGCCGGAGAATTCGACGTTCTTGTGGGAATAAATTTACTAAGAGAAGGCCTGGATCTTCCGGAAGTTTCGCTTATTGTAATATTAGATGCTGATAAAGCCGGGTTCCTGCGTTCCGCGACATCACTTATACAGACTATCGGAAGGGCTTCCCGTAATGTTAACGGGAGGGTTATTATGTATGCGGATAAACTCTCCGATGCGATGAAGGGTGCGATCGAGGAAACCGACAGACGGCGCAGGGTTCAGGAAAACTACAATAAAGACCATGGTATTACACCCCAGACAGTGAAAAAATCGATTCAGGATATCCTTATAAGGAAAAAAGTGCAGAAACAGGGCAGTGAAGAGGTCACTATCGAGGTTATTAAAAAAGGGTACAATATCCTTGTCGCAAAACAGAGAAAGGCTCTAATAAGGCGCCTGGAGCAGGAAATGATAGAACTTGCCAGGAATCTGGAGTTTGAGCAGGCTGCTGTTGTCAGGGATGAGATAGAGAGGATTAAGGCTTTCAGTTAGCGGGAAAGAGTACAAAATCGACAGCCCCGCCCGATATATGCGGGGAAAGAGCATAATCCGTATTTAGATAGTATGTATTCCAGTTGACATTAATGGCGGCCTGTACATATGCAAAGCTTTCAAGAACGGTTACATAGCCGTCTTTGTTTAAGTCCGCATCTTTCGGTGTATCAAGAAAAAAATATGTAAGCAATCCGTGTCCGAGAGATGATGATTCATAGGTAACCTCGGATTCCCCCGAAGCACTTATGACAAGTGCATTCGAAGGGGAAATATCGGGCGGGGCGGAATTATTTTTTGAATAATCTGCGTAAAGAGTAACCGCCTCTTTTAAAACACCGGCATTCAGGATGTTTATTTTTCCGGTGAAATTTTGCGGCACCCTGTCTATTTCCAGAGTATTGCCGATAAATCCTCCCGAATTGCATGAATCAATTATTACTACCTTCCTCGATGTTTTTATTGTCTTTAAAGCTTTGCCCAGTTCATCATCGTCAAAGGTTCTGGATTCATCGATAGTTAAGCCGGAACCGCTTACTGCTATTGAACCGTATAGAAATATCCATTCATCGTCGGAATCTCTGTCCGGTGGTTCCACTCCCTTGGACGAGGGTTCCAAATCACGTGACTGTGCACCGTGGCCGGAATAGTAGAAAAGAAACAGGTCGCCTGGGCGTATTTCCGAATTTATTGTATCTACATCGGCCAAAAATTGCTCCTTCGAAGCAGCGGAATCCGTTCTTGTTATTACCGTATACCCCTTAGCTTCGAGCATCGAGGATACCGAAACCGCATCGTCGTCGCTGTATGTAAGATTGGGGTATACGCCTTCGTTGTAACTGTCTATGTATTTTGATATACCGTATACCATGGCATAACTTTTGGGCAGATTAATATTAAGCGTACATGATACGGTAAGGATAAGAGGCAGTAGTACGGAAAAAACAACAGCTATTGTTCTGAAAACAGTCTTTTTTTTCACAGTTTTCTCCAGAGCACTACCGGATACAGCTTTAACCGGATCGAAAAAGGAGAGGATGATGAATACTGAAGATCCGGTCTGAAATTATAAATAAAAGGAATAACGGCAATAAAAGAAATAAAAGGTGCAAACTCCGGAATAAACTCGGCAAAAGCTTCGATCCCGGCAGAGGGGTAGAAGTAATCGAGGTATGTGTAGTCGTATTCATTGATGGAAGCTTCTCCGATTAAACGGCCTCCTATGGAAATACCCGTGCGGAAGAGCTTAAAGGGTATTCTTCTCCGGAATGATACGGAAAGTCCGAAATAAACGCTCGAGTAGCCTCTGTAGAGAATTCCCTTCGATAAAGAGGAATTAAGCCAATGCATATATCCGATCCTGCTTCCGATATGGAAATCGTCGCTGAAAAGAGGAATTTCCGTTGAAAAGTGGTAATCGATGCCGGGCTGCAATTTTACTGCAAAACGGGAATCCTTTGTCAGGGAAATACCGGCGCCTCCCGATAAACCAAGAGAAAAACCTCTGTTTTCTGAAAATACGGGAGCAGATAAAATGACAAAAATTGAAAAAAGATATATATTTTTCTTATGCATTCCGGGTATGATGTTGTAAAAAAAGGATAAGATCAAGTAAAGAAATGAATAAAAAGATGCCTGCATTACTATTGAGTATATCACTGCTGTTTGTATTTATCTCGTGTTCGGGGAAAGATGAACTGCGGAGTATCCCGCTGCCGGAAACATCTGTTTTCCCTATCCACGCACAATGGGGAGTGGTAACATCACATTTTTTACGGCTCAGAGAAAATCCGGACAGTAAAGCTACGATACTGGCTCATCTGAGAGGGGGCACAGCTGTAGAAATACTGACACGCTCCACAAAACGTGAAATAATCGAGGGACAGAACTCATACTGGTTCCAGGTTAATTATAACGGCTTAAAAGGATGGATTTTCGGCGGTTATTTAAAGGAATTTAACTCAAAGAGTGCAGCTATAGAATATACAAAAGAGTTTAAATAAATGATACAAACCATCCTTCATATTCTTCCCTGGGCGCTTCCCGTGATTTTAGGAGCTGCCATTGGGTACATTACCAATGCAATTGCAATACGAATGCTCTTTCGGCCTCTGGAAGAAAAAAAAATCTTCGGCATAAGGATTCCGCTTACACCGGGAATAATCCCGAAACAGAGATATCAGCTCTCCGGCAACATAGGTGTTATGGTTGCGGAACAACTCATTACCGAAGATGCGATTAAAGATCAGCTTTCCCGTGATGAATTTACTGAAGGTTTTAAGAATGCAGTATCATCGATGACGGAGAAACTTCTTTCCATGCCTGTTGCTTTTAAAGACAAGAATCGTCTGGCTGATTTATTGGGCCGGATAAGGGCTTTTATTTCCGGTCTGCTCTTCAGATTTTTAAATTCCAGAACTTTTATATATGCCATGAGGGATATTACATCAAGAACTGTCGATTATATTTTATCGTTAAAAGTAACCGGCTTAATGGAAAAAATTAAATGGCAGGAGTTTCTGAGTGTTAAACTAAAAGAGATCCTTGAGAGCGGAGGAATAAAAGATCTTGTTATTAATAAAATATTTAAGTATCTGACCGGTTTAAAGGACAGTGATAAGAAAATGTCTCATATATTATCGAGCGGCATGGTCCATTCCGCTGCAGATATTTTCGGTACAATGCTTCCCGAGCTGTTTGATTCTTTATTTAAATGGCTCCGCACGGATGCTATGCATCGTGAGCTGGAGGTAAGAGGCAGATTTATGCTGCGTGATATACTCGACAGATTAAATATACTGCAGAAATTTTTGATAACCGCAGGGCAGTTTGATAAATCACTGGAAGAAAGGATGCCGGAAATTATCGATGATGTTCTGGAACACTTTGAGAGGATAGTATACCGGGATAATACAAGACAGGGTATGGTAAGGAGTCTGGAAAAAGCACTGGTTAACTGGACGGAAAAACCTGTTAAAGATATTTTATCCTGTGATGATAAAATAATACTATCCCGTCTGGAGGATATTTACAGCGCAGTTGTCAATGTTTTCGGGGGGAGTATGGGAACGGACAATGCAGTAAAATACATACGGAACTGGCTGGAATTACACGATCAGGCAACTTTAAGAGATATTGTTGTTAAAAAAGCTCATATAGAAGAGAACAGCATAAAGGAATTTTTATCATTTACAATTCTCAATTTCATTACGGACAGGAATACAATAGACAGATCGCTGGATAAAGTTACACGGTTTGTAGAAAATTATTTTACCGTAGAAAAATCAGTTACATTAAATGCTCTTTTTAAAATAACTTCTTCGGATAAAGAAAGAATCGACAATTTTCTTTCAGAAAAAGCATATATATTTATTCTCGATAACATTCCGGAAATTATCAATGCACTCGATGTAAAAAAGCTTGTTATCGAGAAAGTTGATAAGCTGAATGTTATGGAAGTGGAAAACCTGATTCTCCAGGTTATGGCAAGGCACTTAAAATGGATAAATATTTTCGGTGCTGTACTCGGTGCCTTTTTAGGAGCTACACAGATTATAATCCGTTTATTGGGTGTTTAAAGTTGACGCTTATGTGTATATTGTATTAAAGTTGATTTAAGGAGAATAATGCAGGATATAAATATCTGTATTGTAGATGATGATCCCGGCGATCTTCAGTTGTTATCGACGATTCTTAAAAAAGAAGGCTATTATGTCTACAAGGCATCATCTGCAGAGGATTTAGAAGCAATACTAGAAAATGAAGAGATACATATTATTCTGCTGGATGTTATTCTGCCGGGTAAAAATGGTTATCTTGTATGCAAAGAAATACGGAAGAAATATCATCTCGGTTCTCTCCAGATAGTACTTATTTCCGGTGTGGAAGATGAGAATTATCATGAAAAGGCTCTCGAAGCGGGAGCGGATGATTTTATTAAAAAACCCTTCTCCGTACTGGAAATACAATTCAGGGTTAAGGCTGCCGTAATACGGTGGAGAAATCAGCAGAGTTTACTACAGGAACGTGAATTTTACAGAAAAGCCGTTGCAGAGGAAGAGAGGCTTTCTTCGATAGTCCTTGATCAGAACAGGTATTTGAAAGAAGCAAATGAAAAGATACGTAAATTAAACGAGGAACTTGCAAAAGCAAATAAAGAACTGGAAAAGATAGCTACATTCGATATGCTTTCCGGAATGCTTAACAGGCGCAGTCTGGATAATAAAATAAGTATTGAAATCGAGCGTGCCCTGCGTTTAAATATTCCCCTTTCCGGAATAATGATCGATGTAGATCATTTTAAACAGGTAAATGATAATTACGGGCATCAATGCGGAGACCGTGTAATCGAAAATATCGGAAAAATCTGTAATAATCAGCTGCGTAAATACGATTATGCAGGCAGATACGGAGGCGAGGAATTTTTTATTATTCTTCCCAATACAACAAGTGAACAGGCGTTCCATATAGCTGAAAGGTTTAAAGAGGGTATGGAAAGCTTTTCGATAATGTGCGAGGGCGAACCTATAAAAATTACCGTTTCCATGGGAATTGCTCAATTCTCTCCGGATGAGACAAGGACAATGTGGATAAAAAGGGCTGATCAGGCGATGTACAGGGCAAAACAGACGGGAAGAAACAGAATAGTACTTGCATAAGTCTAACCGAGGCTGAAGCGGAAAAGTCCTTTTTTAATTATAATAAAGAATAATCCAAATGCAATAAAGAAATAAGAGACGGCGTATATTGTATCCGTCGGTCTCCATTTGCTGTTGTGTAAGAATGTACGCTTCTTTGAACCGGAGTCTTCCAGTCCGCGGATATACATGGAAACGGATGCTCTTTCCGCATGTCTGATGGAATTAATAAGAATGGTAACTATAAGGGGAATGGTTTCTTTAATCCTGTTTCTCTTTCCCCCGGAACGGATAAGATGTACATTTTTTATTCGTGTAATTTCACGTCCGATAAATGGGATTATATTCCAGGCGGTATAAATGGAATATCCGATCCTCGGTGATAAATGTATCTGCTGCATTAATGAATTTACGAGTTCGATAGCATTTACAGCTGTAAGATAACTTACGGAAATATAGATAAGTGTAAAACTTCTTAAAAAGATTATAAAGGCCCTTAAAAGGATACGGCTCTGTATCGTAAAACCGAAAAGATGATATAAAGCTGAAGATTCTATGGAAGCAGAAAAAAAGAGATTTAAAAAAAACAAACTCACAGGAAGTGTTGTCAACGGCATAAATAGCTTTAAAAATTCTTTTACTCTTATATGCGAAACCAGAATAGTATTAGCTACAGCTAATGCAAGAAATACTGCAGGTGTGTATATATCAAAGGAAATAAAAACAGGAATGGTGTTAATAATTACAGCGATAAGTGCTGCAAGAGGGTTCACGGATACTACCGGTATCATAAATATTATAAAATCCTTTCGTTCAGCCCGGCGGGCAGATACAGTTCTCCGGGAAAAAGATCCTTATTCGATTCGATATATTCGATGTATCGACCCGGTGAGCCGTTAAAAATTATGGAACCGTCTTTAAAAAAGAGTATTCTGTCGGAAAGAAAAAAGGCAAATTCGGGATCATGAGTAACAATAACAATTAATGTTCCCTCTTCCTTCAGCCTGTTAAAAGCCTCTGCTGTTTTATAATATGCATCAAAATCGAGCCCGTAGGTCGGTTCGTCTGCAAGGAGAACAGGTCGTTTATCGCATAAGACTAACTCCAGAGTAAGTCTTCTCTTTTCCCCCTCGCTCAAGTTATAGGGACTTCGATTCGGAGTTTCGTAAAAATTAAAGAGCGGTTTATATCCGGTAGAAGTAATTCGCATAACATCTTTAAGCTCTTCACCTACGGACTGGTATAGAAAAAAATATTCCGGATTCTGGGGAAGATAATGCAGGGAGGAGTAAAATTCTCTTTTTTTTAACTTATCTAAAGTTTTTCCGTTAAAAGAAATATTCTTTTTAGTTTTCTTATAAAATCCTGCAATGTTTTCTATAAACGTGGTTTTGCCCGAGCCGTTAGGGCCCATAACAGCTATAGTTTCTCCTCTGTACATTTCGACATTTATATTCTTTAAGACTTTCTCTTCTTTGCGGTTATAGGAAAAGGAAAGACCCTTTACGGATATAAAGCTGTCACAGCTATTACCTCTTTTAATGGGTTTATCAAACGGCATAAAGCCCGGATTATTGCCGGATATGAAGCGTGGCTTTAATTTATGGCTATTATCAGCATTTTTCAGGAATGCATATTTATCTTCATAAAGGTATATTTCTCCATGATCGTCAAGGTATAATATTTTATCGATATATTTTAGAAATTTTTTAATTCGATGTTCCACTATGATGACTGCGGTTTTGTCAGAAACATTTCCAAGAGTTTTAAGAAAGTTATAGGTTGATTCATTGTCGAGAAATGAAGTCGGTTCATCGAGCAGCAGCAGGTCGGGTTCCGATGCAACTGCGGCGGTTAATGCAACTTTCTGCATTTCACCGCCGGATAATTCAAAGGGTTTTTTATGTTTAAGCCCTGTAATGCCTGCTTTTCGAATTGCATTATCAGTTTTTTCTTTTATTTCCTCAAGAGGCATACTTCTGTTTTCCATGGAAAAGGCTATTTCTTCTTCTACCGACGGTGTCACCATCTGGGACATAGGGTTCTGCATTACAATGCCGGTACTGAAATTATCCCGCAGGATAAGACCTTCGACTTTTGCATAAATAATTTTCGGAATTATTTCGGCAAGAATATACAGTAAAGTGCTCTTGCCGGTTCCCGAACAGCCGGTAATAAGGAGCCTGTCCCCTTTTTTAATAATGAGGTTTATATTCTTTAGAACAGGATGCTTCTGTGCTGCAAAAGTTACGGAGACATCCTGCAGGGAGACCAGATAATTCAATTTATATCCCGCTGCCGGAAGATCGATCTTAATGCATCCGTCTTCCGGACAGCTTTGCCGATAAAATACGAAAGAAGGCCTGCAAGGACGGCACTGCTTATAAGCATCGATGATATCTGGACGACTATTACCCATAAGGCTAATCCGCTGTAATGCATGTAGAAAAAGTCCAGGACATAGGAAAAAATCCCGGAAAGTATGCCTGCCAGTATCAGAACGGTTAAATTATAGTTTTTATATCTCATAATCAGAAAAATAATTTCAGCTCCCACACCCTGAACAAGCCCCCAGAGCAGGGCGGTTATTCCCCACTGTGTTATAAAAGTTTCTACCAATGCTGCTATAAGTTCTCCGAAAAGCGCAGCTCCCGGTTTTCTGATCAGAAAGGGTATAAGTGTTCCCCCTGTAAACCAGAACCCTATGAACAGGTAGTTAAGTCCGACTGCCGTTAAAGGTGCAGTAAGCCCGTAAACCAGGCTCCATCCCCACCATACGATACCGAGAATAACAGAGACAACTACAAGAATGACTATTTCGTTTAAGCGCCATCTTTTTTCCGCGGTGTACATCATATTATGACTCCTTTCTGCTTTGAGAATAATTTTAATGTGGGGGGGAAATGATTAATTCCTTCGCTGGCATTACCCAGAGCAGGTTCAACGGGTATATTCTCAGGCCTCCCTGAAAGGGAAACCACCCCACGTTAAAAAAATAATACTATTAAAGTTTATAGTCAATATGGTGTTTGTTTTAAGGCATGGATTGTTTTCGTTTTATCTTTAAGCATTTTTACAAACCATGAATACATCGCTTTAAGCCGGTTATAAAAGGAATCGGCACGTTTGCCGGAAACAGGAATGATGCTGTTGAATTGTGCAAAACTTGCACCGTAAAAGAGAATCGATCTGCTGCCGGGAATGATAATGAAATAATTAATAAGTTTATGCTTGTTTATAAGGGGCACAAACAGGTATTTTATCATGGTAATATTTTCCGTTCTCATAATAATTCTGTCTTTGTTGCTGAAATATTTAACCAGATAAATATTTTTCCCTAAAGTTGAATCATGCTGGAAAATATAGAGTTTATTATCAGTGAGGATTTTCTTAAAAAAAGGGTCTTTCACTCTATTTTCTTTATCCGGGCTGTCGATTACATAAGAATCATAGAATAATATTCTTTCTTTTCTCCTTGTAACAGAGAAATAGTTAATTCCCTTTAAGGTACTTATGGAATGTAGAATATTGTATATGAGAAGAAATGTTTTTTCCGAATGTGTATCGATATTATCCATTTGCAGTATCTTAATAAGTTCCACTCCTATGGTGGGCTTTAACTCTTTTAAGTCATTGGTAATTAAATTCTTGATCTTACTGTCGGAAATAATATTAATGGCCGGATCTTTTCCGAAGCTGTTCATAATTTCATGTTTTTTGATAAGTTCATTAAAGGTTCCGCGTGTTATAAAGGAAGAAAAGTATTGTGAGTATTCATCTGCAAAAATACTTAAGTTGTATGTTATCAGGAAAAGTATAATTGAAAATGTTGTTCTATTCATGGTAGTCTGACAATATAATAAAGATTTTAACCTATCAAGGTGAAAAAATGAAAAAAAGCAGGAACTGTATTGCGGTCAGCGGAGGAGGAACCGGAGGACATATAATTCCGCTGCTTGCAGTTATAGAGGAACTTAATAAAATATGGGACGGAAAGATAATATGGATCGGTTCGGCTTCTCCTATGGATAGATTGATATTGGATTTCGGCGGAATCAAGTATTACAGGATACCTGCCGGAAAACTTAGAAGATATTTTTCTTTTAAAAATATTACAGATGCTGTAAAAATTATAATGGGTATTATAGTATCATTTATCATACTACTTAAAGAAAAACCTCAACTTCTGTTTTCTAAAGGAGGCTATGTTTCCGTGCCTCCTGTTCTTGCAGCCTCGCTTCTAAGGATACCTTCCATTACACATGAATCGGATATAGATCCCGGCCTTGCAACCAGAATAAACGCCCGCTTTTCGGAAAAGATATTAATTTCCACCGAAGAGACCGCAAAATACTTCGGAGAATCTTTGTCAAAAAAATTAATAGTAACAGGGAATCCCGTACGTTCATCTATACTTCACGGCAGCAGGGAGAGGGGAAAAAAGAATCTTCCATGTTCCGGTGATAGAAAAATTCTCTTTGTAATGGGAGGAAGTCAGGGTGCTCATTATATCAATACCCTTATAGAAAGCATAGCAGAGGATTTAAGTAAAAAATACTGTATTATTCATCAGACGGGGATTAAAGATTTTAGACCGGGAAGATTAAAAAATTATTATACTATGAAATATATAAATGAAGAACTGCCGGATATTCTTGCCGCAAGTGATCTTGTCATCTGCAGGGCCGGAGCCAATACTTTGTGGGAACTTTCGGCATGTAAAAAAGCTTCCGTATTAATACCTCTTCCCCTTTCCGGCAGCAGAGGAGATCAGATAAGAAATGCAGAGATTTTTAAAAAAGCTCATGCTGCTGTTGTACTGGATCAGGATAATTTGACATCCAAGAAGCTTCTTGAAATAATAACAAATCTTCTGGATAATGAAGATAAGCTGATAGTGATGAGAAAGAATGCAGGGAAACTTTTTAAAGAAGATTCTGCCAGGCTCATAGCAGAAATAATCTTAAGAAATATTCAAATCAACGGAGAGTAGAATCCAGTGATTACCGGTTTTATAACTATCGATTATGTTTTTATTGCGCTTCTGCTGATTCTCTCTATAAGAGGGGCTTACAGGGGTTTTATAAGTGAGCTTTTATCAATGACGGGGATCATTCTCGGACTTGGACTTGCCGTAGCGTTTTCCAGGTTATCTGCAGATTATCTTGACAAACTGTGGGGCAAATCGAGCTGGAACTTTTTAATTGCATTTCTTGTAATATTTTTGATTGTCTATATTATCGCAAAGATTTTTGAGGGGTTAATGCACAGACTATTTTCCGCGCTTCACCTGGAAAAACTGGACAGGGTGCTGGGCTTTTTTTTAGGCATCGGCGAGGGCGTTCTGATCATGGCAATCGTACTTTTTCTGCTTGCATGGCAGCCTTTTTTCGATTCGAAAACCATTCTGGAAAACAGTTTTTTTTCCAGGCTGCTTCTGCCTTTTATGCCTCCGGCTTCGCTGATTCCATTACCAGAGGTTAATATCGGTAATGTTTAACAATATTATAGGACAGGTCCAGACTGTAACCGCTCTTAATAAGGAAATCGCGACAGGTACTCTGCCGCAGTCGCTGTTGTTCTATGGTCCGAAGTATTCGGGTAAACTTTCCACCGCACTGGAAGCTGCAAGGATTCTCTGCTGTGAGTACGGAACTGCAAAGTGGAGCTGTAATTGTCCTTCGTGTAATTTAAACAGAAACCTGCTTCATCCTGATGTACTGATGACCGGTCCGAGATATTTCGGAAACGAAATATCAGCTTCCGGAGATGCATTCCTGCGTACCGGCAGACTTGGTACGCGGTATCTGTTTATAAGGGCCGTGAGAAAACTTACACGCCGTTTTGATCCGGTTATATGGGATGGAATAAATAGGCCGAACACAATCGGAAATGAGATAAGGGAAATAGAGGGTAAGCTGGATATTATTCGTCCCGGAACCGAACTACCTTCTTCCGATGTACTTCAGGAAAATATTGAATCCATTACAGAGTTAAGCCTGGGCCTTGAAAAGGCGGTTACTGCAAATAATATTGCAATAAAGCAGATTAGAAATATCTCTCTATGGGCGCATATGACGTCCACCGGAAAGAATAAAATAATAATACTGGAAAATGCGGAAGTTATGCAGGAATCATCCTCCAATTCGCTTCTTAAGCTGCTGGAAGAACCGCCTCCGGGCATGTATATAATACTTCTGACCAGGAGACGTACCTCCCTTATACCGACGATTCTGTCCCGGGTAAGGCAGTACCCGTTCTTTATCCGGTCGAAAACAGAAGTTTCGCTGGTTCTTAAAAAAATATTTAACGAATTATCCGGAAGTTATGAGAATTTACAGGAATATTTTAATTCCTGGCAGGATATTACTCCCATAGCTTTAGAGAAAGCAGCGGAAAAATTTATGGAAAGTGTTCTTAAAGGAGACGGGTCTCAGAATCCGCTGTCCGAAATCGACAGAAAAGTCGATATATTCTCGTCGAAAGAAAATGCCGGAGAATTTATCTCGGCTCTTTTAGATGTATTGCATTCGCTTTTAAAAAACAGGTTTTTACAGACAGAAAATGATTCGGTTTTATCCGATATTTTTTCCGTGGAAAAAATAAATAAACTTAAAAATATCATTTATGATTCATATCAGAACTCTATTACACTCAACATAAAACCATCTCTGGTATTGAACAGCCTATTCTACAATATGAGAGAGGCGGTAAGAGAATGAGGAAATTTATTCAAAAAGCCCTTGAAAAACTAAATAAAATGGACAAGGAGCAGATTAAGAATATACTCTGTCATATTTCCGGTGAAAACGAATTATTAGAGATGGTTCTTAATTCGATGACCGATGGTGTAGTGGTGATAGATCAACAGTACCGGGTGCTGTTATACAACAAATCTTTTGCACGAATGATGTTGTTTAATCAGGAAGAAATACCTGATGAGGAATTGTGGAGTATAATAAATGATGAAGAGATTGCAGCTTTTTTAAAAGAGAAACTTATTAATCAGGAAAAGATAATAGATAAAGAGTTTACCCTTGAAAATTCGATAAACAGGATAATCTCCGTCAGTATTATGCCCCTTGTAAAAGAAAAGAAAGTACAGGGTAATTTAGTCCATATCGAGGATGTGACAGAGAAAAGATCCAGGGAAGCGAGACTGCGCAGGGCAGAGAGTCTTGCAGCTTTGACAACCCTTGCAGCAGGGGTTGCACATGAGATTAAGAATCCCTTAGGTTCCATTGGTATTCATCTGCAGCTTATTCAAAAGGAAATCGGCAACAGGGAGGTTATAAAATCGGAAACCATCAGAAAATATCTGGATGTTATAAATGAAGAAGTGGACAGGCTTAATCGAATTGTTGTGGATTTTCTTTTTGCAGTAAGACCGATGGATACCAAACTTGAAGAGCAGGACCTGAATCAGGTATTAAAGGATCTTTTTAATTTTCTCCAGTATGAACTTAAAGAATCCGGAGTCAAATTAAAGGTAAAATTAGCGGAGCAGCTTCCCAAAATCAAGATAGATGAAAAGTATATCAAACAGGCTCTGTTGAATCTTGTCAAAAATTCTCTATATGCAATGCAGGACGGCGGTTCTCTTATCGTTAGAACAGAGAGAGCAGGCGGAGCAGTCCTTTTAATAATAACCGATACGGGAACGGGAATACCCGATGAAATTCTGGATAAAATATTCGAACCTTATTTTACGACCAAGGATTTCGGAACCGGTCTCGGTTTAACCCTTGTTTATAAAATAATTAAGGAACACATGGGAGAGATCACAGTAAAATCAAAAGAAGGGGAGGGTACGACTTTCACTATAAGTTTCCCGATACCTCAAAAGGAGAAGAGATTAATTGATTATAAGGGAGAAGCGGTATGAACTTTAATATTCTTGTTGTTGATGACGAAAAGAATATCAGAGAAGGTTTGGGAAAGGCCCTTGAACTCGATGGTTATCAGGTTGTACTTGCCAAAAACGGGATAGAAGCTATAAGTGCAGTACATAAAGGTGATGTGGATCTGGTTATTACCGATCTTAAAATGCCTGAATTGTCAGGACAGGAACTTCTTAAGAAGATCAGCTCGGCTTATCCCACAATACCTGTAATAATTCTTACAGGTCACGGAACTATCGAAAATGCAGTACAGGCTATGCGTGACGGGGCTTATGATTTTTTAACAAAACCTATAAATCTGGACAGGCTGTCCCTGCTTGTAAAGCGTGCTCTTTCCAACAGAGAGCTGATTCTTCAGCATAGAATGCTTCAGGAAGAATTAAAAAAGAAAAGCGAGTTTGCAAACATAATCGGCAGAAGCGAGATTATGAAGCAGGTTTTCGAAGTGGTTAAGCAGGTTGCTCCGACGCGGGTTTCCGTTCTAGTAACCGGAGAAAGCGGAGTCGGCAAGGAGATGATTGCCGATGCAATACATTACCTCTCTCCGCGCAAAGACAAACCTTATATAAAAATCCACTGTGCCGCTCTGACCGAAACACTTCTGGAGAGCGAGCTTTTCGGCCATGAAAGGGGAGCTTTTACCGGTGCTATTGCGAGGAAACGCGGCAGGTTCGAACTTGCCAACAAGGGAACGATTTTTTTGGATGAGATAGGGGAAGTTAATCAGAGCGTTCAGATAAAACTCCTTCGTGTTCTTCAGGAGAAAAGGTTCGAACGAGTCGGAGGAGAAGAGACATTGGAGGTCGATGTTAGAATTCTCTCCGCAACCAACAGGGACCTTAAGGAGGAAATAGAAAGGGGTAATTTCAGGGAGGATTTATACTACAGATTAAATGTGGTTAATATACATATACCGCCTTTAAGGGAACGCAAAGAAGACATTCCCCTGATGATTTCATATTTTTTAAAAGAAATATCAAAGGAGAATGGTAAAAAAATCGAAGGTATCGATGTACGTGCAAGGGATGCCCTGTATAGTTATTCATGGCCCGGCAATGTAAGAGAACTGAGGAATTCCATAGAAAGTGCCGTTGTTATGTGCAAAGGAAACATAATAACCCTGGATGACCTGCCTCCTTTCGTGCGTAATGATTCGAATCGGGATTATATTAAATTAAATACCGGTATTTCACTCGCTGATGCCGAAAAAGAGATTATCAGATTTACCCTGCAAAAAGAGGGGAGGAATAAAAGTAAAACTGCCGAAGTTTTAGGTATAGGAAGGAAAACTCTGCACAGGAAGATACAGGAATACGGGTTGGATTAAAGATTAAGGATATAAAGATGTCTGGTATAACTATTAAAAAAAAGATTTTTCTGGGAAATTTAATAACAGCAGTAATGGTTGTTTTAATTTTTGCTGCTGTACTGCTGTTTATCATATTGAGCGGCGGCATATTACTAAAACTGCACGGCAAAGAGCTGGAATCTATAGTTGTTTTTCTCATAACTACGGCTTCGCTTCTGTTAATCGGGAGTGCAGGGAGTATTATTTATTTTTCAGTTTTCGCGAGACGGCTTGGTAAGAATGTTTCCGATTTAATCGATTATTCCCGAAATGCCTTATCCGGCGATTCCGTGTCCGGATGGAAATTAGAAAGAAACGATGAACTTGGTATATTGGCCGATACACTTAAAAAACTGAATATCATAGAGCGCTTAAAAATATCGATTAAAGAGAATAGAGATAAATTGTTGGAGAATTATTTACAGGTTGAAAAAGCGGTGAATGGAATTTACGATTCGGTAACAAGCCAGGCCAAAGGAGCGGAAAATACAAGCAGCGGCTTCGATACGATAGCATCGACTATTTATGATATCGATCAGACTGCCAGGAGAACTACGGAGAATTACAAACAAACCCGGAGCAACATAGAAAGTCTTCTTGGTAAGATCGTGGAAGCATTTCAGAGTATACGCGAACTGGAAGATCAGACCACAAGGATAGAAGAAATAGTCTCCATAATCAGCGAAATTGCAGAGCAGACAGACCTTCTATCTTTAAATGCCGCTATGGAAGCTGCAAGAGCGGGAGAATCAGGGAAAGGATTTGCAGTTGTTGCATCTGAGGTTAGAAAACTTGCCGACAGAAGCTCACGGGAGGCCATGGAAATCGGAGAACTGCTTCAGTTTGTTTTTTCCACTGTAAAGGGGATTTCGACCATGGCTGATGAGTTTGCAAGAAGCATCGAGGTAATTAAGGGTGAAATGGAGATGAATTCACAATCCATTGACAGTATTTTTTCCATAACCGGGAAGGCTTCATCGAAAATAGATACCATACGTAAATCGGTAGATTCGATAATGTCGCTTACACTTGAAAATACAAAGAGTGCAGATCAAATCATTCATATTAACAGGTCTTTAAAGGCTGTTATTAAAAAATTATCAGAAACAATTGGTGATTTCGGCAGAACGGAACCGGTGCAGCTGCAGAATAAAAAAGATGAAAAAAATACAGCCGAAGATGATCTGGAAATCGAGGAATTAGAACCCGTAGATAATTAAAGAAGGTTTTTGTGTATATTATCCCGGGCATCGCTGCCTGCGTCTTTTTTGAATTCAATATAATTCAGAAACATATAACCCAGTAAACTTCCGATCCATATTACCAGAATAAAATAAACGTTCATCTCCTTCGGAAGGACCATGGAAGTTATGGCAATCAGGCTTAAATAGCTGGAAAATCCATATACAACTGCAAGAATTTTTTTTTCGCTTAAACCAAGATCCAGCAGTCTGTGATGAATATGTTTCTTATCGGGAGCATAGATAGGCTTTTTACTCTTTACCCTTCTTACTATAGCTGCAGCGGTATCGAGTATGGGAATCATTAAAAGTGTCACCGTAGCAATAAGTATGCCTTCAGGCCTTCCCGGACTGTTAAGAACTGTAAGGGGAAGTGATGCTAATGTAAATCCCAGAAAAAGACTCCCCGAATCTCCCATAAAGATTTTTGCAGGCGGAAAATTAAATATAAGAAAACCTATAATAGACCCTAAAAGTGCAAAAGAAATCAGTGCCGGAATAGGAGAATTATGTATGAGCATTATTATACCGATTGATAATGCGGCAAAACCTGTAATTCCGCCTGCAAGACCGTCCATGCCGTCAACCAGGTTTATCGCATTTGCTATGCCCACTATCCATAAAATTGTAACAGGGTAGGAAATAAACCCGAGAGAAAAAGTACCGAGATAAGGTATTGTCAGCGTTCTAATTACATATCCGCCGGCTGTTATTATACCTGCGGCAACAAGCTGAAGCATGAATTTAATAGGCGCTTTAAGATTATGGAAGTCATCGATCAGACCCACACAGTATATCAGCAGGAGGCCCGTGAGAAGATAAAATATTCTATAACTGACGAATAAAGCAAACCCGCTTCTTCGGAAAATAACGGATATGCCTAAAAGTATTATTATGCTTAGTGAAGTTCCGATAAAGATACCTATGCCTCCCAGGCGCGGTATCAAACCGGTATGAATTTTTCTCTTATCCGGTATATCGTACCATTTGTACCGATGGGACAACCGTATTACAACCGGTATCAGGAGAATATTTATTAAAAAACTAAGAAAAAAGCCGCCCAGAGAATAATAAATACCAAACATATATTATTATTAAGTATATCACTTTAGAGTCATAAAATATATATAAGATCTCAAAAATCTTTAATTTTTATATGTTTTTTTGATTTTCTGGTAGGAGTTGTTTAGTTTCTTTGTTATTTCAGTGGCCAGTTTATGCTTTTCACTGTCCTCCGGGTAGTTATCCGGATGATATTTTTTCATAAGTTTTTTATACGACCGGCTTACGTCTTCGCGGGAAGCACCGAAACGGACCTCCAGGTTTTCATAATCCTTACGAAGATGTTCAAAGCCGGTTTTACGCGTCTCTTCCCTTTGCTGTGAACGGCCGGAGCTCTTGAATTCTGATTTTCGCTTTTTAAGGTAATCCTCTAATTCTATCCAGGCGTCTTTAAAATCCGGATCATAAAAAGACTCACTTCTGCCGTGTTCGAATATATTATCGAATAACTTATCCAGGGATTCAAAAATCCCATTCAAATGGTCAAACAAATTAGCCATCAATTATTAAAATACAGGAATTATCTCTCCTGTTCAAATTTAAATTGTAAGATTCTTTAATTTTTCCGCCGCTAATTCCGTATCACTGACAGATGGTACAAGGGCAAAACGTACATATCCTTCTCCCGGATTCATATTGTTATACGTGACATTGGAAATCCACGATCCCGGTGTTGTAACCAGGGCGATATTTTCCTGCAGTAACAGGGTGGCAAATTCAACCGATGTCATGCCTTCGGGCACTTTCTGCCATACATAAAGGGTAGCATCCGGATACGAATCTTTAAGCCCGATTTCCGCAAGGGCATTGCAGAGTATATCGCGCTTTTTCCTGTATTCTTCTCTTGATTTTCTAACATGTTCTTCATCGGATAATGCAGCTATGGCTCCGTCCTGAACAAAGGTAGGAGTTCCCGAATCGATATTTGTTTTTACCTTGCGGAAGACATCAATAAGGGCGGGGTCTCCCATTGCCCATCCGATTCTGTATCCTGTCATTGCCGAGCGTTTGGAAAGGGAGTTAAAAACGATAATATCTTCTCTGCTCACATTCAGAACGGATATCGGGGGTTCCTCAGTGTAGTATATTTCCGAATAGGCCTCATCGGAGGCGATTATAATATTGTACTTATGTGCAAACTCCACTGCCTGTTTGTAATACTCTTCGGTTGCAACTGCACCGGAAGGTGAATTGGGATAATTAAGCCAGATTATTTTTGTTTTTTCTGCAATTTTCGCCGGTATGTCATCAAAATCAATTAAAAAGTTATTGCATGCAAGAAGAGGAACCTGAAACGGTATCCCCTCGGCAAAAAGCGTGCCTCTTGTATAGGGCGGATATCCGGGAGACGGACAGATTACATAATCACCGGGATCTACAAATCCTTCGTGAAAGTTAAAAACAGCTTCCTTGGAACCTATTGTCGATGAGATTTCTTTTTCCGGATCCATGGAAATATTAAAGCGTTTTTTTGCCCACGCCGATACTGCTTCACGGTATTCCCGGGAGCCTGTGTAGCTGGGATAACCGCTCGATTTCCGCCTGTCTATGGCCTTCTTTGTAGCTTCACGCACAATTTTCGGTGTGGGAATCGTAGGGTCGCCGACACCGAAGTCTATGGGTTGTATTCCCTTTGATTGCAATTCTGCAACTTTTTTATTAACTTCCACAAAGGCATACACTCCTATGGAATTAAGCCGGGTACTGGCAAATTTACTCATGACTGCTCCTCGTAGTAATAAGTGCCCATAAATGAATATTCAGCCGGGCCCATCAGATAAATATGGTTGTCATCCAGAGACCATTCTATATAAAGATCACCGCCATTAAGATGTACAAGAATTTCTCTGTCTGTAAAACCGTTAAGTACCGAGGCAACCGCAGATGCGGAAGCTCCGGTACCGCATGCCATTGTTTCTCCGGATCCACGTTCCCAGACGCGCATTCTTATTTCTTCCCTGCTGAATATCTGAACAAATTCGACATTGGTTCTGCCGGGAAAGTCCGGATGATTTTCTATCTGTTTCCCGAGCCGGTGCAGATTAAAATTGTAATCGGTAACAAAAATTACCGCATGCGGGTTGCCCATCGATACAGGTGTATAACTGTACTCCTTATCCTCGATAGTAAGATACTTTTTAAATTCTTCATCGGCAATTTCTCTTAACTCCCTGCTGTTATCGATATAAAACGGAGCACCCATGTCGACACGCAGATTATGAGAATCGATTACATTGCAGCGTATGATTCTCTTCGCTGTTTCGACGGGAAATTCCTTATCCGTTACCAGACCGGAATCATACGCGTAACGCCCGAGGCAGCGAATTGCATTTCCGCACATCTCCGCTTCCGAACCGTCCGCATTAAAGATTCTCATGCGTAATTTTTCTTTTTCGCCGGGCATTATAAGTACAAGCCCGTCTCCGCCCACACCGAAATGCCTGTCGGAGACAGCCCTGGCAAGGTGAGCTATATATTTTTCGTCCGGTGTCTTATTCTTAAAACAATCTATGAAGATGTAATCATTGCCGAGTCCGTGCATTTTTAAGAATTTAATATCCATTATTCATTGCCTCCTTGATAGAGCTGCCGGCGGTCGAATTACCGTACTAGAAATCCGGTATATTATCTAAAAGCCGGTTATATGTTTCTCTTTTCCGTATTAACCTGCTTTCGCTGCCTTTTACGAGGATCTCTGCCGGAAGGAGGAATGAATTGTAATGCGAAGCCATGGAAAAACCATACGCCCCGGCATTATGTATTATAAGCAAATCTCCTTCTTCTATCGGTGTAAATCTACGGGGTTCGATACCATCCTCTGTCCTTGTAAAAATATCTCCGCTCTCGCAGAGATTGCCGGTTATGACCGCAGTGGTTTCTTCTCCTTCTCTTATGACTGCAGGTTCGATTCGATGATACGAGCCGTAAAATGCAGGGCGGATCAGGTGGTTAAAACCGGTATCGGTTCCCATAAAGGTATACTTCCTGCTTTTATTTATAGACGTAACCATGCAGAGTAATGATCCTGATTCCGCCACTAAATATCTGCCGGGTTCAACGGCTAGTTCCGGTTTTTTCCCATAGTCCTTACAGAAACTCATGTACTCACCGGTAAGTTTTTGTCCGAGTTCCTTAAGTGTAATAGGTTTTTCATCCGGCCTGTACGGGATCCCTATTCCACCGCCGAAGTCGATAACCTCGAGGTCGGGAAATTTTTTAGCTGTTATTAAAAGGTTCTTTACCGCACGGACAAACATTTCCGCATCTAAAATTCCGGAACCTATATGGCAATGTATTCCCTTTACTTTAAGATTGCCTTCGGATACGATTTTTTTTACCTGATCAGTGGATTCCCAGTCGATTCCGAATTTACTCAACGGGCCGCCTGTAATTACATGGCTGTGATGACCTGCGCCGATATAGATATTAAATCTGATCGAAATATCTGTTCCCGGGGCAAGAACTTTTAGTCTTTTAAGTTGAGAGAGAGATTCGACATTTATTCTCACCCTGGAGTCGAGGGCATATTTCATTTGTTCGTCGGAAACTGAATTTTGAGTAAACAGAAGTTTCTCAGCAGGAAAGCCTGCATGCAGTGCAAGATATATTTCTCCCGGAGATACAACATCCGCCCAGGCTCCTTCTTCCTTTAGAATTCTTAAAATCCATGGATTGGAATTTGCTTTTACCGCATAGTGGATCCTTGTTTTTATATCAGAGAAGGCATTTTTTAAATTCCGGTAGGATTCTCTGATTACATTTTCCCTGTAAACGTACAGCGGTGTGCCATATCGAAATGCGAGTTTGTCCGCTTCTATTTCATCGAATTTAAACATTAAAATTGCTCCTCATAATTATTCCTTAATGAAAAAGGTGTTATGTAATTGTTGAACCGTCTGTGCTGCATATTTTCCGGGAACTACAAAGGATAGATTTATATCTGATGAACCTAGCGATACCATTCGAATAGGAATTGTATTAACCGCATTAAAAACACGTAAAAGGGTCTCCGGGTTTTTCCATACACCGGAACCTACCAGAGAAATAATAGTATTATTTTCTTTTATCGAAACAGTTCCTATATGTGAAAGTTCTTCTGCTATTTTTTTTAAAGATTTTGTATTATCAACAGTCACAGATACGGAAACTTCCGAAGTTGATATGAGATCGACAGATGTTTCGTATTTTTCGAATATTTCGAATATTTTTTTCAAGAAACCGTATGCCAGCAGCATCCTGGAAGAAAGAATATTTATAATTGTTATTTCGCTTTTAAATGCAATGGCCTTAATTCCTTTTCCTGTTTCAGAATGAACAATCCTTGTGCCGCTGCCGGCCGGGTTGCGGGTATTTCGAACAACAACAGGAATATTCCTCTCTATGGCCGGCTGTATTGTTGCCGGATGTATTACTCTCGCACCGAAATATGCCAGTTCCTGTGCTTCTTTGTAACTTATTTTCTTAAGCGTTACCGCACTGTTCACTACTTTAGGATCGCATGTCATTATACCATCGACATCCGTCCATATCTGCACTTCTTCCGCATCCAATGCGGAACCGATAATTGTCGCCGTATAATCGGAACCGCCCCTCCCCAGGGTTGTTGTAATACCATTCTGTGTGGATGCGATAAAACCCTGTGTTATATAAATCTTATTTCTCCCGGGATTAATTTTTTTTCTTATTTCCGTGTAAGTTATGTCCTCCAGAAGTTTGGCGGAAGAAAAGCTGTTATCTGTTTTTATTATTTCCCTTGCATCCACATATTCGGCTTTTATTCCTTCTTCCAGTGCTCTGTAATAGATTAAGGTCGTAGAAAGGCGTTCTCCGAAGGACAGGACTGCATCATTGGAGCGCGGAGTCCATTGTTTTAAAAGAGCAAGACCTTTTATGATAGATTTAAGTTCTTCTAAAATTGCAGTGATTGCTTTTTCGCAGCCGGATAATATTTCTCCGCTTAATAAGTCTATAGCTGTCGTGTGGTGGAGTCCGGAGATTTTACCAAGCATTATATTCGCCGGTTCCAGGTTGCCCTCTCCTGCTGTATATGCTATATCCTGGAGCTGATCTGTTACCGAACCCATGGCGGATGCAACCATTACCGGCGCTCTATCTATCTGTGCTTTAACAATACCTAAGGACCGGGTTATCCATTCTGAGTTTTTTACCGAACTGCCGCCGAATTTTAAGACAATCATACCTGAATCAGCCCCTTCCTGTACATGGTTTCAGCATTTAATATAGAAGCACCCGCAGCTCCGCGGACAGTATTATGTCCGAGAATAACCATTCGAATATCGAATACCCGGCATTTACGGATTCTTCCCACACATGTGGACATTCCGTTATTAAGCCAGACATCTCTTGCAGGCTGAGGTCTGTCTCTTTCCGTAAAAACGACAATCGGGTTTTCGGGAGCAGAGGGGAGCCCCAGCTCCTGTGGAATGCCTTTGAAATCTTTTAAGAGCCGGGTAATATCTTCGGGTGAAGCCTTTTCCTTTAATTTCAGGGAAACTGTTTCGGTGTGGCCGTCATAAACCGGTACCCTGTTGCAATGAGCGCTGATTTTAAAATCTGCAAACTCTATTTTACCGTTCTTTACCGTACCGAGAATCTTTAGAGGTTCCGTTTCCATTTTTTCTTCCTCCCCCCCTATATACGGAATAACATTTCCCAATATATCGAGGGACGGGACTCCCGGATAACCGGCGCCGGAAATTGCCTGCATGGTCGTTACATGCACCGCTTCTATGCCGATATGCCTATGTATCGGTGCTATGGCTATTGTCAAAAACATGGTGGAACAGTTTGAGTTCGTTACTATAGCACCCTTGTACTTCTGCTTTGTGATAATATCAAGATGATCGTGGTTTATTTCCGGTATAACAAGAGGAACATCGTTATCCATTCTGTGATTTTTTGAATTACTGATTACAAAATGGCCTTCGTGTGCATAATGTTCTTCAACGGAACCGGCAACAGAGGAGTCGAGCCCGGAAAAAAGAACAAGGCTTTCCAGGTCTTCCTCGGTAGTTTTTACAATCATGTTTTTAACATTCTCAGGCACAGGCCCGTTCTGCTTCCATCTGCATATATCGATGTAACGGCTGCCGGCAGATCTGGGAGAGGCTACCAGCTCATGAATATAGAAATATGGATGATTCTCTAGAAGTATAACGAATTTCTGTCCTACAGTACCTGTCGCACCAAGAATTGCCACCGGAATCTTTTTCATAGTAATATCCTCCTTGAAATTTAACCGCTATGCTGAAGGATCTACTGAGGTAATTCCTTTTGAATTATTTTCATCAGGAAGGCGATCAATAGCGCTCCACCTCACGTGACAGTCGCAGGGATTTGACCCATACGCCCAGGAGATAAAATCCGTGGATATTTTTATCACCTTCGGCGGATAATCCCTTTCTACATGCTTCGCAGGGAATATTATCACGGTCCCTCCGCATGATACTCATGATATCCGCTCCTCTATTGACCCAAAAGCGTTATGAATTCTCTAACATATAGTACTTTTAATGTCAATATTTATTTTATAAATATCATTGTATTTCATATAAAAAGGTTGATATTTTCTTTTGTAAAATCAATAATTGAGATTTATAAATTTAACTCACATTAGGAGAAAACAGTGAAAGATAATTTTGCCGGCAGATTGAACACCGCCTTTAATTCCATTCCGGCGGATGAACTTAAGATTCCATCTGTTGCAATTATACTTGGTTCGGGACTGGGAAGCTATGTTTCTGCGGTGGAGGGAACCGTTCTTCCCTTCGACAGGATAAAGGGATTTCCTAAAACTACAGTAGAGGGCCATAAAGGTGTTTATAAATTCGGCAGGGATATTCTTATACAGGCGGGAAGGTTCCACTTCTACGAAGGGTATGGACTGGATGATGTTGTTTTGCCTGTTTTTCTTATGTGGAAGCTTGGAATTAAAACACTTGTAATTACAAATGCTTCCGGCGGTGTAAACGAATCCTACGGAGCCGGTGAGTTTATACTTATTAAAGATCATATTAATCTTATAGGAACCAATCCTTTAATCGGAAGCAACAATAAAGAATTCGGTGTAAGATTTCCCGATATGACGCAAGCGTATTCTAAACATTTAAGAGAAGCTGCGCGTGAAGCTTCCGGAAGTGAACTCAAGGAAGGAGTTTATGCAGCCCTGACAGGCCCTTCTTATGAAACACCGGCGGAGATACGTATGTTAAGGGTTATAGGTGCCGATATGGTGGGAATGTCCACTGTTCCGGAAGTTATTGCCGCAAATTATCTGGGAATAGAGGTTCTTGGAATATCGTGTGTTACAAATATGGCTGCAGGAATACTGGATACTCCACTGTCTCATGAGGAAGTAATGGAAACGACAAAGCGGGTAGAAAAAGATTTCTCCGCCCTTATAGAAAAAATTCTGTTCCGTCTTTTAAAAGAAAATGATTAATATTCATAATTTCGGGTTTTTTAAGTGACAGTCAGTGCAGGTGTTGCGGAAAGAATAGATAAACAACAGATTGTTAATATCATTAGTGAAATCAAATCTGCAGAGGGCAATGAAATACTGATTGTCGGTTATACCGACGACGGGAATAAGGTTGTAAATACGGAAATTGTAGCCCACGGAAATCAGATATCCGTTCCGGCTTTAAAACAGTACATGCATAAGGGTGATGTTATTCTTCATAACCACCCCTCAGGTAATTTAAGTCCGAGCGAAGCCGATATCAATATTGCATCCCGGCTCGGAAATCAGGGAATCGGTTTTTATATAATTAACAATGCAGTCGATGACATCTATGTTGTGGCGGAGCCTGTTCTAATAAAAAAAGTACAGCCTATAGATTCTTTCGAACTACTTAAACTTCTAAAACCCGGTGGCAGATTAGCATCTATCTTTGATGAATACGAAGAGAGAGAATCACAGGCTGTCATGCTCGAAACAGTTATAGACAGCTTTAATAAGAATACAATATCTATCATCGAAGCAGGTACGGGTACGGGTAAATCTCTCGCATATCTTATTCCTGTGTTTAACTGGATTTTAAAAAATGATGAGAGGGTGGTCATTTCTACGGCAACGATAAATCTCCAACAGCAGATTATGGAGAAGGACATGGTTTTAACGGCAAAGCTGTGTAATATGCAGCCGGATGTATCACTTGTAAAGGGCAGGGGCAACTATGCCTGCCGCAAACGCTACTATGAAACTGTAGAGGAGAATGCCCTTTTTGCGGACAGCAATGATGAATTAAAGCAAATCGGAGACTGGATAGAGACGACCGAAGCCGGCGATAAGACGGATCTTTCTTTTTACCCCTCGGATAGATTATGGGCCAATATACGTTCGGAAGCCGATCTGTGTACCGGAATTCGCTGTTCATGGCATGAAGAATGTTTTGTTCTTAAAGCGAGAAGGAAAGCCGCTTCTTCTAAGATACTTATTGTAAACCATCATCTGCTTTTTTCCGATTTATCCATGCGCAGTAAAAATGCAGGTTTCCGTGAACCCGCGATTCTGCCGGTATTTATGAGAATTATTTTCGATGAAGCGCACAATATAGAAAAAAGCGCAAGTTCCTATTTCTCGGAAAGTTTCAGTTATCTTACAGTTAAAAGATATCTTTATAGAATCATACGAAAAGTCAAAGGGAAAAAAAGAGGGCTGTACTTCTATATAAAGAAAAAATTTAATCCTGATAATAAGATTTTTCAGAAAATACCCGTGATGGTTAAGAAAATACTCTCCGAAGCTGAGAATCTTAACAATCAGTTGCTTGTATATCTGGAAGGCAGAAACAGTATTCTGTTATCCGGGCTGGTCATGAATAGCGGTGCCGGTGATTTGTTTAAGCAGTTAAGTATATTGGAAAATCTTATTCTTCAATTTATTGAGATGTGGGATACCTCTTTTTCTGAAATGCCCGAAAGTGTAACGGGAAGCAGCTCTGTATATGAATGCAGGGTATTATTGAACAGACTGCATGTTATTGCATCACTCTGTGACAGTTTCCTCCGCCATACTGAGAAGACAGACAGTATTTTCTGGCTGGAAAAGTTTACAACTGTGCAGGGAAAATCGTTTGTAAAATTTGTCATTACTCCCCTTGATATAAGCCCTATAATGAAGGAAACGGTCTATAAACAATATAAAACAGTTATTTTTACATCGGCAACACTTACCGTAAATCACAGTTTTAAGTATTGGAAATCACGGATAGGCCTGGATACGGACAATGAAAGAGAGATTACCGAGGTATCTTTACCTTCTCCTTTTAATTTCGAAGAACAGGTACTCCTTGCAATTCCCCAGGATATACCTATGCCGGATAAAGAAACCTATACCGGAGAGGTATCCAGGTTTATTTCCAAACTTCTTTTGATTTCCGAAGGACATGCACTTGTACTGTTTACCTCCTTTTCCATGCTGAAAGAAACCTATACCTACGTATCCAATGAGATTAAAGATAGTATGCTGAATATCTTTTTCCAGGGGCAGGACGACAGGAAACGGCTGTTTGATAGATTTATTAAAGACCAGGGAAGTACATTATTTGCAACGAATTCATTCTGGGAAGGAATAGATGCTCCGGGACAGGCATTGGAACTGGTAATAATATGCCGTCTTCCGTTTAGTGTTCCGACAGACCCCGTATTGATGGCTCGTGTAAAAGCCGTAGAGGAGAGGGGAGGAAATCCGTTTTATGAGCTGTCGCTTCCCGAAGCTGTAATGAAATTCAGGCAGGGATTCGGGAGGTTAATACGCAGAAAAGATGATATGGGGGTTGTTGTGATCCTTGATTCACGAATTCTATATAAAAACTACGGCCGGTATTTTCTGAATTCAATTCCTTCTACCTATACGGTAACAAATAAATCACCCTACGTTCTTGATGAAACAGAAGATTTTCTGATTCGAATGAGAGAGAAAAAAAACAGGAGCTAAAATATTAGCTCCTGCCGGTATTTGTTTTTTATTCAACTTTGGCAAGAATATCCGACATATTCAGTACAAGTTGTTCTTCCCCGTTGACTTTGATTGTTGTGCCTGCATACTTATCATAAATGACATGATCTTTTACCTTAACCGTAATGCTTTCATCATCACCTACAGCAAGTACAACCCCTTCCTGTGTTTTTTCCTGAGCGGTTTCCGGAATAAAGATTCCGCCCGATGTTTTTGTTTCCCCGGCCTGCATCTTTACAAGCACCCGTTCGCCTAAGGGCTTTATTTTCATGATATTCCCTCCTGAAATAGAATATATTTTAAATAGTGTCTTTAAGATTTAACTTGAATATACGAATATAAGACCTGCATCGTCAAGAAAAAGTTGCAAATTGGTCAATTTTGAGTCAAAAAAATAAGTATTTTTTAAAGTTGTGACTTTTTGACCCATAAATTGATTATTATTTTTATTTATATTTATAGGCTTGTAACTGTATAATATATAAGGAATTATAAGAGGGGTAAAAAATAGACATGGCATGATAATTGCATAAATAGATGCGGAGGCTATAATGGCAGTTGCAGTAAAAAGAAGAGTACAGGTTTCCAGGTCAGAAACAAATAACGACGAAAATATTTTATCCCTTTACCTGAAGGAGATAAACAGGGTTCCGCTTCTCAGCAGGAAAGAAGAAGAAGATTATGCCAGGAAAGCGGCAGCCGGGGATGAAAAAGCAAAGGAAATGCTGATAAAGGCAAATCTGAGGTTTGTGGTAAATGTCGCAAAAAAATATCAGAATCAGGGATTACCGCTTTCCGATTTGATCAGCGAAGGGAATATCGGACTCATCAATGCAATAGAGAGGTTCGATGTCGAGAAAGGGTACCATTTTATTTCCTATGCGGTCTGGTGGATACGTCAGGCGATTCTAAAGGCTATATGCGAAAAATCCAGGATGATAAGGCTCCCGCTTAACAGGGCAAATGAGCTTGTTCAGATAGAGAAAACAAGAAAAGCGCTGCATGGTGAAAACAGCAACGAGCCGGAAATAGAGGAAATTGCAAGGACACTGGATATGGACAAAGAGCATGTAGTGGATCTTATTAATATTTCACGGGATCTGGTTTCTCTGGAAACACCTGTCTATTCCGAAAAAGACTCATCTTTGTTAGGCGATTTTGTAGAGGATAAAAACTACAGGTCTCCCGATGAAGTTGTAATAGAAAAATCTCTTAAAGAAGATATAGACAATATATTAAGAACCTTAACGGACAAGGAAGCGGATATTATCAAGTATAGATTCGGTCTCGACGGCAGAAGGCCTCTTTCACTTAAAGAAATAGGGAACAAGTACAATTTAACAAAGGAAAGAATAAGACAGATAGAGAAAAAAGCCTTAAAGCGGCTCCAGCATCCGTCCCGCAGTCAGTATCTGGAAGCATATATAGTATAAAAAACTATAAGGTTTGCAATATTTAAGATTAAACCGGCAGACAGTAACATCCCCTTTTTTGCTCTTTTTGAACTAAGAGAGTTTAAGTAAAAACTTTATCCCGGGTTTTATTGACAGAAGGTTTTATTTTATTTAGATTCCTTATGAATATTAATTGGAGGTAGAATCATAATGTCGGAAAGAAAATATGTCTATTTTTTTGGAGCAGGTAAAGCAGAAGGAAATGCAGGGATGAAAGAGCACCTCGGGGGAAAGGGTGCTAATATAGCCGAGATGACAAATCTCGGAATACCGGTTCCCCCGGGTTTTACTATTTCTGCGAAAGTCTGTGATGCTTTCTATAAGAATAATAACAGTTATCCGGAAGGACTGAAGAATGAAGTGGAAAATAATTTAAAGCACCTCGAAGAGCTGACGGGCAGGAAACTCGGTGATTCGAAGGATCCCCTGCTTGTTTCGGTTCGTTCCGGTGCTGCAATTTCCATGCCGGGTATGATGGATACCGTTTTAAATTTAGGTTTAAATGATGAGGCCGTTAAAGGTCTCGCCGAAAAAACAGGAAATGAAAGATTTGCATGGGACGCATACAGAAGATTTATTCAGATGTTCGGGGACGTTGTACGCGGAGTACCGCACAGTGCTTTCGAAAAAAAACTTGATCAGGTAAAAGAAGAAGTAGGGGTCGAGCTGGATACCGATCTTAAAGTGGATGACCTTAAAAGAGTTGTGGAACTTTACAAGGAAGTTTACAGGAATCACACAGGGGAGGATTTTCCCCAGGATCCTAAAAAACAGTTATGGGCATCGATAGATGCGGTTTTCGGCTCATGGAACAATGAACGTGCAATCAAATACAGACAAATAAATGAAATAAAAGGACTTTTAGGAACTGCTGTTAATGTCCAGTCGATGGTTTTCGGTAATTTCGGCGATGATTCGGGAACCGGTGTATGTTTTACCAGGGACCCGTCTACCGGTGAAAATATATTTTACGGAGAATATTTGCTTAATGCTCAGGGAGAAGACGTTGTGGCGGGCATAAGAACTCCGCAGAAATTATCTACATTAAAAGACAAGAATCCTGAAGTTTATCAACAGCTTCTGGATGTACGTGAGAAACTGGAAAAACATTACAGGGATATGCAGGATATCGAGTTTACAATTCAGCAGGGAAAGTTGTTTTTACTGCAGACCCGCACAGGTAAAAGGACAGGACTTGCAGCTGTCCGTGCTGCAGTTGAAATGGTAAAGGAAGGTCTGATAACCAAAGAGGAAGCAATAGCGCGCGTAACACCTGCTCAGCTCGATCAGCTTCTGCATCCGATGATCGACCCGAATGCAAAAGCAAAGATGATTCCCCTTGCCAGGGGTTTAAATGCTTCACCCGGAGCCGCTACGGGACAGATTGTCTTTACTGCGGATGAAGCGGAGAAATGGGCGAAGGAAGGGAAAACGGTTCTTCTTGTAAGAAAAGAAACTTCCCCTGAGGATATCGGCGGCATGAATGTTGCCGAAGGTATCCTTACCTCTACCGGAGGCATGACATCGCACGCTGCTGTAGTTGCCCGCGGTATGGGAAAGCCCTGTATAGCAGGCTGCAAGGATGTTGTTATAACGGGAAAACAGGCTCAGATTCAAAAGAGAACTTTTTCGGAAGGCGACTGGCTGACAATCGACGGAACAACCGGAGAAGTATACGACGGCCAGGTAAAACTCATAAAAGCCGGGATTACCGGTGAATTTGCAGAGTTTCTTATCTGGGCGGACGAAATAAGACACGAAGCTGTACGCGGAACAATTAAACAGAAGGGATTCCTTGTCCGGACTAATGCCGATCTTCCGCGGGATGCGAAGGTGGCCCGTGAATTCGGTGCGGAAGGAATCGGACTGTGCAGGACAGAGCATATGTTTTTCGATGAAGGGAAACTCGAGATTTTTCAGGAAATGATCGTGGCTGATGATATTGCAGCGAGAAAAGAGGTTCTGGAAAAACTGCTGCCATTGCAGAAGAAAGACTTTACCGGTATTTTCGAGGCCATGGACGGTTTTCCTGTTACTGTGAGACTGCTTGACCCGCCTTTACATGAGTTTGTTCCGAAAACAACAGAAGAAGTAAAAGTATTGGCTGATAAGACAGGTATTCCCGTTAAGCAATTACAGGCTAAAATTGATTCTCTTCATGAGCTTAATCCTATGCTGGGGCACCGCGGCTGCAGGCTTGGTATTACATATCCTGAAATCTACGATATGCAGGTACAGGCCATTATGGAAGCGGCATGTGAGGTACAGGAAAAAGGCGTAAAAGTATTTCCGGAAATTATGATTCCCTTAATCGGCACTGCAAAGGAGCTTTCTTTACTCAGAGAAAATGCGGAATCGGTTATTAAAAATGTATTTAAAAATAAGAACCGGCATGTGGAGTACAAAATCGGTACAATGATCGAAATTCCGAGAGCGGCATTAACTGCGGATAAAGTAGCGGAATATGCCGATTTCTTTTCGTTCGGCACGAATGATCTTACACAGATGACCTTCGGATATTCCAGAGATGATGCGGGGGTTTTTCTTCCTGATTATATTGATCAGGAAATACTGGAAAGAGATCCTTTTCAGGTACTCGACCAGGAAGGGGTGGGACAGCTTGTTGAAATGGGAGTAAGAAAGGGCAGAACCAGAAAACCGGACTTGAAAATAGGAATCTGCGGCGAACACGGAGGAGAACCGGAATCGATTGATTTCTGTTACCGTGCAGGCATGAATTATGTTTCGTGTTCCCCCTACAGGGTTCCGATAGCAAGACTGGCCGCAGCCCAGGCGTTCTTAAGAAATAAATAAGTTACAGAACAGTATTGCGGAAAAAGAAATTATTTATATTTATTTAAGGAAAGGCAGGTTAAAAAACCTGCTTTTCTTATATAATCTTACAAGGTATGGGTAAAAGCAGTTTAGTCCTGTTCATTATTTTAATCTGTATTCCTCTTTTTCCCGAACCGGCTCTGAAACATACCGGGAAAAGTTTCTTTGTACTGCCTGATCTTATACTTTTCGGTGAGGAACAGTTCTTCCTTCTGCCTTTTCCTCTTAACAGGAAAATCAATGTGATAATGCCGGATATAGAGGATTATACTTATATACGGCTGACAGAGAAAATTGTACATCTATACCCTGAAACATATACACTTCGATTTCCGGAAAAATATAATTTGAATCGTCATCCCCTTTCGAAAAATAAATATTTATATAATATGTCTGCAAATGAAAAAAAGATCAGAAAATATGAAACAAAATTCGACTTCCTGTATGGACCGTATTCTGATTTTTACGGCTCATTTTCATATTTGACCCAATATGAACTGTGGAACTACAGTCTTAATCTTTACGGGCGGCATATTGACTTATTAAGAATGTTTTCAGGAATCATTGATACGGCATTCGAAAAACAAAGCTACGATATTCCCTTATCATTTAAAATACTCTATGGGGGAAGTTTCGAAAGCTGGAATCGATACTTGAATCTTGTTAAGACCTCTTTCCGTGCAGCATATAAAAAGAACAATCTGTATGCCGAAACCGCATCTTCTGCTTTCCTGACACTTTCGGATATTGATACTGACAGCAACATCACAGGTACATTCTTAAGCGGTATCAAGTTACAACAGTACTCTTTTTATTTTTTACCATCAGTCTCGATAAAAGGAGCTGTATGGAACCTTAAGAGCCGGCAGGGATATGATTTTGCATTAGCGGCGACTTCCGCGTATGAAATGGAAAGCTTTAATATCGGGCTCACATTCGAATCGGACAGTACAGGCATCGGTTTTTATCCTTATGTTTCTTATAGAAATAAAATTAATGATACTTTGTACTTTTCTATTTATTCCGCACCTGTTCTGTCTTTTCCGGAGGGAATGGAAGAATATCTGCTGCAGGGACAGATAATAACAGCATTTCTGCCTGTAAATAATTTCGAAAAGGCAGGTGTCCTGCTTCACGGAGAGGATAAAAACGGCAACAGCGGTTCTGTAATGGCAGAAATCGCATATGGAAATTTTATGGACATAAGCGGTGCCGAAACAGATTATATTTCCGGATTTCTTTTAAATTTTAATTTGAGTTACTCAAAAGCCATAGACAGATGGTTTTCAGGCAAAGTGTCCTATGGATTTCAGCAGAAGTTTAAAAAGATTCTCATAACGGACGGGAATCCGGTACAGATGCTGGTTCTGCAGGTTCTCTTTGACTTTATTAAAATTCCGCTTCAGATTATAATTAATGCCGATGTATCCGGCAGCTTTCTGCCTTTGGAAAACCTTGATTCTGCAATGGGAAAAGTAAGGGGAAATAAAAATGGAATCTCAATAAGATTTGTTTTTTCCTCTGTTCATGATTATAATGCAGGAATACAGTTTGGAATTTACGGGAATGATAGCGATAATGAAATTATTTTTAAAAATTCAGTTTTTTTAACGTTAAAAACAAGAAAATACGGGAGAGACTAAGTGCCTAATCTGATTTCACAGGGTGGAGTGGTTTTAATACTTATAGCGTTGCTTTCTATCGCTGCAATTGCCCTTATTACCGAAAGAATAATATATTACTACAACAGACAGGAGCGTAATAAGGACTTAAGCGGTTATGTAATTGAATTATTACAAACAGGCTTGTTTCCCCGGATTCTTGAAGAATTGCAGAGTAAAAACTCTCCCGAAGCACATGTATTATTTGTCGGAGTAAAGTATCGAAAATCAAATGTAACCGAGACAGAGAAGCGAATGGAAGCACAGGCCCAGAAAGAAATGGTGGATTTAGAGAGGAATGTCGAATATCTTGCAAATATTGCTAATATTGCAACACTTCTCGGCCTGTTAGGTACTGTTACCGGAATGATTATATCGTTTTTAAATCTGAAGCTATCCGGAGTATCCGATCCCGCAGTGCTTGCGGGAGGTATTTCCCAGGCCTTAATAACAACAGCAGCCGGATTAAGTGTGGCCATACCTTCTCTGCTCTTTTATCACATCTTTACCCAGATTATAAATCGTTCCGCATCACGAATGGAAATATACAGTGATGATTTATTAGCCTATTATCTGGATGAGAAATAATAAACAGCTATGGATGATATATCACAATTAGCAAGTTTAGCTGTTCTGCTTATTGTATCGGCGTTCTTTTCCGGTTCGGAAACTGCGTTGTTTTCTCTTAACTATATTGAACGCCAAAAGCTGGATAACAATGCTTCTCCGCGGCTTAAGATATTCATAAAAAGAATACTTAAATCACCGGACGAGATACTGATAACTATTCTGACAGGTAATATGCTGGCAAATATTTTTGCATCCTCGGTATCCGAGATACTCGGTTTCGAACTGCTGCATTTCGAAACTGCTGTTTTTACGATTTTGATAATGACCGTTGTTTTACTTCTCTTCGGAGAAATGACGCCTAAAAATCTTGCCGTACGAAATTCTCTTTCAGTTGCCCGGTTTTCCCTGAAAATATTGTATTACGTATATTTTCTATTATTTCCTCTTACGAAATTGTTAAATATTATTAAAGAGACTTTTCTTTCACTTTTTGCTGAAAACGAGAAAGCAGAGATCAGTAAAAAAGTTTCTCTTTTAAGATCAGCAATAAAAATAGGTTTACGGGAGCATGTTATAAGTGAGTACGAGTATAAATTACTGGATTCTTTTATAGATTTCAGGGACGAATATGCTGAAAATGTAATGATACCGAGAAATCAGATCGTCGGATTCGATGTCAGGACGGACATAGAAACAATGCTGACCGGACTAAAAGAAATATCGGATTCTGCAAAATATTCCCTGATACCGGTTTACCGGGGAGACCTCGATCATATTGCAGGATATATTGATATTAAAGATCTTATAGGATGGAGAATAAAATCAGACAGCCCTAAATTATTATCTAACTATATTAAACCCATACATCCTGTGCCCGAGACAAAAATGCTGTCCGAACTTGTTCAGGAAATGAGAAGTCTGAATATAGAAATGGCACTGATTGTCGATGAATACGGCGGAACGGCTGGTATAATAACTTTTCAGAATCTGATAGAAGATCTTTTTGATTACTTTTACAATGACAAAAACAGGCAGATTCGCAGGATTTCGGAGAATAAATATTTTATTACCGGCAGTTACCAGCTTAAGGAATTGGAAGAATTTTTAAAAACGGAATTTAATTCGGACAGTAAGACAATTTCAGGATTTATCATGGAAAACCTGGGGGCTGTTCCCGAAAAGAATGATACGGTAAACCTGGGAGATTTTATCTTTCGTGTGGTAAAAATGGATGGCAACAGGGTAGAAGAAGTGGAATGCACGGTTAAAAAAATAAAATGATATATATTGAGATCGCCGTCAGTCTATTATTTGCAGCATTTTTCTCCGGACTCGAAACGGGTCTGCTCTCCGCAGATCAGTTTGAGCTTTATTCAAAAAGAGATAAAAAACGGCTCGATACTCTTTCCGCTGATTTTTTATTACTTACCGGAACGCCTTCTCGGAACAACTCTTATCGGAACAAACCTGTCGGTTGTTACATCTGCGATACTGCTCAGCAGTCATTTACGCAGGCAGGGTTTTCATAATCTGAACTGGATAGGCACCCTGCTTCTGTCGCTGATATTTCTTATCTTCTCCGAAATAATTCCAAAAACTTTTTTCCGAAAGTATGCAAACACATTGAGCATTAAACTTGCCCCTCTTCTTGTTGTTTTTTATTTTCTTTTTTATCCGGTTTTAAGAATTCTTAATTTTACTATAAGAATCATCCTTATAATATCCGGCAGGTATAAGAAAAACGATACGGTATTCGGTTCAAAAGAGGATTTAAGGATACTTGTAAAATTGGGCAGCCGGGAGCTTGGTGTCCCTTTGTTCGAACAGGGAATGATAGATGATATATTTGATTTCAGAGAGAGGATGGCCCGGGAGGTAATGATACCTCTCCATGAGCTCCCTGTTATCGATTACAGAAGCAGTATTGAAGATCTTTATAACAGTTTTATAAATACTCATATGCGGTATGTGGCGGTATCAAAGAAAAGAACGGACAATATTGTCGGATATATCGATGTGGAAGATGTAATTTATGAGAATGCGGAGGAAATAGAAAATATAGTACGTAAAGCGGTGTACTACCCGGATACCAAAAAGATAGCCGCTCTGTTTCAGGATATGATACAGGAAAAGAATAAGGTGGTATTTTTATCGGATGAGTATGGCGGCACTTCCGGAATGATAACGGTAAATGAAATTGCATCTGAAATAATCGGTTATTTTCCCGGGGAGATTAATCAGGAGATCGAAGATATCAGGCTTGTGGGAAACAATCATTATATTGTTGACGGCACCACGGGAATAGATGAACTCTATCACAAAACAGAGATTAAACTGCAGGAGGGAGCCTACGATACTATCGGAGGGTTTTTATCGGATAAATTCGGGAAAATTCCCGAAAAAGGTGTTACCGCAGAGATCGACGGATTGTTTTTCAGGGTTCTGGACAGGGATGACAGGCATGTTAAAAGTGTCGAGATTTTAAAGAGAGAAAAGAATGAAAATCAAAAGAAGAATACGGAATGATGGAAATTTACTGTTAACACCGTTAATAGATATGATATTTCTAGTTGTAATTTTTTTTATGATAAATGCAACTATGGCGATGAACCCTGCAATTAAGATAGATCTTCCCGAAGCATATACAGCACAATCGGTATTAACAAAGAAAGTTGTTGTAACTATTAAACCGGCTGGAATGGTTTATATAGGGAACAAACCTGTAAGCATGGAGCGGTATCCTGCAGAGATAAAAAAAGCCGTCCGGAAAAGCAAGAAAAATGAAATACTTCTGCAGGTTGACGAATCCGTAGAGTATAGATACGTGCTGAATGTTCTGGACTTATCCAGGTTAGCCGGCATAAAAAAGGTATCCATGGCAGCAAAGAAAAAGAGTATGATCAGATGACAAAGCGGTATTCAATATCAATAAGTTTTTCGCTTGTTCTGCATGCTTTTTTACTCCTTTTGATTTTCAGGATTAGAATTCCGGTTATACAGAATCCGGATAGTACAGTATTTTCGATTGAATTTGCCGGTACTTACAAAATTCCTCATTTCTCCGGAATAAAAACTACAGCTGCCAGGAATAAGCCGCCATCATCGGATAAAAACCTTGGCACTTCGGAAAACAGTGAAATGGGAAAGCCGGAAATTCCCCTGTTGAGCAGGGAATATAAAAAAACTGCTGTTGAAAAAGTAAATTCCGGTATACTTGAATCTACTGTAACAGCTCCTAAAAAGATTCTTCCCGGCACTCCGGCTATAATCCCCGAACCTGCAATGGAAGACATTTTGAACGATATAAAAGACGGCGGCTCCCGTCAAAAATCATCCGCTGCGAATAACAGGGAACCTAAAAAAAACAGCATAAATTGGACCGGCGAAAGCAGGAGAATCGTAAAGAGAGGAACTATACGTTTCCCTTATATTTTGACTGCAGAAGGCCAGCAGGCAAAAGTTATTGCACGAATCTACGTAAGTCCCGGAGGAAATGTGAACAAAGTGGAGATTTTAAAAAGTTCAGGATATATTAAAGTTGACAATGCTGTAATATCTTCACTGCGCCATTATCTTTTCAGCCCTTCGGGCAGGGATAAGGGTGATATAGGTATTATCGAAGTACAGTTTAAATTAAAGAGAGAGGATTAATATTCTGCAGAGAAAAAAAGCAAGAGTGCTGATGGAAATATTAGCTGTTTTTTTGTTGCTCGGTTTCATTTTTGCCGGAATGAGATACCTGAACAATAAAATAGACTCCAGGATGTACGGCTTTAAACGGAACATTGTGGCACGAATCGAAAAACTTATCGGCAGAAAGATTAAATACGGCAGTATTTCTCCTTCGATATTCAGATATTTTGAAATCAGGAACCTTGTGGTTTACAGCGCTGAACAGATAGACCAGCCCATTTTAATGATAAATAAGATTAAAATATATTATAGCATCTATAAACTGCTTCGAACCGGTGATCCTGCAGCATCTCTTATTAAAATAAATATATCGAATTCGAAATTCTTCATTGATACTCTTCGGGACAGGGAAGTGGTAACGATATTACAGGAATTGATCAATCCAAAGCATACCGGGAAGAATAAAGATTTTATTTTTATTCCGAGAATTACAGGTTCCAATATAACTATTACACTGATAGATGAGAATTCCGAATATACGTTAAGCAATCTTTTTTTTAATATAAAAAACCTGGAGAATGAAATAGGTCTTAATATCAGAGGCAATATGCATGTTAAGATTGTCACTGCAGGGCGGGGAAGCCTGTTTCTTAATTCCAAAATCAAACTAAGGGGTAATGTGGATAACCGGCTTACCTGGTCGGAATTACGCGTACGTTTCTATGCTGTTAAATCGAATCTTTTTAATCTCTCAAAACAGACATTTCAGATAAGTTTAAAAAACGATCAACTCAATATTCAGAAAATACAGGATAAAAATCCGTTTGATATTCAGTTAAAATACAGCCTTTCTGATAAAAATATAGAGCTTCATCTTATAACCGAAAATTTTAAGCCCGGCTCTATGATAAAACTTCTCGGACGGTTCGCTCCTTATAACAGGTGGCTGTCTTCTAAAATTACAGCGGAAGCCGTTATGAATTACGGTATTTTAAATAAAAAACTCAGCTATGTTGTCGATTTAAAAACCGGCATAAAACCCGGCAATGCCGTGCCCCTGATAATGCTTACCTCACATTTTTCCGGAAACAGCCGTGAATTATTTTTTAAGCCTTTAATTGCGGACTCCAAATTGGGAACCGTTGAATTTACCGGAAGCCTTCTCTTCGAAAATTATCTCCCTTCAGGACTTTTGAACTTAATTAACATTCGAATACCGAATGGTAATGATCTCGATGCATCCTTTCAGCTTACCCGTGCAAGGCAGACTATGTATCTGCGCAGTGAAAAACTAATAGTAGGTTCCACGGTATTTAAACAGTTTAACCTGAATATAAAGCCGGAAGCAGGAAAATTCCAGTTTAAATTACAAACGGTTCTGGATGATACCCTTAATAATACAACGGATGCAGAAGGGGTCCTGGAAATTCGGCCCGAACTGATGCTTAAAGCACAGGTGGACATAAAGAATCTTCCGCCGGAAAAATTTATTTCCCTTATAGATTCCGGTGCCGTGTCAAAGAAGCGTATTTTTGAAATTATGTCAGGAATAAAAGTAACA
>JAADHF010000107.1:0-965 GCA_013151965.1 Spirochaetota bacterium
CTTAAAAGCCTTTGCACGGCAGGAATCAATTTCCGCTACCCTGATGCTTCGAAGCCTGAACGCGCGAAGGTAATTTTAAGGCTGAACTACGAGCTTTCCATAATCGGAGAAAAGGGGTTTTCCAGCTACTTCCTCGTAGTGCATGACATTGTTTCGCGGTATTCAAGAACCTGCGGAAGGGGAAGCTCGGCCTCGAGTATCGTTTCCTACCTCCTGGGCATTACACACGTGGATCCAGTTAAGTACAACCTGTTTTTCGAACGTTTTCTTAACAGGAGCCGTAAGGATCCGCCGGACATAGACGTGGATTTCCCGTGGGACGAGCGGAGAGAAACCCTCGAATACGTATTTAAAACATACAGGGGGCATTCGGGCATGGTGGCCGATCATGTAACCTTCGGGCCGCGTTCCTCGCTCCGGGAACCTGCAAAGGCGCTGGGATTTCCTGAGGAAGAGATAAAGCGCTTCGTCCGTTACCTGCGGCTGGGAAAGACGGATAAGCTGCCCGGATATCTGCTAAGGATATCCGGGAGAATACGCGGTTTCCCACGTCACATGGGAACACACCCCGGAGGTGTTGTGATAACTCCCGAAGAAATAACCAACTATACGCATATTCAGCCTTCTCCGCTGGGATATCCTCTTACTGCATGGGACAAGGACAGTACGGAGGATGCCGGCCTTGTAAAGATCGATCTTCTGGGGAACAGGTCGCTGGCCGTGCTGAGGGATGTGATAGAGCTTGTAAACAGGGAAGCAGAAAAAACGGCGGATGACACCGGCCGAAAAAGAGGAAAACCTGCGGAAGGGGCGGTAAAAGGACCGGTAAAATGGAATACCTTTAATCCGCTCGAAAATGCAGAGACTGCAAAGATGCTTGCACGGGGAGATACGATCGGAATATTTTACGTGGAATCTCCGGCAACGCGCCAGCTTCTGAAAAAGATGAAAAAGGGCGATTTTAA
>JAADHF010000107.1:1061-5440 GCA_013151965.1 Spirochaetota bacterium
CCGCTTCATCCCCTGGCGGAAGAGACGCTTCGGGAAACCTGCGGTATCATGGTGTACCAGGAGGACGTCTCCCGCATAGCAATCGACCTTGCCGGTTTCTCACCGGGAGAGGCCGATCAACTGCGGAAGGTTATCACGAAGAAGGACCGTAACCAACGGCTTAAGTCTTTCCGGCGGATGTTTTTTGAAAAGGGAAAAAAGAGGAGAGTACCGGCTGATGTGCTGGAGGAGGTCTGGGAAATGATACTCTCCTTCGACGGTTATTCGTTCTGCAAGGCCCACAGTGCCTCCTATGCCATGGTCTCGTACAAGCTTGCCTATATGAAGCGCTTTTATCCGCTTAAATTCATGATCTCCGTAATAAACAACGGCGGCGGTTACTACACACGCCAGACCTACATAGACGAGTGCAGGAGGATGGGCTTTAAGGTACTCGGCCCGGATATTAACAGGAGCGGTACCCGTTACACAATCGACGCGGACGAAAAGGGAAAACCTGCCATGAGAGTGGGGCTTTTTCAGCTGAAGGGAATAAAGAGGGATACGATTCTTCGTATCATCGGGGAGCGGGAAAAAAGGGGCGGATTTACCAGCCTCGATGATTTCGTAAAAGGATTAAAACCGGGAATTCCGGAGATGAGTATCCTCATAAAATCAGGAGCCCTCGATTCACTGGCAGACGGCCATACCAGACCCGAACTGTTCTGGAAACATTACCATATCCTCCATTTCGATGGTTGTTTTATTGCACCTTCTATCCCCAAAGGAGTGGGGTGTTACGACACGGCTATGAAACGTGCCCACGAAATCGAAAGCCTCGGAGTGGTTGTAAACAGCCATCCGCTGGAACCCTTCGAGAAGAAGATAGCTGACCTTGCCGGAGTTCTCCGGGCAGGCAGCGGGCTTCCGGAGCTTATATCATCAGGGGAACTGCCCCGGAACGCGGGCAGGCGCGTAACCCTTGCAGGATTCCTGGTAACCGGAAAAGAAGTTTTAACGAAAAGGAAGGAGCACATGCTATTCTTGAGCTTCGAAGACCGCCATTCGGTGTACGAAACCGTCCTTTTTCCGGATGCCTTAAGGCGGTTCCGTACCATCCTGGAGCCTGAGAGGGTGTTCCTCGTTACGGGAAAGGTAGAAAAAGACCTGGGCGCCCTTACCGTTACGGTGGAACAGCTTCGATATGTAGGCAGCCTGGTGGAAACCGGGAATTCTATAACCGATGAAATACCGGCATAAGTGAAGCCTGCCAAAACGGGACAAAAAATTTATTTATTGTTCCTATCCTGTCAACTTCGCACTTGACCTGAGAACTATTTTCATTCATCATTAGTTTACCTCCCGGGTCTTTTCTTTATTATTAATTTATTACATCATAAGGAGGTATTTTTCTGCCCCTGAAAATCGCTTAATTCAGGCAGGAGAAATAAGGCAAAGCGATGAAAATCCGAAGAAAGATAATTTTTTTAATACTGGGTATAATGCTGAGTGCCGTGAGTAGGAGCTACGCACAGGAGAACGATCCGTTTGCAGCTTTTCTTGGCGAAAAAGACAGCAGTAAAATGAATGCGGATATGCAGGAGGATGTCAATAAGATCGTAACTGTTAAAAGTATCCGGTTTAATTTGTATAAGGGCATATCACCGGAATGGATAGGCAGCCTGCTTTTCTTCAAAAAGAACCGGCAGTACAGGTTGGGCGAGCTTCGGAAGCTGATTGAGAAAAGCAAGAGGCGCCTGGTAAGTATGAACATGTTTTATAAAGTGAATTTGTATCTTTGGCCGAAAGACCGGGGTTCCGATCAGCAAACTGTAGTAGTGGAGGTATCCGAAGGGTTCTGGTATCGATTCTTTTTCTATCCCTGGGCAGTCAGCGTGGAATTTCTCCAGTTGTTTCACGAAGGCAAGTACCTGGGATTAAACATCGGTTACCCGGCTCAAAGCATCTCTTACCGGGACGGGCATTTGCTTTTGTCGGACGTGTATTTGTCGATGGAGTTATTCCACGGCATGTATGATTATAATGAATTTCTGCTGGACCGGGCGGAGTTCAGTTTAAATCCGGGGTATCATTTCAGTGAGTTTTTTCTGGCAACTCTTCCCCTTAAGCTTACATATTACTCATTTCCGCAGAGCAGTATTTTTTATCCGGAATTTAAAACCGCACTTTCGGAGCAGCAAAAAAATGACTACGGAATCGAAAACAGTAAGTCCTACCTTACATTCGGACCTTCTTTCGAATTGGACCTGAACAAAGAATATATCCCGAAGCCGGTGGGCTTTTACCTGGGTTTCGCATTTTATTATCATTATGCGGATTTTAACCCCTCGCGCTCTTTCTGGGAATATGTATTAAAACCGGAGATATATATTTATCCCAACAAGAACATGCTTCTATCTATCAGGGGACGGTATAAGTATCAAAGTGAAAATGCGTATCCGTACATGAAATACAGTCTGTATAGTGATTTCCGCGGATATGCTTCTAAATACCTCGGGGAGCAATATGCAGTGGTAAACATCGATTACAGTCTGCGTAATCTTTTTATTATTAACCTGAATATGATGCATATCGAATTTAAGCCGTTTATTTACACTGATCTGGGTCAGATACAAGCGTACAATGAAGCTTTTTCTCTGCCCGGAACGGCGGTTGGATTCGGCGGAGGAGTCCACCTGTACTTCTCGATGCCGGTAAACATTTACTTTACATTCGGGCTTAAAGCTTCGTATCTTCCCGACGGCATACATGCAGGGTTCCTTTTTTCCAGCGGGACCGGAAAGGGTTATTTTTAGATGATGAACGGATTAACACGAGGAGGGAAAGCAATGAAACACATTGTATCGTGCTGGTTGATAATCGGCATGATTTTTACGATAGCGGGTACAGCGCGTGCCGATGACAAAGTACCTGGTTCCTATCAAACAAAGACCGAACAACTGAAGAGAGAAATAAAAGAAAATCCGGGAAATTGGGAAGCGATGTTCCGTCTGGGGGTGATATATCATGACATGGCCAATTTATATCACCAGCCCACTGCACGGAGTGCGGTAAAGATGTTCAAGGAGGCGTATAAGATAAAGAATCTGCCGCTCATCAAGGCGTACCAGGGTTCTGCGTTAACCCTTATTGCGCGGGATGCGGTAAATCCGCTTATCAAACTGGATACGGTTTCGAGGGGAATCAAACTGATAGATGAAGCGGTACGGGAAGCCCCGGATAACTTAACTATCCGGATGCTTCGGGCGCAGAATTCCTATGCTCTGCCTGAGATGTTTAAACGCCGGAAGCTGGCAGTTAAAGACCTGGAGTATATGCTTGGTGTGTACAAAAAAGACCCTGAGCGGGTCAGGAAACTCTTCGATCCGGCATTGATATTCTATTACCGGGGAATGATATATAAGAATAATGGGCGTATGAGGCTGGCGCAACGCTGTGCGGAACTGGCGGTGAAAATAGCTGTCAATCCCCGGGTAAGACAGCTAAGTTTGAATTTTATGAAATTATTTCAGGAGTAGAAAATGAAAAAGAGAGCGTATTGGGTCTGGATATTAACAGGATTTCTGATCATGGCCGGTATGGAAGGGTGCAGTAAGCCGGATAAACAGGACCTGCATATAAGCGCTCTGGAGCAGAAACTGAAAAACCAAACGAATAATATCGAGCTTGTTCAGGAATTATTAAAAGCTTACTTTAACGCCAATAAAAACGATAAGCTGATCAGCCTGTACGAATCTCATTCCTCCCAATTAGAAGATAAGCCGGAATACCGGGTGTATTACGGAGCGGCTTTGTGCAAAAAAGCCGGAGCTTCGAAAAAGATCGAGGACAAGCTGATGTGGCTGAAAAAAGGCATGACCGTGTTAGACTCGGTAGTGGATAAAAATCCTGATCTCGCTGTCGGATATATCTGGCGGGGAGTGACTTATGCGAACCTTCCTCTGATGCTGGGGGCTGACAAAATCGCTGAGGGTGATCTGGACAAAGTGCTGGAGAAATACCGGAGCGGAGATTGGAAAGTCAGCCAGAGCCGGATCTGGGCATTGTCTATCTCGGCTATCTGGCACTGTCCAGGACCCGGAAAGATTACCAGGCATTGCTGAATTATTACAAGGAAATGCATAAAGATGTGCCCGATACCAACCTGTGGATTTACGAGAGATATAAAAGAGCAATTAGTGAATGGCATAAATAAGCCCTGGAGGCAGACAGTGGAATATGTACTGGAGTGCGAAAAGGTCGCAAAGAATTACACCCTGGGCGACACGGTAGTTCACGCTCTTAAAGGAGTAAACGTCAGGATTAAAAAAGGGGCATTTACAGCGATAGTGGGTCCTTCGGGGAGCGGTAAGTCCACATTGCTGCACCTCGCTGCAGGG
>JAADHF010000096.1 GCA_013151965.1 Spirochaetota bacterium
GATTCTTAAAGTTAAAACCTATATTAAAATTAAACGATAGATAATCGTTTAATAGATTTTTTATCAGGAGGTTTTAACATGAAACGCACAAAGGTAAAGGCTCTGGTTTTAGGGACTGTGTTCCTGCTCGGCAGTATGGGATTCGGCTTTTCACAAGGCTGGAATCCCGGCAGCAGTCAGCAGGGGACATCACAGTATGCAGGACAACAGAAGCAGCAGGCATACAAAGGCAGCATCGCAGTTGCTCAGAGCCAGACAGACGAGAACTATGCGGAAATGCCTGCAAATCTGGAAAAGATGGCAAAGATCAGCCTTCAGCAGGCATTGCAGGCAGCTGTAAATGCTAATTCCGGCACGAGTGCAGTTGGAGCGGAGCTGGGGAATGAGAATGGTTTTCTCATTTACAGTGTATCTCTGAATAATGGGCTTGATGTTAAGGTGGATGCAGGAACCGGGCAGATAGTGCACACGGAGAAAGCGGGAACAGATCATGAACATCATACAGAGGAGAGAAGTTCGAAAGAAGAACAAAGAGGCGGAGAAGAAGGCAGCGAAGGCGGATCGGAATAAAGGAACCGGTAAAATACTGACAACTTAAGAGAACCCCTCTCAGGATAAAGGCTTAGGGCGTTACAAAGGGAAACCTTAAAAACCCTTAAGCCTTTTTTTAACAATAAATCTACCTTTTTAGTTTAATGATTACGGTTCCTGGTAATGGGTTTAAAAATGAAACATAAAAATCTAATAGCAGGTGTTCTGGGTATTATGTTCTTTATCATTGTTTGCAGCCTGCCATTTATCAATAAAAAAAGGCATAGAGGCTGCCGATGTAAAGGGAAAGATCCGGCGCCATCGTGCTGCCGGTTGACAGAATAAAAACCTATGCAAAGAGAAGAGAGTGATACCGTTCTATGCGCCCGCGAAGTGCTTCGAGCGATATTTAACGAGCCTCTCTGATTGTTTCTTTCTCCGGTACATTATCGATCGTTTTTATAGTTATTACAATTCCTGCAGATTAGGATGTAAGATCACAAAATTACAGTCCGAAATCAAGAGGAAAGTGGATGGATTTTATATACCTGATTCCCGAGATAAATCTTACAAGCGGCTTATATCCCGCAGTATGTAAATCCGCCTACTTGCCGAGAATTGTGCTTAGAGTGATATTTAACCCGGTTGTTAAAGGCATTGCTATCATTAAATTTGCTCCAAGCGCCAGCCTTGGAGTTATCTTATATCGAAACCCTATGTTTCCTGTAAAAAACGGGAATGCATAGTATGGAATAGAATACGAGGCATATAGCTCAAGAGGGAACGAAAAATCATAAGACAACCCTATTCCTTCGTATAAGAGAAATCCGCTTATATCTCCCATGAACAAACTCGGCGCTGCATATAATGTTAAATGAAATGGGAAATCATAGCTGAATGGATCCCACTTTAAAGGAGCAGCAATAACACCAACCTCGATACTTTTCAGAATGCCGCTTGTATTTACTTTATAGTAATAAGGCAGCAGTCCGATTTCGAAGTGTTTGCCAAGAGCTCTGCCTGTATAAAGATAGGCACTTATCCCAGGCACCTGATCTGCAGAGGATAGCCCTGTAGGGCCTGCGGAACCCTCTATTGTCCATTTCCCCGGTTCGACTTTTCTTGCAAGAGGAGCACCAACAGTCAGCAAACAACCGGAAATAAGAAACAGTACAGACAGTATAACTACTGATAATGAAATAAAGATATACTTTTTAGTTTCCATCCTTCTACCAACTCCTTTTAATTTGATAATAAAACTTATATCACAGGATGATCGAAATATCAGGGAAATCGGAGAAATAAATGCCATGGCGGACCGGTTACAGAGTAGAATTTCGCCCATCACATACTCCTGAAATATAGTCTTATTATGAAGCCGGGGGAACATAGCCCGATCCCGGCTTAGGATAAACTATTAAAAATTGTAAATAAAGTTATTTTTATCTGGTGTTCAGAGCAGGCAGAAGGCCAATAATCATAGATGTAAGAAAGAAAACCCAATACATTACCTGGTATAATACCTTTCCTTTCAGCATGACCAAAACATTATTATGAGTTATTTTTATGGCAATCCACCATGGGAGAAAAAGTACTGCAGGTAATTCGGCAAGAAAGATAAGACCCCAGAAATATTGTCCGTTTAGGGTTCGCCTTAAGGGAATCTCGAATATCAGTGATATATACGGCTGAATAAATGCCAGAACCGGAATTAAGATAATACTGCCTGTTGCAAACAGGATAAAATTTGATTTTTTTCCTGATAAAAGAGTTAAATTTTCCGCCATCCATACAGCGCTTATCAAGGCCATTCCCACAGCTAACCAGGTATACGATAAATTCGAATGGCTTATAAGATAACCCCTTATAATTGCGTAGTTTAACATGGGCGTAACGATCGAGAGCATAAAAATCCATGCAAATGCTGTTAAAACTGCAAGCAGCCTGGTTAAAGGCGTTTTAGGGAGAAAAAGAATCAGTAATACCGGAAGGGAATGGAAGATGTGGTGCACGACAGTTCTATCGATTATCCCTACCAACTGCAGCCAGATTACTGCGCATACACAGGTAAACAGCTCGATCCGGGAAAGCAGACTTTTATTAGGTAGCATTAACGTACCTTAAAAGGATTCATCTTTACGAAGCCCTCCTGCCTTTTTTTTAAGAACTTTATTATATCAATGATATGGTAGATTGTTATAATTAAAATGTCAACATTGGCATGCACCTATAGGAACAAAGAAAAAAATACCCGGCTTTTATCAGGGATCCAAAAAAATTGATATACTGTAAAGGCCGGGATAGAATTCATATAGTATCAAAAACGGCGGGAATATAAAGTTGAAAATTCTCTGTAAATGGTGGATAATCTCCGTGGAGTAACTGATGTACGGGAAATTCAGCAGGCAGGACAGGAATACATTGATCTCTTATATGGTTTTTCTTGCACTTATAGTTGCCGCAGCAGGTTATAGCGCGAGGCATATTATTTTCCGGGCATGGACTGCCAGGTCATGGATATCCGCAGTAGCTATGAAAAACAGGATATATGTTTTCGGCGGCCTGGGGAAAAATTCTGTTATTTATAAGGATATCCTCATGATAGATACCGGCAGGGGGAAGATTTATCATGTTTCCAGGCTCCCGGGCAGGAGATACGCGGTAAGTGCCGCGGCTTTAAACGGAAAAATATATATAATCGGAGGCTACAACGGCTTAAGGTATCTGGATGATGTTATAGGCTATGATCCTGCTATCAACAGGACCTGGGAGGTGTGTAAACTGCCGTACTCCGTATCCTTCGGGGCAGCCGTTGCAGTTTCGGGCAAACTTTACTACCTGGGAGGCTGGGACGGAAAGAATTACCGGGATACAATACTGCAGATCGATGTGGAAAATGGCTCTGCTGTTCCTGCAGGAAGGCTTCCCGAGGCACTGGAGATGTTTTCTGCGGTACATGTAAAGGGAAAAGTTTATATCATCGGAGGCGAGGACAGTTTAAGAAATTATTCCGGGGACATTTTAGAACTTAATCCTGAGAACTGGAGTGTAACCCGCACGGCGTCGCTGCCTTCGCCCCGTGACAGAAGTGCAGCTGTTTCTTTAAATTCTGTAATATACTGCATTGGAGGATGGAACGGTGATGCCCTGAATGATGTCCTTATAATCCGGCCAATAGAGGATCGTATCGAAGTAAAAAAAATTGCAGAGTTTCCCGATCCTGTATCCGACAGATCATTGGTTACCGTTATGCCGTATATGTATCTTGTAGGAGGAAAAAGCGGGAAAGCACAACGACAGATAGGTTTTACCAGGATAAATCCTGATAATATCAAAACGGAAGATATTTCCCTTAAAAGTTATTCATGGGAATAGCTTTGGCCGGGAAAAGGCGCCGGATGAATAGAAGAAGTAAAAAATATATAATAATTACTGCCGAGATTCTCTTTTTAACTGTGCTCATCTTTCTTTTTTTAAGGATACTGAATTTTAACCAGTTTAAGCGGAATATCCGGATAATCAAACCATCAAATATTGCCGTAATTTTATTATTTCAGTCTGCTGTATATATTTTAGGTGCCCTGCATTGGTCTGTTCTCTTAAAGCAGGCAGGTATTAAAAGATCGTTTTTGAGTATTTTAAGGGCCCGCATCAGTGGATTTTCGGTAAGCTATATTACACCTTCCTTCTATTTCGGAGGAGAGCCGGTACGTGCAAGCCTCTTAAAGGATGATAAAGTCACGTATAACAGCCTCTTTGCAACGGTAACTCTGGATAAGTATATAGAACTGTTTTCCAAATTTCCTGCAGTTATTATAGGACTTTCACTTTTAGTCATTCTATTCGACCCTGCGGTTTCTCTGATTATTATTTCCGGAATTGTAACGGGTTTGTTAATCGGTGTGTTCTTATTCTTACTGATAAAGCTCTTTAATGACAAAACCTTTATAGACCGGTTTTTTAAAATTCTATTAAAACCCTTTGCAAAACTTAAACCCGGAACAGCAGTAAAACTCTACCGTATTATCAGGGATTTCGAAAAAGAAGTCGGCGTTATTATAAGAGAGAAAAAATATTTTTACCTGGCAATATCGATCGGAGTATTGGTAAGTTTTATAGAGGTTATGCAGACATATTATATTCTGAGTTTACTGCACTCACAGAATCTTATTAAATCCTTTATCATTTTTTCTTCCACAATTTTTTCCGCGGTATTTACCTTTATTCCCGCGAATCTGGGCGGAATGGAGAGTGTAAACCTTTTTATCTTTACACTTCTGGGTTTGGGGGCCGGCAGGGGACTGGTATATACCATCATACTGCGTATCGGTCATCTGGGTTTTGTTGCGCTGGGGCTTTTGAATTTAATGTTTAGCAGAATTGTAAAAAAGAGAAACGAAAACAAGGCATGATTGTTTTTTTAATAATTGTTTTAAAGGAAATGGTGATTTTATAGTTATGATAAGTATTGTAATTCCGGCCTATAACGAAGAATTGTTTTTACCCCGTCTTCTGGAGAGTATACGGAAACAGGCTTTTAAAGATTACGAGATAATAGTTGCGGATAATGATTCCACTGATGGTACGGTGCGGGCAGCAATAAATGCAGGTGCGCGTGTTGTCAGGGGCGGGCTGCCTGCAGCGGCAAGAAACAGGGGAGCAGAGGCTGCCGGAGGCGAATATCTCCTGTTTCTCGATGCCGATACGGTACTGCCGGACGGCTTTCTGGATAAACTTTTTAAAAAATTCGAAGATGACTATCTGGATATATGTACTCTTATGTATAAACCCATAGACAGCCGGAAGATGATTTACAAGACTCTGTTTGAATTTGCCAATACATACTTTAAAATGATGGAATATATTAAGCCGCAGGGGGGAGGTGCATGTATTTTTATCACGAAGAGGCTGCACAGGAGGATAGGCGGTTTTGATGAATCGCGAAGAACTTCCGAAGACAATGATTATATAAACAGGGCTTCGGAAACCGGAAGATTTAAAGTGTATTCTGATTTATTTATATATGTATCTGTCCGGCGAATGGAGAAGGAAGGCTTAAATATTTATATACAGAAGATTATACGCTCTACCTTTGTATATTTTTTTACAGGAAGATCGGATGAAAAGGTAAAGTACGAATTCGGTAATTTCGCGGAAGTCTTGATCAAAAACAGGGTTAAAACCAGAACGATAGATAAAATCATTATGTATAAACTGCTCTCGAGGTTTAACAGGATAAGACATAGATTGATCGCACAGTTAAATAAAATGGGGATCGATGATTCGGTTTTGAGAGTTAAAAAACGGAAAAAAAAGGATTAGGCTGTTCCCTGTAAAAATCAGCACCCCGATTCTATTGCTTTTATGCCCAGAAACCGGCCTATAGTTTCTGCTGTCTTATGAGCTTCTCTGTAGTCTGTGGTTTCCAGGAGCATTATGCGTTTTTCCGGATTATCTATGAATATCCGGTAGAGTGCAAAGCGTTTCTTAAATAGTGAACTATGAATCCCCTTTTTAGCGGATGTTTTCCCCTCTCTCTGCGCAATTATTTTATCCATGGGGTAATTATCAAATAGAGGAATTCCTATAAGATTTACTGCAACATTATCTTTAGTAAACTGCAGCAGGTTTTTAACTGCAAGGTTTAATGATAAAAGGGATATTTGTTTTAAGACAGTTTTGTTATTTCTGTTCAGAGAATAATTCCGGGAAAAAACAGAAGCGATAAGAAAGATAATTGTTACAGCAAGATAGATAATCGTTCCCGGGAGCCTGCTGCCGGATAATCCTTTAAAGAAATCGAACCCGATAAAAAATCCTGCAGCAAGGAGAAGAAACAAAACGGCATATATTATTTTTTTTAACGGACTGGCTGAAATCTGTAGTATATCCGGAGAGGGAAGGGTTAGTTTTCTGCCGGCACTTAATCCAATCATTCTATTTCCTTATATTTTCCATTATCTTCGACTTTCGGAAATTGTTATGTTAAAGAAAAAAGAGTCAGATTAGATACCTGACTCTTTTTTGAAGATCAATGCCGATTACTATTAATAACGATAGTTGTTGTTTCTTGGTTTTCTCGGTTTAGCCTCATTTACCCGAAGACCACGGCCATTATAGTCCTGGCCGTTAAGGGCGGAAATTGCAGCTTCTGCAGCATCATCTGCTTCCATTTCCACAAATCCGAAACCCTTAGACTGGTTTGTGTACCTGTCCATAACGATATTGGTACTTGTAACAGCACCATACTGTGAGAACAGGTTCTGCAGTTCATCTTCCGTTGTTGTGTAATTTAAATTACCAACATAAATTTTTTTAGACATAGAAATACATCCTTTTTCTCAGGCCTCTGCCTGAATATTAAAAATAAGCAGTACTTTATAGAATACTGCTGTATCTATGAGCACATTCTATTCAGAAACTACATAACTGATAGCTGGAATTATTAACAATTAATCATCAAGATATAAATGAAGAATTAGTACAATAGCAGATCAAACCAGTACTGTAGGACAAAGAACAAAGTGCATCTATAGACACTCAAGGCCAATTTACTACTATATTCCTGTTTTGTCAAGCGGAAGAAATAAATATTTATCCTGCAAGAAAAAATAAGGATATAAATGGGGATCCAACAGGGGATTCTGTTAACTGCCTTTTAAACGATAACCGATGCCGCGGACAGTTTCTACGAGATTTCCGCATTTTAATAGCTTTTTTCTTAAGCCCAGGATCTGAACATCTACCGAACGATCCGTAACCGGATAATCGTCACCTTTTATGGAAGAAATTATCCGGTTACGGGAAAAAACCTGGCCCGGATTCATGGCGAGTAAATGTAAAATATTAAACTCCGTTATGGATAATGGTATAATTTTACTGCCGCAATAAACCTCGTATTTATCCGGAATAATAGTTATGCCGTGGACAGTAATATTATTTGTCTCACTATCATGCTTCTGTACCTGGGACCGTCTTAAGAGTGCGCGGATCCTGGCTATTAAAATACGGGGGCTGAAGGGTTTTGTAATATAGTCGTCCGCTCCGACCTCCAGGCCTGTGATAATATCGATGTCCTCGCTTTTCGCAGTCAGCATTACAACAGGAATGTTTTTTGTCTTCTCTGATGTTTTTAATCTTCTGCATGTTTCCAGCCCGTCCATATCGTCGAGCATAATATCCAGAATAACGGCATCCGGGTTTTCACCCGTTATTTTCTTAAGTCCCTCTTCTCCCGTATAGGCTGCATGTACAATATAGCCTTCGCGTTCCATGTTGTACTTAACAAGATCTATAATATCCTGCTCATCTTCTACTATAATTATTTTTTTTTTCAAATAATGATTCCTCGGATAAAAGAGAAGTATCAATTTTCATCTTTATGATGCTTCACAACCTTTGCTTTGTCAATATATATAACGTCTTCGCATATATTTGTTGCAAGATCGGCAATACGTTCATAATTCCTTACTATACGTTCCAGATTTATATACTCCTTTACTCTGTCTTCTTTGCCCTGAAGATGCTTTATAATTTCGCCTACCATAAAATATTCAAGCCTGTCAACGGTCGAATCCTTTTTTAATACTTCTTCCGCAAGCGCCGAATCCGATTGTAAAAACGAATCTATACTGTCATGATACATCCGGGATACGTTCTTAACAAGAAGGGGAAACCTTTCGGGATAGAGGGTAAAATTCTTCTTAACAAGGTAAAGCCCGCTCTCCGCTATGTTTACCGTATGATCGGCGATGCGTTCAAGGTCGTTGTTTATTTTAAAAATCATCAGTACAAGCCGTAAATCAGCAGCTTTTGGTTCGAACTTTGCAATAATGCTGATGCATTTTTCTTCTATAATAAGCTCTTCTTCGTTGGCCTCTTTCTCCAGTTTTTCTATGACATTTTTCATCAAGTCTTCACTGCTCTCGAGAACCCCCCTGGCAGACTCGCTGATCATCCTGTCTATAAGTATGGTGTAGCTTATAAAATCTTTTCTTAATAGTTTGATATTTTCTTTAAGCATTATTTCCTCCTTCTGTAATTTTTATTTTATCCGGCTAAAACAGAGAACTACCCGATAGCACCTGTTAAGAATTTATTTGTTTTTTCATTTTTGGGTGCTGTAAACATTTGTTCGGCAGTACCGTATTCGATCAGCTCTCCTAAATACATAAATGTAACATAATCGGATACACGGCCTGCCTGGGCAATGTTGTGTGTAACGAGTAATATTGTAACGTCTTTTTTTAATTCGACAATTAACTCTTCTATGTGTGCTGTTGCAACCGGATCCAGGGCCGATGTCGGTTCATCCAGAAGAAGAATATCAGGTTTCATGGCAAGCGCTCTTGCTATACACAATCTTTGCTGCTGTCCTCCGGATAAGAAGGTTCCTTTTTTGTACAGATCATCTTTAACTTCTTCCCATAAACCGGCTTTGGTTAAACAGTCTTCGACAATAGCATTTAAAGCGGATTTTTTTATCCTGATTCCGTTTAGTATATATCCTGCTATGACATTATCATGGATATTCATCGTCGGAAAAGGATTCGGCTTCTGAAAAACCATTCCTATTCTTCTCCGCACGAGTATGGGATCCATTTTATCGAGCACCTGTCCGTTTAAAATAATGCTGCCCTCTACCTTTGTATTCGGCGTAAATTCATGCATCCTGTTAAGGGTTCTTATAAAAGTAGTTTTACCGCACCCGGAAGGTCCCATTACCGCTGTAATATAATTCTTAAAAATCTCGATATTCAGATTTCTGACAACTCTTTTATTGCCGTAGTACACATTTAAATCTTTTACCTGCAAGACAATATTATCCATTACCCTTCCTTTTATTAATTCTTTCTATATTTCGGTCCGTGTTAAAATTTGACTTTATATTTTTTTGTAAACAGCCTGGTAAATATATTCAGCGTAAATATAAAGGTTATCAGTACAAGAGACGCTCCCCATGCTATTTTATGCCAGTCATCGTACGGAGAGGTCGCATAATTAAAGATAAGAAGCGGCAGGGAAGCAACAGGTTTGGTTATACTAAAGTTCAGAAAAGGATTCCCAAAGGCGGTAAAGAGTAAAGGTGCCGTCTCTCCGGCGATTCTTGCAATACCGATTAATATACCTGTAACTATCCCGCTTAAGCTTGCAGGAAGCAGTACTTTTAAAATCGTTTTATAGTACGGGACTCCTAAGGCCAGAGAAGCTTCCTTTAAAGAATGAGGGATTAATTTTAGAGTTTCTTCGGTTGATTTGATGATAGTCGGAAGCATCATAATTCCGAGTGCTATTCCCCCGGACAGGGCGGAAAAATGCCCCATGGGAAGTACGATCCATATCCAGGCAACAATGCCTATTACAATGGAAGGTATGCTCTGCAGGACTTCGGCCGACAGTTGAATATAGTAGCTCAGTCTGTTTTTCCTGTGTTCATTCAGATAGATTCCTGTTGAAATACCAACGGGAATTGCCATGACCGATGCTATTGTAACAAGCATCAATGTGCCCACAATGGCATTAAGTATTCCTCCGCCGGATTCTCCTACGGGCTTCGGCATGGAAGTAAAAAATTTAATGTTAACAGCCGAAATACCATTTTTAATAATGTGTAATATTATCAGAATTAAAGGAATAATACTTAAGCCTGATAAAAAATATAGAAAATATTTAAACACTTTATTCTTAAGCTTTCTAAGCTTAAAATGCTTATCAGTATCGACATTATTCATCATACCTACCTTTTTTATTCGATTATTCAATAACAAATTTCCTGATAATACGTTTCCCGATAACATTTAAAATGAATGACACGATAAAAAGCAATAAACCGATTTCCACCAGTGATGAAAGATAAATATTGCCTGTTGCTTCGGTAAACTCATTGGCTATCACCGAAGCCATTGTATTTCCCGGATTAAATATGAGAGAAAGAAAATTCTTCGGTAAAATATTGGAATTACCAATGAGCATTGTAACCGCCATTGTTTCGCCTATTGCTCTGCCTAAAGAAAGTACGATTCCGGCCAATATGCCGGACATTGAATATTTTAAGATTATGGTTTTAATTGTTTCATATTTTGTTGCGCCCAGCGAATAAGAAGCTTCTTTTATATCGACAGGAACCAATGGAATAACCTCCCGTGCGATGGATGCCGAATAAGGAATAATCATTATTGCAAGAATAATCGATGCTGCCAGAATACTTACCCCGTAAGGCGGCAGATTAAGAGACAATTCAATTTTTCTTACAATCGGAGTAATAAGAAACAACCCCCAGAATCCATATATAACAGAAGGCACGCCGGCCAGCAGGTCCGTCGCACTCTTTAAAATGGCGGGAATCCATCCTTCTTTTAAATATTCAGCAAGTACAATTGAAACTGCCAGGGAAAAGGGTATGGATATAACAAGAGCCAAAAATGATGTCAGCAGTGTGCCTAACAAAAAAGGCACGGCGCCGTATCTATCAGTAACCGGATCCCACACATTATTAATAAGAAAGCCGAAACCGTTATATTTAATGGCGGGTATGGATTCGACGAATAGACTGACCAATATTCCTGCCAGAATTAATATGACAACAATCCCCATTATCAGGAGGACTGCATTAAAAGTTTTTTCTGCGCCCATGTTGTTTTTGTGCGAAGAAGCAACAGCGTCGAAACTGTTGCTTCTTTTCTTAATATTTTCTGTCTGCATATCTGCAATGCTGCCATTGTCTGATGTAATTAGCTCCTGCATTACCGTTTTCCCATCGATTTTTTTACTGTTTAAAATCAATTTTCTTTCCGTTATACACAACAGATTTTAAAATAACTTCGGCTCTTTTAACGGCAGCTTCGGGTAATCTCGCATACTCTAAAGCCTCATTGTACTTCTGGCCGTTATGCTCTACCCACCATAAAAGCGACAGTAAAGCTTTTACCTGGTCAAGGCTCTTTTTATTATAATTCTGTTCCTTGTAGAAAATTAACCATGTGAAACTCGAAACCGGGTAGCCGTTTTCTGCATCTGTGTCGGTAATAGATACTCTTGTGTCTGCAGGGATATCTATATTTGCAGCCTGAGAAACGGTTTCCAGGGAAGGCTCGATAAAATTACCGCTTTTATTTTTTATTAATGCATAAGGCATCTTGTTCTGCAGGGTATATATCAGTTCCACGTAACCCATTGCACCGCTTGTCTGCTTTACAAGGCCGGCAACACCCGGGTTTCCTTTTCCGCCGACGCCGACAGGCCAATTTAGAGCTTTCCCTCTGCCGATCTGCTTTTTCCAATCTTTGCTTACTTTGGTCAGGTAATCACTGAAGATAAAGGTTGTTCCGCTTCCGTCGGATCTGTGAACGATTGTTATGTTCTGGTCAGGCAGTTTTACGCCCGGGTTAAGTGCTTTGATTCTCTCATCGTTCCATTTCGTTATCTTGCCGAGGAAGGCATCTGCAATTACATCGGATGTCAGTTTTAATTTCGGCGATCCTTCCAGGTTGTATGTAACGACAACGGCACCCAGACAGGTGGGAATATGAAGGATTGTTCCGTCAGCCTTTGCAAGTTCTTTATCGCTCATAAAAGCATCCGTTCCTCCGAAATCTACCGTTTTGCTCAGCATCTGTCTTATGCCGCCGCCTGAGCCGATGGCCTGATAATTTACTTTAACCCCGAAAAGCTTGTTGTATTCATCAAACATTTTAGAGTAGAGGGGATAGGGGAATGTCGCTCCTGCGCCTAAGAGTTCTGCATTTTTTGCCTTTGTTTCGCCCTGGCCCGCGGCCGAAGCCGGAGAAACTGCAGTAAGCGCCATAAGCACTGATAGAAACATAACAAAGATGTTTCTGCGGGAATGTTTCATATAATCCTCCTTAAGGATGTTTTGTAAGTTGACAGGATGGTAGATAAGAAATGTTAGAATATTGTTAGAGAAATGTTAAAATATGATTAAATAGTAAAAAAGAGTATTGCGATTAATATGGTTGTACTATTATATACGATTTGTTATTGTTGGAAACAAAAACGGAGTGCACGGCAGTCCGCAGTGAATTTTTTTAATTCGGGGAAAATTATGAAACGAAATGGAATTACAGCAGGCGGTAATTTTATAATCGACCATGTAAAGATCATCGATTTATGGCCGGAAGAGGGGATGCTTTCGGTTATCTTAAAAGAGCAGAGGGCTAACGGCGGGTGTCCATACAATGTGTTAAAAGATATCGCCCTTCTGAAGCAGGGTATTCCGCTTGCCGCAGTCGGGATTGTCGGAGATGATGATGACGGATCCTATATCCTCTCTGATCTCGCGGTACATGGAATCGATGTGTCTTTAATGCAGCGGACGGATAAGACCGTCACCTCTTATACGGATGTGATGACCGTTAAGGATACCGGAGCAAGAACATTTTTTCACAACAAGGGTGCAAATATGTTTCTTGATATTAAGCACTTTGATTTTACAAAAATTACGGCTAAGATACTTCATGTGGGGTACATACTGTTACTCGACTCTCTGGATAAGGAAGACGATATATATGGTACCCGAATGGCCCGGCTTCTAAAGACGGCTCAGCATTCAGGGTTAAAAACGGCAGTGGATATTGTAAGTGAAAGCGGATCACGTTTTAAGAGAATTGTTACTCCGGCCTTGAAGTATACGGATTACCTTATAATTAATGAAATCGAAGCCGGAGAAACAGCGGGTTATAAAATAAGGACAAAGGGCGGAAGCTTAAATACTGCAAATCTTAAAAGAGCCCTTAACTGGCTTCTGGAAAACGGCAATAATGAGCTTATATGTATTCATTTTCCCGAGGGTGCATACGCTGTAAAAAGGGGCTGCAGCCCGGTTTTTATTCCGGCTTTTAAAGTATCCGATGATTTTATTAAGGGAACGGTTGGCGCAGGAGATGCATTTTGTTCCGGGATGCTCTACGGTATCCACGAGGAATGGGAGCTCGAAGAGTCGATGCGTTTTGCAAATGCCATGGCTGCGATCTGTCTTAACCACCCGAGCACATCCGGGGGCATGAAAAGTTACAGCGAGACAGCAGCATTCATGGAGAACACCACGGCGGAAGAGATGCTTTCGATATGATGCACAGAACAACGAAAAGTATTAAACGGTATCTGTTGTCCTGCGGTTAGTTCGCTAAAAATATTTCCTTAAAATTCTCTGCCGCAGAAGCTGCATCCGGTGCATAGCCGTCGGCGCCGATTTCACTGGCAAACTGTTCCGTAACAGGTGCTCCGCCTATCAGGATCTTAACCTTATCGCGCAGGCCTGCACTTGAAAATTTGTCTATTACGCTTTTCATGTTTGTCATTGTTGTAGTCAGTAAGGCTGACATTCCGATAATCTTAACATCCTGATTTTCCTGGTAGGCATCGAAAAATTTATCCGGCGAACAATCCGTCCCGATATCTATTACTTCTATGCCTGCCCCCTGCGACATCATTTTAACGAGATTCTTTCCGATGTCGTGAAGATCACCCTTTACTGTTCCGATTATCAGCTTACCTACAGGTTCTACCCCTGTCGCTGTAAGAATGGGACGTATTACATCCATCGCCGTACTCATGGCACGGGCAGCAATGAGTACTTCCGGTATGTAGATTTCGTTGTTTTTGAATTTAATACCAATCACTTCCATACCGGGAAGAAGCCCTTTGTTTAAAATGTCCTGTGCACTTATTCCTTCGGCCAGGAGACTGTCTGTGAGTTCCTTTGCTCCCGGTGCATTCCCTTTCTCTACAACTAAAGACAATTCCGATAATTTACCCATACCAACTCCTTTTACATAAACCTTTCAGGCAGATACTAACACGGAAGTATATAGGAGATATATTTAAACTGTCTATAACTATAATGACAAAAATTGGTAATATAGTGATAAATAATCTACAGTCACTGCTAATAATAGCGGCCCTCTACGTAAAATGATAACACCTCGGTATGCAAAGGCCGTCTCCTGACTTACGAGCCGGCAGGTGCCGTATAGTTGAATGTAGTATTTACAGACTGATTATCCACGGTTCCTACTATACTGCCGCTGAAAGTTTTATCTGTATTATTATACGTAGCTGTATATTTTAAATCAATTGTAAAACTCTTAAAACTCTCGCCGTCGATCGTACCACTGGTGCTCCCGTAAAAAATCATTTTATAATTAAAATCACCTGTCTGGCTATCTAATGTAAAGGTGAAACCCCATGTAACAGAACCATCCAGTATTACTACTACATTATTCCCATCTGAATTCTGTACTGTTGCATGGAAATTGTTGTATGTTAATGAACTGTAATTAGTATATAAAGGATCGGGGTCCCATGAAATCATATCATCATAGTATACAGAGGCTGACAGGTCGGTTTTAGATGCACTGTCGTTGTATGTAATGGAGCCTCCGGAATTATCGGATACCGTTGTAATGCTCCTATATGTAATCGATTTTGTTGCATTGGCCAGGAGGCTGCTGCCTGCAACCGCTTCGCTTACCATCGTCGCTTTCTCTCCGTTAGTGTATTTTGTGCCTGCTATATTGCATCCGTAAAAAAGAAACAGCATAATAAACATAGTAATCATAGCACTAAGATATTTAAGTAATAATTTCATTATAGCCTCCATAAAATAAAACTTGTTCTTTAGGAGAAGTATAGCATATTTTTTTATGCTTTCAAGTTAATATTTTAAAAATGGATTTAATATACCTGTCTGAATATTTTTCTCTGTATTTGATGAAGAATCTTGACACCGTCATTATGCCAACATATTTTTTTATGAGATATGAGACCGTTCCTCCTGTACCGGCTTGCCGCTGTAGTTTCAGGTGCGGCAGCCATTGGTTTTAAAATTGATTCTCTTTCCGTGGAAAGAGCGCGTCAGCTTCTGCGGCTGTTTCTCTTTCAGCTTGCCTTTTTGTTTACGATCGTATCCATAACATTAACGGAACTAAATCAGGGAAGGGCACAGATATATGGCAGCTTGACCAGGGTAGGCGGACTCATGGGTGTTTGTTACTTTTATTCTCCATTGCCCTGGCTCATTTATATACGCCGGTCGCCTTTTTAACAGCAAAAGAAGGGGCACTTCTTTCTCGTAATGAACAAATTGTTTTATATACCTGAACCTTACGATAATTTTGGCCCTAATTGCGGAAAAAAATGCTAAAAATAAAAACTCTGCTTCAGATATGTCAGTAAATCACTGGAAGCTTTCTGCCAGAGAATGGGAGGTCGCAGAATTGTTAAGCACCGGATATACTTACCGGAAGATTGGCAGAATGCTTAATATAAGGCTCTCCACGGTTCAGTCGCATGTTGTGCAGATCTATCAAAAAGCTGGTGTAACCAGACTCCTGTTTTCATCATCCACTCAAGAGAAAAGATCCTAAGTTAAGACTAAAATCCAATAAAAATCGCATATTTATGCTACGGCATTATAAATTGCATCTATTCTATAAACCCGGTGATTCGTAAGAGTATAAAAAAGAATTTCCATATCTTATTGACTTACCCCAGGGGGGTGTAGTATTATATAAAAAGAAGGCGCAAAACGATGAAAATGACAGCAAAAGATCCGGTGTCCCGGATGGAAGTTAATATGAATCCAACCGCAGTTGAAGATACACATACGGGAAAAGCGGAAACTGCTGTAATTGTGTGTGCTAAACTTTTCTAATATTAATTTAAGTGAGGTGATTTATGAAACGTTTCGTCTATTTTCTGTTGACGTTAGTATTTCTGACAGTGGTCGCCTTTAATGGTTACGCTCATGAGGGTGATGATAAAGAAAAGCCCCATAAAGTCACGAGCGAAACCATTAAAGGCGGACATTCCGGGGATACTTCTCAGCTAAAAAAAGCTTCCGGCCATAATGAGCAGGCCGAAGCCGCCGAGCAGAACACCATGGAGAAGGATTTCCAGACCATACGCCGGGAAGTCGCCCGCTCCACCCTTTTTATCGTCATAAAAGCTCTTGCCCTGGCAGTGGCGATTGCCGGTATCGCTCTGGTGTATCTAAAGAGGGATAAGCAAGGAGGCACGGAATGAGTGCCGGAAGTCTATCCGAAGAGAAGCCGTGGAAGTTAAATGATCTCAACTATTCGGTTCCGGAACATGCAGAATGGTTCGGCTACAGCATAGGCGGAACTGTAGTCGTGGGATTTATCCTGCTCATCTTTACCGGCATCATCATGGCCTTATTTTATATGCCTTCGGTTGATGGCGCCAGGAACAGTGTTCTAAAACTAAGCGCTGCTCCGCTCGGTCTGTGGATTCGGTCCTTTCACAGATGGACGGCTGAGGCAGTCACTTTTCTGGTTATACTACACCTGAGCCGGATTATTTTTACCGGATCTTACCGTGGGAGCAGGAAGCTCAACTGGATCTTTGGAGTTTTTCTTTTGTTTGTCACAGTCGGGTTCTTTTTTACCGGAACGGTACTTAAGTGGGATCAGGAAGGCTTCGAGGCCTATGAACATGTCGTCGATACAATTAAGGTAATCCCCCTGATAGGAGTACAGTTAGCCTCCGTTCTGGGGGGCACCCTCATAGTGATGCGGGTATTCGCGACACATGCTCTGGTTCTGCCGGTTCTGCTCGGGCTGTTTCTTCTGCCGCATCTTGCCCTTATGAAACTGAACGGTCTATCTCCTCTGCCGTGGAGAAGTTCCGAACGGACCTCCACTTTCTTCGCGCATATGGGAAAGGTTCTCTGGTTCAGCATGATAATTTACGGAGTTATAGCCTTTCTGGCAGCCCAGTTCCCTGCAGTACTATATCCGGGACCCTACTCCGGAGTGGAGATGACCAAGCCGCCGTGGTTGTTCCTTGTCCTCTATGCACTGGAGGATTGGATCGGCCTCTACGCCCTGCTTATTGCACCGCTTATAATTCTGGCAGGTTTACTGGCGGTTCCCTATATTGATAGAAGTACATCCATAAATTCGACGATCCGGAAGGTGATTGTCTGGGGGTACATTCTTGCGGTTTCAATTTTGATATTTCTTATCATCTATGTGGGAGCAAGCCCGCCGGTTAAGCACCTGGGCATGGGTTGATGAGAAAAAAGAATATTCCTCTTGACTACCCCAGGGGGGTACAGTATCCTGATGTCAGGATGTACAATATACAGCATGCTGAACTTTTCTACATACCAATTTTAAATTAATTTTGAAGGGAGTTTTTAACGATGAAAAAATTTAAAATAACATTTATAATCGCGGTAGTTACACTTCTAGGCGGAATATCAATATCTGCAGAAGCTTTAAATCTATCCGCCGACCCTTACCGGGTAACAATCGTGGAAATTATGGATGTGCTTTACAATAAAACTATCGGGGCACAGCCCAGGTTTTATATTGTCGGAAATGATGGTAATCTGGAGCCTCTGGTAAATTTAACTCTTCCTGCGCGCAGACGTATAGTACTGACCATTGTCTCTTACGATGATGATAATGCACCCCTGGACAAGCGTTATGCAAAAGTAACCGGTACAATAGATGGCAAGGTTACCATCATCGACGGTGCTGTCGCCTCGGGATCAGATACAACCAAGGTATGGCAAAAAAAGGTCTCATCAGTACCGGTTGATAAAATAATTCATACGTTTACTATTCCGGCTTTAAACATTAACATTCCGATAATTGCGGGAACAACGGAAATTACGAGTTTATACCTTAATACTGCCGGCACATATACCTGGAGTTGCAAAACAGCCTGCGGCAGTGATCCTGATGGATGGGGTGGTGCGATGGCTGCTTCCGGCTGGATGAAAGGTACTGTTAATGTAGTTGCGGAAAAATGATTTATGATGTCTTGACCACCTTTTTTGCCAACAGCGTAAAGTTTACCGCCGGTTCCGGCAGGCTTACAAATCCGTTCCGGCGGCCTACAAAATAAAGTGCAGATAAAGGTCTGCGCTTTCCGTACCCGGGCTGTTATGCGAAATAGTTCAGCGGTCCCTGCCGGGTTGACGGATATTTTGGCTGCTGTATAATATCATTATATAGGGGGCGGTTCTGAATGGGTGAAGAAGTTCTGGTCGGACTACTGTTTGCGGATAGAATTATTACGGAAAAGAACGGGAAAAAGGGTATTATCGGGACTTTTAATAGATTCCATTCCCGAAAGTTTCCGGTCTCCTTTCCTCCCTGGGCTATTTATGCCGCTGTGACCAATCTTAAAGGCAGGCATGAATTTGCGTTGAATTTAGTGTCAGAAGAGACAAATCAAGTAATAGTACCTTTAAGCGGCCAGTTTGAAGCAAAAAACCGAACGGACATAGTTGAACTAACTCCTGTAATCATGGGCGCGATTTTCCCAAAGCCCGGTAAATACAACCTGACATTTCATATTGATGGTAATCATGTTGGTGCCAGGGTACTACTTATCGAACTGCTGAGTAAAACCGGAGATTTAGAATGATAATATATAATTTGCATGCGGCAGAAAGAATATTCTTCTGCCGGATCGCCCGGTCATCCTGAGCCTGCTTTTAACATATCATCTTTAAAAAATACCGGATTAAAAGAATTAAAATGGGTACCGCCAGGGATTTTGGCTCTGGTGCAGCTGTAAAAATGTATTTTATTATAATGATTAACAGATAAGGTATGGTAAAAATCCTGTTACATTTGTATTTTATTGTTTAATGCAGTTTTCGATGGGAGAATAACGATGAAATATAATGCATTACCCGGATACAAATTAATCTGGATATGGATTTACGGAATTGCCATGGCATATATCGAGTCCGCAATTGTCGTGTATCTTCGCGCCATATATTATCCGGGTGGTTTTTCATTTCCGCTTAAGATTATTCCGGTGAGTATGGCCATGGTCGAAATCGGCCGTGAAGCCATGACAATGGTAATGCTTCTGGCTATTGCATTACTGGCCGGCAGGAATATCCGGCAGAGAATTTCGTTATTTATAATGAGTTTTGGAATATGGGATATTTTTTATTATGTCTGGCTTAAGATATTTTTAAATTGGCCCCCTTCTCTTTTAAGCTGGGATATTCTCTACCTTATTCCGGTTCCATGGACAGGTCCTGTGCTGGCTCCCGTTTTAGTCAGCCTGGTTATAATCACGGCTGCTTTTTTAATTCTGAGCCTGGACAACAGGAATATACATTTAGCTCCGACGAAATTAGAATGGATTTTAATAATTTTTACGGCTTTTGCAATTTTTACGTCTTTCATATTTGATTTCCAAAATATTATTCACCACGGATTGCCGGCTCCGTTCAGGTGGGACATTTTCTTTGGCGGATTGATTCCGGGTATCATTGTATTTCTTCGACGATATTACCTGGCGGTCCATGGAAATGGAAAAAAAATGTAATAAACATATCCGCGGCTTTTTCTATGAACTGTATATAACTTATAGCTATAGTACTTCTTTAAAAATATTTTTATTAACTTGGATAAATATATTTTCGTGTTATAATTATTACTATTAAAGAGAATATTGGAATGATTCAGCCAGGGGGGATCGTGATATGTTAAAAAGTAAAATAAAGATAAGTCAAATAGTCCCTATTGTTTTTTTATCGGCATTTGTACTAATCGGATGCCCGGTTACATCTCCGGAAGAAGTATTGCCGGAAGAAACACCAGAAGAAGAAACACCGCCGGAAGAAACACCTCCGGACAGCAGCGCCGTACTTTCCGAGCTGGTAATATCCCAGGGTACTTTGTCTCCGGTTTTTACAGTAGATGTTACCTCGTATTCCGCCTGGGAGCAGAGTACGGTTGCCTCGATTACAGTTACCCCGACCGCGGAAAGCGATGCTGCCGTGATCAAGGTAAATGGAACCACAGTAACTTCGGGAGCTCCTTCCGGAAACATTAACCTTTCTGCGGGACCGGATACTATTACCATCGAAGTTACTGCCGAGGACGGAAAAACAACCGGTACCTACACGATAGCGCTGTACAGAGCGGCCGGTCTGCCCAGAACGGGACAGGTCACTCTCGACGCAGAAGGGGATGACGGGGATCTTCAAAGAGGGGTTTCCTGGCCCGACCCGCGGTTCACCGATAACAGCGACGGGACCATTACCGACAACCTTACCGGTCTCATGTGGGAGAAAACACCTTCAGCAACAGCCAGGATCTGGACGGCTGCCCTAACGTATGCCAACGGTCTTGCCCTGGCCGGCCATGACGACTGGCGCCTTCCCAACCGTAAAGAACTGAGGAGCCTGGTGAATTACGAAGAGTCAAATCCATCGACTTGGCTGAACGGGCAGGGCTTCAGCAATGTGCAGGGTGATTCCTACTGGTCGTCTACTACCTATAGACCCTCTACTGGTGTTGCATGGCTTGTCATCTTGGACAAAGGTACTCTGGGTTTCAGCGGTAAAAACGGTACGCCTTACTACGTGCTGGCCGTGCGTTCCGGACAGGTAGAGGGAGATGTGAATCTTCCCGGAACAGGACAGACAACCAGCTACGTAACGGGAGATGATGGTGAACTGCAAACAGGAGTTGCCTGGCCCGATCCGCGGTTCACGGACAACGGCGACGGGACTATTACCGACAACCTTACTGGATTAATGTGGGAGAAAACACCTTCAGCAACAGCCAGGATCTGGACGGCTGCCCTAACGTATGCCAACGGTCTTACCCTGGCCGGCTACAGCGACTGGCACGTGCCTAATGCTACCGAACTGGAAAGTTTGATAAACGCAGGCGAGGCGGATTCGGCAGCCTGGCTGAATACGCAGGGCTTTAATAATTTGCAGGCCGCCATCTACTGGTCGTCTACTACTTATGCGCCTTCTGCTACTCCTATCGCGTGGTACGTCCACATGAGTAATGGCAGCGTACCCTCCAACACTAAGGGTGGCAGCAGCTATGTTCTGGCCGTACGGTCCGGGCAATAGATTTTTCAGATTGTTAAGATCTGGATGCAAGAACGTTTATGAGCTGAACCCTGTTTTTTACGTTAATCTTTCTAAAAATATTGTAAACGTGGTTCTTAACGGTCTTTTGTGAGATATACAGGTGTTCTGCAATTTCCCTGTTGCTTAATCCCTGTACGAGGAGCCGGACAATCTGTATTTCTCTTTTTGAAAAATTGAAATATTTTGCCCGCTCTGCTAAAGTTCCTATTTCTATCGATTCTTTGTTATTAAAGAAGTACCTGGCGCCAAACCAAAGGGCAAGCACAATACTCACGGCTAAAAACAGGACATTGAAGTACGGTTGTTTCAGGTAAATGTTGTTAGGATAAAAATATAGTACAATCGTATTGTAAAGTAATATTGCAGGCACCACTGAGAATATCAGAATACTGTAGGCTTTTGAAGCTGAACGAAGTTTGGAATTCACGATTTTATTATGATAGAAAAGAATGATGAAAGCAGAGTAGATAAAAATCAGAGCAAAAAAGAAGTCTCTGAAATAAAGGGCTATTCTGAGTTGATATATTAATTCAATTACCAGGGTAAAGAAAATACCGGACAATAATAAGATATGCACTATGCGTTTCGGAATCCTAAAGGGTATTCCTGTAACTTGATGGCTTAGAACCGGAAGAAAGTAGAGCATGAGAAACGCACTTAAGCCTGTTAGAGAAAAAGAGTAGAGCCCGAATTTTATTACGGGGCTGCCTGTTGTTGTAAATCTATAGAGATCAATTACGCAGACAAGCAAATTAAATACGGCCCCGAGAAAAGCAAGTCCCGTGTATATATACAATCTGCTCCGGTACTTACGGGCAAGGAGCAGGGTGATAACTACCACGGTAATTCCAAGGGAAACAATCAGAAGATATATAAGTAAAATAACATGAATCATCAATTTATTTATATAGTTATAATTATACCTGTAATTCGGAAAATATACAACAATCACTGGGAATAAAGTCCCATACGAACAGGGGTAAATTGTTACTTTCTTCCCATTTACAGGAGGGAAAAGAGAATTCTACAATCTTAATAGCACAGAGAAACATGTAAACCGCAGCTGTCTAATATTAAAGGGGGAAGATCAAAATGAAAAGTATAAGAAGGGCTGCAACTATCATCCTGCTTTTTGCGGTGATTCTGCTGCTTGGAAGCTGTAATATCCTGCAGATGTTCTTTGGTCCGGATAAGAATGATATATCAGCATGGTGGCCGAAGGATTTCAAGGTGGGAACGAGATTGTCTTACCGTTACTACGAAACCTACACGGATTCCGGTTACAATTATGAGGAGAATATCATTGTCGAGATTACAGACATAGATGAACGGGAAACGAGAACTATCATAAAAACTTCGGAGGATGGTGCCATAGTTTATTACATAATAGACAAGGAAAATGGAAAACTGATAAAAAGTACAGACTCATCTGTGGATGACAACGACGAAGTGGTTCTAAAAACTCCTGTAGAGGAAGGCACGACCTGGTACAACTGGACAAATACCAGGTATGAAATTGACAATGTAAAGGAAAACAAGACTGTCGAAGCAGGAACTTTCGATGATGTGGTTGTCTTAAAGGTAAGCGATCCTGATTGGACGACAATAACTTCGGTAAATCTTTACATTTCTACCACGGGCGGAAATCTCGGTTGGGTACAAAAGTATGATTCGAGTGTTTCGTATTACGGTATAATGGAAAACGGTATAGAGCTTCAAGATATCGATAAGCCGTAAAAAACGGTGTATTTGCCTCTTAAAGTAAATAGAAAGGGTTTCAAATGGCTGCTGCCTGTCGTACTACTGTCGGCAGCAGCGGTATTTCCCCTTTACTCACAGTCAGAAACATTACGGTCTGCATCTTTTAACCCCAGACCCGAAGGGAAAATAGTAACCCTCCACGGCAGCGTGCAATATGCAGAAGCAGGAGAACAGGACTGGAAGCGGGCGAGGATACTGCATAAACTCTACGTTAAAGACAGGGTCAAAACACTCAAATTGAGCAGGGCTTCGATACTTCTTAAGGATGAAACACAGATCAGGCTGAATGCTAATGCTGAACTTACAATAAAACGGTTAAAAAAAGCAGGCAATAAATCTTCCGTTCTTGAACTTGTAAAGGGGGAGGGTTGGTTTCGAACGAAAAACCCAAAAAGCAGACTGGAGGTACATACTCCGACGGTAACTGCTGCAATTCGCGGATCGGAGATTGATCTGAAATTGAGAGATGACGGCACAACAACAATGACTGTACTGGAAGGGGAAATAGATTTCTACAACGAGTACGGATCTCTCACAGTTCTTCCGGGCGAGCAGGCAACGGTTATTCCCGGAAAAGCACCGGTAAAGAGGAAGATATTAAACCCGGAGGATGCCGTGCAGTGGGTCCTCTTTTATCCTGTTGATATAAGCTGGCATGACTACCTTAAGGAGAATATGCCTTCTGCAGTTAAGAAAATCTTTGCAGAGTGTAAAAGAGGGAATTTCGAGGCCGTATTATCAGAAAATTCCCTGTCCGGCGGGGATTGGGTGCGGATAGGTATTGCAGGAGCCTGGATAGAGCTTGGACAACCGGAAAAAGCTCTCGTTGTGCTTAACAAAAGTGTAAGTGAGAATCTGGAAGATGAACGGCTCAGTCTTCGTGCCGCCGCATTGCTGCTGCTGGGTAAAGCAGGGGAGGCAAGAAAGCTTTTGGAAAGAGCCCTTTCTCTTAAAGACGATTCCCTTCGGACCCTTACACTTCTCTCAACTGTGGAACTGATTCAGAACAACAAGGAAAAGGCCAGAAAATATGCTGAAAGGGCAGTAAAATCCCACCCGGAATCAGTATCTGCCGGGATAGCTGCCGGTGAGGTATATCAGGCTTTCTTCGATTTACAGAGAGCCGGTGCGACATACGACAGGGTGCTGAAACTTGACCCTGAAAGTGTAAGGGGCCTGGTAAACAGAGCACGGATTCTCTTCGGCTCGGGTAAAACAGAGATGGCACTGCGGGATATTAAATATGCCGGTAAAATCAAACGGGATAATCCGCAGGTACTGTCACTATCAGGTTTTATAAAGATGTCCCGCGGAAGCAGGGATGATGCACGTGCCGACTTCGAGAAAGCGGTGGAACTTGACTCCCAATTCGGCGAGCCTCATCTCGGATTGGGCTTAATCCAATTCAGAGAGGGAAAAAAGGAAAAAGGCCTGGAGGAGATTCTAATTGCAACACTGCTTCAACCAAAAATTTCTCTATATCAGAGCTACCTTGCAAAGGGATACCATCAGCTGGAAAGAGCGGAGGAATCTCTCTCCACCCTGAAGAGTGCCGAAAAGCTGGATCCTCTGGATCCGACGCCCAGGCTCTATGCAAGTCTCTTTTTGCAAGACAGTTTCAGATTTGTGGATGCTCTGGACAAGATGCACGAAGCAATTGCGCTGAACGACAACCGTGCGGTTTACAGAAGCCGGCTTCTGCTTGATAAGGATCTGGCTACAAAGAGTGTAAGCATGGCACGGGTATACAGAGAGCTTGGTTTTGATTCCTGGGGGATGTATGAAGCGCACAAGTCACTGAATGCCGATTTTGCAAATCCAAGCGTTCACCTCTTTCTGGCCGATCTCTACGGTAATGTCCCTGACAGGCTGCAGGCACAGGGAAGTGAGCTGCTGCAATACCTCCTCTACATACCTGTAAACAGGAATGTTTTCAGTACCTACAAGGAGTACACGGTTCTCTTTGATGTTCCGTTCTTTTCTGTATCACTTTACAGTGAAGCTTCCTATCCCTTTTCAGTATTGGCGGAAACAGGAACCCGAAGTGGTTCCGATTACTTTGCTCATTTAGCTTTTTTAAACTACAGGACAGAGGAAAGTGCACGCCCTGAAATACAGGATCGACGTTATTATGGTTATGTAAATGCCAAAGCAAGCCTGGGTAACAAAACCGACCTTCTTTTGACTTCTTACTATACCTATACAAACTATGGAAGCGATGAAACGGAAGTGATAACGGTCGGAACAGATACTCCGTATCCTTTGAACATCCGGACCACTACGATGAATCCCGATTCCAACTATGAAACAAAAACAAACTATTTTGGTATTACAACCGGTTTAAAGCATACCTTTGGAATTGCCTCACCTCTTACCCTTATTCTTCAATACGAGTTGATCCGCGATGAAACAACCGACCCGGATGTTCCCTCTGCAATAACAGGGATACTGCTCGATGATGCAATCCAATCCTCCTGGGATCTCTACGATACACAGGTACAGCAGGTATTCCACTTAGGCGGCAGGAATCAACTTGTAAGCGGGTTGGAATTCTACTATGGAAAACAGGGTCGTACCGGCAGGGTTAATGCCTATTACGAAAGCTCGGGGCTGCCGGTAACGGATTGGACCGATAAATATGACAGCGACAGTGCCGGGGTCGCCCTCTGGCTGTGGGACAGGTGGCAGTTATTCGACTGGCTGCACATCACTGCCGGCCTTCGCATGCAGAAGGACGTGGGAAAGGATATCCTTACCGGAACCGCCTACGATTTCCAGGGTCTCTATCCGCTGCTGGGATTCTCTTTCGATTTTGGAAATTCTTCGATCTTAAGAACGGCAGTCTTTCAAAGGAGAAATACGCGTTTATTCGGCGATAAGATATCTCCGACTACTGTGGAGGGCTTTGTTCTGGAGAGAAACGAACCGGAGTATGTTTTAAGAACGGAGTTTGACGTTTCCTGGGAACTTTCGCTGAGAAAGGCTTTTTTCAGCACAGCTTTCTTCTACCGGTACAACGAGTATCCTGAAGGCGGAATTATAACCTATAATACGGCGGATCATCTTGGGCTCGACGGTTCCTTCGACTGGATAATTACAAATTATCTATGCGCCTCTGTGGAAAATCAGCTTATTATGCTGATTACCGTACCCTTTGTACAGCTGGACAATGTCCTTAAAAGCGGCCTGACCTTTACCTTTCCATTCGGTTTAAAGATATCTATTATGCACGGCTTTTTTACGCAGAACTACCTGAAAAGTTCGATTACAGAGCTTAAGGACTCTCTTTTTCAGCTTGTAGACTGTAGTGTCCGGTATACTTTTCCCGGGAAACGGGGAACGATAACTATCAGCGGGAAGAATATCCTGAATCAGGATTTCGAGTACTTCATAGAGGGACTTTCCCTTAATCCGATTCTACCCTACAGGCGTATTAAAATTACCCTGGGATACAGATTTTGATACTTGCCGCGTGTCCGTTCAGCCTGTATGCCGAAATTAGTTTACGGGACAACGATGTTATCGATCTTACGTAATTTCTTTATCCCGAAGCAGGGTAAACTAAAGCCGTTACCCTGCCTGGTAATTGTACTTTCCGGCATATTTTTCGGTCTTGCCTTTGCCCGCACCAATTTTATCAGCCGCCTTGAATGGTTCGTATACGACAGGTACATGAAGGCATTTGTAAAAGACAGCAAGTCTCCGCCGGATATAATAGTGGTTGCAGTGGATGAGCTTTCCTTTCAGGAGGTAGGGTTAAAATGGCCGTGGCCGAGGGTATTACATGCAAGCCTTGTAGAAACGTTAAAAGAGGCCGGCGCACGGGTTATAGTTTTTGATATCATCTTCGACAGAGAGAGCGGAGACAGGGAAGAGGATGAATATCTTGTCAGCGCTGTAAGGGATGCCGGTAATGTGGTACTCGCCATGGACGAGCAGGAAACGAATGACAGCAGGTACACCGTAAAACAGCTTATCAGCCCCTTTCCGGGGCTGGAAGAAGTTGCAGCAGGCGAAGGACTTGCAACCCTCCCGATGGACCCGGACGGAGTTATAAGGAGAACTCAGCCGTATTTAAATGGTATTCCGTCCCTTTCCAGGGCAGCCTGTCTGCTTCTGGGGATGGAAAAAACCGAAACCAAAGAGGGGGACCTGTTGATTCATTACAACGGTGAACCAAGAATAGGAATAGAAACGGTTTCTTATTACCAGGCCTTGAACCCTGCTGAGTATTTACCTGATGGAATTTTCAAGGATAAGGTAGTGTTTATCGGGATTTCCCTTTCCTCTCCGCCGGTGCTCGGCCGTACTACGGATCACTATGAAACACCCGTTTCTACGAAGATGGCTGGTGTCGAGATTCATGCAAATATTCTTGATTCCATCCTGAGGAACCGCTTTATAAGTGATCCTTTTAATTCCTTTGTTCTTCTGGCGTTTCTTATACTTGCATTTACATTGCCGGTATCGTACCTGTTCTACAGAACAGGGGCTTTTAAGGGATTGCTTCTCGTCTTTGCAGCAGGTCTTTTCTTTTTCGCAGGCGGCTATGTCTTTATGAGATTTTTGCAGGTAAGGATTCCGGTAATATCGGTTATTATGGTAGTCTCCGGTGTTTTTCTGCTTGTCTATCTTTACAGGTTTTTACTGGGTATTGTGGAAAGAAGGCTTATTCTCGGGGCTTTTAAACACTACCTTGCACCATCGATTGTTGACAGCCTGCTTGAGGATCCATCCCGGTTGAGCCTTGGAGGAAGAGTTTACGATGTTACCGTTCTATTTACGGACCTTGCAAACTTTACCGGTGTTTCTGAGAATATGTCTCCGGGTGAACTCCAGCGATTGTTAACGGAGTACTTCGATGAAATGATGAAGATATTATCGGGAGAAAATGCAACTCTTGACAAGTTCATAGGCGATGCAATTATGGCTTTTTTTGGCTGTCCTGTGGAGGATTCCATGCATCCTGTGCAGGCCTGCAGAGGAGCGGCAGCCATGCAGAAACGCTTGAGAAAACTCAACGAAAAATGGAAGACCGAAGGTCTGCCGGATATCAGGATGCGGGTTGGTATAAACAGCGGCGAAGTAATTGCAGGGAACATGGGTACGGAGAATATCTTTAACTATACGATTCTGGGTGATAACGTGAACCTTGCCTCACGGCTCGAAGGGGTAAACAAGGTATACGGAACCGGTATTATTGTGAGCCGGTTTACGTTTAAAAAGGTTATAGAGGAATGCAAAGGGTATAAAAATGTCCCTTTTGTTTTCCGGGAGCTTGATTCGATACGTGTAAAGGGGAAAAAAGAACCGGTATCAATATACGAACTCTACGATTTAAAAGAAAACGTGCCCGGCAGGGTAATCGATGCACTGCATCTTTACGAAGAAGGGCTCGGATACTACAGGAAGCGGCAATGGAAAAGTGCCCTTTCAACTTTCGATAAGGTCTTTAAGACAATTAAAAACGATGCAGCAACCGCAGTGCTGGCTGAACGCACTTCCCGGTATGTAGAGCAGCCTCCCGGTTCCGACTGGGATGGCGTGCATGTTATGAAGACGAAATAAAGGCGGAAAGAAGCAAGGCGCACTTCCCTGACTGCAGACGCTTCGGTATGTCCCTGCCGCATAAACTGCATCATCCCTTTAAAAACAGTACCCGTACTGCTCTTTACTGATTTTAATTAATATATATAATTCAATCAGTTGTATGGAAAAAAAAGAAAAGATACTTTTAGTGGACGACGATACTACCGCCCTGGCACTTCTTTCCGAGGTATTGGAAGAAAAGGGATATGAAATAGAAACATCCTCCGGTGTGGATGAGGCAATCGAAAAACTAAACCGCTCCGGTTACCAGGTAATTATTGCAGACCTTAAAATGCCCGGCAGATCGGGAATGGACCTGCTGCACTACACTGTAAAGAACTTCTCCGAGATACCGCTTATAATGTTAACGGCGTATGGGACAATTCAGAACGCTGTAAAGGCACTTAAAGAAGGAGCATTCGATTACATCGCAAAACCCGTCCAGATAGACGAGCTTTCCATAGTACTTCGGAAAGCCATCAATCATAAAAAACTCCGGGAACAGAATATATTTTTAAAGAAAGAACTTCAAAAATTAGACGATTTTCTCTACATAACAAACAACAGCGAATTCTCGAAGATTTTCGATACAATCGAAAATATAAAGAGCCTCCGGACAACAATACTTCTGCAGGGAGAATCGGGAACCGGCAAAGAGGTTATCGCCCGGTATATCCATGCAATGGGGAACCGGTCTGCAGGCTCATTTGTTCCGATAAACTGCGGGGCAATACCTGAGAATCTTATCGAATCGGAACTCTTCGGCTATGAAAAAGGAGCTTTCACAGACGCAAAAAAAAGAACCAGGGGAAAACTGGAAATCGCAGACGGAGGCACACTGTTCTTAGACGAAATAGACGAACTATCACCGAAAGCCCAGGTTGCACTCCTTAGATTCCTCCAGGAGAAAGAGATTACCCCTTTAGGTTCCACAAGAAGAATATCCCTTAATGTCCGGATTATCACAGCCACAAACAAGGACCTTAAGGAACTTGTTAAACAGAAAGATTTCAGAGACGATTTATTTTACAGGATAAATGTCATGCCGGTTTACATTCCTCCTTTAAGGGAAAGAAAAGAGGATATCCTCCCCTTTGCCGAATGGTACGTTGACAAATTCAGCCATGAGTACAATAAAAGGGTAAAACGAATATCAAAACAGGCAAAAGAACTGCTGTTAACATACAACTGGCCGGGGAATATAAGGGAACTGAGAAACTCGATAGAGAGGGCTGTAATCATATGTAAAGAGGAAGAAATTCCTCCGGAGGCATTTCACTTAGAGCAGGATAAGGAGAGCGAACCGGACTTTTCGAAAATAGGAATTCTCCCCTTAAAAGAGCTCGAAAACCGGTATATTCACTGGGTTTTAAACGGTTTAGACGGGAATAAAACGTTAACTGCATCAAAATTATGTATTTCCGTAAGGGGCTTAAGATACAAATTACAAAATGAAGAAGATACGAACTAAGTTTTTTCTGATGTCTTTTATTCCCATACTGTTTATATATGCGACGATAGGCGCAACGGGACTGGTATACGTAAATAAATACTACTTTAATCAGGCAATAACTCAGAAGAGCAATGAAATAAAAAACATCTCGAGAGCTATCAATGACTGGCTCATCTCGAGAATATCGGAAATAATTCAGATATCCGACGTCCCCTCACTAAAAGAAAACGACAGAAACATTATTAAGGGTTACTTAAAAAACTGGCGTTATAGACTGGCATTTATCTATTCGGATATATACCTGATAAATCTAAACGGCCGATACTGGAACTCCGGCGGTAAAACGGGATATCTGGACAGCAGGGTTTTTATTTCCTACTTTACAGGGGAAATACCAAAATATTTCTATATGGGCCCGGCACTCGGTGAACCGGCTTTTAAAGGGCTCGAGGTTGTGGCTGCGCCTGTTAAATACAATAAAAAGATAACCGGTGTTCTTGCAGGTGTAATACCAATCGATGTCATAAGCAGGATGATAGGTTTTTTTACATTTTCAGAGTTTGATTCCTACATGCTTGTCGATCAGTTTGGTTACATTATTGCCCATTCGGACAAGAAACTCGTTGGCAAAAGAGAGAGCGATGCATACGGAAGGGAGTTTACCAGGCTGACGGAGTACAAAGGCGGCATGGTATTTGTAAATGTGTTAAAAACCACCTGGAAATTCGTCACATTTCAGCCTAAAAATACACTTCTTCTTCCCATGAAAAGGATAAACTCGATTGTCGTATTTATACTTGTCACCATACTGGTAATTATTCTGCTTATATCATACGTATCCGCCTCAAAAATTGTTAAACCCATTCTGGAACTAACGAGAGGTGTCGAAAAAATTATGGCCGGGGATTACAGACAGCATATAAATATAACAACGGAAGATGAGATGAAAACTCTTGCGGATAGTTTTAACAGGCTAAGCGGCAGAATGATTCAGATAAGAACAGACGACAGATTCATATTCTTAGGACACATCTCTGCAAGAATGGCACATGAAATGAGGAAACCCCTCCATATAATCCAGCTTGCATCCCAGGCTATGCTGACAAAAAAAGAATACATTAAAAGACATACGGATCTTATATTAAAAGAGGTCGAAAATGCGGACAGGTTCCTTAAAGAGATATTGAATTTTGCCAGGCCGGAGATGTTAAACCTCCAGAGGTATTCGCTTTCTAATCTCTGGGAAAAGATTCTTCCTAAATACAAACTCATAGCGGATAATCTCGAGATTAAACTTGAGTACACAAAAATCAACAACATTCCCGGGTTTTACATAGATATTATCAAAATAGAAGAGGTCTTTTCCAATCTTTTAAACAATGCCTTCGATGCTGCAATTTCTGCCGTACGCAGGGGTAAATTAAAACCGGAGGAGGCGGTTGTTTCTGTAAAACTGGAGTTTAAACAGGAGCGGGGAATACTGGTTGTGATAACAGATTCGGGTGATGGTTTCGAAGAGGATAAAATCGACAGGTTTTTCGATCCCTACTATACCACTAAGGACAACGGCACGGGACTCGGCCTTTCCATATCCTACAGGATACTGACAACGCATGGTGCCGTGATTTCACTGAGGAACACAAGAGAGGGACACGGAGAAGTCGAAATACTATTTCCGGTATAGATATATTACGGAAGTTATACCAGGAGCATTTTAGTGGCTGATTTATCAAAAAAAACAATTATAATCTTTGCGGTACTTGTACCTATGCTAATATTGCCTCTCATCTACATAAGCAGCATAGGCCGGAGAGAAGAAAAAAAAATAATACTTAAGGCTGCCGATGACCACGAACTGACATATCCCACTACACAGGGGCTCTTAAAAATGGCGGAACTTTTAAAGAAATGGTCGCACGGAAGGATAACAATGATAGTTTATCCGTCGGCCCAGCTTGGTTCCGAAAGAGAAACAATAAAGAAGACAAGGGACGGAAAGATAGATATAAACAGGGTCAATATAAATCCCATTACCCAGATTGTCCCCCAGTTTAAAGCTTTTGCACTTCCCTACATTTTCAGAAGTGCAGAACACATGCATAAAGTGGTCGACGGAGAAATAGGAAAGGAATTGATGGAATACCTTAAAAAAAAGGGATTCATCGGGCTCGGCTTCTACGATTCCGGGCAGAGAAGTTTTTACAATTCGGTAAGACCCATCCGTTCGATAGCGGATCTTAAAGGCTTACGAATAAGGGTACAGAAAGCGGAAATTACCATAGACATGGTAAAAGCACTCGGTGCAATACCGATTCCCATGTCCTTCGAAGAGGTATATACCGCTTTAAGAACGGGTGTAATTCAGGGAGCGGAAAACAACTATCCCTCATGGATAACAAAGGGACACTTTGAGACGGCTAAGTACTACACTCAGGATGAACATTCCAGGGTTCCGGAGATAATACTTTTCAGTAAAAAGAGATGGGATACATTGTCTGCCGAAGACAGAGAACTTATCGAAAGAGCTGCAAAAGAATCAATTCCGTATCAGAGGAAATTATGGGAAAAGATGGTGGAAAAATCAAAGGATAAGGCCCTTGCCACGGGGTGCGAGATTATTACCGGCATAGATAAGCGGCCCTTTATTAAAGCCATGGAGCCGGTCTATAGAAAACATGCATCGAAACTAAAGGGTATTGTAAAGCGTATCCAGGCCGTCAGGTAAGACCGAACTTTAAAAACTGCAAATATTTCCGTATACCCTGCAATTTTTGCCGGTTTTATTATCCCTCCACAGAATAACAAAAAACCCCCAGCGATGCCGGATCCCGGACATTTTGTTTATTTCATTAAGATACAAGAAGTTATAAAGAGATAAAAAAAATACTTAAAGCAAACAGTCGAATTGGTACAATTATTGCAATAATATAAATACAAAAAATCTATTATATAAAAGGAGATACTTATGAAAAAATGGCTGGTCTTCCTGGTTGTTCTTCTTATCGCTCTGTCATTTACATTCAGTGTTTATGCAGGCGGGCAGGGAGAGAAGAAGGCAGAAAAGAAGGTTCTGCGTGTAGCCGCGCCGCCCTGGATCTTTAAGAAATTCCCTCTTGAAGATGTTTGTAATAAATTCGAGCAGAATAATGCAGGCGTAAAGATCGAAAGGATCAGGGCTGACAAATGGGGCGGTGTAACCTACATTCCGGAGTGGCAGGCCGGGAAAACATCGTTCGACATCTTTGTCGGCGGAAGCGGTTCTATGCTTGCACCGTTAATTTTAGGCGGCTGGACAGAACCAATGGATGATATGCTTACAGGGAATATGGCACCGGATAAACTTGTCGGCGGTTTCTTAAATGCAGGGAAATATAAAAAGGCGGGAGGAGGTTCTTACTTCCCCGTAATTCCGTTCATGGGCGAGGTCGCTATTATCGGTGTAAACACAAATATTATGAAGAAAGCAGGATTATGGACCGGCGGAAAACCGGTTCCGATTCCCAGTATGGCAGAGAACGAGTTTGTCGGCTGGTTTGCAAAGATGAAAGAATTTGCTCCGGTCGGTGCTAACATACAGATATGGGACAGAGAGTTTATGCAGTACGATTATAATTCCGGTATTCAGGCCATGAGGGGAACCTTCAGAGCCGATGACGGCAAGGGTTTCGATGTTTCCAGTGATTCGGCAAAGAAATGGATGACCCTGATTCAGACCCTGTACAAAAAGGGTCTTGCGGCCTACACCATTTCCGATGACAAGGGATATGAGCTCTGGAAGAGTGGTGCGGCAGGTTCCTTTTTTGCTGCTCAGGGCCATATTATGGAGCTTGTAAGTGTAACAAAGAAGAACAGCGATATTGCATACACAGGCTGGCCCGGCTCCGGAAAAAACGGCAGTATAATATGGACACACTCGGTATGGATGCCGAAAGTGGCAAAAAATAAAGATGTCGCCAGGGCATTCATCAGAGACGAAATCTACAGCAAATATTTCGGGCAGTGGAGTTTTAACCACTACGGTAAACTTCCGATCCTAAAATCCGCGTACGGAGAGGGTATAACAAGATTCAAGGATCAGATGCCTACGCTGCTCTCCATCGCAGATAATTCAAGCCCTATACCTTTATACAAGGACTTGAACAAATATCTCGACATACTTCAGAAATACCTGCCGGAGGCTGCATTCGGAAGGCTGGATGTCGACAAGGCGCTGTCATCTGTTAAGAAAGAGACAGAGGGTTTAGACTTTACGGATGTAAGAGCTTACTAAACAAAAGATCATTTTATTTATCCGGTTACGTGCGGGGGAAAGTCAGAGAACCTTCCCCCGCATTGCTTTTAATATCTATATCTTTACAGGGGAAATGAATATGAGCACAGTGAATCATGAAGAATTAACCGAATTAAAAAGGCTGAAACGGCAGAGAAAGTTAAGAGAAGACATAAACCTCTTTCTGTTTCTCTTACCGGCAATGGTTTTTGTGCTTATCTTTATTGCTTTCCCTGTTGTCTATTCCGGATACCTGAGCCTGACGAAGTACAAATTCGGGATAGATCCGGTTCCCAAATTTATATTTTTCAGGGGATATATAGAGCGTTTTCATGACGATTTCTTTCTAACCTCATTAAAAAATCAGGCAATATTCGCCGTTTTATACTTTTCCATAACCTTTTTGGCATCCCTTATACTGGCAATCCTGATAAACGAACTGACACACGGTGTACAGGTGTTCCAGGTTATATTCTATCTCCCGATGATAATACCGATGTCCCTTGTAGGTATTACATTTGCCTGGCTCCTGTCTCCGATAAACGGATTCGCAAATATCATCATAAGAAATGTAACCCATAATCCGCGGTTTATGTTCGATTGGTACCAGGAACCGCAAACGGCACTTGTCGGCCTTATTATAGCACGCTCGTGGAAGATGGTCGGGTTTACGCTCATCATATTTATAGCCGGCTTAAAGGGGATAAACAAAAGCTTAAGAGAAGCGGCAAAGGTGGACGGGTCCACCTTCTGGCAGGAGGTAAAATGGATAATAATACCGAATCTGAAACCGTATATGCTGATTTCCAGTATCTGGATACTGATAAACTCACTAAAGGTATTCGACCTGGTTAAGGTTGTAACGGAGGGAGGGCCGGGCATCAGAACCTATACACTCTACTACTACGCATGGAAACTTGCCTTTGAACGGATGGATTTCGGACAGGCATCCCAGGTATCCTATATAACCGCTGCTATTATTCTAATACTGGCAGCAGTTCTGAATTTGATTTTTAGGCCGGAAACAGCGGAGAAGGGATAGATATATGAAACCGGAAGAAGCGACAATAAAAATAAAAAAGAGTAAAAACAGCCTATCATACGGAAGTCTTATAAAGGTTTTTTATGCAGCCGTAACCGTATTTGCCGTTATCTATATATTCCCCGTAATCTGGATATTTATAACATCGATAAGGCCCAACAGCGATATTCATAAATTCCCGCCCTCGATTATTCCGCAGGCATTAACCATTCAAAACTATGTATATGTGTTTACCGGGATGAAAGGTTTTCTCCGGTACTTTCTGAACAGTGTTGTAGTGACATCGGCTACTGTTGTTTTCGTACTTATTTCAAGCGCTCTAAGCGGCTATGCCTTCGGAATGAGAAAGTTTAAGGGGAATCAGATTCTCTTCATGTTAGTCTTAAGTGTTCTGACTATTCCGTATATAATGTACCTGATTCCCATCTACATAATGGAGTATAAGATGGGGTTAACGGATACATACCTCGGACTTATTCTCCCGTATGTTGCCCTTAACCTTCCGTGGGGACTTTTAATAATGAGAGGTGCATTCTCCACAATCCCGCTCGACATAAGGGATGCGGCAATCGTCGACGGGTGCTCCGAGTTCAGAATGGTTTTCCAGGTATTGATACCAATAGTAAAACCTGCCTTTGTAACCACAACCATAATAACATTTGTATTTGCGTGGCAGGAGTTCATGTTCGCAAGTACAATTAACAAACGGAACGAATGGCAGACATTACCGGTCGGAATTGTGTGGCTCAGGGATGAACTCCAGACAATGGCAATGGGACGTGTGGGAGCTGCAATAATACTTTCCATAATACCGGTTATTATTCTCTTTCTGGTATTCAGAAAATTCTTTATAGAAGGTTTAAGTGAGGGGATGTTAAAGGGATAAATGCCTAAGAAATCTTTCATCCCTTTTTCGGCTCTTTTACCCATACAGCCAGAATTATCATAGAAACGATATTGAATAACATCGAGACTAAAAACGGAAGATAAAGGCCGAAAACCGATGAGCCCGCCAGTTTTCCTCCTAAAAAAGAGAACAATAAAATAAAAGGCGCCGATAATGTTGCGGCCAGACCCATATAAGTCGGGCGTCTGCCTTCAGGCGCAAACTCAAAGACAATATTGTTCATACTTATCATATTTGCACTTATATTCATGGCAATAAAGACAAAAACCAGGTACATCATCTGCCATTGCCGGGCAGTCATGGCGATCAGAACGGCAATAATATAGAGTAAACGTGATATGATCAGATTATTTTTATGCCCCTTTCTGTCAGCCACAAGACCGAGAATCGGGGAAGCCGCCATAGTCGCAATTGTGGATATCAAAACGAAATTACCGGTTACCGCGTCGTTCAGGCCGAATCGTTTCATGGAATAGGTCATAAAAAAAGCCAGCCCCATCACATTACTGAGCCCGAGAATACGGGCACAAATAAAGAGAAAAAAGTTATGATCTTTTTTTAGAATAAGCGGGATATTTCGAAAATACTCAGCAAAGCTTTTTTCTCTGGGTGACGGCAGTAAAATGGGTTCCCGGTTTAAATAAAAAAAGTAAAAAGAGACGGCTAATAAAAAAAAGGCGCCGAAGAAAAGCAATGCATAATTGGCAGGATAAGCAAACCGCCCGCTTTCCATAATAAACTTAACCGTTAATCCGCCGAATACAGCTAAAGCATTTCCAATCAGATTGACATAGCCCATGAAACGCCCCCGTAATCTCCGGGGTATGGCTTTGGCGATCATGTCTCCCCACGCCGTTGCATTTATTCCGCCTGCGAACGTGGTAATGCTAAGGAAAATTATAAATAAAATCAGGAGTGTCCGGGGGCTGCCTATGGCAAACTGCAGAGTAAAAAGTCCCAATAAAAACCAGGGCAGCCGCTGAAAAATGCCCATAAATAAGACCATAGGCTTTTTCCGTAATAACCCCTCGATAAAGTAGGAAACAAAAAGCTGGGGAAGAAGCCAGCCGATACGCATTAAAGCAGGTAAAAATCCGATGACCATATTAGAGGCATCGAGTCTTAAAGCGAATGCCGGCAGAATTATACCTGCAGAGACCAGGCTCATACTGAATTGGAAAAAGCCTATATCAAGAATATTCACAACTATGTTGTGTCGATAATGTTTATCCAGGTACTCGGCATACTCTTTCGGATGGTATTCTCTTTTGCGGACCACATTTCCCCCGGTTTAAGTTCGGTAATTATTGAATCATTATATTCATAAATTTTCGGAAAGAGAAAGGTGTTTCTGTTTTTAAATATTAAGATATCTTGACAAATGGTTTTATTATGGTATATAATTGGAAATCATTTACAAGGAGGTTCAGAGATGAACAAAAAGACAGCAATATTAAAATGGCTGGGGTTGATCAGCATTGCATTGGCTTTCCTTCTTGCTGCTACGGGTGTTTTTGCAGGAGGACAGAAAGAGAAGGGTGCTGCGGGAAAAACCACATTGAACGTGTGGTATCACCAGTACGGCGAAAAGGGAACTCACGAAGCTGTAGGGCGCTATGCGAAGGAATATGAAAAAGCCCATCCCGGTATTAGCGTAAAGGTAAGCTGGGTTGTGGGAGATTATAACACCAAGCTGCAAACCGCTCTGGCGGCAAAGAGTGAAAAAATCGATGTGTTCGAAAAGAGCAGTGTATCCCTTACTATGGTGGAAGCCGGCCAGGTAGTTCCTCTGGATGATTTATTTACCCCGGAGGTCAGAGCTGATTTCAGTAAGAAGGCTATACTGAACGACACAGTAAAGGGAAAAATCTATGGAGTCAGAATGCTGATCGACTCAGGTGCATTTTATTATCGGCCGAGTCTGATGAAAAATGCGGGCCTGACGGAACCGAAGAATTTTGAGGAACTCTACACAGCAGCAAAGAAGCTGACAACCAAGGATATAAAAGGACTCTTTTTGGGAAACAGCGGCGGAGCTTCGATGGCTTTCCTTCTTCCTTATTCAAATGGAAACGATAAATGGATTTCTGACAACGGTAAAAGTATTGTTTTCAATACCCCTCAGACAGTTGAGGCGCTTGCGGGCTTAAGAAAGCTGGCCAAATCCGGCAGCCTTCTAATTGGTGCCCCGCAGGACTGGTGGGACCCGTCAGCATTCATTACCGGACTGACTGCAATGACATGGGGCGGTCTGTGGGAATTCCCGGCGATCAAGAAAGAGTTCGGCGACGACTTTAATATTTTCCCGGTGCCGCCTTTTAAAGCCGGTGGTCATCCTGCTACGTTTTTTGGAGGCTGGTCCGAAATGATAAGCGGTTTTTCCAAGAATATCCCTCAGGCCAAGGAATATATCAAGTGGATGTGGCTGGACTCGACCGGTACTGAAATCCAGATCGACTGGAATACAGGATATGGTTTTCATATTACACCACGGAAATCTGCAACGAAGGCTGCCGAAAAACTCTCGGGTGATCCCAGAGCAGCAAGATTTGTCGATTTTACAGGGAAATGGGGTCTTGCCCCCAGTCCGGCCGGCAATACTCTTTGGGATTCGGTGATGAACTCGGCATATTATGATATGGTTAATAAGGTTCTGAAAACGGATAAACCGGTTTCGGGACTTGTTAAAGACGGTGCAGCGGTTGTTCAAAAGAGGCTTAAAGATCTTTATTGATCCGATACTAACAAGAACAGTCTCTTTGTGGAATTGGAATTAAAGATTACAGCCGGCCTGCAAGGGCCGGCTTTTAAAAAGGAGTAAAATATGCACACAAGAATAATGCCCAAAGCGGAGCGGGAAGGTTTTTGGGCTTTTGTCCTTTTTGTTGCGCCTCTTATCACCGGTCTTGTTGTTTTTACTGTAATTCCAATTGTGTGGGGACTTTTGCTCAGTGTAAATGAGGCCAGAGGCACAGTGGCTCTGCATCATTTTGTAGGATTACAGAACTATATTTTATTGTTTCAAAACGAAGCTTTTCTGAATTCTCTTAAAACAATACTAATCTACGGCTTGTTTATCGTGCCGGGGACAATTGCTTTTTCCCTTGGATTGGCCGTGCTTATAACAAATACCCGGAAAGGGCAGGGTTTCTTTCGAACCGTTTTTTTTATGCCCATGGCCTGTTCGTATGTAGTTGCCTCTCTGATCTGGCGGATGTCGCTTTTTAACGGAATGCGTTTCGGTCTGGTTAATACGGTAATCAAGTTTTTCGGGGTCGCCCCTGTCGCATGGACCAGCACGGCGCCCGAAGTCTGGTTTCCTCTGGTTACAGTGAGGCTCTGGCTTCAGGTAGGTTTTTATATGATTATTTATATTGCGGGCATACAGGAGATTCCTGAGGAACTATATGAGGCGGCACGGGTAGATGGTGCCGAACGCGGATGGGTGGTATTTCGGCATATTACATTTCCACTGCTTCGCAATACTACTCTGTTTGTGTTATTTATTAATGTTGTTAATATATTTATGGCTTTCGATGAGTTTTACAACATCCTCGGCGGAACTTTCTCTACCACATTTAATCTGCGGCTTGCCCGTCCTCCTCTTGTTTACCTGTATACTACCAGTTTTACAGCTCAGGATTTCGGAGTCGGATCGGCCGGTGCCTTTATCGTCGCCTTTTGTATTGTCATCAGTACACTGCTTCAGGGCCGTTTTGTTGGCCTTGGCAGGGGAATCAGGTAGGGGGCGGAAACTATGAATAAGAAATACTATTTACAAAGTGTCCTGCGGGTAGTTTTTATGGGGGTTTTAAGTTTCCTGTTCCTTATTCCGTTTTATATCATCCTGCGCAATGCTTTCGCTACCGACCGGATGATCATCGGCAGGAAATGGATGCTCTGGCCCTGGCCAATGCATATCCTGGATAACCTAAAGGAACTTTTCGCAAACGAAGATGTTAATATTTTTACAGGGCTTCGCAATTCGGCGTTTATCGCGGTTACCCAGACATTTTTTCAGCTTTTGTTTGCCAGCCTTGCAGGTTATGCCCTGGCACGGATACCCTTCCGCTGGAGCAAACAGGTTTTTGCGTTTATTATAGCCACTTTGATGATTCCCTATACAGTTACTTTTATTCCCACCTACATCGTGGTTGCAAAGCTCCAGATGGTAAATACTTTTGCAGGTATCATCCTTCCCGGATTGTTCAGTACCTTCGCCGCTTTTATGTACAGGCAGTTTTTCCTTGATTTCCCGATAGAGATCGAGGAAGCGGGAAAATTAGAGGGTCTGGGGTATTTTGGTTTGTGGAGCAGATTGGCCCTGCCAAATGCACGGGGAATTTCTATCGCCCTGGGTGTAATTGCCTTTATGAGGAGCTGGAACGCATTTCTCTGGCCCCTGGTTATTGGTCAGAATTCCTCCATGTGGACGATCCAGGTTGTTATCTCCGTGTTTTTAACATCCCAGACAATAATCATTCATGAGATTTTCCTGGGATCCCTGGTTGCTCTTATTCCCGTTACTGTACTGTTTTTCGTGCTTCAGCGATTCATTGTACAGGGTATAACGATGTCCGGTGTAAAGGGATAATATAAAGAACTGAGGATGAAGATATCGCTTTTAAGTAAATGATGAAGTAATGAGCATAAACGGTGCATCACCGGAAATACTTAGGAACTGTCGGCATCGAAATACCTCATAAGAAAACACTTGTGAGCTTTGCAGGTATGGGCGCGGACATTGACATGAAGATGTACTGCGCAAAGCTGCCCCGCAGATTTATTTGCCGAAACACACCGTGAAGCACCTTCGGGACGAACAGTGTTTTCCGCGGCTCATAAACCGTGATTTCTTCGAAGCCTGGGCGGAGAGTAAAATTTAGTGTTTTCTGCGTTCTAATAGTTCGGCCCAGGGCATGACATTGCACCGGCCGGCCCATTGTTTATATAGTTCCGCCAGTTCTCTGACTATTTCCGGGTGGTCTCCTGCAACATTGTCTGTTTCGGTTCGTCCGGTTTCCATATTATAGAGTTCCCAGTCTCCCGGATATTTACAGACCAGTTTCCATTTTCCCTTTCGGACAGCCTTGTTGCCTTCATGCTCCCAGTAAAGGATATCCCGGTTATGCGGTTTATTCGTAAATGTCGGCAGCATGCTAAAACCTTCCGCAGGTTTAATTTCGTGCCCGTTATGAACGGCGGGATATTCAACACCGGCGATATCCAGGAACGTAGCCATGACATCAGGCAGCTGTGCCGGTTGATGGCGCAGTTCGTTTTTTGCATTGATTCCGGCGGGCCAATGGACGATAAAAGGGGTTGCAATTCCGCCTTCGTGTACCCAGTGCTTGTACAGTCTAAACGGTGTATTGGATACATTGGCCCAGGGTATGCCATAGCTCTGATATGTTTCTTCGCCTCCCGGCATTATGTCCGGATCATTGCCGTACTGCATTTTGCGCCCGTCACGTGTTTTTTCAGTACCGACTTGTTCAAATCCTGCGACAAGGGATTTTTTCCACCCTTCTTCGATTTCTTCGGCACACCCCCCATTGTCGGCCAGAAAGATGATCAACGTGTTGTCCCACTGTGCGGTGTCTTTGAGCGCCTGCAGAATACGTCCGATGCCCTGGTCCATGCGGTCGATCTGGGCTGCGTAAACCTCCATCCGCCGGACCTGCCAGTCCTTGTTATCAGCCTTTTCCCAGCGCGGCACACGCGGATCCCGCCTGGTTAATTCCCAATTTTTATGAATGATGCCCATAGCAATCATCCGCTGCAGTCGTTCCTGCCGCAGTTGATCCCAACCGGCATCGTAGCGTCCTTTATATTTAGCAATATCTTCCGGATGCGCATGCAAAGGCCAGTGAGGCGCCGTATAGGCGACGTACTGAAAAAACGGCATGCCGGAATTCCTTTCGGCATGTGTACGAATCTGTCGTTCGGCTTCAGCGGAAATCGCATCGGTAAGGAAATAATCATCACCCTCCGGTTTTATCCCTTTATTATTCCGGGTCAATGTCTGCGGGTTATAGTAATTAGCCGCCCCGGTAATAATTCCATAGAAATCATCAAAACCCCGCTGGCATGGCCAATTGTGTTTGGGGCCGTCAATGAATCGGGTTATATGCCATTTGCCGGACATGTAGGCCGCATAACCCCCTTTTTTCAGGACTTCGGCAATGGTTACCGTATTGGGATTTAAATCCCCTATATAGCCGTCGATTCCATCGTCGTTCATCATGTGGCCGACATCCGCCTGGTGCGGATATAATCCGGTCAGCAGCGATGCACGCGACGGACAGCAGCGGGCTGTATTATAAAATTGAGTATAGCGAAGACCATCAGCTGCCAATGCGTCCAGGTTGGGTGTTTTTACTTCACCCCCATAACAGCCCGGATCAGAGTATCCCATATCGTCATTTAAAATTAAGATAATGTTAGGTTTTGAAGTCATCTTTAAGCCCACCTCCTTTGTATTCAGTTGAATGTTTACCTGGCGGCTGATTTTACTCAGACTAAAAAGATACTGCCGCTGCGGGTAAATCTCCTGTGATTGATTAAATTGCAGCAGATATTGCTCATGTGCATTTAAAAGCTCATCCGGCATCTGTTCGAATATTATCGATAAAATATCTTTATCAATTTAATGAACGTTAGTGAGCGATATTAGAACAAGTTATACGTGCTGTCAAGATTAAAAAATGTGTAAATGTGTGCGGGAAAATTTAAAACCTCATATTTCCTTTCGGCCCGGTCTTAAAGATAAGAGTTCCAAACTTCATCGTTTTCATAAGTTGTAATAGCTGAGCATTTGCTTTATTTGCTTGATCAAATCATCTAAAATTGGTACTTTTATTGTATATATAATTAAAAAGGAAAAGAGATATTGTGAAGATAACACCGTTGCTGAAAGAAAATATCACTGAGATATTAAGAAAACAATTACTATCATTGCGTAAAGATAAACTGGTGCGTATTTCACCTGAAAGAATATTGGCCGAAGAGCTGGGTGTAAGCCGGTTGCTGCTGCGGACGTCGCTTAAAATCCTTATTGAGGAGAGTTTATTAATTCAAAAGCAGGGAAGCGGTACGTATATAACTCCGATAGCAGAGATAAGCACTATACAGTTAATAAATGCACCGGATATCAGGACAGATGATCCGTTTTTCACGGCCTTTTTAGCTGAGCTCTCCTGCTGGATTTCCCGTGAAGCCATACAATTATCAATTATTGAGTTTCATAGAATAAAGGAGACATTTGGAGATGTTCCGTTAATAATTGTAGGCCTTTTAAGCACCGATACAATTGCAAAAATACGATCAGTTTATAAACAAATAGTAGCCGTACAATGTTACCCCGACACTGAAGATATTTCTCAGATATATTTTGATGATTATAAAATAGGATACATGGCTGCCAAAAAATTGCTTGATTATAATCATAAAAGGATACTTCATCTAAGCGGCCCGGCAAAATATCCATCCGCTTTTTATAGAAAAAAAGGTTTTTTTGATGCGCTTTCGGATGCCGATGTATATATTACCGAAATTCCCGGAAAAATGAATTGGAGCAGCGGTTATCAGGCGGGGTATTCGGTTATTAAGGATTTTTCCGTTGGGGAGAATCCAACAGGAATATTTACTGCTAATGACTGGATGGCTATTGGTCTGATGCAGAAACTTACAGAAGCAGGAATAAAAATACCGCAGGACATATCTATTATAGGTTGTGATGATATCCCTCTGGCGAAAGAGGTAGTCCCCGCTCTGACTACTTTTAAAATGGACTTTAAATACTTGATTGGCGAATTGATTTCTCTTTTAAATGAAGAGCATATTAAGGGCCGGGATGTGTACAAGAAAGTTCTGCTTTCGGCACCGTTTATAAAAAGAGAATCATTGAGAAAAATCTAAATCCATGTTAATGTAAGAATCATAACTTCTCCGGAAGACTTTAAAAAACAGCGGCTGCAATAGAGGTCTCCGGTAATACAGCCCTATATGCAGATATCATTTTTAAAAGAGGAGTCATAAACTGAAATAATGAAATACTACCTATCCTATAACGATATTCATAAGCTGGTTAAATCCATTGCGGAGAGAATTGCGGAAGACAATTATAATCCCGATCTCATAGTTGCAATAGGTACAGGCGGTTTTATTCCTGCAAGGATATTAAACACATTTCTTAACAGAACCATACTTACAGTCGGAATAAAATACTACGATGAAAATAATCAACCGAAAGAATTTCCCGAAACGATCCAATGGATAGATGAGGTCGAAAAAAAGCTTACAGGCAAAAGAGTGCTTCTTGTCGATGAGGTTGATGATTCAAGAACGACCCTGGAATACTGTCTAAGAGAACTGCTTAAACACAACCCTGAAGAACTTGCAGTCATGGTTTTACACAACAAGAAAAAAGAAAAAAAGGGCAGTATCCCGGAAGAAATAAAAAGATACTATGCAGGCGAGGAAATAGAAGATATGTGGATCGCATATCCGTGGGATGCAGAAGACATAGAAGAACAGGATAGATCGAGTAAGGCAAATAAAAGAAGAGAGGTCTCCGGTTAGCCTGTTAAAACTTAACTGTAGTTTATCTGCCTGAGTTTAGTTTACCCGTAAAGCGGGCCGAAATTAGCGCATGCCCTGTAGTCGGAGCCTTCCGTATCCATGCCGAATGCAGACCAGGCAGAGGGGCGGAAAATCCTGTCTTCCGGCACATTATGCATCGCCACAGGTATTCTTAAGATAGATGCAAGGGTAATAAAATCCGCACCTATATGCCCGTAGCTTATTGCCCCGTGGTTGGCTCCCCATGAAGCCATTACGGAATATACGCTTTTAAAAGGACCCTTGCCGGTAAGGCGGGGAACAAACCAGGTTGTGGGCCATGTGGGATTTGTACGTTTATCCAGTGCATCATGGATCTCATCCGGAAGATCTACCGTATAGCCCTCTGCTATCTGCAGGACAGGGCCCAATCCTTTAATCAGATTTATCCTGCTCATTGTAACGGGCATGCCTCCCCTGGTGAGAAAATCGGTGGAATAACCGCCTCCATGGAAATAACCTGTATCCGCAGGGCGCCACAGTGTTGCAGCAAGGCACTTTCTGGCCTCTTCCGGTGTAACTTTCCAGTAAGGTTTTATTGCCGGTTTGCCTTCCATGGTCTGCTGACCGGTACCATCCAGGGCCGTGGGTCCGGAATTTATAAGATGGATAATGCCTCCTTCCGCCGGGCCTGAAGGCTGTATCCCGGTTACCCTTTTTATTGCTTCCGGGCTCCAGTATGTCCTTACATCGGAGAATATCTGTGCGGTTCCCGTTAACAGATGCCCGAAGAGCATGGATACGGCATTAAGAGAATCGTTCTCCGTTGCAAGTATGTATGGCTGTCTTATACCGTTCCAGTCGAAGGATGTGTTTAAAACTGCCTCCATAAAATCACCATTTGGAAGGTAGTCTGTCCACTGGCGCTGGCCCTGAAATCCCGCTGCGATAGCATTATGCCCGAGAGCCTCTTCGCCGTATCCGGATTCTTCGAGTCTGCTGTTCCCTACCATGAGATCGCGTGCAATTAATGCCATCTTTACAACAAACTCCCAATCTTTAACCTTCTGTTCTCTGGAACGGCGTTTTTCCGGAGGATTATCATCCGGGCCTTCCCTGCAGTTTTCTTTTACCCAGGATAGTGCCTTTTTGTATTCACCGGGATCGTATATGCCATTGTCCATACGCCGTATGAATTCCGACATATCGACATATTCGTTCCTCATTCCGAGATAATTCTGGAAAAAATCCTCATTTACAATGGAGCCTGCGATTCCCATGGAAACCGAGCCCATCGAGAGGTAGGATTTGCCTCTAATCGTTGCGGCTGCCAGTGCAGCCTTTGTAAACCTGATAATCTTTGTTTTTACATCATCAGGAACGGTTCTGTCATCGGAGTCCTGAACATTACGCCCGTAAATCCCAAAGGCAGGAAGGCCTTTCTGGTTGTGAGCTGCAAGTACCGCAGCGAGATAAACTGCTCCGGGCATTTCCGTTCCGTTAAACCCCCAGACAGCTTTCGGCGTAAGCGGGTTCATGTCCATAGTTTCCGAACCGTAGCACCAGCAGGGAGTTACCGTCAGTGATACTTCTGCACCTTCGTGTTTAAATTTTTCATCCGCCATTGCCGCCTCTGCCGTTCCGCCGATGCACCTGTCCGCAATAATGCACTCGACAGGCATTCCGCAGGGATGACGAAGATTTTCCGTTATAATACGGGCAGCGGTTTTAGCCATCTCCATGGTCTGCTTTTCGAGCGATTCACGTACACCGCCCAGACGCCCGTCTATTGCAGGCCGTATACCGACTTTGGGCAGGTTTCCGCGCAGCCTGTTTACAGGCTTATTAACCTTTAATCTATCGGAATTATGCATTATTTACTCCTCTAAATTTTCGTATAAAATTTCGTATAAAATCCGGAAAAAAAAGTACCTGCAAAAACATACCTCTTGTAAAATAAGAATAACGTTTTTATATTTGCAGTGCCTGATTATTACTTCTCGATTTTATACTGTACCTTTTTGCTCTCGCCTGTTGTCTCGTACAGTATTGTAATCAGTATCAGTACATTGTGTTCTACTGCAAGCATTGACTGTTTAAAATCTACTATCTGTGGTTTGTAAACATCGGCCCATGTATTGATGTCTTTCTGAACCTTATTGTAATCACCCTGAAAGATTTTTATAAGCATTCTCCATTCCCCCCTGTATACAGTTCTATTATATAAAAAATAATAAACAATGCAATTATCTTGTGTTATTTGTATTGACATAATTACAAAAATCTGTATTAATATACGCTTAATTTATATATATAAGGCGGCTGAAAAATGATGCAGAAAAGAGAAGGTCTGTTTAACCCGCAACATCAGCATGACGCATGCGGTGTCGGTTTCGTTGTCCGGATAGACGGAACCAGGTCTCATAAGATAGTTGAGGAAGGGGTGGAAATTCTCTGCAATCTCGAACACAGAGGGGCTGTTGGCGGAGATATGAAAACCGGAGACGGGGCGGGTATGCTTCTGCAGATTCCTCATGACTTCTTTAAAAAGAAGGTCGATTTTGATCTTCCCGAAGCAGGTAAATATGGTGTCGGGTTCCTGTTTCTTCCGCAGAAAAAAGCGGAGGCGGAGCTTGCACAGCGTATGGTTGAGCATGTTCTTACAGAAGAGGGCTTAAGTCTTTTGGGATGGAGGGATGTACCTGTTAATCCGGACACTCTCGGTGAACAGGCAAGAAGAGAGATGCCCGTTTTTAAACAGGTTTTTATAATACCTGACGGAGCGGAGAAAGAGGATAACAATGCTTTCGAGAGAAAGCTCTACATAGTACGAAAATGCCTGGAAAGAGAGGCTGTAAACTCCGGCTGGGATTTTTCCGATTTTTATATCCCCTCATTCTCGTGCAGGACTATTGTATATAAGGGAATGTTCGTATCCACACAGTTTGTAAGCTTTTACACGGACCTGCAGGATGAAGATTTTGTAAGCGCCCTTGCCCTTGTTCATCAGCGCTACAGTACCAACACGTTCCCCTCATGGTTCCTTGCACAGCCGTTCCGCCTTATGGCGCATAATGGAGAGATCAATACACTTCGCGGTAACCTGAATAAGATGAAGGCACGGGAAAAAACTCTTACCTCGGGGCTTTTCAAAGACGAGATATCGAAACTCTTTCCGGTAACGGATGCACGCTTAAGCGACTCGGCGATTTTTGATAATGTACTGGAGCTTCTTGCCGTGGGCGGGAGGTCTTTAGAGCATTCATTGATGATGATGATCCCTGAAGCTTTCGGATCCAGATTTCATATTTCCCAGGATAAGAGAGCATTCTTTGAGTACCATGCAGCGATTATGGAGCCCTGGGACGGACCTGCGGCAATATCATTCTCGGACGGTGTTAAAGTCGGCGCTATGCTGGACAGGAACGGTCTAAGGCCGGGAAGATACGTTATTACAAAGAGCGGCAAGGTAGTACTTGCATCGGAGACGGGTGTTCTGGATTTTAAACCTGAGGATATTCTGGAAAAGGGAAGACTGGCACCGGGTAAGATGTTTATTGTAGATACTGGAAAAAAAAGAATCATAAAGGATAATGAAATCAAATCGAGTATTTCGAGGAGAAAACCTTACAGGCACTGGCTCGAAAAAAACCGTATCCTGCTTAAAGGGCTCCTGGGGGTTCCGCGTAAGCTTGCCATAGATAAAGACCGCTTAAAAAGAATACAGAGAGCATTCGGATATACGCTGGAAGATTTGCGGAAGATAATAGCACCGATGGCGGAAAATTCAAAGGAACCTATCGGATCGATGGGTAATGATACCGCACTTGCGGTTCTATCTAAAAAACCTCAACTGTTATTTAACTATTTTAAGCAGCTTTTTGCCCAGGTAACAAATCCTCCCATAGATCCTTACAGGGAAAATCTTGTTATGTCCTTAATGAGTTTTGTGGGCAAAGAGCGGAATCTATTGGATGAATCGCCCGAACACTGCAGGCAGTTAAAACTGTCGCATCCCATACTGACCAATGATGATATCGAGACCCTTAAGAATTCCGCTGTCGGAGATTTAAGGGTCTGCACTGTTCCCATGCTTTTTGCAACAACGGGGCACCTGGGTTCCCTTAAAAGGGCTCTTAACACTCTATGCAGGGAGGTAGAGTCTAAAATAGACGAGGGTTATTCTATTGTCATTTTAAGCGACCGTGGAATATCGGAAGACAGGGCTGCCGTTCCCTCTTTACTTGCAGTATCCGCTGTTCATCATTACCTGGTACGCAAAGGCAAACGGCACCTTGCAGGGCTTATTCTGGAAACCGGTGAAGCACGGGAAGTGCATCACTTTGCAGCGCTTATTGGTTTCGGTGCAAGCGGAATAAATCCATACCTTGCCTTTGAATCCGTAATCGATTTAAAGACGGAAGGATATATTGCTGACAATATAACGGAACAGGATGCAGTGGAGAACTACATTACGGCGTTAAAAAAGGGCCTGTTAAAAATAATGTCGAAGATGGGTGTTACTACGATAAGGAGCTACAGGGGAGCACAGATATTCGAAGCAGTCGGTTTAAATGAGAAGTTTGTGGATGAATATTTTAGCGGAACTCCTACCTTGATAGGAGGGATAGGAATTAATACGGTAGAGAAGGAGAAGCTTGCCATTCACAAAGGCGGTTTCCCGGTTTCCGGGGATATCCATAAGCATCTGCGGAGCCCGCATTCCGGGTTAAGAACCGGAACTGACGTTAATTACAATTCTTTTACGGTAATTTCAAAAAACATGCTGGATTCCGGCGGTTTATACAATTATAGAAGAAGCTCGGCAGAACACCGTTTTTCGCCGGAGGCAATTACTCTGCTGCAGAAAGCTGTATGGGAAGAGGATTATGAAACCTTTAAGAAATATACTGGTGTTGTAAATAATGCTGCAGAGAATCTCTGTACACTGCGCGGTATTTTAAGGATAAAAAAGAATACGCCTGTACCTATAGAAGAGGTAGAGCCTGTAGAGTCGATCGTAAAGCGGTTTGTGGCTTCCGCCATGTCCTTCGGGTCCATAGGAAGGGAAACCCATGAGACTATTGCGCTTGCCATGAACAGCCTCGGCACGAAGAGTAATTCGGGAGAGGGCGGCGAAGATGAATACAGGTTTAAAATGAAGCGTAAGGGGGTATCTCTTAACAGTAAAATAAAACAGGTAGCCTCTGCACGTTTCGGCGTAACATCGAACTATCTTGTTAATGCCGAAGAACTGCAGATAAAGATATCGCAGGGTGCAAAACCCGGCGAAGGCGGACAGCTGCCAGGTCATAAGGTGAGCGAAGTAATTGCACGGGTAAGACATTCCACTCCCGGCGTAATGCTTATTTCGCCGCCGCCTCATCATGATATCTACTCGATAGAAGACCTTGCCCAGCTTATTTTCGACTTAAAGCATGGAAACCCGGATGCGAAGGTTTCTGTAAAACTGGTTTCCGAAGTAGGTGTGGGAACAGTTGCCGCAGGTGTTGCAAAGGGGAAAGCGGATACCGTACTGATAAGCGGGGGCGACGGAGGAACAGGGGCATCGCCTCTGTCTTCGATAATGCATACCGGAACGCCGTGGGAGATAGGCCTTTCGGAAACTCACCAGGTACTTGTAAAGAGTAACTTGAGGGACAGAATAAAGGTTCAGGTGGACGGCCAGGTTAAAACCGGGCGGGATATTATTATTGCCGCTCTGCTGGGCGCCGAGGAGTTTGGTTTTGCAACCACTTTACTGGTGACTTTAGGATGTGTGATGATGCGTAAGTGTCATTTAAACACGTGTCCTGTAGGAGTTGCCACACAGGATCCCGCATTACGAAAGTACTTTCACGGCAAACCGCAGTATGTTGTAAACTTTATGCGTTTTCTTGCCGGCGAGGTAAGGGAATATATGGCGGAGATGGGATTTAGAAAATTCGAAGAACTTATAGGAAGAGTCGATCTTCTGGAGAAAAATCCTGATAAAGATCATATTGATCATGAAAAAGCAGAGGGCCTTGATTTTTCCGGAATACTCTACATGCAGAAAACGGACCGGGAAGAAGCCCGGCATTGTGTCCGCGGGCAGGAAAATAATTATCCTGCTTCACCGGATGAAGAAATATTAAAAAACTCGGAAAAAGCGGTAAAAAGGAAGGAGCCCGTATCTGTCGAAATGGGCATAAGAAACTCCAACAGGGCAGTAGGCGCTATGTTGAGTTCCGTAATATCAAAGAGGTATGGTTCCGACGGCCTTCCGGAAGATACCATACATGTTAAGTTTAAGGGCTCTGCCGGGCAGAGTTTCGGAGCTTTTCTGGCTCCCGGTGTAACTTTCGAACTGGAAGGGGATGCGAACGATTACTTCTGCAAGGGTATGTCCGGAGGGAGGGCAATCGTCTATCCGCCGGAAGGATCAAACTTTATTCCCGAGAGAAATATAATAACCGGAAATGTAAACCTTTTCGGTGCCACGTCGGGAGAGGTCTTTATTAAAGGTATGGCGGGAGAGCGTTTCTGTGTAAGAAACAGCGGTGCTATAGCGGTTGTAGAGGGAGTCGGCGATCACGGGTGCGAGTACATGACCGGCGGATGTGTGCTGATTCTGGGAGAAACCGGTGTTAATTTTGCAGCGGGGATGAGCGGCGGTATTGCGTATGTGCTTGATAAAAACCAACTCTTCGATACACGCTGCAACCTCGAAATGGTCGATGTTGAGCATATCGTAGAGGATGAGGATAAGGCGTTTATCCGAAAGTATATAGAGAAACATGCGGAATATACGAAGAGCAGGAATGCAATACAGATTTTAAATATGTGGGAAGAGATACTGCCGCTTTTTGTCAAGGTAATTCCGCTGGAATACAGGGAAGCCCTTTCCAGGATAAAGGAAACGGAAGCTAATAGTTCGAAAACGGTAAGTGTCACAGAGGAGGTACATGCATAATGGGACAGGCAACCGGTTTTATGGAATTCGGCAGAATCAGGAACCTTTACAGAGATACGGAAGAGAGGCTTAATGATTACAGAGAGGTTGTACTTCCCGTTCCGGAGGAGGATCTGCTGCGCGAGGGTGCACGCTGCATGGACTGCGGTATTCCTTTCTGCCATTCCCTGGGGTGCCCTTTGAACAACCTTATACCGGAATGGAATGATATGATTTACAGGGGAAAGTGGTACGAGGCATGGCAGAGGCTGGAATTGACAAACAATTTTCCCGAAATCACGGGCAGGCTGTGTCCGGCACTGTGCGAGGCATCCTGTACCCTGTCGATAAACAGAAACCCCGTATCTATAAAACAGATAGAACTTGCAGTGATAGAAAGAGCTTTTAAGGAGGGGTGGGTGGTGCCGCTAATTCCGGAGAGGGAAACAGGCAAAAGGGTTGCTGTTGTGGGTTCGGGTCCGTCAGGCCTTGCGGCGGCCCAGATTTTACGGCGGCTGGGGCACAGGGTATCGGTATTTGAAAAATCAGAGAAAATAGGCGGAATTCTTCGTTACGGAATCCCCGATTTTAAGCTGGAAAAAGAAGTACTGGATAGGCGTCTTAAACAGATGGAAGCAGAGGGGGTGGAATTCGAAACGGATGTTGTCATAGGAGAGGATCTCTCTGCAAGATATTTACGCCGCAAATTCGATGCCGTCCTGCTTGCCCTGGGTGCGGGAAAGCCGCGGGATATAGATGTGCCCGGAAAAGAGGGCAGAGGGAAAAACGGAAAAGTGCTTTTTGCTCTCGAGTACTTAAAGCATTCGAATCTATACGTAAGCGGAGATAGAAGGAAAGACGAAATAACTTACGCAGAGGGTAAAAATGTACTTGTAATCGGAGGCGGAGATACAGGTTCGGACTGTGTCGGAACTGCATTACGGCAGGGGGCGGATTTTATTACACAGGTAGAGATCCTCCCAAAGCCCGTTATATGGAATAATCCCCATAATCCCGGATGGCCTTCCTGGCCTAAAATATTCCGTGCATCGACCTCCCATGAGGAGGGTGAGTCTAAGGGAAAATTAAAGCGCGAATGGTCTGTTCTGCTGAAAGACATAAGGCGGCCAGAGCATGGGAGGGGATTGGATGCCCGCTTTATACGCATTAAGTGGGAGAATTCCGCAACTTCAGCAGGAAAGCCTGCCGGAGCTTCCGGCAAAGGCGGTGGGCCTCCGTTTTCCGAAATAAAGGGATCTGATTTTGTTATTAAAACCGATCTTATCCTGCTTGCCATGGGGTTCGTGCATGTGGAACACAGCAGGTTGTTAAAAGATTTAAATGCTGCGTTCGATGCAAGGGGTAACATAAAAATAAACCCGCGGTATGGAACTTCGGAAACCGGTGTTTTTGCCGCGGGAGATGCTCATTCCGGTGCATCACTTGTTGTGCGGGCCATCGATCACGGCAGAAAGGCGGCATTTTCCATAGACAGTTTCCTTCAGAGTTAAGGAAACCGTTTTAAGGACCAATTGTATCCGATAGTTGTATTTGTTGATTGTATCCGGTGATTATATGCGATGATTGTATCCAATAGCAGCAGGTGTCTCTTCTGCCTGGATTAGTAATTTTCGATAGTTTCCCTTACTTTCTTTAAAAGGGGTTCCGGTGAAAAAGGTTTCTGTAAAAAGAAAATACCCGGTTTTAGAATTCCGCGATGAACAATTGTATTTTCCGTGTAGCCTGATATATACATTACCTTGAGCTCCGGATATTTTTTTAGAAGATTTTTTATCATTTCGGTGCTGGTTATTTTACCCCGGATAACTACATCCGTTATGATAAGGTCTATTCCATTCTGTATCCCAGTACTCAGTTCTATTGCTTCCCTGCCGGTTCCGGCCGGAAAAACAGTATATCCGGCATTTGTAAGGATTTTTGCGGTTACCCTTCGCACAATAGCGTCATCCTCTACCAGCAGGATTGCTTCGGAACCTTTCAGAGGAGTAAAGTCCTGAGATTTGTTTGTTTTATTTGTCTGTTTTTCCGGCTCTACTCCGGGAAGGTAGATTTTAAAAATTGTTCCTTTTCCCGGTTCGCTGTAAACGTAAATCTCTCCGTTACTCTGTTTTATAATACCATATGCCATGGAAAGACCGAGTCCTGTCCCTTCTCCCGGTTCCTTTGTCGTAAAGAATGGTTCGAATATATGTTTTATTGTTTCCCTGTCCATACCCGAACCTGTGTCGCTGACGGCAAGCATAACATAATAACCCGGACGGATATTAAGATGTTCTTTAACATATTCTTCGCCTAATTCCACATTTGCCGTTTCTATGGTTAATTTTCCGCCCTTCGGCATTACATCCCTGGCATTTACTGCAAGGTTCATTATAACCTGATTTAGCTGTCCGCGGTCTGATTTTACAAGACATGGATCCCTGCTTAGAACTATCTCCAGATCGATATCTTCTCTTATTAATCTGCGAAGCATACTTTCCATATCCATAACGACCTGGTTTATATTAAGGGTCTCCAGTGATAGAAACTGTTTTCTGCTGAATGCAAGGAGCTGGCTTGTAAGAGTTGCAGCTCTTCTGGATGCCTTCTTTATTTCATTAAGTTCGCTGATTATATGTTCATCTGTAACCTCTGTAAACAGGAGGTCGGTATAACCGATTATCGCTGTAAGCAGATTGTTAAAATCGTGGGCTATTCCGCCTGCAAGCCGCCCGACCGCTTCCATTTTCTGAGCCTGTATAAGCTGACTTTCTACATTTTTCCTTTGAATAAGCTCATTGCGAAGATTTTTAAAGAGACGCGCATTCTCCAGTGCTATGGCAATCTGATCCGCCAGAGTATAAAGAAATTCTTCGTCTTCCTTACTGTAAACATTTTTACTGTAAGATTGTATGGAGATTACACCTGTTATCTGTTCACCGATTTTTAATGGTAATGCGATTAAAGTGACGGGGAGTTCGTCTGTTTCATCCTGTTTAAGATCCGGGAAATCTTTTAGATACTCCGGTAAATTTTCGATATTAAGGGGTTTTTGTGATTTTATTACCTGTGATGCTGAAGTATGTGCTTCACTTAAATGTTTTTTTGCAGGTTTTTTCCGCACTTTTTTGTTTATAAAAATCCTGTAATCGAGTGTTTCACTCTTTTCTTCGTACAGGGCAAGATAAAAAACGTCGAACTTAAAGAGATCTTTAATTAGTCGGTAAGCTTTTTCTAAAAGCTCATCTATTTTAAGAGTTGTATTTACTGCCTCTGCCATATTGTTAACTGCAGAGAGCCTTTCCGCCCGTCTGGTTGCTTCCCCGTATAGTTTCGCATTCTGCAGTGCTACTGATAACTGGTCTGCCACTATGTTGAGTATATGGATATCCTCATCGGAAAAGGCATCGATTGCATCGCTCTGTATATCGAGGGCCCCGATTACAGTATTTTTCTGCTTTAACGGAATTGTACATTCCGATTTTGTTTTTAATTTTATCCTGTGTTTTATGTAGTGTTGATTTTTATTGACATCAGGAACATATTTAACCTCGCGGTCCTTTATTGCCCA
>JAADHF010000123.1 GCA_013151965.1 Spirochaetota bacterium
AAAAGTAAAACAAAGAAAACCAGACCGGGGGGTTAAAGAATGGTATTTTATGATGCCGTAAGAAAAAGACACAGCTTAAGAAAGTACGATTCCGGGAGAAAAGTTCCGGAGGAGATACTTAAGAGGATTCTGGAAGCCGGAAGGATGGCGCCTTCTGCAGCTAATAAACAGCCGTGGAGGTTCCTGGTTGTTTCTTCCGAAGAGATGCTTAAAAAGGTTCGTTCCTGCTACAATGCTTCGTGGTTTCAGGATGTGCCTCATGTTCTTATTGCAGCCGGCGACTACAATAAGGCATGGGTCAGGGGAGATGGTTACAACTCACTGGAAACGGATCTTACCATCGCTCTGGATCATATGATACTTGCCGCAGCATCCGAAGGGGTCGGCACCTGCTGGATTGCAGCTTTTAACCCTTTTGCCTTAAGGGAAGCCCTGGGGCTTAAGGATTCCGAACAGGTTTTTGCAATTACACCTTTGGGCTATCCGAAAAGGGGATTTAAAGATGAAACGAGGAAATCAAGGAAACCGCTTAATGCGATTGTAGAGTGGTTGTAAGCCGGCTGCATCGATCCGGCGCCGGATACTATCATTTTAAAAGTGCGCATATTCTGCACAGCCGGCCGTGTCAGGAAAAATATGCGCACCCATGTACGAGTATGTTCTTTTTTTTAGAAGTCATGAAGAATTTATGGGTGTTTTTTTCGGAAAGTGCCGTTTAAACCGCAGGAGAATGGTAAAAAATATCCGCATTTTTAATACTTTATCAGGCAAAAATAGTTTTCCGGCATACTTATTGCTTCTATATAATTGTTATGAAATACACATCCTGTTACTTTAAAAAAATCATAGTACTGCTTGTTTTTTCTATTATATTATTTTCCGTCTATCCGGAGGATCTTAACTGGTTTTTCGATACCGCACTTAATAATGACAGACAGCTGAAGATTCTTAAAATCGAACTTGAAAATATCCGGCTGTCGATTAAGAAGAGCAATCTTGATTCTGTGTTTTCCGTAACTCTCTCGGCACAGGATACCGGTGTATCCTATTCATGGGCAACGGAAAGGCAGGGTTCCGGTTTATTACTTTCTTCCACTCCTTCTGTTGTGGTCCGCCTTGCATCCCCATGGGAAACTCAAATCACCGCATCATCCGGCATTTCTGTAAATGCGGGAAGTAAGGATGGTGCTTCAGGGGCAGAGTTTTATCCCGGGCTTGCCGTAAAGCAGCCGCTTAACAAACTGATCGGACTGGAAGACTCCACAGAGCTTGCGGATTTAACCAACAGGATATCGGTAAAGCAGGCGGAAATAAAAATTGCAGAGAGGAAAACGGAACTGAAACAGAAAATACTGGAAAAGCTGAAAAGTATCTATTCTGCGGAAAAGAATCTGAAGAATACTGATATACAGATAATGGATGCACAGAAGGCGTTTGATGATGTTGTAAAACTTAAGAGTTACGATAAGGGAAGTTCCAGGTACAAACAGCTTAAATACAATGTGATGCGGCTGAAAAGGCAGAAAGAAAGTGCCGCTGAAACAATTGGTTATGAGAGGGAAGGACTTAAGAATCTTGTCGGAAGTTCTTTTACTTCATTGCCGGGGGAAATCCCGGAAGTCGATTTAAACCTGCCTTCCATGAAAAGTGTAAGCCTGAATCCTGATGTTTATCTTTCCGGTCTTCGCCTTTTATCCGACAGTGCCGAACTGAAAGAGCGGATAACACCGGATGTTCCCGGGCTTTCTGCCGGTGCTTCGATTAAAAGGACTGGCGGCAGTAAATCCGGCCTGCCGGGAACGGGAACTGCGGAAACGGATATTGCGGGAACATTCGAGGGAATATTTGACAATATTTCTGTTTCTGCTGCTATCGGAAGTAATCTGAATTCAAAAACACTCTATTTAACTGCAGGCATCACCTGGTCTTTGCCGGATAACAGGGCGAAGGAAATAGAGGAGACTGTTATAAATAATAATATTAAGAGTGACAGGCTCGAACTTAATATTGTTAAGGAGAATTACAGTTCCGCCATTGAAAAACTTAAAGCGGAGATTAAAGATCTGGAAAACAGAACGATCAGTCTTAAAGAAGATATGGAAATTGCAGAGCTTCAGCTTAAAGAAGCTGAAACTCAGTATGGAGACGGCATGATATCTTCGGAGGATCTTAAAAATACCCGGTGGCAGGCTGACAGTCTTTCCTATGATAAAAAACTGCTTCTCCTGGACAGGATGATTGCTTCGGAAGAAATCAATGGCCTGATTTTAGCGGGAGAATCTGATGATAAATAGTATGTGTATCCCGATTTGTTTGTTAATTTAGATTACAGCCGGAGGAAGTTTAATGAAAAAGAATGACGGGAAAGGTAAACGCATAATATGGTGGATTGTTATTCCTCTTATTTTTATAGTCATTGGAGGGGCTTCGTATTATTATTTTTTTTTAAGAGGAAAGCGGAAAAAGGATAATGATATACAGCTTACTATTTATACTGTAAAGAGTGTAAAGCATACGGAAACCGTGGAAGTATCGGGAAATATCGAGCCTGTAGAGGCGGAAGATTTAAGTTTTCATGTAAGCGGGATTGTTTCGCATGTGTATGTGCACGAGGGAGATTATATTAAAGCAGGCACCCTTCTGGCGGAGCTTGATAACACACAGCAGCTCTATGATCTAAAAAAGGTCGAGTATGATATTGCGCAGAAAGAAGCGGCGGGCGCCAAACGGGATATCGAACTGCTTAAGATGGAAAAGCAGCTTAAAGAGAAGGCTCTGGAATACAGAAAGCTGTATGCTTCGATCCCGGGCTTCGTTTCCGCTGTGAATATCGAAGAGGGAGATTATATAAATGCAGGCAGCAAGGATACGCAGGTACGAATTATAAATATCTCTTCTCTTAAGGCGGTTGTAGAGGTGGATGAACTCGATGCTCCCCTGGTAAGAGAGGGGCAGAAGGTTCTTTTTAATTTTGATGCCCTTCCGGGCGAGAAGGCTGCCGGCAGGGTAGAAGATATACCGATAGAGGGCAAGGTGACAAACGAGGGCATAGCGGTACTCGACACGGAAATCGTTATAAACAATCCGTCTGCAGATATTCATCCCGGTTATTCCTTTACAGCGGAGATTGTTGTTAAGAACGAAGAGAAGATACTCGTGGTAAATAAAAATGCAATTATGGAACGCAGCGGCAGGAAGCTTGTTTTTAAAGCGCCCCGGGCCGGTTCCGGAAACAGCGGTTCTATGGGCAGTGGCAGCCGGCCGCGGCCTGTAAAAGTGGAGACAGCTCCGTACAACAAAAGTGAAGTAAAAATACTTTCCGGTTTGTCGGAAGGGGACAGAGTGCTTTCCGCTGTCGAGCTTAAAGCGCGTTTCAGCGGGACAAAGAAAGAATCTAAAATGAATAACCCTCTTTCCATATTCGGCTTTCCCGGGAAGCGCCCGGGCCGCAGCAGACAGGGCGGCAACAGATGACAGCGAGCGGCACAATAATTAAAATAGCCGATGTTAAAAAGGATTATATTCTGGGTAAAGCGGTTATTAAGGCGCTTCGCGGTGTAACTCTTAAAATACAAAGCGGAGAACTTTTAGCTATTATGGGTCCTTCGGGATCGGGAAAAACCACATTAATGCATCTCATAGGCTGTCTTGATATTCCGACATCGGGGAAAATTTATCTGGAGGGGGAGGATGTTTCCGAATTAAACGAAGAAGCACTTGCCCGCATACGTAATAGAAAAGTCGGGTTTGTTTTTCAGCAGTTCAATCTGCTTTCCAGAATATCGATTCTGGAGAACGTTATGACGCCTCTGATGTACGCTCATGTTCCCGTAAAGAAGAGAAGGGAGAGCGCGGAAGAGGCACTGAAAAGCGTCGGTTTATCGGACAGGTTAACCCACCGGCCGACAGAGCTGTCCGGCGGGCAGCGTCAGCGGGTGGCAATTGCCAGGGCACTGGTAACGGACCCGTCGATTATCCTTGCCGATGAGCCTACCGGAAATCTCGATACGGAAACAGGGCGTTCTATTCTTGAGATGTTCAATAAGATCAATGGCAACGGAAAAACCGTTATTATTGTAACCCATGATCCGGAGGTCGGAGCCCTGGCAAGAAAAACAGTGCATATAAGGGATGGTATAATTACCGGCATAGACTGAAACGGATGATTTTTTTTAAAGCGGGGAAGAAGTATGTTTTTCGAAAATATCAAACTTGCGTTTAAAGATTTCGGCAGTAATAAGCTAAGAACCTTCCTGTCGATTCTCGGGATAGTGATAGGAGTGGCATCTATAATAACGATAACAACTCTCGGAAGAAGTGCCACTGTGAGTATACAGAATCAGGTTTCCAGTATGGGCCTTGAGACAATCAATATATTTCCGCGCGGAAATGACAGTGAAGCGCGCAGATTGTTTACACCTGAACTTGCCGGCAAGCTTAAAGATAATGTCGAGGGAATAAAAGATGCTGTTCCCATCAACCAGACCCCGATGCTTCTTAAACATGGGCGCGATTCTTATCAGGCAAATGTAATGGCAGTAACAGATGATTTTACGGATGTCTTCGATTATGAGGTCGAAAGCGGGGGGTTTATAACGGAAGATGATAACGCCCGGAGAAAATCGGTTGTGGTTCTTGGTGCGGAGGCGGCGTCGAAGCTCTTTCCCGGCGGGGATGCTGTCGGGAAATACATACGTATCTATAGAAAACAGGCAAAGAGCTTCAGAGTGATAGGCGTTATGAAAACAAGGACAGCAAGCATGAGAATGGATTTTGATGCTGCCGTTTATGTGCCGAGGAACACATACAACCAGCGTTTAAAGAGGATAAGGAGGGTTCGTAATTATGTTGTCGGCACAGAGAAGGGTGCGGATGTACTCGTGGTGTCCGGGAAAATAGAAGCTTACCTGTTTAAACTAACCGGTGATGCGGATTCGTACAGGGTTATTTCCCCTGCAACAATTGCCGGTATTTATACGGGTATTACAAAAACCTTAAATCTCTTCCTGACGGGTATTGCAGCAATATCACTTTTAGTCGGGGGTATCGGTATCATGAATATCATGCTCGTTTCCGTTGCAGAGAGAACCAGGGAAATAGGAATACGAAAAGCTCTCGGCGCCACTCCTAAGGTTATAAGAGGACAATTTCTAATAGAAGCTGTTGTGCTGACGCTGTTCGGAGGGCTTATCGGAATTTCTTTTGGGACCGGTCTAAGTTATATCATAACCGTATTTTTAAAATGGCTTTTTGCCCCGCAGTTCAGTGCTTTTCTGCTGGCAGTTCTTTTCTCCGGAGGTGTGGGGATATTCTTCGGTCTATATCCCGCTATACAGGCTTCCGGATTACAGCCTGTAGAGGCCCTTACATATGAGTAGAAGAGATAGATCCGGGCACGGGGGGCGGATTAACAAACGGGGAGAATCCTTTGTTTACTTTCTTCTGGTTGTACTGTTTTTTGTAATCGGCACTCTCTTTGTGCTCATTATCCGCGGAGAGAGGACAAAGAATAAGCTGTTAAATCAGTACGAAACAGAGAGACTGCTTTTTTCCTTAAGCGAGATGATCCGGCAGAATCCTGATCTTAAGAGTATTCCCGATAAAAGGGTAGTAGGATTTGGTATATATGATATGACCGGGAAAGCAATTCATTCTTTCGGTACGGCTCCGGCACATATAGATATGTCGGATGCAGGCAGAAGGGGTTCGCGGTTTACCTTTAATAAAAAGAGATTAACGGTTAAGCTGGTACGGAATATACGCCGCAGGCTGCCTCCCCTTAAGAATATTTTTAAGAACGATTTTCCGGGGCCGATTGCCGTGAAAAACCGTCCGGGCGGATTTTTCCTGGAGGTTTCCGTTAAAAATTACTGGGTAAGGGAGAGGATACTGTCCCTGTCGCTTACACTTGTACTGCTCTTTTTAGGGGCATCGCTTGTTCTTATACAGATGACTTACAGGAAGAATGTCCGCTATGAGAACAGGCTGAAACAACAGGAGCAGCTTGTACATCTCGGTGAAGCGGCGCGGACACTTTCTCATGAAATAAAGAATCCCCTGGGAGCCATACAGCTGCGCACTGATATTCTTAAACGTTTCACTTTAGAGGAGGGTCTTAAAGACCTGCGGGTAATATCGGAGGAGACACAGAGGCTAAAAAATCTGACGGACCGCATACACGATTTTTTAAGGAATCCGCTTGGGAATCCTTCCAGAATAGAACTGAATTCCTTTTTCGGAGAGCTTTTAAAGAGGATAGGAGATGATATTGTTTTTAAACCTTATTCTCCGGGGCCGGTTTATACATACTTCGATGCGGACAGGCTGCGGTCTGTTGCTGAGAATCTGGTACAAAATGCGGCAGAAAGCAGCGGCGGTGATCTGAAGTTAAGAGAGGTAACGGTACGAATTTTCCAGGACAGGAAGAATGTTAATATTTCTGTTCTCGACGGAGGTACCGGAATACCGGACAGATTAAAAGAACAGGTATTCGAGCCGTTTTTTACAACGAAAACTCAGGGGTCCGGAATCGGCCTTTCCATATCGAAACGTTTTGTCGAGGCGGCAGGAGGTGTTATCGAGCTTATAAAGAGGAACGGCGTAGGTACGGAGGTAAGAGTGATTCTTAAAAGGGGTTAGTAATGTGAAGATTCTTGTGGTGGACGATGATAAAAATATGCGCGACTCGGTTAAACGGTTGCTGGAAATCGAAGGAATGGATGTTACATGCACCGGAAACGGATTGTCAGCCCAGAGAATACTTGAGCATTCTGTTTTTGCCGCTGCTGTCGTCGATTTAAAGATGCCTGGTCTTAACGGGCTCGAGCTGCTTAAATGGATTCAGCATGAAGGACTACGAATACCTGTTGTTATGATTTCCGCATACGGAGAAATCGATGATGCGGTTAATGCCTTAAAATCCGGAGCTGCAGATTACATTGTAAAACCCTTTTCATCGGAAGAACTTCTCCTGCGTCTTGAAAGGATAGTGGAGGATCAGCGGCTTAAGAATGCAGTGGAATCGGGCAGGCGTACTGTCGAGACGGGGAATAAACTTATAGGCAATAGCGGGGGAATAGTTAAAATAAGACGGTTAATAGGTAAGATTGCAGGTACTCCCACTACCGTACTGATTACAGGGGAAAGCGGAAGCGGAAAGGAAGTGGTTGCGAGGATGATACATACCCATTCCGCCGTTGCCGGCGGTCCTTTTGTGGCCGTTAATATTGGAGGGATACCGGAGAACCTTGTAGAAAGTGAATTATTCGGATATGAACGGGGTGCTTTTACGGGAGCGGTAAGCAGAAAATCCGGGATGTTCGAGCTTGCATCTTCCGGTACGCTTTTCCTGGATGAGATAGGGGAAATGCCGCCGGCACTTCAGGTAAAACTTCTCCGGGTTCTGCAGGAGCATAGAATTATACGGCTGGGAGGAACGCAGGCGATTCCTATAAATGCAAGAATAATATCCGCCACAAACAGAGATCCGGAACTCCTGATAAGGGAAAAACTCTTCCGGGAGGATCTTTATTACAGGCTCAATGTTGTTCATATAGATGTGCCTCCTCTCAGGGAGCGGATTACGGATATACCTCTGCTTTCCGGGAGTATTATTGAAAAGCTCAATAAACGAATCGGTAAAAAGATTACGGGACTCTCCGGTGAAGCGGTTAAAAAGCTGCAGAATTATTCCTTTCCGGGTAATGTAAGGGAGCTGGAAAATATTCTGGAACGGGCTGCTATCTTTACCGAAGGAGATCTGATCGAAGCAGGTGATTTATCCATAGACCTGTCTGTGAATTCCCGTTATGCGGTTTCCGAATCTTTCGGGGACGGCGCCCACGGTACATTAAAGGCCATAGAGATGAGGGCGATTACCGCGGCCCTTCAGAGATGGGAGGGAAACAGAACCAGGGCTGCCGGAGAGCTTGGTATTTCCCGCCGCACAATAATCAATAAGATAAACGAGTATAAAATAGAATAGCATCCGGGATAATAGCGGTATATACTGTTTATTATGAAAATGAAAAGATTATTTGTATTAGTAATATTTGCAGTCATTATGGAAGGAGTTATCCCGGCACTGATGTCTTCCGGTAACTCTCTGTGGGCGGAAACTGTTTTTATTAAAAAGCCGGCGGTATTTTCTGAAAACGGAGAGAGTAAGGATTCCGTAACGGAATTATTTTTACAAGCCGGTAAAATTGCTTCGGACCTCTATTCGGAATATTTTAAGATTGTTTCCTTTAAAAAGGGCCGCCCGGAAGAATCCGATTACTCTTTGTCCTCGACTGCCAGCCTCAATGGCAGGGAGTCGATTATAACACTCCGAATGAATTCGGCGGGCGGTGGAAAAGAAAGGAACTTTACTATCTTCGGTTATCCGGCGGACGGCACTTCCCTTTATATTGCCAATGCTGTTTTTTACCTCTGGAGCGGTTTTCATGGTTATCTTGAATCAAGAATGGGACCTCCGCCTGTGTATGCCGATGAACTGCCGATGGAAGCAATTAAGAATACGGTAATCCCCGAAATGCCCATGATGCTTATGCCGGTCGATGTTGCCGTTAAAAAGAACGGCAATCTTCTGGCGGCGTTTTCAACGATATGTGTGGAGTTTGACAGCCGTTTTCGTATTTTAGGGGAACCGGGAAGATCCCTCTTTGAATCCGGAAATTACAGTTTTGCTGCAGGTGTTGCTGTAACTCCGGGCGGGACGGTTTTCTTAAAACCTGCTCTGGGAAGGGATATTTACAGGCTTAACGATAATCTGCCGCATCCGCAGAAATGGCGGATAGGTTTTAATCTTTACGGGCCTTTTACTGCTCTTTCCGATGGAAGCGTTGTCGCTGTGGATCTTCAGAAAAAAAATGCTGTTGTCGTTATGGGCAGGAAGAGAAAAACTATCAATCTCTTTACAGGTCCCTATTCGAATATAGCGCTTATTTCCGGCGGCCCGGAGGGTAATGTCTGGGTATATGATATTACGGAAAAGAGGATTCGGATTCATTCTCCGGAAGGCCGCTTTTTAGACAGCATTATACCTGTTAAAGACCCCGGTAAGGGAGAGTACCCTGTATCCCTGTCCGTTTATAAAGACGGGCGCTTTATTCTCTACTACTCCCCGGGCGAGATGGTCTGTTATAACCGGCTGGGAATACCGCTGTGGAAGGTTTCCGGGATACCGGATATTTATTTCAATGACAGTGAAAATCTTCCCCCGAATGCTCATACTGCTGTTGATTCCGGAAGAGGAATTATATATGTCTCCGATCAACTGGGGAAAAGAATAATAAAATTCCTGGATATAGGCTACCGCAGGGATTACGGAATTAAATCTGATTTTGAGCGGAAAATTATTGCTTTGAATAAGAGAATAACGGCAGACAGCGGTCTGTCTGCAATAGAGGAAAAGGCCTCTATGTATGAAAGTGCAGAGGCTTATGAGATGTCCGCCTCCCTCAGGGAAAAAATTCTGGATAAAGACCCGAACAATGTCAGGGCATATACAAGCCTTGAACATCTTAAAACGGGCATGATGTCTGCCAGTGCGGAAAAACTTAAAAATGAAGCTTTAAAACTTTTAAAAAGACTTGGCCCGGAATCTGCGCGGCTTAAGTACAACATGGCTGTCCGGTTGTACGAAAGGATACTTGCTTCCGACCCCGCGAATAGTAAGGCAAGGTCGGATATGGATGAATTAAAGAACAGTTTTATTGAAAAAAACAAAGGTACAAAAGAATATTTCCCGCTTACTGTCGAAACTTTTAAACTGGACAATCTTTTTCCGTCATTGATGCAGTACTATAAGAGTCATCCTGCAGGCAGCGTAACTATAAAAAACGATTTAAATGATGATGTTAGCGATCTGAAGGTCAGCATATTTATTAAGAAATTTATGGATTTTCCCCAGGTTTCAAAGGAGACTAATGTATTAAAACCGGGCGGAAGAGCCGAAATCGAGCTGTATGTTCTCTTTAACCAGAAGGTGCTGGATCTGGAAGAGGATCTTAACATACAGGTAAATATGGAACTGTCATATAAGGTAAAGGGCATAGAGCGGTCTTTCTCCGATGCCAGAGTAATTACTCTGTACAGGCGTACCGCTCTGCGCTGGGATGATTCCGGTAAACTTGCCTCGTTTATAACCCCGAATGAAGCTGCCGTGGAACGGTTTTCGCACAGGGCGGCAGCGGAGATAAACGAAAAGAGCGGCTATCTTCTTCCGGATAAATTCTTAAGGGCTGTAAAGATATACGACGCTCTCGCCGGCTACGGCATCAAATATATAGAGGACCCGGATTCTCCTATTTCCAGGGTACTCGGAGAGGTCCGGACGGAAGATACCGTGCGTTTCCCGCGCAGGACATTACTGCTGAAGTCGGGTGATTGTGATGATACCACTGCCCTTTTGAGTTCCCTGCTGGAATCCGCCGGGGTGGAAACGGCAATAATAACTTCGCCCGGGCATGTTTTTATGGCCTTTAACAGCGGGGAGAGCAGTAGAAACGGATGGATGTTCAATACGGATTCCTTAACTGCAATAAGTTATGGAGGGTATCTCTGGATACCTCTGGAAACAACAGTACTGAATAAAGGTTTTGTTTCCGCATGGGAGGCGGCATCGGATATATACAAACGTTATGAGGGCCGGGATAAAATAGAATTTCTTACAGTAGCCGCTGAACAAAAAAAATATCCTCCTATTTCTCTGCCCAAAAGTATTTTCCGGGCAGCAGAACCCGATTTTGGTAAGATAGAGGAACTGTTTAAGAATTCGATTAAAAGACTCGATCTGTCACTGTACAGAGAAATCGCTTCTGTTTACCGGAAAAAACTCAATTCCGCTTCAGGTAAAAAAAGAGCTTCATTGAGTAACCGTATCGGTATTCTGCATGCAAGATTCGGCAGAAAGGAGGCAGCGGAAAAAATCTTTTTAAAAACCATAAAAGATTATCCCGGTTATCTTTCTTCATATGTAAATCTATCAAATATATATCTCATGGGAAAAAATCCTGCCGGGGCGGAGAAAATACTGCAGGAGGCCCTTGTAATCCGGCCGCAGTCTGCGGTTGTTAATCTTCAGTTAGCAAGGGTCTATTACAGTAAATCCGATGGAAAACAGGTCTTAAAATACTTTTTAAAGGCGGAAAAGAGTGCGCCGGAGCTTGCCGAACGGTACAACTATCTTAAAAATATTTCAGGGGAGGAAGCTTCGGCAGTGCGGGCTTCTGCTGCCGGAGAAAAGTGGGAGTATCTCTGGGATGCGGATATCCGGTAATTAAGACTGCACCTTTAGTTTGTAAAACCGGTACTCTTTGTAAATCCTGCCGCCTATATGCTCGACTGCTTTCCACATCGGATAGTTTGTCTCACCTATTGTCGATCCTTCCATTTCTGAAATATTAAGTTCGAACGACTTTTTATACAGCTCATACATCAGGTTAATATCGACCCCTTTGTTTCTGTGTTTCTGCGATACGCCGAATATAAGAATTCTGGCTTTGTTTATCGTTTTTTTCTTAAAAATAAAGCGGTAAAGCAGCTTTAATGACAAATTTCCGTTCAGCCCTTTAAAGAGCTGATTAAAATCCGGAATACCGACGACAAGTCCTGCGGGTTCGCCTTTTACAAAACCGAGCAGTACAAGACCGGGTTCCGCAAATGCCTTAAGTGATTTTACCAGAAAACGAATACCTTCCTCATCCGGAGGCAGAAAATCTCCCCAGTTTTCGACAAGCTCCGGCGTAAATGTATCATCGACGATTTTTTTTATTATTTTTATTTCTCTGTCGACTTTCTTAAAATCGAAGGGGCGTATTGTTACCCCGAATCTGTCCCTGGTTTTTTCTGCAAGGCGGGTAAAACGTTCGGGAAAACCTCTGTCCTGTTTAAGCCGGAGAGCATACAGAGTATTGTACCGTATAAAACCGTACTTTTCGTAAAAATCATTGTAATACGGAGGATTCCAGCTTGTAAGGAAATAAGGAGGTTCATTAAACCCATCTGTTAATGCACCCCTGAAGTTATCTTCGCCGTCCGGAGGAAGCGGACCGCGGATAAGGGAAATATTCCAGCCTTTAAATATTTCATCAGCCCTGTCTGCCAGGGCCTTAAAAACCTCGTAATTTTCTTCAAAATCAAAAAGGGAAAATACTCCTTCACGTTTATTGAGTGTTTTAATAAAATTATTCGAATAACCTATAAGAATTCTTCCTGCCGGAATTCCATTGCGGAAGGCTACCAGAAGAACCATTTCTCCGCTGGAGAAGTAGGGGTTCTTCGCTTTTATCAGTGTATCCCGGACAAGGATAAAAGGAGTCATTATAAATGGTGTATTGCGGCCGAATAATGTATTGGGAAGATTTAAAAACACTTTTCTTAGTTTCTTTGTGTCGGTCTGTATGATATCGATCATAGGTGAATTATAAATCCATTTTAAGGAAATGTAAAACTTAAAATAAAGAGGAACACGGTATATATAAATGGATACTTGACATCTCCCATGAATCAGCCATTATGTCTTCGATGAAGCACGATCGATGTAAATACTTCTTTAACAACAGCAGCTTAATAAAGGGGGAACTTGACCGTCACAAACTCTTTCTGTTCCTGGACTATGACGGAACCCTGACACCCATAGTTGAATCTCCGGAAAAGGCAATTCTTTCGGAAGAGACACGGTCTCTTATTATGAGGCTGAAGAAACGGTTTCCGGTTGCCATAATAAGCGGCAGAACACTTCGGGATATAAGAGAACGGGTTGGTATTAAAGAGCTAATCTACGCAGGTAATCATGGCGCAGAGATATGGGACGGGAAAAAAACGTTCGTCAGCCCGGGGTTTTCGGCCGATACGGATCAATTGAAGGATTTTTTAAACAGATTAAACAAGGCTCTCTTCCATATTCAGGGTATCTTAATAGAAGATAAAGGTATAACAGCAAGCATACATTATAGAAAAATAAGGATAAAATACTTGGAAGAGTTTCTTAATATATTCCGGAGTATAGCAAACGGGTACAGGGAGGCATTCGGGATTACTAACGGCAAAAAGGTCTTTGAGATAAGACCGCTGAATATGTGGAACAAAGGCGATGCAGTCGGGTGGATATGGAAGAATCTGGGAAAAGACAGGTTTCCGGTCTATATAGGCGATGATACTACAGACGAGGATGCCTTCAGGGTATTAAAAGGCAGCGGCATAACTGTCAGTATCGGCTGCAGCTCCGTGGCCGGCTATTACCTGAAGAACCAGAAAGATGTAAAGGAGCTCCTGCTTTTTTTACTGTCATGATTTCTCTTTATTTTTTCTTGAAATATGTCACCATGTCTAAAAATCCGTAGAGACTGTTACTGCTGAAACTGATTGTTTTTCCTGTTGTTCTTTTTAGAAATTCATTTGTCCAGCGTTCGGTTTGATGTACAGTCGATTCTGCGTATTCTTTGTTGATAAAGTAACCGAGAGATACATGGGGGGCGTAGCAGGGTGTCGAGGTTTTTACACCGAAGCGGACTCGATATTCCTCGATAAGTTTCCTTCGTTCACATTTGATATTATCGAGATATTTTCCGGAAGCGCTGTCCGCCGGCTCTAAACGGGCCACCAGAACATTGGTTCCCCATATCGAGAGTTTCTTGAATTTAAAGGTTATTACAGATTTCATCGGGACAGGAAGGGGATCTCCGCTTAGCCTTATTGTAAATCTAATGCTTCCAAGAAGAGATTCCGGCAGGCGTCTTAAGAAATCCTCTGCATCGGGCCTGTCGCTGCGTTTTATTTGGTGAACATTGCCGTCGTTTAATCCATCCCATACGGTAACGTGGTATGATGAATAAGGCAAAGGACAGAATAAATGTCTGCTTAAAAGCTGTTCTATACCATTCAAAGACAGGGAAAAAACTTTGTAAAGTTCCGGGTCACCGGCTGCTCCGGATTTTGCCGGACGATTGCAGTTGATTTTATATAAGCTGCTGTTATCCGGCATCGGTGACAGGGAATCACCCGGATTATCGAATAACAGCGAAAATCCCTTAAACGGTGCCCATACAGGTACAAATCCGGCGATCTTTTCATTTGTAATGGTAATTATTCGCTTTGCATCCATTTGTCATGACTCCTGGTAATTCCGGTTTAAGCCGGTAGAATACCTCTCCCTCAACAATTAAAAAAATTAAAAAAAACATTGACAGGAGCGGATGATCTATGATAGCATGTTACTAACGCGCTTTAATAGTGCGAAATAACAAAAAAGGAGCTAAATATGAGAAAAATCCTGATTTTACTGGCGGTTTTTCTGTTTTTCGCTCAGAATTTTCTGAGTGCAGCGGGAACCGGCGAAACAGGAGCGAAAGTCGATCCGAAAGATAAATACGTATCGGTCATGGCTTACTGGGGCGGGGATGAGGAAGCCGGTTTCAGAGAAGTCCTGAAAGCTTTTACTGCGAAAACCGGTATTCCTTATATCTACGAAGGAAATCGTGATATGGGTACATTACTCAATCTCAGAATTGCCAGCGGCGATCCTCCCGATATTGCAATGACGTCCAGCCCCGGAACAATGGCCAGGTATGCAAAAGAGGGTGTTATTAAAGCCCTCGACGGCAGCGATCCGATTCTTCCTAAGGATATTCTTGATAAGAATTATTCACAGGCCTGGATCGATCTCGGTACTGTTGACGGAAAATTCTACGGTCTTACGGTGAAGTGTAATTCCAAGAGCACTTTCTGGTACAAACCGGCTTCTTTCAGGGCATTAGGAGTTAGTCCGCCTGATACCTTCGCCGGTTTACTTAAAATTGCGGATAAGTATCTGGCCGCAGGGAAAACCCCATATTCTATCGGCGGCGGAAGTACCTGGACTTTAACAGACTGGTTCGAGAATATATATGTGCGGGTAGCAGGCCCTGAAAAGTACCTTAAATTGTTTGTTACACACGAGGTTAAATGGACGGATCCTTCCGTTGTAAAGGCATTCGGATATTTCAAAGAGATTGTATATCCCGAAAATAAGCTTGCAGGCGGTGTCGAAGGCACTCTTTCTACCGGTTTTATCGATGGTTTCGACGTAATCCTGCGTAAAAACCCCGGGGCGGAGATGTACTTTGAAGGTGGTTTTATGAGCAGCTTTGCAGAACAGAATTTTCCGCAGCTTGTAGGCGGCAAAGATTACAGTTTCTTTGCATTTCCGGAGATCGACCCGAAATGGGGAAAACCTGTCGTAGGCGGCGGTGACCTTGCAATCGTATTCGAAGACCGGCCGAATGTACGGGAACTGATACGGTTTCTTGCAAGTAAAGAAGCAAACACGATATGGGCAACTGCCAAGAAAGGCGCAGTAGTATCTCCGAACAAAAATGTTCCTCTTAATGTCTATCCGGTACTTAAAGGACTGGAAGCTGCGCAGGTTACTCAGGCTAAGTCTTTTGTTTTTGACGGATCCGACCTTTCTCCGTCTGCAATAGGCGGCGACGCAATGAGAATAGCGCTTCAGAATTTCATTACCGATCCGGGTAAATTAGACAGTATTCTTAAGACTCTCGAAGCAGCTGCAGAGCGTGCGTACAAGTAACGGCTGGAATTAATAATAAGGCGGTTTCAATTGTTTCAGGAAGAATAAGAGCATAAATAGCTTTTTGATATGACTGAAACATAAGAAAAAATGGTAAAAAGTGCCGAAAAAGCTGGCACAAGGGCAAATCTTTGCTCTTGTGCCAAGCCGGCTCAAAGGCCATTCTAATTAACATCCGGCAGTTTCGCGGCGCCTGTATTAAACCGGTTATGACGGAGGTGAAATGATCGAGCGAAAAAATAATTTATATGCCTGGCTGTACCTTCTTCCGGCTTTAATTCTAATCGGCGGATTCTTTATCTATCCGGTTATTCAGACCTTCAGATTGAGTTTATACAGCGGGCTGGGTTTTAATCCGACCAGGTTTGTCGGATTAAAAAACTATTTTCAGCTTTTAACAAACGATAAACTATTTGTAAGCTGGTTTCCCCCTTCGGGAGCATTGTTCAACAATGTTCTCTGGCTGCTTCTCTATCCTCTGGGTGTTGTAGGGACAGGACTTATTGTTGCAGTATTATCAGACAGGGTAAAATATGAGCCGGCAATAAAGGCGGTTATTTTCCTGCCCGTAATGATATCCGCAACAGCCGCTTCTGTTATTTTCAGGTTTCTATTCAGCCCGAATCCTGATATTGGTGCACTCAACGCATTTTTAGTAAAGGTTATCCCGAATTTCCAACCTGTTCCCTGGCTCGGCCGGGCAAGCCTGGTAAATTTTGCTACTATCATTGCTGCGGTCTGGATAGGAACAGGCCTTTCGATGACAATTTTATCTGCTGCTTATAAGTCCATAGACCGGGGAATCCTGGAAGCAGCGAAAATAGACGGGGCGAACGGAAGACAGCTTTTCTGGAAAATATGCCTGCCCATGATGGCAAACCCGATCTCTTTTGTAACCGTAACGGCAATAATTGCCTCACTTAAAGTGCTTGCTCTGATTCTGGTAATGACGGACGGCGGCCCCCGCGGCAAAAGCAGGGTTATCGCATTTACTTTCTACCAGGAGGTTTTCAGGAATCACTATACCGGGTATGGAAGTGCGGTGGCTATGCTTATGTTGTTACTTCTTTTCCCCCTTATGCTGGTACAGATTAAACGCCTGAAGAAAGAGAAAAAGAGATGAACAGTATAATAACGGTTAAGAAAAAGGAAGCACATAAAGTACGCAGTATTTTAAAGCAGGGTTATACTCATGTATTTCTTTTATTCCTTGGATTGATATGGATAATTCCATCTTTCGGCCTTTTTGTAACTTCATGGCGCTCGAGAGCGGAAATAGCCGCTTCCGGATGGTGGACGGCATTCGGGCGCGGCAAATTTACTGTTTCTAATTATGCGGAAGTTTTTCTGGCACAGGGATTTTTCCATAATTTCATAAACAGTATTATTATTACGATCCCTTCGGTCATTTTTCCTATATTGATTGCGGGATTTGCCGCTTATGCATTTGAATGCCTTAGATTTAAAGGAGGCAATGCATTGTTTCTGGCAATAATAGCCCTCCTTGTTATTCCACTACAGACAACATGGGTGCCGGTACTGAGGATGTATAGATTTTTAAACCTGTCCGGCTCATGGTTAACTATTTGGCTTGCTCACACAGCCTATGGGCTTCCCTTTGCGATATTTCTTCTTAAGAATTTTTTTGCTGATATTCCGAAAGATCTGTTCAGCTCTGCAAAAATTGACGGGTGTTCCAATCTTGGCATTTTATTTAGGATTGTACTGCCGATTTCAACACCGGCAATAGCCTCCCTCGGCATATTCCAGTTTGTATGGACATGGAACGATTTAATGAATGCCCTGGTATTCCTTGCAGATCCAAAAAAATATCCGTTAACGGTTGCAATTCAAAATCTTCTCGGTCAGTACGGATCGGAATGGAACCTGCTGTCAGCCGGTGCATTTATCGCGATGTTTATACCATTGATGGTATTTTTTTCCTTGCAGAGATTCTTTGTCAAAGGGATAACTGCCGGTTCAATAAAGGGTTAGCTATTCCCCGGATGCCTTGACCGGGCAGTAGCTTCAGGTGCGGAGCTTACCGGTATTTACCTAAATAGCAGAAAATCCTTGTGCTGATTATTGACATCGTTGTTCTCTTCATTTAGCATATTTACGTTGCGGATACTTAACGCCGGAAAGTGTAGGATTATTAAACCGGTTTTAAACAGCCGGATGTATATGTATAAGAAGGAAGATACACTGCATCGGGTTTTCTATTTAAGAGCTCAAGAAAAACGGCATGGTACATTAGGCTTACTCTGTAATACGCTGAATGAACATGGAGAAGTTGATTTGGGGTTTAATCGGCACAGGCTTATTTTTGGTATCCGGGAAAGACAATGATTTTATTTAATAGAACGAGTTCTTTAGTGAGGAGGGCTGGCGGGTTTTGCTGAAGAAAAGAATCTCATCTTCGGATGTAGCCAGGAGAGCCGGTGTTTCGAGAACAACCGTTTCATTTGTCCTGAATAATACTCCCGGTAAGCAGATATCGGAGGAAACAAGGCAGAAGGTCTTAAAAGCGGAAGCTGAGTTGAATTATATGCCTAATGCGGTTGCCCGTGAACTTGCAATGATAAAGTATAAGGATATTGGTTTTTTTATCTGTAATTCTCAGTCTATGTTTTCCGGAATATTTATCAGGCGGATAATTGAGGGGATGTCCCCGGCGCTTAATAAAAACCGGTTTCAACTTATTCTGCAGCCTATTAAAATAGGGGAAGCGGATTATCTGCAGCTTGCCAGAAAGAATAAAATTGATGGAATTATTCTTGTAAATACCTATTACCGGGATAAAGGCCTTTTAGGTTTAATGGCTGAAAAATTTCCTCTTGTTGTCATAGGGAAGATGGAGAATAAAGATATAGCCCAGGTGGATATTGACAATTTTTCCGCTGCCGGAGAGGTTGTTAATTATCTGGCCAATCTCGGCCACAAGAAAATCTCAATGATTATACACGGCCCCCTTGCTTATTATGCTGTAAAAAACAGGCTCGAAGGGTATAAAAAAGCTCTGGCAGGAAACGGAATTCCCGTAAGAGATGATTATATTGTGCAGGGAAATTTTTCGGAGGAAAGCGGGTATGCGGCGATGCAGAAACTTCTTTCTTTAAAAGACAGACCAACGGCGGTTTTTGCCGGGAATGATTTAATCGCATATGGCGCCATTCAGGCAATAAAGGATGCAGGGTTTTCTATTCCGAAGGATATCTCGGTTATAGGTTTCGACGATGATTTGTTTTCGCGTTATCAGCAGCCTCCTCTTACAACAATGAATCTCCCTGCAGCGGGACTTGCTGAAAAAGCTGTTACACTTCTCATAGAACAGATGAAAAACAAGAACCAGCCAAAAAGTCAGATAATACTTCCGACACACCTTTCCGTAAGATATTCCTGCCGAAAACTGAATTAAGAATATAATATAAGAGATTTTTTTAAACCGGACCGGTACAGGGAAGACAACGATAAAGATATTTAAAAGTTATGCCGGATTGAAGAAAAAGCGTTAGCGGGGAACTATGAAAAAATCTATTCTCTCCTGAATATCAAGAAGAGTTTCCCAATCACTCCCTTTCATTTTTTTTCTAAGTTTCTTCCGGAATCGGTTGAATCGTCTCTTGCTATATAGAAACCTTTTGATAATTCAGGGGCACTTGAAGCCTTACATTCTGCGGCGATTATCTCTTCACCTTTACTCAGGATGAGATCAATCTCATTTCCCGATGACGTACGATAGAAAAAACCTTTCCATCCTCGCAAGGATGATAATATCTGTTCTACGGAAAAAGCTTCCCGGGAAGCTCCGTAGGAAGGGTGTCCCAAAAGAGAATTCCTGTTTTCAATATTAAGTAATGAATGAAGAATACCTGTATCGCGAATATGGATTTTTGGCGATTTTATCAGGCGTTTCTTCACATTTGCAAAATACGGCGGAAGCAAACGAATCATATATGTCATTGTGAGAAGATCGATATAACTTTTAACAGTATGTCCTGATACTCCAGGAGATGAAGAAAGTGAGGAATAGTTCAGTACCTGTCCGGTTAAATGAGCGCACATTTGCCGGAGTCTGCTTATATTGCCTGTCGGCAGTCTTTGTGCTAATGCAGGAATATCTCTTTCAAGAAAGGTTCGAATAAAATCTTCCCTCCAG
>JAADHF010000025.1 GCA_013151965.1 Spirochaetota bacterium
GGAATAGTTGTTTATGCAGGTGCGGCTGGTATAAAGAAAGCTCTTGAACTACTTAAAGAAGGCAAAGATATTAACTACGAAGGAGCGGCAGGATCTCAGAATTTTGACAAGAATGGCGATGTTATTACACCGATAGAATTATGGCAGTATATAGATAAAGCGCCGTATATAAAAACTGTAAAGATGATTAATCCGTAGATTCAGAATTAAAATAGAAGGCCGGTTAAAAAACCGGCCTTTTTTTATGTCCTGACATTTTGTTTATATTCTTCATGCATGGGCGAAAAAATAATGTTCCGAATAGAAAAATATAACCCAAATAGATAAAAAATTAATACCAAAGCCGGCATTGTCTATGAGGTAATCTGTAGTATAGACTGTATCAGGCTGTGGTCTGTATACCCGACAGTTCATGCAGGTAACTGTACACAATTATTACTGTGTAAATATTAGAGTATTAACTGTCTTTCCACTTCTTTATATAAATTCTATGCTTTTGCAGAGCGAAAATAAAATAACGGATGCAGTGGGGGTATTACTATGAAAGAAGAAAAGCGAAATCTATTGGGAAGCTATGGCTCCTGGTTAAAGGGCTATATGGAAGGCAAACAAATGTTATCCCCGCTAAGCTGGAAGATGGGTAAAAAATTAAGCAGCAGCCGGGCAGGTATAAAGGAATGGAAAGAAAAAGCGCGCAGCAAATTTAAAGAACTAATAGGTTATCTCCCATTAAAAGAGAATATACAGGCAAAGGTTCTCGGAAAGCGGCATTATGAAGGGCTTATAATAGAAGAGATTGCATGGCAGATGCCCTTTGGTCCGGAGACAAGGGCTTATTTTCTTAAACCGGAAAAATCTGCAGGAGCTCTTCCGGGAGTATTAGCTCTGCATGATCATGGGGGATTTAAATATTTCGGAAAGGAAAAAATTACAAGGATAGGCGAAAGGGTTGTTCCCGTTATTAAAGAACATTGGAAAAAATACTACAGCGGCAGAGCTCTTGCAAATGAAATCGCCAAACAGGGATATGGAGTGTTAGTACCTGATGTATTTACCTTCGGAAGCAGAAAGATAAAGACGGGCGATTTGCCGGATAATGCACTAATTAAGTATCTTGATGATCCCGGGTTAATCCGGGAGCTGAAAATGGAAGAAAAAAGCAGCATAACTACCGCACCCCCTTTTAGCGTTGACCTTAAGGATGTATCAGAAAAACAGATCGATTTTTACAATAGATTTGCAAAGCAGTATGAGCATATTATTGCTAAATCTCTCTTTTCCGCCGGCACGACATGGCCTGCTCTCGTTGTTGCGGATGACCAGGCGGCTTTAAGTTACCTGTGTTCACGCCGGGATATTGATGAATCCAGGATAGGCTGCTGCGGTCTCTCCGGCGGCGGGCTTCGTACCAACTACCTGGCCGGTCTCGACGATCGAATTAAATGCTCTGTAACGGCAGGGTTTATGTCCACGTGGAGAGATTTTGCCTTGAATGTTTCCTATGCCCATACATGGATGCTCTATATTCCCCATATTTCTAGATACTTTGATTTTCCGGAAATAATAGGCATGCGGGTACCGCTTCCCTCTATGGTTCTGTCCACGCTTTCCGATCCTCTCTATAGTGCCGAAGAAACGGAACGGGCAGGAGAGATCCTCTCGGGTGTATATAAAAAGGCAGATGCTCTGGATAGGCTTAAGATAAGCAGATACGAAGGACCTCATTACTTTAACATTTCCATGCAAAAGGAAGCCTTTGCCTGGCTGGACCATTGGCTGAAAGGATAGAAGAATCAATTAACAAATAAAAATGACAGAAAGTAATTATTATTTCAAAGACCCTTCACAAATAAACAGCGAAAATGATTTTAACTCTGCACACACTGGAATAGACTTTTTAGGCTGTCTTATTTCAAATAATTTCCAATAATCCTTGCAAAAGATTATAAATTTGATTAGAATTGAGAGTTTTCAAAGGCCCTTGCAAAAGGTTATAAGCTTGGCTGTCATTTTAGAGACGGAGAAAGCTGTTATGAAAAAAGATATCAGTACGGTAGTTTTTGATTTCGGGAATGTTCTGCTAAAGGTTGAACGCCTTAAAATATGTTCGAATTTATCTGTTCATTCACCGCTTTCGGCGGAAGAAATATGCAGACGTATTTACGGAACTGATATCGAGTACGATTCCGAAACAGGACAGTATGACTCAAGGGAACATTTCAGAATAATAAAAGAACGGATAAACGGGGATAAGAACTGGAGTTACGACGAATTCTATTATGAATTTAAAGATGGGTTCGAAGATAACAGGGATGGAGAAGAAGCTCTTAAATATGCCGATGGAAAAGCGAGAGTTTTTGTGTTGTCCAATACTATATACCTTCATTCTCTCTGTTTGTTCGAAAATGAAATGATTGCAACAATCCCGGAGCTTTTTGTCTTTTCCTATAAGGTCGGAGTGATGAAACCGGATAGAAAGATATGGGATATTATGTGCAGGATGGGTTCTGTCAGGCCGGAAGAATGTCTATACATAGACGATATTGAGGAGTATTGTAATACTGCAGAACAAATCGGTTTTAATGTAATACATTATAATATGGAAACGATGAATCTAAAGAATGAACTTACAAACTGGTTATAATGACTGTACGTAAAGTACAGGAAATAATAATTTATCTAAGGAGGTCATAAGGAAAATGGTAGTTCTCCTTCTGGTTTTGCTTGTCCCGTTTACGATGTTTGCAGCAGGGCAGAAGGAAAAAGCAAAAAAGGTAGTGCTCTACTCTGCTCATACTCAGGAGATTATCGACGCTCTTGTTCCCCGTTTTAAAGCGGACACGGGAATAGATGCCGAAGTAGTAAAAATGGGTTCGGGAGATGTTATTGCACGTGTTAAAGCAGAGAAGAGCAATCCGCAGTGCGATGTTATCTGGAGCATCGGCGGTGAACAGTTAGAGGCAAATTCCGGTCTGCTTCAAAAATACATACCAAAGGAATGGGACAAGATAGAAAATGTTTTTAAGGTAGGAACAAACTGGCTTCCGTACACAGGCATAGTTATGGTATTTATAGTAAATACCAAACTTGTTCCGGAAAATCTGACACCGGAGAAATGGACGGATTTAAGCGATCCGAGGCTTAAAGGACAGATTTCTTCTGCAAGGGCGGATAAATCCGGTTCGTCATATATGCAGCTGGCAACAGTACTTAATATCTATAAGGACCGCGGCTGGGATGTTTATAAGAGTATCCTTAAGAATTTCGTTCTTTCCGGCAGTTCTTCGGCAGTTCCCCGTTTTGTAAATGACGGCGAACAGGCTGTTGGTATTACTCTCGAAGATAATGCATACCGTTATGTTAAAGGCGGCGGTCCTGTAAAGATTGTATATCCTAAGGATGGAACAACAGCCGGTCCGGACGGGATTGCCCTGGTAAAGGGAGCTCCGCATCCTGCGGAAGCCAAGGCCTTTATAAATTGGGCACTTTCCAAACCTATACAGGATTTCCTGGTAGAGAAAATGGGTAGAAGGGCAGTGCGGACGGATGGTGCCGTATCACCGGGTCTTCCACCCCTTAGCAGTATTAAGACGGTCCCGTACAATTTTGCATGGTCTGCCAGGAACAAAGAAAAATTTGTTAAAAAATGGACGGAACTGGTTCAGGAGCTCGGCCTCTAAAACAACATAAATGTGTATAGCTTAAAAAGCGGCCCCCTTTTCGGGGCCGCAGTATTTTCGAAGGAATATTTATGGCAACGATAAGACTCGAGAGAATCAGCAAGAGTTTCCCCGGGGTGGAAGCGCTCAGCGGCATCAGCCAGCAGATAGAATCGGGTGAATTTTTTACTCTGCTTGGTCCCTCCGGCTGCGGCAAGACAACACTGCTGAGGACTATTGCAGGGTTTTACAGGCAGAATGAGGGGCATATCTACATTGATAATAAACTGATAGATAATGTTCCTGCATATGAGAGAAATACGGGAATGGTTTTTCAGAACTATGCTGTATTCCCTCATATGACGGTTTTTGAAAATATAGCGTTCGGGCTTAAAAACAGGAAAGTTCCTTCTTCTGAAATTAAGAAAAAAGTAGCCCACGTACTGGAAATGGCGCATCTTTCCGGGTACGAAAAACGTACACCGGATCAGCTGTCCGGAGGTCAGCAGCAGAGGGTCGGCCTTGCCAGGGCAATGGTAATCGAACCTAATGTTCTTTTAATGGATGAACCTCTTTCCAACCTCGATGCTAAATTAAGAGTGGAAATGCGGGAGGAAATACGTGATATACAGAGAGAATTAGGTATTACAACGATTTATGTAACTCACGACCAGGAAGAAGCGCTTGTTATTTCCGACAGGATAGCTGTGATGAAGGCGGGAGTAATACGACAGGTGGGTACCGGATGGGATATTTATAAAAATCCTGCTGATGTATTTGTTTCTTCTTTTGTAGGAGAAACAAACTTTATGGAGGGAGATATAAAGGGAGGAGCAGCGGATAGAATAAATATATTGATTGGTAAACAGACAATCCAGGCAAAAGTACCTAAGAGCGGTAATATCAAAGGGCATGTAAGAATAGCTGTACGTCCGGAGGATATATCACTTGTACAAAACAGGAAAGGGAGCACGGTTTCCGATTTAAATGCGGTAAATGAGGATTCGACTATAATCGAAGGTAAAGTAGAAAAGAATACTTTTACAGGTCCTCTGGTCAGGTATTTAATCGGCTGCGGGAATGATATACATCTTATTGTTGAAACCCATAAACCGGAACAGGCTGCGTTAATACATGTGGGCACATCTGTTTTTATTAAAATACCGGTAAGTGCTATTCTATGTTTTGATCCCGAAACAGGACAGAGGCTGTAATGGAAAAAACTGCCGAACATAAAAAGAAGAAAACGACGGAATTTCATATAGGACGTTTTGATTTCTGGACACTTGTAACTCTTTTTGGTTTTATAATTGTTATTATTTTTCTGCTTTTTCCCCTGTTTAATATCTTTAAGCAAAGTTTTTTAGATAAGACGAGCGGAAAATTATCAATATCCAACTATAAAATATTCTTCTCTAAAGTATACTATACGAGAGCTATTCTTAACAGTTTGATAGTTGCTGTCGGAGGAACCTTAGGTTCTCTACTGCTGGGACTCCCTCTGGCATTTTTCTCTGTGAGATTTCGAATTAAGGGTAAAGCCATACTTTCTACCCTTGCAGTTCTGTCATTGCTTTCGCCGCCTTTTATCGGCGCTTATTCCTGGATTATCATGCTGGGTCAAAATGGGTTTATGCGTAACTTTTTTATGAATTTCGGAATTCACCTGCCGAAGATATTCGGTCCCGGCGGCATCATACTTGTGTATTCGCTGCAGTACTATCCTTTTGTATTTTTACTGTCATCCGGTGCTCTTTCCTCTGTCGATCGTTCTCTGGAAGAAGCGGCAGAGAATCTTGGAACAAGGGGCATAAGGAAATTCTTTAAAATTACACTTCCGTTAATAATGCCCTCTGTAAGTGCAGGTGCTTTAATAAGTTTTATGATGTCACTGGCAAACTTTGGTGTTCCTATGATACTGGGCAGGAATTTCCATGTTCTGCCCACTATGGCATACAATATTTTTACAAGTGACATAGGCGGCAATATCGGGCTTGCGTCGACTGTTAGTATTCTCCTGGTACTTGTTTCCACCTTTGTTCTTTTCGGGCAGAGATACATGGCTACGAGACGTAAATATACAAGCAATCTGCTGAACAGACCATTGGTAAAAAAGTTAAAAGGATGGAATGCAGCGGTTGCCCATTTTATCTGTTATTTAATAGTTTTTATAAGTACACTTCCATTGGCAGTTGTCGTTATTTATTCCTTTAGAAAAACGAGCGGCCCTGTTTTTCATCCCGGTTTTGCACTTCAAAGTTATGCAAAAGTTATTCATGATGTGCCGAAAACCATAACCAACAGCCTTATTTATTCGATAACAGCAGTTATCCTTATAGTGATAGTAGGTACGCTTATAGGATTTGTCCTTTCCAGGAAGAGTAATATTGCTTCCAAGGTCCTTGACCCGCTTCTAATGATACCCTATATCGTTCCGGGAACTGTGATGGGAATCGGATTTATAGAGGCCTTTAACCACAAACCCATATATCTTGCCGGGACAGCAACAATTATAATTATGTCTTACTTTATCCGTCGTCTCCCCTATTCTGTGCGGTCGAGTTCTTCTATCCTGAAACAGATAGACCCGTCTTTGGAGGAAGCAGGCATAAATTTAGGCTCAAAACCTATGAATACTTTTATAAAGATAACTCTGCCGCTTATGGTCCCGGGTATAATTTCCGGAGCTTTAATGAGCTGGGTAACCGCCATTAATGAACTCTCATCGTCTATTGTTCTATATGTTGGCAAGACCATGACAATGCCTGTCAGAATATATCTTTCCGTGCTCGACGGACTGTTCGG
>JAADHF010000114.1 GCA_013151965.1 Spirochaetota bacterium
TTTAATAATATCAATATTTTTACATAATGCTGACAATTCCTGCATAAACCGGTATTATGTAATTATTAAAATGGCTGTAACAATAAAAGATATAGCGAAAATATCCGGTTACGGAGTAGGTACTGTCTCCAGAGTTTTAAACGGCAGCTCTCTTGTTAAGAACGAAACCAGAGAGAGAGTTATGCATATTGCAAGGAAGCTTAACTATAAGCCGAATAAAGTTGCAAAGATGCTTGTTACCGGTAAATTTTCACAGTCTACCATCGGTATTATCCTTCCCAGAATAACGCACCGGTTCTCCATGGAGATAATTGCGGGTATTTACACGAAACTGAATGAACTTGAGTATAATCTGCTTGTATTCAATATAGGGAAAAAGAGAGAAGAGGTTTTTGAACATATACGCTACAGCCATTTTTCCGGACTGCTCGTTCTTTTAGGACCTCTTAAAGAAGATGAAGAACTGATGCTTAAAAGTGAAAATACGCATTTTGTCTATCTGGATTATCACGACAGGAACGAAAATTCAATTTTTTTCAATAATCATCTGGGAGGAGGGCTTGCTGCTAAGTATCTGATGGATAAAAAGTGCAGGCGCATCATGCTTGTGGGTGACTATGCAAAGACAATTCAGAGAGAGGAACGTTTTCGCGGATTCAAGGATGTACTTAAGGATGCACAAATCGAACTTTTCGATGAGGTTTATATTTCCTCCGATGAGAGAGCGGCTTACAGTTTAATGAAAAAGGTTGTTAAAGCGGGCAAAGCAGACGGGATATTCTTTTACAGTGATGATCTTGCACTGGGAGGGTTAAAGGCGAAGAGAGAAACTCAAAGCGGTATAAGAATTATCGGGTATGACGATATAGAGGCGGCAGGATATATGGGACTTTCTACAGTGCGGCAGAATGCGCATACTCTCGGACAGCTTGGTGCCGGGACAATAGTTGAAATATTAAAAAAGGACAAACCTATAAACGAGACGGAAGTGGTTTACAAGTGCCTGGAGCCGGAACTTGTAGACAGAGGAAGCTGATATTTTATTAAATATTTTATAAATTTTATTTGTAATGATTGACATAAGGAAACTGTTATTATAAAGTAACAGGTAAATGGAAACGTTTCCATTTACCTGCGGCAGAAAAACCTTTCTGGAATTTTACGGCAGGTATTGTATCCGGCCGTGAATACGGTATGGCAAGGCATGTTCTGTACACTTTCGGATTCTATTATTGGCCGGTATGATCAGCAGGATCAATATGAATAGATAATAACAGGGAAAGAGGAACTAAAATGGGGATCAGCAAATTTCATAATGCATTTATCAAGTCTAAAGAACCTCATATTCTTATGATAACAAATCATGGCATTCATCAATGGGATGTTATTCCCGGTCTGCAGGATACGGGCGGACAGAATGTTTTTGTAAACCAGTTCAGTGAAGCAATTGCAGATTTCGGTTTTAAGGTCACTATTATAAACCGGGGGGGGTACAAACATCCTGTAACGGGAATTATGCAGAAAGGTTTTTCTTACCGTGATAAATATACACGCATTTATTACCTCGAAGATAATAAAAAAGAGTTTATACGCAAAGAGGATATGAGAGAGCAGGTTCCCGGTCTGGCAGATTCTCTGGAAAAATGGATTGATGAGGAAAACATCGAAGTTGACCTGATTATTTCGCATTACTGGGATGCTGCTTTAATCGGTGTTCTGTACAATAGAAAAAGGAAAAAGCCGGTAAAACATATATGGGTTCCTCATTCCCTGGGTACGATAAAGAAAAGAAATATGAATCCCGACGAGTGGGAGAAGCTCCGTATAGATGAAAGGATCGAAACGGAAAAAGAGTTTATTGATAAACTCGACGGGATTGCCGCTACTTCGTCGCTGATTCAAAATTCCCTTGTAGAGGATTACGGCTACAGGGGGCCCCATATCTTTCTGCCGCCGTGTATAGATACGAAGAGATATTTCCTGCACGAGGTTAATCCGGAAAGTGAGGTATGGAATTATCTCAGTGAGAAATCCGGTACACCGAAGCAGGAGCTTATGAAAATGAAAATAGTCACCGAGATAAGCCGTACGGATATCACCAAAGGCAAAGATACTCTTATTAAAGCCTTCGCTGAAGTGCATAAGAAAATAGAAAACAGTATCCTTGTTATTTCGATAGACAGGAACAGGAAGGAAATTGCAGACAAACTTAAGGAACTTATACGGGAAAGCGGCGTGGCGGACTACATTATACCTGTAGGTTCCATCTGGAATCTTTTGCCTGATCTGTATATAATAACCGATGTGTATTGTACCCCTGCGGTGCAGGAAGGGTTCGGTATGTCCGCACAGGAAGCTGCTGCAGCAAAGAAGCCTGTTATTGCCAGTAACAGAGTCCCCTTTGTTACGGAATTCCTGCTGGGAAACAGAAGAAAGGAAAAGTATTACGGTAATTCGAAAACAGAAAAAATGATTATCGGAGAAGGTGCTGTTCAGGTTCCAGTTGGTGATGTAAAAGGTTTCGCTTCCGCACTCGATCTTTTGTTAAGTGATTATTCTTTAAGGGAGAAAATGGGGGACCGGGCATACAGCATTACCATCCCGTACTTTACATGGAAGAATATGGTTAAGAGATTTCTCGATGTTATCGGAATAAAAAAATATAGGAATGGTTAACATATGGAATTGAGCTATAATACCTTAAAGAACATACTGCAGAGCAGTTCTATGGAAAATCTATCACTGGCTGACCTGGAAAAATTATTCAGAGAAGAGGAGCAGATTTCCAGGCATGTTCCTAAGGGATACTGGCGGGAAGATCCGCGAAACGGTGATAAAGTACTTTATAATGCTTCCCGGATGAAACGTCCTCATGATAACATTCACAGTATTAAGAAAAATGTATCTGCGGCACAGGCAGAGTGTATAATCTGTCAGGGGAAAACCACCGGAGTTATCGATGTTGCAGAGCTCAGCAGCGGTTTTACTTTTATCAACAAGAATCTGTACCCGGCTCTGTATCCGCATAGTAACCCCGGCGGCGGGAAAGATTCGGCTTATGGCCTCCACTTTCTGCAATGGACATCTTCCGTACATGGAAATGACTGGCACAACATGAGCAGGGATGACTGTTTTGTTGTGATGAAGCGTCTTGCGGTTCTGGAAGGTCTGCTCCTCGATAATGAAACTCGGAATAACACTTCGAAAAATAAGGGGGAATCCGCCCCGGATAAAAACGGACGGGGTAAAAGTAATGAAGGCCGGAGTATCGATAACAGATTTGTCATTATTATTAAAAACTACGGGAGACCGGTAGGAGGTTCGCTTTCTCACGGACATCAGCAGATTCTTTACAGCAGCATAATGCCGGGAGCTTTTGCGGAGGATCTTAATTTCGAGAGTAAACACGGCGAATCTTTCTGCTCCTTTATGCACCGGGAAAACCCTGAAAATCTTATTGTTAAAGACTATGGGGGTGCAGTACTGTCTGTTCCTTTTTTCATGAAACGTCCGTATCATATGATACTGTCTGTTAAAGCGCCGGAGAAGAGGTTTCTGCATCAACTGGACGAAAAAGAATTGCTGGCTGTTTCGAGGGGATGGCACGATGCGGCAAAAGCTATAGCCACTGTTATGCCGGAGATCGGACGGGAAACTGCATACAATATAATAACGCATAACGGCCCGGGAGACGGTTTGTATTTTGAATTTCTTCCCTATACTCAGGAAATGGGCGGTCTGGAAAAATTAGGTTTTTATATATGCGAGGGGGAACCTGAACAGGCTGTAAAAACACTTAAGGAGCTTCCGGTGATAGCGGAACCGGCCG
>JAADHF010000074.1 GCA_013151965.1 Spirochaetota bacterium
ATTTTGTTTTTAATTTTGTCCCGTGTTCTGTATAATACGGATTTTGATCGACATCAGGAACATATTTAACCTCGCGGTCCTTTATTGCCCACCCTATAATACCTTTCATGGGGAGTTGTTTGTTTACAATTTTTATTATTTTGTTTTTGCCGGAAAAAGAGTAAGCTCTGAGAAAAAGGGAATTCCCCTCTGCAAACCAGATACTGTTATTGTAGTAACCAAGTATTGAACTTATCGATGAAACCGTTGTGCGGAGAAGCTGTTCCGTATCGAGTTCTCTGTTTATGGTCCTGCCGACCTGTGATACGAGTTCCAGAAAGTGGGCTCTTTTCTTAAGTATTTCCTGCATCTTTAATAAACGTATCCCAATTTTCCATTTTATACGGTTTAACAGCTCGATAATTGGCATACACAACTTTTATTATACCTATTTATCAGTATAGATATATTTAAAGAAAAATGCAAACCGGAAATAATTCTTAAGTTCCCGGCGGATTGTATGGAAGGGACACTTTAAGTATAATGAAACCGGAAATGATAGAAAAAGAAACAGATTTGTTTAAGCCCGTTAAAAGTTATCTGGAACATAACGGCTATAAAGTACATGCGGAGGTTGACCGGTGTGATGTTGTTGCGGAGAGGGAAGGGAAACTCACTATTGTTGAGTTAAAGAAGCATTTTTCCGTAGCATTACTTGCCCAGGCAGTGGAACGGCAGAGAATAACCGACAGAGTATATGTTGCCGTACCTGTTCCGGATGGCAGAACAGTACCTTTTAATTACAGCGGAATGGTACTGCTTCTGAAACGGCTCGAAATCGGATTATTACTCGTTCATATCTCTGATACTGCTTTTAAGGTAGAGGCTGCTTTACATCCCTCGCATTATAATGTTTTAAAAGACCGGAAACGGCAGCGAACAGTGACCAGGGAGATTAAAGGGAGGGTGGGAGAGTATAACACGGGCGGAAGCCGTGCCGCGGATAAACAGATTACTCTTTACAGGCAGAATACGGTTCAGGTTGCCCTGTATTTAAATATTTTAGGCCCGTCTTCTCCTGCAGCACTGCGCTCGGCGGGTACCTGCCAAAAAACCGGTTCTATCTTAAGAAAAAATTACTACGGCTGGTTTATAAAACCGGCAAGAGGGCTTTATGAGTTAAGCAAAAAGGGACGGGAAGATTTAAACGATTATCCCGAACTTTCATCCTATTACAGGAGCCTTTTTTATAAAAGATTTCCGGAGTTTAAAACCTTCAGTATGGAGTAATTCCAGTGAATTATTTCCGGTTCGAATATCTCTTTATATTCCTCAAAAATTACATCGTACTTTTTTTTAATTCCGTCGGAGGTGCTTATCCTGGGAACAATAACATAGTTGTAGTCGGAAAGAGAACCGTAAGCTTCGTGATTGTCGGGCTGCCTGTCTGTGAACTCATGTTTGGTCAGGATTAATAGTTTTGTTCCCTGTGCCTGTTTAAGAATCGCCTCTTTAATTCTTGTTTCTTCACCGGATTCCACATAGAGTCTTCCTTCGAAAATATAGGATGTTCCCATAGCGATGTAATCAAAAACCCCGGCATTACATAGAAAATCAGGATCTCCTATTATGGTGTATGTTACGGGATCGACCTTTCCGGAGGGTGTAAACACTTCAATGGTATTATAATTTACAGCAGGTTCTAAAAGCCGTTTTAAAGAGCCTAAATTGTGTGTGTAAATAGAGTACCTAAACGGGTCATGCCAGGATTTCTCCGCTATGATATTTGCAAGATGGTAGATTGTACTTCCCGCACCGAGCAGTATTTTTATACTGCTTTTTCTGCCGGCCTGAAGATCATTTTTTATCTTATCATATACGGCATTGGCAACCTTTATCTTTTTACTTACATATAGATGCTGTTTCTGGTAAAACTTAAGCATTCTGTCGTATATGGACAGATAAAAACTTCCCGCCCCTTTCCTGTCCCTGCTGAAAAGACGTACGCCGAGATCTTCCTCGTAACGTCTTAACTGTGTATATACCCAGAGACTGCTTCTGTAATTTACATCACAGGTATCCTTTAAGTAGTTCTTTATGTCTTCTATAGGTATTTTAATATCACAGATAGATTCGACATCTCTTTTTTCATACTCTTCCTCGAACATAAAAAATATACGCATAACGAGGTCTTTCTGTTTAAGGCGGTGTTTTCTTGAATTTTTTTTATGCAGCTGCCCTGGAATGTTGTCCGGTATTCTATCCATGTTATGATTATACATTAACTGTATTTCATCTGTTAACCGAAAATTAACAAAAAGCTAATATTTATTTAACAAACAAATTCACAACCTATGTCACGAAATGATTTTATCATGGTTCTAGATGTTTTCATGGTACAATCGAAAAAACTTAAATGAAACAGGAGGAAAGTATGAAAAAACATTTTTGGGTTTTCTTTATTGTCATGCTGCTTGTTTTACTCCCCTTTACCGTATGGTCGAAAGGCCAGCAGGAAAAGGGTGCGGTTAAACTGACTATAGCAGGAAGGGACGGAGGATACGGCAAGGCTATGCAGTTAGCTGTTGATGAGTATTCCGCATTGCATCCCGATGTAAGCTTTGAAGTTCTAAAACTTCCCGGTGCAAGCCTCTATGAAAAAGTGGTTATCGATATGAAAAATTCTGTCGGTACCTACGATCTTATTATGATCGATGATCCGGTAGCAACACAGTTTCAGAAGGCGGGATGGCTTGCAAACCTGGACGATCTCTTTAAAAAAAGCGGGAAAAGTCTCGATTCGGATATCATATCTACCGCTGTAAAGCTCGGAAGGTATCCTTATGCGGACAATGGCGCCCTGTATGCTCTTCCCCATGTTGGAAATGTGGAGCTCTTTGCGTACAGAAAAGATATTTTTAATAAACTGGGACTATCGAAGCCTGCAAAATGGGATGATGTTCTTGCCGATGCAAAAATGATTAAACAGTCGGAACCGGATGTATACGGTGTTGTTTTCAGGGGTGTAAAGGGTAATCCTATAGTAGCCGGATTCCTGCCGATTTACTGGGCCTTCGGCGCGAAGGTTCTAAAAAACGGAAAACCGGCTCTCGATTCACCGCAGGCTTTAAATGCACTCAATTTTTTCCTGAAACTTAAAGAGTATGCACCGAAAGGGGTAGCCATGTACAATTCGGCTCAGGTAAAGGATGCACTGTACGGCGGGAAGGCAGGAATTGTAACGGAGGTGTGGCCGAGCTGGGTTCCCAAGCTTAACGATCCGAACGAATCCCTTGTGGTTAACAAGGTGGAAGTTACAACTCATCCCGGTGAAGTGGAAAAATCATCACCGATGATAGGCGTATGGCTGCTCGGCATACCAAAAGCCTCTAAGCACCACGGTACCGCATTTGATTTTCTGCTCTACATAACCGGTAAAGAGATGCAGGTAAAAATGGCAGATGAATTCGGTATTGCGCCGACACGGGACAGTGTGTATAAAGTATCAAAACTTATATCAAAATATCCGTGGTATCCGGTACAGGCGGCTGCTCTTAAGAATGCCGTAGGCAGACCGAGAACAACAAAGTGGAGTGAACTGGAAAATATCTTCGGGACATATTTACAGCTCGCCCTTATAGGTTCCATGAATGCACAGGATGCTCTTAAAGAAGCCAATGCAAAAATGACGGAAGTTCTGGAATAGCATCTGACGGATCCGCCGAATCTACTGGATCCGTTTATAAAGATTTGCGTAGTGTAACGGCAGCTTTCTGCTGTAATGGTGAACTTAAGTTTTTAAGTTAAAAAGAGGAAGCTGCCTGAATTTTTTATTAATGAGAAATAAACCATGAACAATAATTATTATCTAAAGAGGAACATAAAAAACAACAGCTTTTACTATATGATATTTCTGCCGGCTTTTGTTGTTATTGTTTTTCTTACCGTTTATCCTATTTTTAATGTTTTTCACATGTCATTCTTTAAGTACAACTATTTGTCGGACACGAAAAAATTCTTCGGATTTACAAATTTTATAAGGATAATTACCGACAGACTTTTTCAAAAATCCTTTATAAATACAATTATCTTCTCTGCTGCAGCTACTTTTGCCGAAGTAGGTATCGGGCTCTTCCTTGCCCTTCTCTTTTACGGCTTTTTTAAAGGGAAACGGCTTTTTATGATAACGATTATTTTTCCGATGATGATATCGACAATGGTGATCTGTTCCATCTGGAAAACTCTTTACCATTATGATATCGGGCTTTTTAACTATATTCTTAAAAGCATAGGCCTGCACCCTGTGGGTTGGCTTATCAATCCGAAGATGGCTCTTTTTTCGGTAATAATTGTAGATATATGGCAGTGGACGCCGTTTGCATTTATTATCCTTCAGGCCGGGTTAAATACGATTCCGGGAGAGATTTTCGAGGCGGCGAGTATCGACGGGGCCAATTATTATAAGACAATCAAGCTTATTACACTCCCGATTCTTTTTAACCAGATACTTCTGGTAATTCTTTTAAGAACGATAGATACGTTTAGAATCTTCGGGAAGGTCTATGCACTTACCCAGGGAGGGCCGGGTAATGCAACGGAGACGGTTACCTACTATGTGTACAGAGAGGGATTTACCTATTTTAACCTCGGGAGAGCGTCCACCGCATCAATCTATATTCTTATTGTAATCTCTTTAATATCGGTGCTCTACATTAGAAACATTATGCGGGAGGAAAAGTAATGGCAGGTACCTCGATGGAACGGAAAGGAATAGTATTCTGGATTATGCTGATTATTATTCTTGTTATTGCAATATTTCCCGTGTACTGGATTGTTATTACGTCTTTTAAAAGACCTGTGGAAAATATATCCCCGGTGCCTACCTTTTTTCCGCGAGTTATTACAATTCAGAATTATATTAATGTTTTAAAAGGGGGGTTCTTTAAGTTTCTGTTTAACAGCCTTTTTGTGGCTTCCCTGTCCACACTTTTTTCTCTGGCAATGGCGTTTTTAGCTTCTTATGCCCTTGTCAGGCACAAATTCCCGTTTAAACTCAACTATGTATTTTTGATCTGGGTTCTTGTAGTAAAGATACTGCCGCCGATTGTACTTGCAATTCCGCTTTATACGATTTTTACATCGGTTCATCTCATTAACAGCAGGATAGGACTTGTAATAGTGTATCAGGTATACACGCTTCCATACTGTCTCTGGATGCTGTTCGGTTTTTTAAAAGCGATGCCTGTCGAGTTCGAACAGGCTGCAGAAATAGACGGTGCTTCCAAATTTAAGACTTTAACGGTAATTGTGATTCCTCTGACAACAAGCGGGATAATTGCAACCGCTATTTTTAGTATTATCGTGGCATGGGATGAATTTCTCTTTGCACTGTTATTTATAAGGAATCCCGACCTGTTAACCCTTCCCCTTCGTATTGTCAATTTTATAACGGAATATGAAACATTGTGGGGTGAGTTAATGGCAATCGGATTAATGGCAACATTACCGGTACTCCTCTTTTCCGGATATGTTTACAAAAGAATGACGGAAGGTTTTTCCTTGAGCTTAAAATAAAAAATATATGCATGAGGTAGTATGAGTTTAAAAATATTATTTCTCGGAACTTACGGTGCCGTGCCTTCTTCCCGCAGCGGGAATACATCGATCGCCGTATCTGTAGAAGATGAGCATATTCTGATTGATACTTCGGGGAATCCGGTTCAGGGGATAAAAACCGCGGGCATCGATCCTGATACGCTTACCATGGTTGTATTAACTCATGCGCATGTCGATCATATTTATGCTTTTCCTTCGCTTGTTCACACAATGTTCTGCATGAAGCGAAGAACACCCTTAACGGTGATTTCGGATCCGGTTACTGCGGGAAGGGCACAGGAACTTCTTGGTTTTTTCGGCTTAAGCAGGGAAAAGACCGGTTTTGATATTGTTTATAGAAGAAAAATAGCGGAGTCCGGCGGTTCCTGCTGTTCCGGAAAAGCAGGATGTACAATCGAGCTGTTTCCCGGGTCTCACAGTGTGCCCTCCAGTATGGTTCGGATAAAAAATAAAAACTCAGGTCTTTTTTATACGGCGGATACAGGTTCCATAGAAGCCATTTGCGGATTGGCCGGAGGGTGTTCAGCCATGATACATGAAGCCTCGGGTTCCCATGAAAATATAAAAAAATTGTCGGCAGACGGCCACAGTTCGGGATATCAGGCAGGGGTTAATGCCGCATGTTCGGGGGTAAGGATGCTCTTCCTCTGTCATTTCGGCCTCTATAAAGATTCTAATCCGGAAAGTATGGAACAGGAAGCAAAAAAGGAGTACAATGGCGAAATCATTATTCCGGAACCATTCAGGTGGTATGAGCTTTAGAATAAGAATATGTTTAAATCGGTAATATATGCAAAAAACGGTGTAGCGGCAGCTTCTAATGCCTTTGCGGCTCCGACGGCGGTTTATTAATATGGACTATAGAACGGTGTGGAATGTTATTTTAAATAATGTACTTGCACTTACCATCCTCATAATTATTCTGACTTCGATAGTATCGGCATTTATCAGGCAGAGAAGCCGTGACAGGTGTCTGCATGATTTTGAAAATTATTTTGTGACATTGATAATGAAGACCGGAAAAACGGTAAGCGGTAAATTAAAGCTGTACTCTTCCGGCATGGAATTGGAATTTAAAGAACCGCTTAACAATAAATATTCGTATATTATTTCCTATGCCGAACTGGAAAGGGAAATGCAGGTACTACACAGGTATCACTGGGATCTAACACCGAAGAATAGGAAGCAGAGAGAGAAAAGTATTAAAAAGACATACAGACCGAATATCATAAGAAGAACCAGGAGAAGCTTAAGAAATATTGTAAATACCCTGAGAGATGCTTTTAACAAATCATTAACTCTTTTCATCGGAAGTATGGGTAGCAGAGTTGCGGGAGGGCGGGCAACACAGGATATGACCTCTGTAGGCACATCTCTTGTGGATATGTTTGTAAATGCCTATGATTCTGTTCTTGAAAAATATATAGGCAGAAAGATAGTGGTGCAGATAGAAGAAAACGGAAAATTTAATGAATACGAAGGAGTATTAAAAGAATATACGGTAAAATACATGGAATTGTTAAATGTTAAGTATGACTTTACCGGAGACATGGGAGAAAATATGTTAAAACGCGGTTTTAAAAAACCTGTATATATCGATATTATCGCACCAAGATCCATTATGAAAATAAGATACGGAGGAAAACCGGAAAAGCTTTCCCTGAGGGATATGTTCGGGCTGTCCTGAGCCGTATTTATTGCGGAGAATAAAGTTTTTTACCGAACCGCCGTAAATCCGCTATAAATACGTTGTTTAATCTCCGAAAAGTTTATCGAAATCGTTTTTTGCCTGCTGTTTTCTGTCCGTCTTTTGTGTTTCGGCCGCTCTGCTGCCCGGGTCAGTATTTCCCGGATATCCCCTGCCGCTTAAACTCTTTATTTCCCTGTACTGAAAAAACTCACAGAAATTTGCCCTGTCCTTTTCAGGAACAGGTTCGGTGATGGATTCGAGGCAGTCCCAGTGGGACCCTTTGCTGTAAAACCTGCAGTTACAGCAAATTTTTAAGTCTCCGGAACACGACGGACAAACCGAGGAACGGTAAACCCTGATACCGTCATCGATAACAGAACCGCAAAAGTGGCAAACTTTCATAATGCTTCATTATAACCTTTGAGGGGGGTTAAAGTAAATATTTCCTAAAGGGTTATTAACGTAAGTATGCAACAGGCAGGAAACTTTAAAAAAGCTGATAATCGTTATAATAATTTTAATTTTAACCCTTTACACTGCCCATGGTTAATCCTGATACGATAAACCGCTGAAAGATGAGAACAAGAATAAAAGGCGGCAGACACGCTATAACACCGGCTGCGGAAATCTGCGTAAAATCGTGAATATACTGGCTGCCCAATTCCGCGATAAAAAGCGGCAGGGTTACGGCGTTTTCCGTGCGGGTAAAAATTAATGCAAGTATAAACTCATCCCATGCAAGAAGAAAAGCAAGAACCCCGGTAGCCACAAGACCGTTGGCGGAGAGGGGCATTACGATTTTAAAAACCGTCTGCAAGCGTGTAAGACCGTCTATTCTTGCCGCATCTTCCAATTCTTCCGGCATAGTCAGATAAAATCCTCTCATAATCCAGATGACAAAACCCAGTGTAAAGGATGTATAGAGAATAATTAAAAGCGATCTGCTGTCAAAAAGATGAACATCCGCGCCGAAGAGATTTATAAGACGTGTATCTATAAGATTAACAATTATGAAAAAGGGAATAATCAGGGTAATTGTAGGAAGCATACGGATAAACATTAAAGAGAGAACCATGGTTTTTTTAAATCTGAATTCTATTCGGACAACGGCATACGCGGCTAATGAGCCGAAGAAGAGGCATATTATTGTGGTTGTCGATGCAACAATAAGACTGTTCCTCATTGCTGCAAGGAACCGGGAGCCTATCTTTTCCTCCGGATTAAAAAACGAGAGATAGTGTTTAAATGTTGCATGTGAGGGAAGCCAGTGCCCGAGCCTGTTGGAGATGAGTTCTTTATAGGGGAAAATGCTCGAGAGGAAAAGCCATACAAGGGGGAGAAGTGTCCAGAGTAAAATGATTATTATTAAAAGGTATAAACCTGTCCCTTTAGCTATTCTTTTTGCTGAGACTGTCTTTATCATACTTATACCTCTTCCTTATAGAATAGTTTTATGTATATAAGCGTAAATCCCATAATAAACAGCGCAACAAGAAATGAAAGTGCAGAGCCCTGTCCGAATTTGAGGAATTTCATTCCCACTTCATAGGTATAAATGCCGACGACCCTTATGGAATACTGCATAAGTATGTAAATGATATCGAAAACCCTGAACAGCTCCATGGTTCTAAGTACAAGAATAACCAGATATATGGGTTTCAGGTAGGGATAGGTAATGGACCAGAATTTTCTCCAGGAATTTGCTCCGTCTATCGACCCTACTTCGTAGAGGTTTTTCGGAATCTGCTGAAGCCCGGCAAGCAGAAGAAAAACAACTAACGGCGTTACCTTCCAGGTATCTGCAATAATTATCATATTCAAAGCTCTCGGAACTTCCATCCAGTTAAAAAGAGCTCCGAGCATGGGTACATTGGCAAAGGGTGTATCGAATCCGAGCCATACGACATTATGATCCTTTGCCAACAAACCCAGTACTTTTAAAAAGCCGTTAAGAGCTCCGAAGTTATTTCCCGCATATATCCATTCCCAGAGCCTGGCATTAACAACCGTTGGTACTGCCCACGGAATAAGGATAAGTGCACGGACAAGGGAGCGTGCAAAGAATTTTCTGTTTAAAACAAGTGCTACGCCGGTGCCGAGAATTAATTCGATGATCAAGGATGCTATGGTAAAGTAAAGTGTCAGTTTTATGGAATACCAGAATTCCGGATTCTTAAAGAAGAAGTTGTAGTAATTTATTAACCCGCGCCATTTTAAATTGATTCCGCCCAGGCGCGGGGTTGCCTTGTTCAGTGAAATTACAAAGGAAAAAAGAATCGGCATCAGAATAACCATTAAGATTATAAATACCGCCGGAAGAATAAGAATTAACAGAAGGCTCTTTGTACTAATCTCGCTTTTTGTCATATTTACTCCTGTAAAATGTCAACCGAAAATTAAACCCGGTTTTTATCTCCTGTAAAACATTATAAAAATCCGGAGGAACTCTGATACAATCCGTATATGGTCCCTCCGAATCCTTTAACTTTTATGCAGGTATTAAATTAAGGTTAGAGCTTTTCAATTTCAGCTTTTGCTTTATCGAGTGCCTCTTTCGGTGAAAGTTTCATTTCCAGTGCACGGTGGATATATTTCTGGAGAATCGACGAAGTTTCCGTATATTGGGGAACTCTCGGTCTGTGGTGTACGCTTGCGATCTCTTCCGCTTTAATTTTCATCGTGGGATCCATTTTGGCTGCATAACTGCTGTTGGCAACCGATTTCCATACCGGCATTTCCGTTAAGTAAGCACGCTGTACAATGGGAGAAGTACAGAACCTTAACCATTTCCAGGCCGCTTCTTTATGTTTGGAATTTGCAAGAATTGCAGCACCCTGGAATCCCGAAACGGAAGCCGTATTATACTTGTATTTGCCCAGAACATCTTTTGCAACGGGAAGAAGTCCCATCTTTGCCTGGCCTACGATTTTGGATACCTTCGGATCGTCTAAGAATCCGTACTGGAATGTCCAGTTTGATGTAAATGCAGCCTGTCCTGCTATAAAATCGTCTTTTGCCGCCGGTTCGTCATTTGTAAGAGATTTCGGGGAGGCAAGGCCGTCCTTTAACAGCATTACCATAAACTGCAGGGCTTTAAGGCCGGGTCCTGTATTAAAGATCGGTTTGCCGTCCTTATCGAATGTATCTCCACCGAAGGCTCCGGTGAGCCAGGTGTATTCGCATGTCAGACCTTCTTTCTGATTCCAGGAATCCGTCCATGGGTATTTAACAATTCCCTTTCTCTTCATGGCTTTCATCATGGTTACCATCTCTTCGAGGGTCTTTGGCGGTGCACCGGAGAATCCCGCACGTTTTATCATGTCCACATTGTAGAAGAAGAGCTGGAAATTAGCTAAAAACGGCATGGCCCATGTTTTTCCGTCATACACGAACGCATCCAGGATCGATTTAGGGATATCATCCTTAAAGCCTGCTATTTTGTCGTCCAGCGGTACAGCGAATCCTTTACTTGCAAATTCTGCAGTCCATATAAGATCGAGAGAGAAGGCATCATAGGTCGGAGTTGCCGCTACGGCAGATGCAACGACTTTTTCATGCTGTTCATCGTACTTAACAAAATCTACATTCACCTTGATTCCTGTTATGTCGGTAAAGAGTTTTGCCCATCCTTCCACATCCTCCGGCTGATACGCAGCCTGTGCCATATAGAGTACATGGATTTCTTCCTGCGGAGCAGCAGAGACTTTTTCGCCGGTCTTTTTCCCGCTGCAGGAAATAAAAGCAAGCAGGGTGATAAGCCCCAGGAGCGGAATTAAAATTTTCTTCATAGAAACCTCCTTAAGATATTTTGATTTTCATAATAACCTAAGCAAGAATGATGCCAATTAGTGTATTGTAATTCTTTATATTATGTGTAATTAGAAGTATGGTTTCGGGGATGTGTCTGCAAACGGCTGCCGTCAGCCGTTTTTTTAATAACCGCGGCTTGCCCCGGCCGCTTAACCTGATTTCCCGTTAAAGACTGTATTTCTCCATCCGGTGTCTCAGCTTTCCCCTTGAAACGCCGAGGATTTTAGCTGCAGTGGTAATGTTGCCTTTGCTTCGGTCGAGCGCATCGAGTATAAGCTTCCTCTCCATCAGGTCGAACCTGCTTATACTCCGTCCTTCGGATATGCTGCTGCCGTGCAGTTCCATGGGAAGATCGAAAAGCTGGATCTCTGAGGAATTGGATAGAACTACGGCACGTTCTATGACGTTTCTTAATTCTCTCACATTTCCCGGCCATGAATATGCTTTAACAGCATTCTGCGCCGCATCTGATAGTGCTGTAATTTTCTTGCCTAATTCGTGCGAATATTTTTCGAGAAAAAATTCAGCAAGAGGCATAATGTCCTCTATTCTTGCACGCAGAGGAGGTATGTCGAGCGTAATGGTATTTATTCTATAGTACAAATCTTTTCTGAATGTGCCCTGAGCAACCATTTTTTTCAGATCCCTGTTTGTTGCACATATAACACGTGTGTTTATCTTTATGGATGTACTGCTTCCAAGGGGTGTAAATCGTTTTTCTTCTAAAAGATAGAGAAGTTTTGCCTGCACGGTTAAAGGAAAGTCCGCTATTTCATCGAGAAAGAGAGTGCCGCTGTCTGCAAGGCGTACTTTACCGGGAAAGTTTCCGTCTGCACCGGTAAAGGCTCCTTTCCGGTAACCGAACAGTTCGCTTTCCAGAAGATTCTCCGGAATAGCGGGACAGTTAATGGCTATAAAAGGCAGGCTGGTGCCGGATTGTGCCTCATGCAGGTGATGAACGGTTTCTGCGATGAGCCCTTTTCCGGTACCGCTTTCTCCGGTAAGCAGTACCGGGGTGGGGACGTGAGCAATCTTTTTAATCGTGTGCATTACAGTATCCATCACACTGCTCTTATAGATTAACGGTCCTTTCCTTATAATTTTTTTAAGGAGTTCTGTTTCACTTTCCAGGCTCTCCATTCTGAAAATTCTCCGTATAATGGTCAGCAGAACATCTTTGTTAAAAGGTTTCGTGATAAAATCATACGCACCCATTTTCATAGCTTCCACAGCGGCTTCGATAGAACCATAGGCTGTAATTAATACAAGCGGCAGGCCGGATTCGATTTGCCTAAGGTATTTTAAGATTCCTATCCCGTCGATGCCGTCCATTTTTAAATCGGAAATTATCATGTCGACGATTAAACCGCTTTTAAGTTTATTAAGCGCCTCGTTTCCGTTTGTTGCCGTGATTACCGAATATCCGTTATCCTCCAGCAGAATCCTTAAAACTTCCCTCATATTCTTTTCGTCATCTACAACAAGAATTTGTTTCATTGTGCCCCCTTAAAAAACAATAATAAACGCAGAACCCTTTCCCGGTTCGGAAACAACGTCGATTGTGCCGTTATGCTGTTCGATAATCCGGTGGACAATCGATAAACCGAGACCTGTACCGGTTGCTTTTGTTGTAAAAAAGGGATTAAAGATATGTTCTTTATTTTTATCATCGATGCCGTGTCCCCGGTCTCTTATTTCGATATGCATATGTTCGTTCTGCATGAAAACCCGAATCTCTATTTTTCCCTCTTCATCGGAAGCCTGTATACCGTTTAGGATAAGATTGGAAATTACCTGTTCCATCATCGAGCTGTCCATCGGATAATCGGCGATGTCCTTTTCGATATCGATTGTAATTTGAAATTTCGGATACTTATCCAGAGGGAGACTGTTAAGCGACTGCCTTATAACCTTTTGAATAGGGTAGAGGGTTGTCTGTATCTCCCTCGGACGTGAGAAGTCGAGAAGATTTCGTATAACAAGATTCAGCGTATCGATCTCGTTTATAAGCATGTGTGTAATTTTGGTAAAACTCTCCTGTTTTTTAATTACAGAGTAGTTATCTCTGAGCATTTCTGCGGAAACCTTCATTATGCCGAGAGGATTTCTGATCTGATGAGCAACACCTGCCGCCATTTCGCCGAGTGCCGCCAGTCTGGATGACAGTATAAGCTTTTCTTCCAGTTTCTTAATCTTTGTTATGTCTTCGAATATTACAATAACCCCTAATTTTTCACCTTCCTTCGAGATTAAAGGCGAAGTGCTCATGGAAAGTATCTGTTCGTTTCCGTTAGGCCCCGTTCTTATTTCCCTGCCGGTTATATGAGGTTCCTCTCTCGATGTTTTTTTCAGCATGTCGGAAAGATTGACAGGTAATCTTTTCTTATCCGGGCCGTTTCCCCTGTATTTATCAAGATCGATATGCAGTATCCGTTCTGCAGCTGGATTATAAGAAATTATCCGGTTTTCAAGGTCTATCGTAATAATTCCGGACCGGACATTTTCGAGGATAAGATTGTTGTAATTGGACAGCTGTAATAGCTCCTTTTCGTGGTTAATGAGATTACCCCTCATTCTGTTAAAAGCGCTGGCCAGTTCTCCGAATTCGTCATCCGCAGGAACCTGAAAGTGATAATGAAAATCCCCGGCGGATATTTGATGCACACCCTTAAGCAGGTTCTGGAAAGGCCTGTAAAAAGAAACTCTGTAAAAGATGATTGCTATAAAAAGTGCAAATGACAGAATTATAAGCGTAGAGATTACCGATATCAGATTGTACCTCTGGATAAGCCTTCGGGATTGTTTTGTATCAAGAAGACAGAAGAATCTTCCTCCGGAGTATCCCAGGCTGGATAGGTAAAAAGAGCCTATGACATACCCGTCTATATGCACTATTTCGCTGGTTATGGGGGTCTTGCTGTCGATTTTGAGAATATTGGATACGGTTTTACTGCTGATGGTTCCCGACTGAATTATTTTATTATTAAAACGAAAGATAACCTTCGCATCTATAATGTTTTCAAGTTCCTTTACAAAAGCGGGATCCAGATTAAGCCCCAGGCTTAGAACTCCGATAACCTTATTCTCCCGCTTTATGGGGCTGAGTATAATAATTTCTATATTATTTCCATTGGTGATTATGAAAAACGGCTTTCTGCCTGCGAAGGCAAGTTTAAGCCTGCTTTTAAAATTCTCCGTTATTATGGGGACACTGCCCACGGAGGTAAAGAGGATATCCGGTTTAACATAGATTGCAAGTGAATTTGTCTGAAGTGTGGATCGGTAGATTGTCAGTTCCCTTTTGCATAAATTCTTTAAGCCGAAGTCGGTGTAGTCTATCACCTTTTTCTGACCGGCGAGTAGTGTGGTGTTGTTTATTAATTTATTCAAAGTTTCATTCATATAGCCGTTGATACTTGAATTTGCCCTGTTGATCTGGGAAGTAAAGGCATCGTTCTGGCTGTGAGAGATAATGGTTGTAAGGGTAAAGAGAGAAATTGCTCCCTGGAGAATAACCAGTATGATAAAGGAAAGCACCACTTTACTCGATATTTTTAGTTTGATAGGCTGCTTTATACGCCGTTTAAGAGGAACATTATTTTTCATGCCGCTTTAACCCGGTAATTACATCTATTTCGTGCTGTGCATTAAGAAGAGCATTTTGCGGAGAAACCGTGCCCAGCAGCGCTCTGTATATCCAGTTCTGAAGACTTTTACTGATTCTCCGGTACTGTGGGTGGATTGGCCGGTTATGAACCCCGAGTATCTGTTTTTTCTTAAGGTTTATATCGGGGTCTTTCTGCCGTGTTTTCGGATCGAGCCAGACTTCTTTCCAGACCGACATTTCCTCTAAGTGGTTTTTCTGAAATTCCGGAGATGACAGGTACCTGATAAATTCCCATGCGGAAGATTTATGCCTGCTGTTTCTCATTACAGTAAGGCCCTGGAAACCGCTTACCGTAGAGGTTTTAACAGCAGAATTAATTTTATTTTCAGCTGCGGGGATAAGGCTGGCCTTCCCGTATTCGGATATGGGAAGGCTCGAATTCATGATAATCCCTGAAAGAAATGTCCAGTTAGTGGTAAATAATGCATCGCCCGAAGTAAAAACTTCCGCGGAGAAAACCTCTTCCGATTTTAGAGAGTAGGGGTTTATAAGCCTGTTTTTAAATAAACCGGCAAGAAAATTCAATGCCCTTCTGTTTGGTTCCGTAAGCAGATTTATTTTCCCGTCCGTCCCCATCAGATTGCCTCCGAAAGAACCTACAACCCATACGTATTCGCATACTAAAGCTTCCTGTTTTTTAAATGAATCGAAGATTGGATATTTGATAATACCTTTTTTCTTTGCAATAGCGGCCATATGCACCATTTCTTCCAGAGATGCCGGGGGGTGATTAAAACCGGCCTTTCGAAGGAGGTCCGTATTTGTATAAAAAAGCTGAAAATTAGCTAAAAACGGAACAGCCCATAGTTTTTTTCTGTAGTAAAATGCCCTGTAAATCTGCGGAATTATGCCCCGCTTTACTTGAATTTTAAGATAACCGGGGATAGGCTCTATGATATTCTTTTCCGCAAAGTCTGCTGTCCAGATAAGGTCGAGTAAAATGATGTCGTATTTAGCGGAGGAAGCTTTGGAGGATTCCTGAATCAAATTGTACTGATCCTCGTATTGAGCAAAGTGGAGAATGACATTGATGCCTGTCTTTTTTTTAAATTGATCGGCGCACCGGACTATGTCCGCAGGCTGGTATCCCGCCTGCGCCATGTAGAGCATATGTATCTCTTCGCTGAATAACAGCGATGCGCCGGAGAAAACAAGGAGTAGTGTTGCTATGATATGCTTCAATCTTTTAGAAAATAGTATGTAAGTTGTATAAAAGTGTCAAGTTGTATCATAAAACCGGATTTCTTATGGGTATTATTGCTTTTAAACTGTGATATCTTTTATTGTTGATTATAATATTACATTCATGTAAAATTATACGCGGGTTTAATACAAAACCGCTGAATATATAATGTTATGTTTATAGTAGGGTATTTAATATATAAAAGTGACTGAAAAAAACATATAAAAGATTTTTGCAAACGCATATTTCTCTTTTATTAATAAACTCAAAAGATTATATTTTACCACAAATTCAGTTAGGTACATTCGATTTAAATGAACACACTTCAATCCCATATATAATTATGAAAAAAGCTGATTTTACTCTTAAGACATATTTTGGTAAAGTAAAAATTAATTTTGAAAAGGTAGAGAGCATAATTAATCAGTTATTAGATGCAATACAACTGATTCATGATCACTGAATAATACATCGTGATTTAAAACCAGAAAATATTTTTATAATTAATAACAAAATAACAATTGGCGACTTTGACATTGCCAAATTCAGTGATAACAGGATAAAACTAGTAGAAACAAAAAAAGGAGAGAGATTAGCCAACTACTACTTTTTAGCTCCTGAACAATCAGAAAAAGGTTTTAAAGAAATTACTGAACAAGCAGATTGGTATGCATTAGGACAAATTATTCATTGGATGATACTTGGAAGAACACTTAGAGGCCAATCTCAAATAAATTTTAAGGATACAGATAAACGATATTCAAAATATGAATACATAAGTGTTTATTGCAGAATAAAAATACCCAAAGTTGCAGAATAGAATTCCCCACTTTTGCAGGAAGGAATTCCCCAGAAATGCAAAAGCCATAGCAAGTACCGAGGTGGGTGCCTATCCTTAGAAGGTAAAACAAAACCAATATGGCTTTTTGATGAAGTTGAAATAAAATTAAAATATATTTGGCTATATAAACACTATTCTAGTTTTGGTGGGAGTTTAATCATTATTCAAACTGATTATCTAAAATCAAGTGGGAAATATATTGGGGAAGACAAATATGAAGAAGTTGGGATCTATAAAGGACGATATATTACCAGAAGTGAATATGATGTTGGCTGGGCTAAAATAAAAAGCAAAAAAGTTAAAACTTTAGGTAAAAGCAAACTTCGTGTAAGATATTTATGTCCTGACATATTTTTTATAGCACCAAAAGGTGGCCCCTTAATTGAAAATGCTCAATTACTGAATATGTTATATGAACATTTTAAAAAGAATAGTGAACTTGATTCTAAACTTGCTATGCTGAAAAAAATTAGAAGACCTCAAGAGATTAGAATGTATGATTGAAATATAACAATCAAATGGACGCAGACGCCTTCTCGTCGCTACGCTCCTGCGAGGGCGCTGGTAATTTGGGCGTTCGATGCTATAAGATGGAATTGACATTGCCCGCCCGCTGTATTATTATTACCAGTAATACTTATTACTGGAGGTCGAATTATGAGAGTAACTACAAAAGGTCAGGTCACAATTCCCCAGCACATTCGCGAAAAATTAGGAATAACTCCAGCAACAGAAGTTGATTTTGTTGAGGAAGAAGACCGCATTTTACTAGTGAAAAGAAAAGGGGGCGGAGCTGCGACACGAAAATTTACAAAATTACGTGGCGTTGCAACCGTCAAAATGACGACAGAAGAAATTATGGCCTTAACGAGAAAAGATGGATGAAGGGGCTTCTTGTTGACTCAAATGTTATTTTAGACATTTTCCTTGATGATCCTAATTGGGCCGATTGGTCCGAATCGGTATTGGCAAATTATAGCGTTCACACAACGCTCTATATTAACTCGATAGTCTACACTGAAGTTTCTGTAGGTTTTAAGAAGATAGAGGAATTGGAGTCATCCCTCCATAAAGGCGGATTCCAAATGTTAGAAATTCCAAAAGAAGCTCTATTCCTAGCTGGCAAAGCTTATCTCAAGTATAGAAAAGGCAGAGGAGCCAAGAAATTTCCTTTGCCTGATTTCTACATTGGAGCACAAGCCGCTGTCTTTTCCCTGGACTTGATTACACGAGATGTAAGCAGATATCGAACATATTTTCCAACAGTCAGATTGATATACCCGGAGTGAATATTCGGACGTATCATCGAACAAGCCCTTGAACTCAGACTGGGTTTCGCTGCCGCTCAACTAAGCTGGTTAAGGGCGGTGTTATGCCGGATCTCCCGTGGGTGTTTTAATCAGTATCAATGTGATCGCGCTATAGGTGATGCGCCAGACTGTGCCAATGTTTTATCAGAAGTGTACCGGAATCACCATGACGACACTATGGGCTATAGCTATGGGCAGCATAACTTTCCACAAAGCGGCTGTCCTGAAACATCTGTCGATTCTGACGGCCTTTTCAATATCCATTCAGTATATTGGTAACAAGAGATGTATACAGAATGAACTTTTCCCTTTTAAACCTGGGAAGGGAATCTGCATCTGTACACGGATATACCAACATCGAGATTAAGGTTACTCATTTATTATCCAAAGGACTTTTTACATCGATACCTGGTTTCCTCATCACATGGGTATAGATCATTGTGGTTTTCACATCTTTATGTCCAAGTAATTCCTGAACAGTACGAATATCAACACCCATTTCTAAAAGATGAGTTGCATAATGCCTGAACGTATGACACCCGACATGTTTTGATATTCCGGAAAGTCTAACAGCATTTTTTACAGCTTTTTTATAAATTGCTTTCATGAATATGGTGTCTACGCTTTATACCAGAACGTGGATCAGTTGAAATATTTTTTGCAGGAAACACATACTGCCATCCCCATTCAGATTTTGCATTCGGATATTTTCTTGCAAGCGCATAAGGCAATTCCACTTCTCCATATCCACGACCAAGAAAATCTTTATGTAATGATTCAACACGAATTAAATGTTCATTTAATACAGGCACGACGGTTTCTGCCAAGATTGTAACTCTATCTTTGAATCCCTTTCCATCACGTACCATGATTTGCTTAGCAGAAATATCCACATCTTTTACTCTGAGCCTTAAACATTCCATCAATCTACAACCGTTGCCATAAAGCAACCTTGCCATTAATTGTTTAACACCCGATAACTGAGATAAAACCCTTTGTGTTTCCTCTACTGTTAATACAACAGGTAAATGTTTTGGTCTTCTTGCTCTAACAGCATCAATCGAGCCAAGTTCTTTTTTAAGAACATGTTTATAAAGAAAAACAAGAGCATTTAATGCCTGGTTTTGAGTAGAAGCGGAAACATGCTGCTCTACAGCCAAATAACTTAAAAACTTCTGAACGTTCAGAGCACCCATTTGAATTGGGTGTTGTTTCTTATGAAAATAAATATAACGCCGTACCCAGTGTATATAGGACTTTTCTGTTTTTAAAGAATAATGTTTTATTCTCATAATAGTT
>JAADHF010000017.1 GCA_013151965.1 Spirochaetota bacterium
GGGAATTTCTTTTAATCCAGGACAATAACCGTTTTGATGTTAAAGAATGCAGCGGAAACAGTGATAAAAAGAAATATAAAAATTACAGGCTTATTAAAAAGAGAAACGGAATTATAGGGACAGGCAAATCAAAGGGAGACGGAGTTTTTGATTTCAGGTACGGACCTGTTACAGGCGGAATTACGGAATGCGGGATGCTGCATCTGTATACTTACGGAGAACGTATTCTTTCCGTGGAGATAGATGCGTCCTACAAACACCGCAGTATGGAAAAAAGAATGACCGGCAAAACCCCGGAAGAAGCAATCGGTACTGCAGAGCAGATATGCGGAAACTTTGCATTATCACACTCCCTGGCTTTTTCGGCATCCGTAGAAAATGCACTTGGAATCGAAACAGGCGAGACGGCAAATCGTTTAAGAATAACAGCCCTGGAAATGGAAAGAATATACAATCATCTGTATGTTATAGGAAAACTTGCATCTGCTGCAGCTCAGAAGGTACTTGCATCCCATTTAAGCGCCATGTTCGAAGAAGCATTAAGAATAAACAGGATACTTTTTAATATGCGCTACATTATGGATTACAACTTAATAGGCGGCGTTAGATTTATTCCCGGTTTAAATACAATTAATAAAGTATTGGACCGGACGGAAAAACTTTCGGATAGTTTTTCAACGATATACACATATAGTATGGAAAGCGGCAACTTCTTAGACAGGCTGCACCTGACTTCGGTTTTAAAACGGGAAACAGCACTGGAAATCGGTGTAACAGGCCCCACATTACGGGCTTCGGGGGAAGCTGAAGATTTAAGAAGTAATAATAACCTGATTACAGGATTACAGGTTCAGCACAAAAAGGAGGGAGATTCTCTTTCGAGAATGGAAGTGAGAGCAGGAGAACTTTTAAACTCCCTCGATATAGTTAAAAACCAGCTTAAATATATTAAAACTTATCATGCCGGGAAAACAAGAGAATCGGGTAATATTTTAAACACGGATAGCAAAACCGGAAAAACAGACAACAGCGGAAGCGGCACAGGAGCTTCCGAATCTCCCGGCGGTGTCATTGTTTACTATACAGAAATAAAAAACGGAAAGATATCGTATGTTTTTGCCTCTACTCCGTCGCTTTTCGGATTTCAGGCATTTTCCGAAACACTTACCGGGCATATTTTCACTGATTTCCCATTTTCTCTGGAATCCTTCGGTGTTCACTTTGCCGATTTAGCGAGGTAATTTTATGAAATGGTGGCCTTTGTACGGAATAAAAAAGAAACTCACAGAACAGGTGAAATATTCAACCGCCTGTCCCGTGAAAAAGTTAGAGGGTAATTTTTCACGGTCGCTCCACATATATACGATAGACGCCGGTAACTGTAATGTTCTTAATTTTGATATGCATGCACTTAAATCATCGCAGTACAATACTCACAAATTCGGTATATATTTTACAGCTGCACCAAGACACGCAGATTTACTGATCGTCTTAGGACATCCCACTCATAAAATGATAGAACCCTTAATGGAAACGGTAAATCAAATGCCCAAACCATACGGCATATTCTGGATTAAAGGATGTTCGGAAGGAATCAGTCTTTACGATCTTAAAGTTAAAAACATAGTTGCGGTTTTGGACGGCTGCCCGGAACCCGCCGAAATACTTGCTGTAATCTTAAAAATTATCAAAAGGACCGGATCATGATTTATTTATACCTCTCCTTTACATTCCTGATCCTGGGAATTGTACTGTCTTTTAATAGAATACTGGGATACTCGGCAATAATACTCGGGTCGGTATTTTCGTTTATTACAGGCATAGTCTGCAGGGGTATATTTACGATATTCACAATTGCCCCCGGTGTTACAATCGGTTTCTCGGTCGATAAAACATCCGCAATGTTTCTTATAATAGCCTCTACTGCATGGATCTTTACAGCATTATACTCCATAGATTACGGAAGATTGTATGCGAAATCTATGACTCTCTGGTTTAACATTTCCGTTTTCGGTATGTTTATCATATTGACGGCAGCAGACAGCATTACATTCATCATAGGCTGGGAAATAATGACCGTTTCCGCTTACCTCCTGGTTTTAGAACATAGAGATTCTTTTAAAGAGGCTTTTAAATTTCTTGCATTCGGTGAAGTCTCCGTCATTGCTTTGATTTTAGGATTTTCTTTCAGCTTTTTTATAAATAATGATACCGGTTTTGCCGGTCTTAATAAATTTTCACCGATTGCTCTCGGGCTGTTAACATTCGGATTTATAGTAAAAATGGGCATAGTTCCTTTTCATACATGGCTGATAGATGCACATTCTAAGGCTCCTGCGAACGCTTCTGCTTTACTGAGCGCTCCTTTAACCGTTATGGGTATCTACGGGATCGAAAGAGTTCTTACCGGAAATCCGCATGTTGAGTACCTGCAATGGTGGGGTGTAGCTGCCATGATTTTAGGTTCCCTTTCCGCATTCTGGGGAGCACTTCATGCGGCCTCTTCCGAAAGGCTTAAAACACTGCCTGCATATTCTACTGTCGAAAATAACGGTATGATACTTACTGCAATAGGATTCGGTGTAATCGCAGCAGCAGAGGGAAAACACATACTCTTCCAATTTGCCTTTGCAACAGCCTTAGTTCTTATAATTGCACATACAATCTCCAAATCACTTCTCTTTATATCGGTAGGCCATGCAAAAGAAGCCCTTGGTTCGGAGAATATAAACGATGTCCGCGGAATATGGAGCAGTGTCGGAATTACACCTGCAGCTGGAATTCTTGTATCCGGCCTTTCCTTCAGTGCTTTTCCTCCTTTTATAGGATTTGTCGGCGAATGGATGTTCCTGGAACTCATTTTCCAGTCTTTTAAATTTGCAAACACTTTAAGCAGGCTTACCGCAACTTTTGCAGGTATTTTTTCTGCACTCGCAATAGGACTTGCGGCATTTTCAATGATTAAACTTGCAGGATATACCGCACTCGGATTTGACCATGGGAAAAAATCAAAAAAAATTCATTCTGTTACAATGAAAATAACCGAACTGTCTTTACTCATAATAGTTATAGGTTCCGGTATCTTTGTGACATTTATTCTGAGATATTTCGGATATACAAACTTTACATCGGGGCTTCTTGCTGTTTTTAAACCAATGCTTCTTATCTCCGGAAATCCGCCTTTCGGTGTTATATCACCGGCATTCTTTATGATAATTATCCTTGTTCTATTGCTTTTTCCGCTTCTTGTTTACTTCAGCAGGCATAGAAACACAAGACGTGTAAATTCGTGGAACGGAGGGATTCCTCTTACAGAGGATGAATATTTTACTTCATCCGCTTATTCCGGGATATTAAAAATCATTCTTAATAAATTCTATGGAACTAAAGAAACAAAGGGCAGAGAAAAGAAAATAGTTATCGTTGATAAGGTGAGATACTTTTACTCATGGTTAAATAAGTTTGTTCTCGGTACGGGATACCTGCTTTCTAAGGTTCTTATGAACGGTAAGGTATATGCTTATGTTTCCTATATAATAGTTATGTTTGTCCTGGTCTTCCTTATTGTTTAGCCGGGGTTAATCCCGTTAATTCTTTAATCAGACGCATCTTTCAGGCATATCTTCCGAGTATATCTTCCAGGCTGGAAGAAAAGAATTCCTTAAGCTCTATCCCCCCTTCTCCTATAATCAATGGCCTTGCAGACGGATATAATTCTAAAAATTTCTTAAGCCCCCTGGGGTTTCTCATTCTTGAGGATTTAACCTCTACAGCAATAATCTTACCCGGAGAGGCCAGAACAAAATCCACT
>JAADHF010000026.1 GCA_013151965.1 Spirochaetota bacterium
TTGTTCAGGTTTAAATCTATTTTACAAGGGGAAGGCGGGCGCTCTGCCAGGAGATTATTCCTCCTCCGAGGTTGTATACACGTTTAAATTTAAGTTTCTTCATTATCTGTAATGTCCTGCCGCTTCTGCTCCCGCTTCTGCAGTAGATAAAATATTCCTTATTTTTATCAAGTTTACCGAGCCTGTTCTTAAAATCCCGGGAGTAGAAATCTATAAGCCTGGAGTTCTCTATATGACCCTCGGCATATTCATCCGGCGTTCTTACATCGAGAATTATAAAATTACTGTTGTTTTTATTACTTTTTATTAATTTAAAAGCTGTTTCCGCATCTATTGTCGTAAGTTCCTGTTTCTGTACATTTCTACCGGCTGTACTTTTGTTTTTTTCAGGTTTGCCGGCTTTAAGTGTGCCGATTGTCGTATCCTGCTCAGTTGATTTAACCTCCTGCCGGGTCTTCCGGCCGGATTGCGGCTGCTGTTTTGTGTCTCCGGATGATTTTATGCAGCCGTACAGTAAAAGTATACCTGTAATAAGCACAAATATAAAAACCCACTTATAATTCTTCTTAATGACTTTTTTCATAATTTTTATCCCCCGAAAGCAGAACTGTCTTAATCTGCTGCCGTGTTTAATATAATCTGCTAAAATTTATAGTGAAAGGTCCTTAGAAGGGCTTTTCTTTCCTCTTTATCCCTTTCCGTTTCCACACCCTTTGGACTTCCGCCGTCCACTACCCCTATAATCCCCTTTCCCTGTTCCGTCTTTGCCGTTAGTATCTGCAGTTCATTGGCGGTTGCACAGTAAATACGGGCAACCTCCTGGCATGATTTAATCTGGTTCAGTATATTTATTGGAAAAACGTTTTTAAGTATAAGGAAAAAACTATGCCCCGCCCCTACAGCACGTGCGCACTTTACAGCATCCGCTGTCAATGCACCGTTGTTGCCCTCGGTTCGGATAAGGGAGGGTCCCGATGCCTCGCAGAATGCAAGCCCGAACTCCGCACCCGGCACGGATGTGTATATAATTTCCGCTATATCTTCTACAGTTTTTATAAAGTGGGACTGTCCTACTATAATGTTGCAGCCCGCTTCCCAGGAAAGTTTTACAGCTTCCAGTTCCATAAACTCCTCCTTTTATAAATCTCCGTATTATGAACGGATTAAGAAATCAAGGTTGATCTCTACGCCCGTACAGGGCATTTCTATTCCCCAGTTTTCCAGAATCTGCGGGCTGATCTCTCCGGAAATACCTATTACTTCTCCGTTAAAAATAATATTTGCACACCTTCCGGTGATAAAACGCGGGTCCTCCGCTTCTTTAAGCGAGTAATCCATGGAGAGGTAGAAGAAGACTGCGGATATGTGTGAGTTTGCCTCGTTAAAACCTGCCTCCCTGTCGGACAGGAGAAGCGACAGATAATTCTTAGTACTTGTTCCGTAGTTTTCTCTGCTGTCTATTACCGCTATTTTGCCTATTTCAAATATTCTGTGGGGGTACAGTGCATTTCCCGAAACAGATTCCGAGTTAAGCAGGTTGGGTAGAATTGAATTCCTCAATATCTCGAAATTCTCTGTCATAGGATTCTTGATTTCTATAATATCGTCACTGTCAATATTCATCTTTTCCACAAATTCATGCTTCGACCCTAAGTAGTTGTATATCATCTCCTGATAGCCGAGACCGACCATGATATCACGTACCCTTCTTGAAAATTCTTCGGTCGATGAGAGCTTACCCATGGTAAAATCTTCCGGCGGTACCGGCTTAAAGCTGTTCATGCCCCTGCCGATCATTATTTCCTCCACGATGTCAACAGGGTGCATAAAGTCGTTTCTGTAAGGGGGCGGATTTAGTATGATTTTTTTATCCTCTACGGCAATACTGTTTCCCATCTTCTTAATGTATCCGGCAGTTTCCTCTATGGTTAGATCTTCGCCCAATAGTTTGTTCGAATAATCGATATCCAGGACTACAGGTTTCTGGAAATAGTAGGGAGTTACAATATCTCTGCCGTATGAGGTTTCGTAAGGATACTCGACCTTTACGGGTTTAATGGTAAATCCCGCATCGGATAAGTCGCATGCAGCAATAGATGCCGCTAGAAGAAGGGAGTTTAAATCCGTACCCGTCAACTCGATAAAGAGCGACGAATCTCCCACCTTTACCGCTCCGAGGTGTGCACTGTTTATTACAGGCGGAAAACTCAAAGTGTTTCCGCTGTTATCCTCGAGATACGGATATTTGTTAAAAGGCGCAACGATCCATCCGAATTCAACTCCCTTGGGATGTTTTTTTGTTATTTCACGAAGGGACATCTTTTTTTCCTCACCAAGAGGAATAAACCCTGTTAAATCCGGATCTGCCGCTCTAAAGTGCACCGGGAAATTAATAAGGTCTGCCCTGTATATTCCCATTGCTATGGAGCTTCTCTTTCTTCCGAAATTCCAGCAGAGCTTTTCCTGTGACTGAATAAGGTCCAGAAGCTGGGGCTCATCGACTTCATGTCCGTCCGCCTGAAATGCGGTTATAAAGGGGCGTATCTTCTTTAATTCCGGGTCCACTTTGATTACCCTGCTGCCGTACTCTTTTGTCTCTTTACTGCCGGAAAAGAAATTATAGCAGTATTCTTTATCATTTAAAAATATTCTGAACTGACGGGCCAGACCCGGTGTGGACCAGAGGTCCGGTCTGTTTGTATCGTTGAGTTCGATCTTAATAAGGCCTTCTTCCTCGTTTCTGCCGTCTATTTCCGCCTTTGCCACGACTGCAATATCTTCCAGTTCTTTTTCACTGAATTTTCTGCCTGCAAAGTGTGTTAATAGGTTCTCTGTAATTTCTATTTTGGGCATTTTACTTTCTTCTCCTTAATCGAACCTGTTCTATATCGTTGGAAAATAATTCCCGCAGATCCTCCAATCCTAAAGACATAAGCGCCATCCGGTCTATTCCTAAACCCCATGCAAGTACGGGTACCTTTATGCCGAGGGGTTCCGTAACTTCCGGCCTGAATATACCGGAGCCGCCGAGTTCGAACCAGCCCAGTACCGGATGTTTAATATGGACCTCCACGGAGGGTTCGGTAAAGGGGAAGTATCCCGGCACATACCGGACTTCCTTTGCACCGGCTACCTCTTCCGCGAACATTTTAAGTAAGCCGAGAAGGGTTTTTAAGTTTACATTTTCACCTAATACAATACCTTCGGTCTGATAAAAATCGGCAAGATGGGTTGCATCTACCTTATCGTACCTGAAGCACCGTACTACCCCGAAGTATTTACCGGGCACCTTTGCATGTGTAAGTGTTTTAGCGGATAACACGGTTCCATGGCTCCGCAGAATAAGTTTCCTTGTAAAATCTCTGTCGAATTTGTACTCCCATCCTCTGCTTCCTGTTTTCCACCCGTTTTCATGAGAAGCTGCAACCTGGTCAAGGTAGGGCTGCTCGATTTCCTTTGCATGAGAAGGGTTATTAACATAGTAAACATCGTGAATATCACGGGCCGAGTGGAACTGCGGCATGTAGAGTGCATCACTGTTCCAGAATTCCGTTTCTACAAGGGGGCCGTCGAATTCTTCGAACCCCAGCGATGAGAGCTTATCCTTAAGCTTCTCCAGGAATTCTCCGTACGGATTTTTTCTTCCGAGGAGAACCCGTACAGGAGGAATATTTATATTATAGCTTCTGAATCTTTTGTTTTTCCATTCCCCGTTTTTTAGTATTTCGGGAGTAACTGCACCTATCTCCTCTCCTGTTATACCGCCTGCCTTTAACAGTTCTTTTGCCTTTATACCTGCTTCGGTTATCGTGTAAATAATATCTTCACGTTCCAGTATCTTAAAAACACCTCTGGAGGACGATCTTTTTCTGCTCAATGATTTAAGAATCTCTGTTTCTTCCTCTCTTAAAGATTCTTCCGGCACCCTGCCGGATTTAAATAGCTTATTAAGAAGATTTCGTAAATCTTTAAGCTTTTCTTCGAAGTTGTCGCAGCTTATGAAGACCTCTTTTTTCTCCGACATGGAGAGAAGTCCTTCTTTAGAGAGTTTTCCGTATGCAGAGCCGACATCCCGGTTTTCCAGGTTTAATCTCTTTGTAATTTCGGAAATTGTCAGAGGGCCTTCCTGTGATAAAAGTTTTAATATATTTTCTTCCGGGGTACCCTCTTTCTGATATTTTATCCCTAGTTCGGTAAGTTCATAGAAGATTCTTCCGGTTCTGCTCTTCTCTTTTAAAAGATTCTTGGAAGTCAGCCAGCTGAAAGCCTGATTGCACTGCCCTTCGTTGTAGGAGAGTCTTTCCATGAGATCGTTTTTTGTTATTTCTTCGCTGCCTTTAAAATTCAGCAGTACCTTTATTTCGAGCGGATGCAGTCCCCTGACCGTTGATTCTAAATTCATTTGTATATACCTTTCTATTTTCCCGATAATTTATCTGCCAGCGATCTCATAAACAGTCCCACATCTGTTACAATCCCGATTGTCTGGGAGGAGCCTCTGTCTGTGAGTTTTGTAAAAACAGACGGATTAATATCCACGCATATTGTTCTTACCCATGACGGAAGCATATTCCCCGTAGCAATCGAATGGAGCATGGTAGAAAGCATGATTACAATAGAAGCATCCTGAATCATACTCTGGTATTTCTCCTGTGCTTCGATTATATCGGTTACTGTTTCCGGAAGCGGACCGTCATCACGCAGAGAACCCGCAAGTACATAGGGAATATTTTTTTTTATTACTTCGTACATGACCCCCGAATTAATGACTCCGGCTTCGATGGCCTGTTTTATGGATCCATGATAGAAAACTCTGTTTATGGCACGTATATGGTTTCTGTGGCCTTCGTATGTGGGACGTCCTGTTTTTAAATCCACGCCCAGCGAAGTGCCGAAAAAGACGGATTCGATATCATGTACGGCAAGAGCATTACCTGTTAAAAGACCGTTAATGTATCCTTCCCGTATTAAGGATGCAAGAGCCTGGCTTCCCCCTGTGTGTATGACAACGGGCCCGGCTACTGCAATTATTCTGCCGCCGTTTTTCTTTACCCGTCTAAACTCCTCTGCGATTTTGCCGACTGCTACATCCACGCTTCGTTCGGAAGAAAAATCATTGACCATAAATCCGAATTCGCCGCTTTCCCTGTCCCTGAACGAAGGTATAAGGCGGACGGATTGGGAAGTGCAGACAACCTGTTCTCCCTCTTTTACGTCACGAAGTTTTTTACAGATTAAATCACTGCCTCTTGCTACGATAACACCATCCATGCGCTGTTTTTTAACCTCGTGCCATGTACCGTTTAAGAATACCAGTGTTTTATGGTTTGTTGTCGAGTAAAAATCCTCCGGTACGGTCGAGTCTTTAGGTGCAGGTCTTAATACGGCTTCCTTAAAGATCTTTTCGTAGCATCCTAAGTTTACAAGCTTTGAAGTAATCGAATCTATTTTCCTGTTATCCGTGCATTCGACAGTTAACTCGAGGCGGGAGGTTTCCAGATTATTTCTGCCCATAGTAAAGCGGTCTACATTATAATTAGCTTCCTCTTCCACTATGAGATTCAGTATTCTTGTGAGAATTCCTGAGTCAATAAGATGACCTTCGGCCATGAACTGTCTTTTTATTCCGCTCATATGTATCCCCGATCAGAAGTATGTGTGTGGATGTGTTAGAAACTCAGCTCCTCTTCGAACTGTTTAATTGCTGTTTTTAAAAATTCTCTTTTGCTTTTCGCGAGAACTCTGCTCTGCTCGAAATAGAAAGAATCGGAATATGATAACCATTGTTTAAGATTTGTCAGCACTTCGTCCATTGTTTTTACATGATGCCAGAAAAATGCACCGATAGAGAGTCTGCTGAATCCGATTGCACCGATACTCTCTAAAAGGTTTGCATCATACAGAAGTTTACCCTCTGCATTCTCCGAAGGATTACCACCCGGCATATGGTTGATTATTGCATCGTATACCTTTAGAATCTTGTTCGGTGCGAATCCTGTTTCATTTAATATGATCCGTGCCTTTTCCGCTGAACTTTTAGGATGTCCCACTGCCATTTCCACATCGTGCAGAAAGCATGCCGCATGAAGGATTTCATCATCGTATTCTATGCTTTCGCCTATTTTTCTTGCAAGTTTATAAACCCTGTACGAATGTTCATAACCGGATGCAAGCCTGCCCGAGGTTAAGTCTTTCGCATACTGTCTTATTAATTTTCTCATAGGTACAGATTATATTTTAAATACAACAAATTGCAAGATATATATAGCCTGTATTGTGTTGTTAATGGTTTAAATTGGTTAGATGCCTTGGCATTAATATTGTTGATTGATATAATGAATAGATGGATGGTTCCAGTGTAGAATTAAATCATGTTTCTCTTGAACAGGAAAATCAGGACCTTAGAGAAATTATAGAAATAGCGACTCAAATTACCGCAGATCTGGATGTGGAGAGCATTATTAAAAATGTTGTCTGGAGCATAATTGCAAGGTTCCGGACGGACACGGTTACTTTTATTTTTCCCATAGAAGATGATACTGTCAAGTTAAAGATTATTCATTACGAAGGGCTTAAGAGAAAGGAATTAAAAACCGTATTAACATCGATCGATCCGATTATTAATTATTTCGAAAAGGTCGAATACAGCCAGATAAGCTATAAAGAATTCTATGAGAGTTTCCCGGATAAACGAATTTCCAGGGAGCTTAAGAGAATAAAAACCGATTTCATCGTTCCTTTAAGAACCAACAAAGGAGTAACGGGAATTCTGCTGCTTCCAGGCAAGAGCAGCAAAGAGCCGTTTACCCTGCTCGAAACGCAGTACATAGCAAGAATTATCAGGTTTGCATCCATAGCTGTGGAGAATGCAAGCCTGTATCACCAGGCGACTACGGATAGAATGACAAAATTATTCTCTCATCACTTTTTCGAAAAAGCGCTCGATGACGAGATAAGCAGGGCAAGGCGCTACGGAACTTTCTTTTCGCTGGTAATGTTCGATATCGATCATTTTAAAACCTTTAATGATACATACGGACATCTTCAGGGTGATATTATTATCAAAAAGATTGCAAAGCTTCTTTTAAATTCGATACGGCAGATAGATTTTGCCGCCCGCTACGGGGGAGAGGAATTTACCATAATTCTTCCTCAGGTTGATCTAAACGGGGCCGCAATAGTGGCGGAACGGCTGCGGAAGCTCATAGAGGAGTATGAATTTCCCGGTGACGGCAGGGTGCTGCATGTGACAATTTCTCTCGGAGTTGCCGAGTATAATTCGGAACGGATACATTCCCTCTCACAGATGGTAAATGAAGTGGATAAGGCTCTATACGAATCAAAAGAAACAGGAAGAAACAAGGTTACACTGGCTAAATAGATTAAAGAACATTCCTCTCTGTGTCAGGCATGACATATTTGTATATTTACAGTTTGATAGGCAGCTTCTATATCCCGTTTTTAAGAAACCTTCGCAAATTTGTTAATGGTTAAAAACCGGGTTTAAAAAAAACTTGACTTTTTGCTAAAGTATTATTATTTATTCTTTCCCGGGGCGTTTTAAGTATTTTTTTTATATGGAATGTGTAAAATGAAAAAGCTAACGGTATTTTTTATAATTTTATTTGTTGTGGCGCTTGTTTCCTGCTGGAACGAAAGCAGAAGCGATTTACGCGGGGAAAGTTCCGGTGCTTTAAGCAGAATTGTTATTCCGGAAAATGAGGATGCGGGTCTTTTCCTGTACAGAATGCCCCGGACTGCAAAATTGGTTGTCGACTTTTACTCGGATGTAGCCGGATCGGAAGATATTGCAAGGCCGATTCTAAAGTATTCGGATAAGTACGATATCCCTCTTTCCCTTTCCTTTGCCCTTGTCTGGATGGAAAGCAGGTTTAATCCCAAAGCGGTTAACAGGAATGCTCATTCGATCGACAGGGGATTGTTTCAGCTGAATTCGAAATCTTTCTCATTTTTAAAAGTAAATGACTTTTATAATCCTTCCGTTAATGCAAAGTATGGTACTGCACATTTGAAATTCAGTCTGAACATGGGTAAAAATGAGGTAGTAGCTCTTGCGATTTATAATGCGGGAACTGTTGGGGTACGTAAAGGAACGCCTGTAAGTACGCTTCGGTATATTTCCAGAATACTCGAATACAGGGATACTCTGGAAAGAAGATTCGAATCTATGGTTTTAAACGAGAGAAATATAGTTCTTGCCAGAGCGGAAGATCTGGCAAGAGCAGACAGGCTTGCAAGTACGGAAGGTATCCGGAAAATAAAAGACACAGTAAAAATCGACAGAAAAGGCGGCTCATAGGCCGGACAATCTTGACATTCAGTGTATCTGCCATTAGTCTTTTTCCATGATAATTGTTCTGGAACACAATGCCGGTGAATCGGAAAAACAGGATCTTAAAGCATTTCTTAAAGAGAAGGGATTCAGGGTGCGGGAAATCGTCGGTGAAGAGGAGATAATTCTCGGTGCAGTCGGTATTGCGCATATCGATCTTCGTGAAGTAGAGGTTCTTCCCGGTGTTGCACGTGTTATCCCCATAACAAAGCCGTACAAGTTAGCATCCCGCGAATTTAAAAAAGAAGACACAGTCGTACAGGTTGGTCCTATTAAAATAGGAGGACAAAGAATAGTGGTAATAGCCGGTCCCTGTGCTGTCGAGTCCCGTGAGCAGATAATCGAAGCGGCAAAGTGTGTAAAGGAATCCGGAGCTGTAATTTTACGCGGCGGCGCTTTTAAACCAAGGACATCGCCCTATTCTTTCCAGGGCCTTGGAGAGAAGGGGCTTAAATTTCTTAAGGAAGCTTCGGAAGTTACAGGGATGCCCATTATTTCGGAGATAGTTTCCATAGAGCATCTGGATATGTTTAAAGAGTATGTTGATATTCTGCAGATCGGTGCACGGAATATGCAGAACTTCGAGCTTCTTAAAAAGGTAGGAGCCATGGGGAAGCCCGTACTCCTTAAGAGAGGGCCTGCGGCAACGATAAATGACCTTTTAATGTCTGCGGAATATCTTCTTGCAAACGGTGATGACTCGGTGATCCTCTGCGAACGGGGAATCAGAACTTTCGAGACTTATACACGGAATACTCTTGATCTTTCCGCTATTCCCGTTGTTAAAAAACTCAGCCATCTGCCGATACTTGTCGACCCCAGCCATGGTACAGGGCTGCGTGAAAAGGTGTCTTCCATGGCTTTAGCAGCTATAGCTGCAGGTGCCGACGGTTTAATAGTCGAAGTGCATCCTGAACCCGATAAGGCCTTATCGGACGGTCCGCAGTCGCTGTATCCGGAACAACTGGAAAAACTGATGCGCGATATCGAAGCTTTAGCTCCTGTCCTGAGCAAGGAAGTTTATAAACTTCCCGGGTACGGAGATGATCTCCGTATGGTCAGCATAAAGGGATCGGCCGGGAGCAGAGCTGCTGCCGGCAGGACAGTATCCGCAAAAGCGGTATCCGGAAGAGAGGCGAAAAGTCCCGGTTTGTATAAAGAGGAACCGGCTCCCCTGCGTATCGGATTTCAGGGAGAACGCGGGGCATTCAGCGAGAGAGCGATATACAGCTACTTTCAGCAGGATAAAGAGCCTGTGCCCTTTGTTTCCTTTAAGAACATATTTGATGCACTTCTTCAGAATAAAATAGATTACGGAGTTATTCCGATCGAAAACTCCCTTGCCGGTTCCATACACCAGAATTATGACCTTCTGCTTCGTTATCCCGATATAAAAATAGCAGGAGAGAAAAAGATACGTATTGTTCACAGTCTTATCGGACTCCCGGATGCAGAAATAAAGGATATCAGGAAGGTCTATTCGCATCCCCAGGGACTTGCACAGTGTTTAAAATTTTTAGAGAAGCATTCGGAATGGGAACAGGTTCCGTACTACGATACTGCCGGAGCTGTGGAATTTATTGCACGCGAGGGACAAAAAGGGAATGCTGCAATTGCCGGCAGAGAAGCCGCTGATGTTTATAAGATGAAGGTTCTAAAAGAGGGAGTGGAGACTAATCCCAAGAATTATACACGATTTTTTATCATTGCAATGGAAGGAAAGGATAAGATAAACAGTCCGGACAGGGCCTCCTTTGTACTTTCGACATTGGATAAACCCGGTGCCCTGTATCTGACATTGAAGATTCTTGCAGAAAGCCATCTTAATATGAAAAAGCTGGAATCCAGACCTTTTCCCGGAAAACCCTGGGAATATATGTTTTACATCGATGTGGAAATTCCCGAGGATCAGGAAGTATTTTACCGGTCGGTGGATGAGATAAAAAAGAATACGGATTACTTTAGAATTCTCGGTATCTATAAAAGCTGACAGGATTGTATTGTCTTAAGCCTGTCAGTCAAACGACTTATGCATTATGCAGCATGTCCGGGGCGGTTTAATCTATATCTTCTATGCCAAGTTTTTTAAGCTGTTCCCTTTCTTCTTTAAGCGATATGTACTCATAACGTTTTTTATTAGCTTTGATAATACTGTTTTTTACAGCACCTAACTCCAGTTTTATCCCCTTAAGTTTCTGACGCTGTTCTCTCGATACCTCGCTTAAAAAATAGGTATGCAGGCTTTCCATTCTTCTGTGTATCTTCTGAAGATCGGTAATATTCTTGTTAAGCAGATCAAGAAGCTGTTCTTCGGAAGCCATTTCGAGTCTTTTATATAAAGGTGTTGTTTTTGAAAGAATTTTTGAAAAGAGAACTGTTTTCCCGGCAACGGTTTTCTTGAATAATTCAAAGTTAACCTTTTCCTTTTTCCCGGCTCCGGTTGCTGCGTTAAAATATTCGATTTCGTATATCTTCCCTGTCTCTTTTTTACGTATCGCTTTAAGTATCCAGAGTTTAAATCTTTCTCCCAGGGTTAATATCCTGTTTTCGAGTGCATCACTATTAGATGATAATTTTACCATTGCATCGCTTAAGTTTATGCCGCTTGCCCCGAGGATTTTTAATCCGTCTGTGAGAATTTGTTTAAGGGGGGGATCTTTTTTCTTTTTCTTTTTGGGGTTTTCGTCTGCTGCCGTTATTTTTTCAAGTACTGCCTTTTTAAGTTTTTCATGATCCTCTGTGTAATCTTCCGATAAGATTTCTTTTACGAGATCGGGGTAATAAGGATAACCGCTCATCTCTTTAATAAATATTTTTTTTGCACATTTTAAAGTGCTTTCATCTTCCGGCGTTATATTCTGCATTTCATTTTGCAGAGAGGGAATAACACGTTTTCGGAATTCGAGTTTATAGTTTTCCTTGTGGAAAACTATAAACTTTTTTAATATGGAGATGATTTCGACTGTAACTTTTGACAACTGCTGTGTAGTATCCTTTATAATGCCGGAAGCGAGCGAATCATTTCCCTTTTTTATTCTTTCAAGGTATTCAGCCAGTGTTCCTGTAGTATTATTTACACTGCGCTCGGAGAGATTAATCCAGTCTATATACTTTACAATACCCAGTAATTTTTTTACTTCCTTAAGATCGATGTAATCGAGAGTCATTGTGTAGTAATTATTGAGAAAATCTATTTGGGAATGAAATGCAGAAAGCCTGTGACTCATTTCGGTCTGTTTCTCTGCGTCTGTGAAGGGGCCTTTTCGGGGTACGGCTATCCCGGTTATCTTTTCCTCGTACTTATACGGGTTTTCCTTTATCAAAGCCTTTCTTAAAAGGATATTGTAGAGATTTTCAAATATCGACTGGTATACTCTGAAATTTTTCTGCAGCTCAGGCAGGAGTTTCGTTTCCAGATAATTCCGATAATTGGAAAGAGCTTCCTCTAATACTTCTGTATAATCGTTAGAACCTTTCACTAATAGTAATTATAGGTTAAACTGGCATGATTAGCAACGGGGAAAATATGGGGACAGTACACTCTTTTATGCCGGAAAAGCTTGTAATAGGTATTCTGATTCATGACAGGAATCTTATCGACAGAGTACTTATGGAGATCGAAAACAAATTCGGCGGAATCGACTATAAAAGTGAGTCTTTCCTTTTTACCTTTTCTGATTATTACAATTCGGAAATGGGTTCACCCCTGTACAGGTCATTTGTGTCGATAAAGAAATTGTACCGGCCGGATGACTTAAGCAGCATAAAGATAGAAACAAATGAAATCGAAGAGAAGCTTAGTATTTCCGGAAAACGGAGGGTAAACCTGGATCCCGGGATTATGGCTTTAAGCAGATTTGTCCTTGCAAGCACAAAGGAGAGTTCGCACAGAATTCCTCTTAAATCAGGTATTTACGGCGAGATTACACTTATGTTCGAAAAAAAAAGGTTCCGGCCTGTCGAGTGGACCTATCCCGATTACAGCAGCGAACAGTACGTTTCCATATTGAATAAAATCAGAGATATCTACAAAGAACAGCTTAAATAAACAAAGCATTATAGAAATATTTGTATTCTCTGTTTATATGGAAAGGATGTTTAAAAAAAACAGGGTAATGATAGTCCCGCTGTTCTTCATTATACTTTTAGCAGCTTGTTCTGTCCTGTCTAAAGGTGTGGAAGTAACATTATCGGTTCCCGAATTTCCGGGGCCGCTTAAAGATAAGATAGTTTCCGTATACTTTACCGTCACTTATTTCGGACCGGGAGGATCGGAGATATCTTCCGTGTATCCCCCTGAAACAGAATCCGTTACACTTACCGGATTAAAACAGAACAATGCCCCTTATGTTCTGTATCCTGTTATTATGTGTAAAGGAAGCCCTGTAATATTTTCTCCGGCAGGAGGAATATATCCGCTGGATACGAGGATGGATAAAAACGGTATAGGACTTAAACTTTCCTGGGAACATGGTTTCGAAGCGGATATATTCAGAAAGCTTATGGAGCAGAATGTCGATACTTCAAAAATCAACCTTAAACGCCTCTATGTCGAAGTGGATAATTTAGACATCGGGAACCCCTGGCTGCTGGATAAAGTTTATATTGCAGAAAAGTTAGCCGGCGGATCATTCAGAAAAACATACCTTAAAAAGCTTTCGGTTTATTCTGTAAATATACCGGCTGCGGGTGGAGATTGGGTGATGAATAATCCCTTTTCCGGGGTATATACGGCAAAAGAGGATATGGGAAGTATTTCCTTTAATCTGACTCCGGGGTTTTTTATATTGATAGAACTTAAATCTTTAAAATATATCAATATTTCAGTCGATGCATCGGGCGGGTACAAATATATAAAATACTTTTAATTTGTTGTTAGCAGTACGGCATGTTCCGCTCCGCCGGCATAGCCGAATCCCCGGTTTATAATAAAGATGACAAAAGCAGAATTATACTATAAACTATTAGTACCTGCTTATTAAATGGGCCGGGCAGAATGGAGTGTTTATCTCCTTAACGATGATAGAAAAAATGGGGAGGATATAGAAGAAAATGTCAAATAATCTGTATATTACTGCAACCGAAGCGAAAAGCGGGAAATCGGCAATTTCTCTGGGAGTTATGGAAATGCTGATTAGAAAAATTGATAAGGTTGGATTTTTCCGTCCGATAATCAATGTCGGTGCGGAGATGAATAAAAAGGATGCCGATATCGAACTTATTACTTCTCATTTTAAGCTGGATGTACCCTATGAACAGACTTTCGGCTATACATCAAAAGAGGCAAGCGAACTTATATCCATCGGAAAAGAGGAAGAATTAATCGAGGGGATAATCAGAAAATATAACAAACTTAAAGAACAGTACGATTTTATTCTTTGTGAAGGAACGGATTTCGCAAGTTCAACAGCAGCATTTGAGTTTGATATCAATGGCGAGATCAGTAAAAACCTCGGCAGTCCTGTACTTCTGGTTGCCAATGTATATAAAAAGAGTATCGATGATACGATAAGATCCATCGAATTGGCGCTTGAGTCTTTAGATGAAAAAGGCTGCTATACTATAGCCACAATTGTTAATCGTACAAATGCGGAGGATAATAATAGTATTATTAAAATCCTGAAACAAAAAGAACTGGCGAAAAATCAGCTTATATATGCAATTCCGAATGAAGAAATTCTTGGAAAACCAACTGTCGGGGAAATAGCGGATTTTATCAAAGCCGAAGTGCTTTATGGCAGAGAACAGCTTAACCGGCATGTTTACAACTTTACCGTCGGAGCCATGCAGCTGCAGAACTTCCTGACAAGAATAGACTATGGTTCACTTGTTATTACTCCGGGCGACAGGTCGGATGTAATTGTTGCCTGTCTTGCGGCTGTAACTTCCAATACAGCGGCCGATATTTCCGGACTCTGTTTAACCGGCGGGTTAAAACCTGAAGAACCGATCTGGAAACTCATTAGGGGATTTCCGACTATATTGCCAATTCTTTCAGTTAAGGAGAGCACTTTTCCTACAGCTATGAAGGTAAGTCAAATCCATTCGAAAATCTCACCGGATGATAATAAGAAAATATCCCGGGCCGTGTCGGTATTTGAACAGAATGTCGATATTGAGAGATTGGGAGAAAAGGTCGTCACAAACCGCACTACATCGGTAACGCCAAAAATGTTCGAGTATGAACTGATTAAGAAGGCAAAGTCCCGGAAGAAACACATTGTACTGCCGGAAGGGGAAGAGGAGAGGATTTTAGATGCAGCCGATGTTCTCCTGCAGCGGGAAATCTGTGATATTACTCTTCTGGGAAATAGTAAAACAATCCGGGAAAAGATTGCTCAAAAAGGGCTCCGGATGGATAATCTGAATATTATTGAACCGGAAAAATCGGAAGTCTTTGATGATTATGTAAAAACTTATTATGAATTGAGAAAACACAAAGCAATTACACTGGAAAATGCCCATGATGTTATGTGTGATGCCAATTTCTACGGAGCTATGATGGTTTACAAAGGAGATGCGGACGGAATGGTTTCCGGCTCTGTGCATAGTACAGCCGATACAATCCGGCCTGCACTGCAGATCATTAAGACCAAACCCGGATTTTCTATTGTATCGAGCATTTTCTTTATGTGTCTGGATAAAGTACTGGTATACGGCGATTGTGCTGTTAATCCGAATCCCAATGCACAGGAACTGGCCGAGATTGCATTGAGTTCTGCCCAGACAGCTAAAGCTTTCGGAATCGAGCCGGTTGTTGCAATGCTTTCCTATTCGTCCGGAAAATCCGGCAAGGGAGAGGACGTAGAGAAAGTCCGGGAGGCTACCAGGATTGCCCATGAAATGATTGATGGATATTACCCGGGATTAAAACTCGAAGGACCCATGCAGTATGATTCGGCTGTAGACCCGAAAACAGCCAGAATCAAAATGCCGGACAGTGAAGTAGCGGGGAAAGCGACAGTTTTTATATTTCCCGACTTAAATACAGGGAACAACACCTATAAAGCGGTACAGAGGTCGGCCGGAGTTGTGGCAATCGGTCCTGTACTGCAGGGGTTAAAGTATCCTGTTAATGATCTAAGCCGGGGCTGCACTGTTCCGGATATAGTTAACACTGTCGTGATTACAGCTATCCAGGCAGCACAGGGATAGGGTATATTCCGGAATGTTTCAGCACTACCATAAAAATCAGCAGGGATAGATATCCCGTTGTTGGCAGCTCCTCTTCCCGGTCAAGGTGATTCCTTCGATGGTTGCAGCAATTCGTACTCTTCAATACTATGACAGAGTGGGACTTTTAAAGCCATCTGCAAAAAGCGAAGGCGGCCGAAGGCTTTATACTAATAAAGATATGGTTAAGCTTCATCAAATTTTATCTTTGAAGTATCTGGGCTTTACACTCGATGATATCAAAAACCGCTTATTATCTCTTGATACACCGCAAGAAGTTGCAAATGTTTTAAATAAGCAGGCACAAATTATCAGTGAAAAAATTGCAAATCTGACAGAAGCGCTGTCAGCAATAGAAGCTTTAAAAGAAGAAGTTAAACAGATGCATTTAGTAAACTTTGATAAATACGCCGATATTATTAAGCTATTACAGCTGAAAAATGAAAACTATTGGGTTGTTAAATTATTTGGTGACAAGCTTATGACACACATTAAAAGTAATTTTACAGAAGATTCCGGAAAATTACTTTTTACCAATTGTGTTTTTTTTCTTTATTGGCGGCATTTTTACATCAATTAATCCAGCATCAAAAGATACACTTATACAGTCTATGACAGTATTCGGCGTAACTATGGGGGCTATTTTAGGAACCCCCATATCGATGGTAGAGTTATATGGCAGCGAAATAAAAAAGTCATTCAAAGTGGGCGGTATTCCCTTATGGGTACCGGCTGCAGACAATTTCATATCCGCATTTGTTCATCTTTTTATTATGAGTTTTGTAATATTTTTTATAGCCCCGATTGCATTTAATGCAAAAATCCCTGCAAATAAAGTGCTTTATTTTGTTTCACTTGCAGTATATATAATCACTTGCTTAGGGGTGGGTACAATGCTCGGTCTGCTAATAAAAAGCACCTCAAAGCTCACAATGGTATCACAGTTGATATTTTTGCCATCAATTATGTTGTCCGGTATTATGTTCCCGGTTAACATGTTGCCAAATGTACTTAAAAACATGGGGAAAATATTAGCTGTAACACTGTGTATCAACGGATACAGATTATTAAGAATAGTTAGTGAATAAAAATGGACAATCATCCCGCAAGAAGCAAAAATACTGCCTGAGGCTTTCTTCGCATGGGAAAATTACACGAATAGCTCTGAAACGTTGTCTTAAACTGAGCCAAAAGGATATAGCCTGACCCTTGATCTATAGCGCCTGATTTTACTGTCATGAAAAAAATTGATTCAGTATGTCTGCTGTTGTCGAAGAAAACAGCTATTTCGGCCGGTCCGTGGCATTAAGCAGCAGATACGCTGTCATCGGTGCAGCAGCTTTATACGATTATTTCGATAAAGGTGCTGTCTATATCTTTCGTTGATCATAAAGGTATCCGGCGGGTACGGATATTTTAAATGCTTTATCTACAGCTCTACCGGCCCGGAATGCGTAAGCGCCTCCGTACCATGTTCTGTGATTAAAAAATCATTTTCCAGTCTTATGCCGCCTTCGTGTTCGTCGTATAACCCCGGTTCTATTGTGAATACCATGTCTTTCCCGAACTGCATAGAAGGATCTGTTCTTTCTGCTGATATATAGGGCGCCTCATGAACATCCAGTCCGATTCCATGCCCCAGAGCATGCGGCATGGTAAACCCCTGTTTTTCCAATAACTCTTTTGCATGCCGTACCGTTTCTTTAATACACTTTTTCTCTGCAATTTCTTCTGTCACCCTGGAATATGTATAAATAACGGAATCGAGCATCTTTTTCTGCATCGATGTAAGCGGTTTTTTAAAAAAGGGAATGGTAACATCCGAACAGTAGCCTCTATAGCGAATTCCGAAATCTATAAGGAAAATACCCTTTCCGGTGAATACGGTATCCTTATAGGAAGGATATGCATGGATGGCATAACTGCGTTTTGCTCCTGCGATAAGTGATTCGAATGCTGTCCCCTCTGCATGCATTTTCCTTGCTTCGCTTTCTATAAACAGAGCGATTTCTAATTCCGTACAACCGGGCTTTTTTACAAGCATATCCTTGATGGATTCTATTATCCGGTCCGTAATCCCGGAAGCTGTCTGTAAAATGTTAATCTCTTCGGAATCCTTAATCATTCTGTGTTTAAGCAGTAAATCGTCTATTCCATTGTCTCTGCATAAAATTTGATATTCCGGAAATGATTGTTTTATTCTCTTCACAAGCGGATAAGATGCCTCTTTCGTTATTTCAACTACCGGTGAGGGAATGTTTTTAATTCCTTTCAGATTTAACAGGCTTTCCAGAATATTTACAATATCATGGTTAAAATTCGCAAAGGGAATCATTTCTTCACAGCAGGCGAATTTCTCCGCCACATTGATATCCCAGGGTATAAGAAACGATTTTCCCTTTGTTATCAGCAGTACGGCATCGGACGGATGTCCTGTAAGGTAACGTACGGAGCTGTTACGCCGGCCCCTGGTATCCCGGATTACGGCAAAGTCTATACTGTTTTCATCGAGATAACCGTATAGTTTATCTCTTCGCTTTCTGTAAAAACCGTCAGTTTTTGACAACTATATTAACCAGCTTACCGGGTATGGGAATTATTTTCATAATCTTTTTACCGTTAAGAAGTTCTTTAATTCTGCTGTTGTTCAGGGCGAGTTCTTTTAATTCTTCCGTCTTTAAACCGCTGGAAACTTCTGTGCGTGCCCTTATTTTACCGTTAATCTGGAAAACAACGGTGGTTGTTTTATCGAGTGTAAGTTTCTCTATCCATTCGGGCCATTTTTCATATGCAATAGAGGGAGAATTGCCCAGTTTTTCCCAGAGTTCTTCCGCTATATGGGGTGTGTATGGTGAAAGTAATAGTATAAAGGGCTCCCATGCTTTTTTGTAAAGCATCTCTTCCCTGTATAGTTCACCTGATAATATCATCATCTGTGCAATTGCCGTATTAAATTCGAGGTTCCCCGTGTCCATGGTCACCTTTTTAATTGTCTTGTGCAGTACCTTTAAGATATTTTCCGGCATTTCGGCATCGGTTGGTTTTTTCTCTGATATTTTCCATATTCTGTCTAAAAAGCGTTTTACACCGGTAATACCTTTTGTTGCCCAGGGTTTTGAAACTTTTAAAGGCCCCATAAACATTTCATAGAGCCGCATGGAATCCGCTCCGTACGATCCTATTACTTCATCGGGATTTATTACATTTCCGAGGGATTTGGACATTTTAACGCCGCCCTCTCCGAGGATCATTCCCTGGTTGATAAGCCTGGTAAAGGGCTCGTCCGTATTGACGATTCCTATATCGTATAGAAATTTATGCCAGAAACGTGCATAGAGTAAATGCAGTACCGCATGTTCCGCTCCGCCTACATATAAATCCACGGGCATCCAGTAATTTATCTTTTCTTTAGATGCAGGCGCTTTATTGTTTTTCGGATCGAGATACCTTAAGTAGTACCAGCAGGATCCTGCCCACTGAGGCATGGTGTTTGTTTCTCTCCCGGCGGGGCCTCCGCATTTCGGGCATGTGGTGTTGACCCATTCGTCTATGGCTGCAAGAGGGGATTCCCCGGTACCGGTCGGCTGGTAGCCTGCGACTTCGGGCAGTTTTAACGGAAGCTCATCGTAAGGTACGGGAACAACACCGCATACTGAGCAATGGATTAAAGGGATGGGTTCTCCCCAGTATCTCTGCCTGGAGAATATCCAGTCTCTGAGTTTATAGTTTATCGTTCTTCTGCCGATACCTTTTTTTTCGAGCCATTCTATTATGGCGTTTTTAAATTCTTCAGTTTTAAGGCCGTCAAATTGTGAGGAGTTAACGGCAATTCCATCGTCAGTGTAGGCCTCGTTAAGTTCATGGAGAGAACCGTCTGCGGAAACGACCTGGATGATGGAAAGGCCGAATTTTTTTGCGAATTCAAAGTCTCTTTCATCATGAGCAGGTACTGCCATGATTGCTCCGGTTCCGTAGGAAATCAGTATATAGTCTGATATCCATACAGGTATTTTTTTGTTATTGACCGGATTTAATGCATAGCCTCCGGTAAAAACTCCGGTCTTTTCCCTGGCCAGGTCGGTACGTTCGAGATCGGACTTCATCCGTGCCTTATTAATATAGTCGTCCACCTGTCCCCTGAACTCACCGGTTGTTATTCTGCTGACAAGCGGATGCTCTGGCGCAAGTACCATATATGTCGCACCGAAAAGGGTGTCGGGTCTTGTTGTAAAAACTTCGATATACTCATTGCTGTTCTCAATGAGAAAACGAACATTTGCCCCTTCGCTTCTGCCTATCCAGTTTCTCTGCATTATCTTTATGGATTCGGGCCAGTCCAGTTTTTCTAAGTCGTGCAATAATCTTTCCGCATATTCCGTTATTTTAAGTATCCACTGGCGCAGATCCTTTCTTGTTACCTGTGTATGGCACCTCTCGCACCTTCCTTCCTTTACCTCTTCGTTTGCCAGGCCGGTTTTGCACGAGGGACACCAGTTAATGGGGACTTCATCCTCATAGGCAAGACCTTTTTCCCACAGTTTAAGAAATATCCACTGAGTCCATTTGTAGTAATCAGGGTCATGCGTGGATATTTTACGGTCCCAGTCGTATGAAAATCCCAATGCCTTAATCTGAGATTCGAATTTTCTTATATTTTCTTCCGTAGTCACTTTGGGGTGTGTTCCGGTTTTAATTGCATAATTTTCTGCGGGCAGACCGAAGGAATCGAATCCCATGGGATGCAGTACATGATATCCTGCCATCCTTAAGTATCTGGAGTAGATATCCGTTGCCGTGTATCCCTCCGGATGGCCTACGTGCAGTCCTGCCGAAGAGGGGTATGGAAACATATCAAGAATATAACGCCGTTTTTCATCCGGAATACTGTTGTCCTCTGTTACCTTAAAGGTCTTGTTTTTCTCCCAGTACTGCTGCCATTTCCTTTCTATGTCTTTAAACGGATAACCTTTCATTTATACAGTATCTCCTTTATATTTACGGCCTGACCCTTTTCCTGTCTCTCGGGAAAAGAGAAGCTTCCTTTACATTGGCAAGCCCCAATATCTTCTGTGTAAGGCGTTCGAGCCCTATTGCAAATCCTCCGTGAGGAGGACATCCGTATTTAAAAATGTCAAGGTAATCGGCAAGTCCTTCCGGGTTAAGATGGAATCTCTCTATACTTTCGAGAAGCATGGGATATTCATTTATTCTCCTGCCGCCTGTTGTAATTTCGAGTCCTCTGAACAGGAGATCGAAGGACATGGTTTTATGGTTTTCGACCGGATATGTGTAAAAAGGTCTTTTGCGTCTCGGAAAAGCATATACAAAAACGGCATCGATGCCATGGGTTTCTCCGGCCCATTCGCAGAGAATTCTCTCTCCTTCAGGGTTAATTTCGAAAACCTTTTTTCCGCTCTCCTTTGATATTATTTCTTTTGCCTCGTCATGTGTAATTCTCGGTATTTTATCCACATCCTCTGCCGAAGGAATATCCGAACCCCATGTTTCTATTATACCGGCGCTGTCTTCGGCAAGCCCTTTAAATATGGATTTTAATATTCTCTGTTCCAGATCCATCAGTTCCTGCTCGCTGTCTATAAAAGCCGTCTCCACATCGAGAGATACATATTCATTAAGATGACGCGGTGTATCGTGTTTTTCCGCTCTGTATGCATCTCCGATTTCGAACACACTTTCGAGTCCGGATGATACCATAGCCTGTTTATAGAACTGCGGTGACTGGGCAAGAAACATCTTCCTGTCGAAGTACTGCACAGGGAATAGCCCGGTGCCGCCCTCGGTTCCCGTACCTATAAGTTTTGATGTTTTTATTTCTGTAAAACCTTCGTTTCTCATGTGTTCGGAAAAATATTTTAATATCCCGGACTGGAGCCTGAAGATAGAGAGAATCTTGGGGTTTCTCAGCGATATTATTCTGTGGTCGAGAATAGCTTCGAGGCTTAATTTGGCAGGGTCCTGATTAACTGCAATGGGAAGGTCCCCATGTGCTTCGGCAAGTACTTTAATATCTTTTAATTCGATTTCGATACCGCCCGGGGCTTTTTCATTAAGGCGGGCAACCCCCGCAGCTTTAACAACAGATTCAACGGGGAATTCCGGTGTGTGCTCTGTTACCAGCTGGATTAACCCTGACCTGTCCCTGAGTATGATAAATGAAATTTTACCGAGGTCCCTTATTCTGTGTATCCATCCGTACAGGGTTACCTCTTTGCCTATACTCTTAGATACTTCATTAATAAGTGTACGCACCTGTGTCCTCCATGAGATTTATTAATTCCTCTTCGGATTCTGCAAGTATATAACATGCCAGTATTCTGGTATATACGGATTCGGCTGTAAGAGAACCCATCGGTATCGCTCCCTCTTTCCACAGCTCCCGGGAAGTAATATATCTGGAAAAGTCTATGGTTGTTTCCTGCTGTGAGGTGCAGAAAAATCTTACTCCGCGTTCCCTGCCTGTCGAGAATGCTTTCTTTAAAGAATACGGTGATTCACTTAAGTTTGCCGTCCCTGTATCGTATGTTTCCAGGATAAAATTGGTTATCCCCGAATCCATCATTTTTATAAGAATGTCTCCGCGCATTCCGGCAAAAGTCTTTACTAAAAATGTGTTATTAACCGCGGTTTTAAGTTTCTTTAAGATATTTTCCCTGCTGAATAATTCCTGTGAGACATTTTTAACAGGTTTGCCTGCAAAGACGGGCTGTTTAAGATTCCAGTTTCTAAAGCCTCCGGGTGCCGCCTTTTCGAATTTCAGGTTTAAAGGTGAAAGGATCCGGTCATCCAGGTATATATAAACACCCGGGGACAGGTGCGCAGCTTCTTCGATGGAGCTGCTTAAATTGATTATAGCATTGCTTCGGCTCATTTTATTCGAAGTCTTTTCTGCGGTTTTTTCGGTAAAGGGGGAGAAAGCCGCTGTAAAAATTATGGGAATTAAAGGCTGAGGAAATAACCAGAATAACAGGGAGGCCGTATAGGCTAAAGTGTCCGTGCCGTGGGTGATAACGATTCCGGAAGTATCCTGACTGTTTAAAAGGTCTGCTACCCTGAAAATTAAAGAAGACCAGTCATCGGGGGTTATCTCTTCGCTGAGAATAGCGCTTATGGATATTTCCTCCAGCCTGATTTTTTTAGAAAAACCGGTTTTTTGCTCGACCTGTTTTATGATTATATCGGGATTTCCCGGAACAACTGTTCCGTCGTCGGTAAGTTCTCCGGTAATTGCTCCGCCCATGGAAATGATATGAATAAAGGTAAGGGAGAGTTTTTCTTTTAAGATGTCATGTACAATTCCCGGATCAGCTCTTCCCGATGTCGTTTTCATCACTTCGCCGACAAGAAAGCCTAAAGGCTTATTATCGCCTGACCGTATGGCCTGCACGGCAGCGGAATTTTCTTTAAGCACCTTTTCTATGACGGCGCTTAATTTTGTTCTGTCTGTTATCTGTTCCCACCCCTTTTCTCTGATAATATCAACCGGTGATTTATCCTCTTTAAATACAACTTCCAGAACCTGCTTTGCAATTTTTCCGTGTATTCTTTTTTCTTTTAAAAGGTTTAAGAGTTCGAAAAAACGGGTTTCCGTAAGTCTGCTGCCTTTAAGTGCAGTACTGTATCTGTTTAACATCTTTTTTACATCGGATGCAAGCCAGAGAGCGGTATTTTCCGGATCCGCACCGAGTTTTATGGTATTTTCGAAAAAGTCAGCCCTCTCTTTTTCTTCGCAGATAAAATCTGCCTGTAAACCGGTAAGCCCGTATTCTTCTATGAACCTCTTCCTTCTCTTTTCGGGCATTTCCACTATTCTATTTTTAATGTTGGTAATAAACAGATCATCAGGCCTGAACGGCGGCAGGTCGGGGTCCGGAAAGTATCTGTAGTCGTTTTCGCTTTCCTTTATCCGCATGCTCTCCGTAACATCCCTGTTTTCATTCCAGAGCCTTGTTTCCTGAGCAATGGAACCGCCTCTTTCTATTATTTCTGTCTGGCGCCCGATTTCATAGTTCAGTGCCTTGCGTACGAATTTAAAGGAGTTTAAGTTTTTTATCTCTACCTTTTTCCCAAGTCCTTTGCCTCTCAAGTTAACCGAAATATTCGCATCGCATCTTAAGGAACCCTCTTCCATGTTTCCGTCACATACATCGAGATAACGAACCATTCTCCGGAAATTCTGCAGGAATAATTCCGCCTCTTCCCCCACTTCCAGATCGGGCATTGTAACAATTTCCAGAAGCGGTGTGCCTGTACGGTTAAAGTCCAGGAGAGATATATCTCCGGCATGTATCATCTTTCCCGCATCTTCTTCCAGGTGGACTTCTCTTATTTTTACTCTTTTTTTAATATTCCGGTACTTTAAGTCTATAAATCCGTTTGTTCCCACAGGAGACCGGAACTGTGAAATCTGGTAATTCTTCGGCAGGTCCGGATAAAAGTAGTTTTTTCTTTCAAAAACAGCCATGGGATTAAGTTTGCAATTTAAAGCATAAGCTACCAGGTATGCCATCTCTATCGCTTTTTCATTTAAAGCGGGCAATACTCCGGGGTAGCCCATGCATACGGGGCAGATGTTTGTATTGGGTTCATCGCCGAATTCCGCTTTGCATCCGCAGAAGACTTTTGTTTTTGTTAAAAGATGTATATGAATTTCCAGACCCACGAATGATTGAAACATACTATATACTCCGGTTAAAATAATTATCAGGGGGGTTCGGAGAAGGAAAGACCTTTTCGTAATCTCTGCACATGGAAAAGAGGAGTTTTTCTGCAAACGGCGGGGCAAGGAGCTGCATTCCGACAGGCAGGCCCTCTTCTACGGCTGCCGGGAAAGAAACTGCCGGTATTCCGGCAAGATTTGCGGTGGATGTAAAAATATCCGCCAGTTTCTGCGAAAAGGGATCCATCTCCTTACTGCCCGGTTTAAATGCAGGACGGGGGTAAACAGGCAGAAGAACGGCATCTACAGATTCGAATGCTTTCTGTAAATCCTTTCTTATGGCGGTTCTTATCTTCTGCGCCCGCAGGTAGTACTGTTCCTGGAAGCCTGAGCGCAGAACGTATGTTCCCAGGAGAATTCTTAATTTTACCTCTTTCCCGAAGCCTCTGTTTCTCGAAGAAAGCATTAGCTCTTCCGGGTTTTCTGCCGAGAAATCCCTTTCTCCGTATCGTATACCGTCAAACCTGGCAAGGTTGGCGCTTGCTTCTGCAGTGGCAATAACGTAGTAAGCGGAAACAACATATTCCAGGGTGGGAAGACTTATCTCCGATATGGCATATCCCATCTGTTTGTAATTCCGAATTGTGGAATCGAGGGTTTTCCGGACAGAGGGATAAAGCTCGATGCTTTTTAATTCTTTCGGCAAACCTATTTTTGCAGTTTTACCGGCAGGCGTTTTTTCTTCTGCAGGAAGTGAGGAATGATCCAGCGGATCCTCACCTTTCATTACATTAAATACATTTTTCAGCATGGAAACGGTTTTGGATATTATACCTATAACCTCTAAAGAAGACGCATAGGCCACGAGTCCGAATCTGGAAACGGATCCGTATGTAGGTTTTAAGCCGTAAACTCCGCAGAACGATGCCGGCTGCCGTATCGAGCCTCCTGTGTCACTTCCCAGTGCAAAGGGAACAAGCCCCGCTGCTACCGCTGCAGCGGAACCGCCGCTGGAGCCGCCGGGAACACGTTTTACGTCCCAAGGGTTATGTGTCGGTGAAAAAGCCGAGTTTTCCGTTGACGAACCCATGCCGAATTCATCTAAATTGGTCTTACCTATTACTACAGCTCCGTTGTTCTGAAGTTTCGTAACAGCGGTTGCGGTATATGGAGAAACAAAATTGGAGAGTATCTTTGAACCGCAGGTCAGTTTAAATGATTTTACCGCTATATTATCCTTTACGGCAAAAGGGATTCCCGAAAGTGGTTTATCAGCAGGTTCCGTTTCCGGCCTGTCTGCGGGAGCTCCCGTGCCGGACAGCTTAATACCTTTTTCGGGATCAAATTCGAGAAAACATTTTATGTTTTTATCTAAGAATACTGCGGCTTCCTTCCACTTTTTAAATTTCTCAGGATTAGATAGTATTTTATCCCACTCGGGCATGATAAAGTTCCTTTACTGATTATTTTTAAAGTACATTGGGAGTAACAATAAAACGGTCTTCCAGTTCGGGGGCATTCTTAAGTATTTTTTCTGAAGTCTGTTCTTTGGCAGTTATTTCGTCTTTTCTGAGCCTGTTATCCTTAAGAAGAGCATGTGTTGTGGGCTCTAAATTTTCGACATCTACTTCCATCATTTTTTCAAAGTACTCGAGCATCCGGGATACGGCTTTTTCCAGATCTTCGGATTCTGTTTCCGAGAGTTTCAGCCTTGCCATATATGCTGTTGTATAGAGTTCTTCTTTTTCCATGTGCATGACATTAAACACGGGAGTTCTTTATGTGTCAAGACTTTAAATAAAAACTTAAAAAAAGAAAAAGCTTGACTTACGGTGAAATTCGTACTTATATTTTTAAAATTCGGTATGAATAGAATACTTAAAATGTGAGCTGAGTTAAATTGATAATGGTATAAAAAATCCGAAAAAAAAATAAATTGACTCCTGATTATTGAATGGTACAATAGTTCATGTGCATAAGGAGAAATTGTGGCAAAAAAAGAATTTCCTAAGGTTCACTTTTATGATCAGGACCTTGTTGATATGTATGACAGCACATGGCGGTGGTTCGATGATTTCTGGCAGAAGGGAAATGATAAGAACGGTTTTGAATCCAGATATTTAAACTATCCCGGCAGCGGTAGAATTAATCAATTCGAAGCATGTTTTTCCACCTTTTCACTGGTTTACAGTAACAGGAACTATCCGGTAGTTTCGCTTCTTGATAACTTTTATTCCAAGCAGGAGGAAGGCGGAGCAATAAGGGGAGAATACAGCGAGAAAGACGGGAAACCTGTTTATACAGAGAGCAATCCGGAGGGTGTGCTCCCCCCGCTGTTTTCCTGGGCGGAGTATAATATCTACCATAAACTCGGGCTTAAAAAGCGGGTGCGTGAGATTATGCCTGTCCTTGAAAAATATTTTACATGGGTAGAAAAGACTTTTCGAAAAGAAAACGGATTGTATTCCGTGCCGCTGCCTGCCACAATGATGATCAATTCTCCCCGTGAAGATATGATTTATCCTGTGGATTTTAATGCACAGCAGGCGATAAATGCCCTGTACATGTCCGCATTAGGTGAAATTCTGAATGATAAGGAAATCAGCTACCGGTATAAACGTGCGTTTTTCTCCATAAAGACACGTGTTAACTCGAAGATGTGGGACAAAGAGAGCAGGTTCTACTATGATTTAAATGGCAATGAGAAACAGTTAAAAGTAAAAACGATTGCTTCCTTCTGGACACTGCTTGCGGAAATTCCAAATGAGGACAGATCCGAAGGGCTTATAGAACATTTGGTTAATCCCGAAGAGTTTGCCCTGGAAAACCCTATTCCGAGCCTGTCTGCGGATGATCCGAAATATGATAGGTTCGGCGAAGGCTTCCATGGATCCGTATTTCCTCCCTTTAACTATATGATTATGAAAGGTCTGGAGAAGTACGGGAAGTTCGACCTTTCCAGGGAGTTTGCGCTCCGGCACCTGTATTCTGTTCTTGACGGACTCCATCCGGAGGGGGATTATCAGGGTTCACTCTGGGAGGCTTATGCTCCCCAGCATGAAGGCCCTGCAAAGTGGAGTAATAATAAGAATTTTCCGCGTTCAATGTTTTTGCCCTATGCCGCAGTATCTACTATTACTCTTACAATAGAAAATATTCTCGGGTTTTATATTTCACTTCCCAGGAAAACCGTGGACTGGACAATACCGACGCTGGAGATTATGGGAATCGAAAACCTCGGATTAAAAAGAAATATGATTACAATACTGAGTAATAAAAGCGGACGGGGCTGGGAGATAAGACTAAAATCCGAGAAACTCTACTACCTTACCATTAATATTCTGGATTCGAAAAAGAAAACACTTCCCATACCATCCGGAAAATGCTCGATACTCATAGATAAGCTTTAGAATTCAGCAATAGATTTTTCGTGATAATTTCAGCCTGCTTAAGCGGATTATGCAGCCGCTGTGGGTGTTAATTCTTTACAGTCTGTTTCTGCCCTGAATCGCCCTGGCGAGAGTAAGCCTGTCCGTATACTCGAGATCACCTCCGACAGGTATTCCCAGGGCAAGGCGGGTTAATGTAATGGCGGTACTTTTAAGGTTTTTAAGTATTTCAGCTATATACTGGGCCGTTGTTTCTCCCTCTATCGTCGGATTTGTTGCAATAATTATTTCCCTTATATCATGTTCGGAAACACGGCCTATAAGCTCCTTTATCTTTAAATCTTTAGGCCCGATTCCGTCTATCGGTGAAAGGGCTCCGGAAAGGACATGATACAGGCCGTGGTACTCGTTTGTTGCCTCTATTGTCAGAATGTCTTTCGGTGTTTCCACAACACAGATTGAATGTCTGTCTCTTCCCGGATCCGTGCATATATTACACGGATCAGTTTCGGTGTAATTTCCGCATATACTGCAGGTTCTGATTTTATTCTTTACATCTTTTAAATTATCCGCAAGTACGTCTGCAAAACTGCGGTCAGTTTTTAGAATGTAATATGCTATGCGTGATGCACTCTTTCTTCCGATCCCCGGAAGTTTCGAGAGGTTTTCTATAAGAATATCAAGAACATTCATACTATATGCACCGGCAGATTACATTCCCAGAAGACCGGGCGGAAGGTCTATGCCGCCTGTAAGCGACGACATTTCTTCGCGAAGTTTTTCTTTAATCTTATGCATAGCGTCCGTAAAGGCCGCAAGAACAAGATCTTCCAGCATCCGGATATCATCCGGGTCGACAGCTTCTTTAGATATCTGCACCGAAAGAACCTCCATCTGCCCGTTTATCTTTATCCTGACCATATCACCGCCGGATGTTCCTTCGACAGTAATGGTTTTCATCTTTTCCTGTATTTCGCCCATTTTACCCTGCATATCCTGAAACTGTTTTAATAAATCAAATGGATTCATACTCATACTGTTTATTCTCCCTTTACAATTTCGCCTCTGAATATTCTCTGAAGCATCTGCACCCGTTCATCGTTAAGAGCTTTTTTTTCCGCACTTTCTTTGTTAAAAAGGACTTCTATACTGTACTGTTTGTCTAAATGTTCCTTTAATTTACCGGCTATAAATTCTCTGTCTTTCAGGACCATTTCTCCCGAAAACCTGTTTTTAATATCATAACTTAAAATAATTTTGTTCTCTTTACTTCTTACGGAATCCGCCTTTTCCAGGGCCGATGCAAGTGTTAAACGTTCCTTTTTTATCGAGCTTATAATCTGTCCGAGAAGATCGGCATCCGTATCTTTTTGTGTTTCCGGCGGTGCCGTATCTTCTTTTTTCGCCTTTTTATCATGTTTCCGTTTATCCGTTACAAACTGCTCATCCTGATCTGTCCCGACGGTCTTATCATACAAAGAAATCTTCGCGGGTTTATGTTTAACAGGATTCAGTTCTTTCTTAAGTTCTTCGACTCTGTCTATAACTTCTTCCCGGGTGATAAGGCGCTTCAGCCTGGACAGCCGCGTTAAAACAAGTTCTAATTCGAATTTCTGGTTTATCGTGTATCTTAATTTTCTGTATAGTTCCAGTAGAATATCTACAGCTTTCTCGAGCTGTTCGGGTGTATAGGCATTAACGACGGATCCTGGAATACTATCCTTCGAATAGCCGATAATCGATTCTTTTTCTATGCCCAATCTTAAAAATAAAAGACTTCTGAAATACTCTGTAAGGTCTATCACGAACTGATCTACCGAGATGCCTGTATTTAAAGTATCGTTAGAATATTCAAGGAGCAGTTTTGGATTTTCCGCAGTAATAAACTCCATTAGTTTATTCATCTCCTCGAGTCCCACTGTGCCGAGTTTCTCTTTGATGTTCTCCATGGTAACAGAGCCTTCGGAAAAAGATACTACCTGATCAAAGATGGTGTATGCGTCTCTTAAGGAACCTGAGGATTCTTTTGCAATCCAGAGAAGGGCGTTATGGTCTATTTTGATATTTGATTCCTCTGCAGCCCCGATAAGTTTTTTCTGTATATCATCTATCGATAAAAGCCTGAACCTGTACTGCTGGCACCTGGATCTGATCGTTGCGGGAACCTTGTGAATCTCCGTTGTGGCAAAGATAAAAACAATATACGGAGGGGGTTCTTCGATTGTTTTGAGTAAAGCGTTAAAGGCGCTGTTGGAAAGCATATGAACTTCGTCGATTATATAAATCTTGTGGCGTGAGCTGTTCGGAGCAAACAGGACTTCGTCCTTTATCTCGCGTACATCGTTTACACTTGTGTTGGAAGCACCGTCTATCTCTATGACATCGAGCGAATTACCGGCTGCGATTTCCTTACATGAATTGCATGTTCCGCATGGTGTTTTTGTCGGGCCCTTTTCACAGTTAAGAGATTTTGCAAGAATCCGCGCGGCTGACGTTTTGCCGACGCCCCTCGGCCCGGAGAAGAGATATGCGTGTGCTATTCGTCCCTGTTCGATGGAATTCTTTAAGGTAGTAACTATAAATTCCTGGCCTATAAGTTCATCGAAAACCCCGGGACGTTTTTTTGTTGCCGTCACTTCGTATGTCATAATTTTTTAAAACCCCCTCGGGCGAAGGTTAAGCAGATTACGGCTCATCAACAATTCACTTACCGCTGCTACCTTCCGGTCCTGACGGGGTTGGGTGAACGCCGATAGCGTAGTGCCTAACCTTATATTGCCAGAGGGGATAACGGAGAGAGCGGGATTCGAACCCGCGGTACCCTGTTGGGGTACACACGCTTTCCAAGCGTGCACCTTCGGCCGCTCGGTCATCTCTCCAAAGTCCCTCTTCTTAAGAAAATATTTTAACGGAGAGAGTGGGATTCGAACCCACGGAGCTAAAAGATTAGCTCAACGGATTTCGAGTCCGCCCGATTCAACCGCTCTCGCATCTCTCCATTTCTGACGTGCCCAAGAGGATTCGAACCTCCGGCCTTTAGATCCGCAATCTAACGCTCTATCCAGCTGAGCTATGGGCACCTTAAGTACGGAGAGGGTGGGATTCGAACCCACGGTACCCTTCCGAGTACAACTCCTTAGCAGGGAGCCCGATTCAACCGCTCTCGCACCTCTCCGGAAATCTTACTATGTTTGTCAAATACCAAAAACATCTAAGATGAAATTGATTTCACCTGTGTAGGAACGGAGAGGGAGGGATTCGAACCCCCGGAACCTTTCGGCTCAACGGTTTTCAAGACCGCCTCCTTAAACCGCTCGGACACCTCTCCTTCTTTGGCCCCGCCGGATAAAATCCTCTTTGACCTTTTTTTCTGTATTGTTAAAACGATATAAACTATACTAACGTAAACCCGGTTTGTCAACAAACCTTTGCATGTTCATTCGCTGGAATTAAACAGGTTAATCCAGGTTACTTTACAAAAATGACAAAGAAAAACAGACTGATTACAACGGTTAAACCGGATAGCCCCATCATCCATCTTACACCGAGGTTTCCTATAATTATCGATGCCAGAAAAGTTCCCATTGCCGCGCCTAATGTGAATACAAGCTGGTTTAGATTCTGATAGGTAGCTTTTAAGTCGGTGTGGGCTCTGCTGTCAAGATAGTAAACCCATGCGGCATACTGTAATGGGAATGCTATTCCGTGGAGGCTCTGGATAAGAATAAAAGTCACGGGGCCGGCCTTTGTTCCTATAATGGTAAACAGAAAAAGTTTAATACTTAAGATAATTACGCCTGCAATTATTAATGTTCTATAACCGAAACGCGGCAGAAGTTTTTTTGTAGAAAGCAGAATAAAAACTTCCGGGATTGCGGCCAGACCGAAGGCCAGGCCTATCACCTGTGTATTAACGTGCAGCGCATTCATAAAAACACCCGTGAACATAAAAGAGCCGTTCATTCCGATGGAAAGTATAAAAACATATATAAAGAGAAGCTGAACGGGTTTATCCTTCCCAAGGAGTTTTAAAGGAATTTTAACAGGTTTTATTTCCTGTTTTATTCCCCGGGAACCAACTATAGCCAATATGGTAAACCCGAGAATTGCACTCATGTAAATAGAGGTTATTGTCCCTGTTTTTGCTATAATAAAACCGGCCAAAGAGGCTGATAGAATCCAGCCGATGGAACCGAAAAGCCGCACCTGTCCGTATCTGTATGTATTGTTGTACTGTACTGTAAGCAGGCGCAGCGCCTCCGTATCGAGTAATGGTATTATGGGTTTCGAAAAAAAACCTAGAATCAGTGCCCCGGGCAGGATAAAGAGGAGCTTAATAGATAAGGTGGTATTCTGTAAAAAGGGCAGACCCGGCACCGAAGAAAGGATCGCACCTAAAACTGCCGATACACCGAGGAAGGTTATGAGCCTGTTATGAATCTTAAATTTATCAGCAAGTAACCCTGCAATAGGCGGGGATGCTATTCCTACAATCGACTGAAGGAATAGTATGGTCCCCAGTATGGAAAAATTCACGATTCCGCCTGAGGAGGTAAAAACCTTCTGATAGTAGAGGCTGTAAAAGGGAAACAGGGAACCTATGGACCAGAAAAAAATAAACTGAAGCAGGGAAATTCGTGCTATCTGTTTTTTCACGGTCGGATTATACAGTACAACAGGATTATAAGCTACAGGGCTTTTGATCTGCAAAGGGTTCTTGACAAAAAGGCACTGATAAACCACAGTAGATTTTATAATTCGTCCCATTCTGATGGTTCGTATACAATTAACAATTTAAGATAAGAAAAGTGAGGCTGTTGCTATGTCTGAATTAGAAATTTTCGAGAAACTCTCCTTTGGCGGCATGAACCCGCGTGAAATGTTATTAAACATGGAGAAAAAAGGAAAATCTACCGCTGTGGATGTTTTAAAGAACCAGATAGCAGGATTAAAGAGTTTCGGCATTAAACTTCCCGAGGATCATGTAGTAGTGCTGTTGGGAGGGTCCAATGGAATCTTAAGGGCTCTGGCGATTCAACTTATTTTCGGGGAAGGTATTCCTGTTTATGGTGTGCATTATGACAGGCCTAAATTTCAGATAGGATATCACCATGTAGAAGCTATAAAAGAATTTGCATCGGAAAAGGGTGTGGATACAATGTGGCGGAATAAGGACGCAACCGACCCCGGTGTTATACAGGAAGTAATTAAAGAAATACGAAAGAAATACCGGGTTGTTCATCTCATAAATGGTATAGCAGCAGGCGCCACCAAGAGATACAAAAAATACGGAGAATGTTACGTAAAGGATATCGATGTTGCTTTCCATCCTGTTCTTCAGTATCCTGAATTTACGGATTTATCCGGCATACGGAAATACGGGCTTGTAAAAGTGGAAACGGCATCGGATAAGGATATTGAGAGAACCAATAAATTCATGGGTACTTCAACACTTACCTGGGCAAAACCTCTCTATGAAGCAGGGCTTCTAAAAGAAGGAACGAGCGTTGTTGCCTTTACGGATTATGATTTCGAAAAAGATGATCCCGTATATGGAATGGGGCCGCTTGCCGGTGCAAAAATACTTCAGCGTGAGAGTATGGAAAAAATACGCAAAGATTACAATGTTAAAACAGTCCGGCTCTGTTATCCTGCCATGGATACGACAGCACTCGGGGCAATCCCGGGCGGAGCTTTTATGTTCGCTCTGTCGGCTGTAGTTTTAAAGGAAAAAAATGTCTTTAAGGGACTTAAAAAATTAGCTGAGGAAACCCTGGAAATCTTTAAACCCGGTTATAACGATCCCGAATTAAGAATGGATACGGATTTTCAGAGGCTGCTGCCGGATTTTCATAGAAAGGCTGATAATCTGCACTCTAAGGATGTGCCTGAGGTATTTAGACCTCTTGTCGATTTGCCTCTTCCGTAAAAGGAGCGATAATCATGGCCGGTATTAAGGAAAAAGAGGAGAGATTTAACATGGGCGGGAATGTAATGGAATTTTATCCGGGAAGGTACCGGAAGGAAATAGATACCGCAATAGAGAAGGCTGTTAACAATAATGTTATTGAACGTTTGTGGGAGCACGATTTTACATTGTGGAAAGAGAAACCGGACGAGATTACAAACAGGCTGGGATGGCTTACTATTGCGGAGAGAATGAAAGAGCGGATTCCGTCTCTTTCTGAATTTGCGGATGAAATTAGAGCTAAAGGTTATACACAGGTGCTGTTATTAGGCATGGGAGGATCGAGCCTGGCCCCGGAAGTTTTTAAGAGAACCTTCGGTGCTGCACCGGGGTATCTTGATTGTGCGGTTCTGGACAGCACAGATCCGGAAGCTGTTCTGGAGTGGGATGATAAACTGGATTACAACAAAACGGTGTTTATAGTTTCCACGAAATCAGGCGGTACTGTGGAAACCCTGTCATTTTTTAAATATTTCTATAACAGAACCCTCGAAAAGGCGGGAAAAGGCAATGCCGGTGAACACTTTATTGCGGTAACGGATCCCGGAAGCAAACTGGTACGGCTTGCTGAGAATTATAATTTTCTTAAAATATTTTTAAATGATCCTGATATAGGCGGGAGGTATTCGGCCCTGTCGTATTTCGGTCTTGTTCCGGCTTCCCTAATGGGCATTAAGCTTGATGAACTGATCGATAGGGCACTGATTTCAGCATCTGATGCGAAACCGTGCGTCTGTCCGAAGAAGACGGGTCCGAAGGACATGGATAATAATGCCGCCCGGCTGGGTATAATGATGGGAGAGCTTGCCAGGTTAGGGCCGGACAGGATTACCTTTATACTTTCTGAGGGAATTGCCGGTTTCGGAGATTGGGCGGAACAGCTTATCGCGGAAAGTACAGGCAAAGAGGGCAGGGGAATACTGCCTGTTGTCGGAGAGGAACCCGGAGAACCTTCCTTATACGGACCCGGCAGATTCTTCGTATATCTGCGGCTTAAGGATGATGAAGCTAAGACTAAACATAACGATTCGAAGGTTGCAGAGCTGCAGGATAAGGGATTTCCCGTAGTTAGAATAAAATTAAATGATGTTTATGACCTGGGGGGTCAGTTTTTTTTATGGGAATTTGCAACGGCATTAGCCGGACATGTTCTCGGAATTAACCCGTTCGACCAGCCCGATGTAGAAAGTGCAAAGGTTAAAGCGCGCGAGATGGTTGCTCTGTATAAAAAACAGGGTTCGCTTGGCGAAGATGCATCATCTGTATCGGATTTCGATGAGGTAGGAAAGTATTTAAAGGATCTTGGTGAGAAAAATTACGTTGCCCTTCAGGCATACGTTAAACCCTCCCCCTCTGCTAAAGAAGCTCTTAGTGCACTTAGGCTTAAGATCAGGAATAAATACGGCCTGACTGTAACTGCAGGTTTCGGGCCGAGGTTTTTGCACTCTACCGGCCAGCTGCACAAGGGAGATTCCGGGAAAGGGTTTTTTATACAGATGACCTCTGAAAATCCTAAGGATGTCCCGATACCGGATACCGCCGGTTCGGAATCTTCCGGGATAACATTCGGGATTTTAAAGCTTGCACAGGCTCTTGGTGATAAAAAAGCGCTGGAGGATAAGGGCAGAAAGGTTGTGCGGTTAAACCTGGGGACGGATGCTGTTGATGGTATCGTAAAACTAATGGAAAACTTATAGGAAAAGGTATATGAAGACAAGGCCCGATCCATGCCATGTCGTTATCTTCGGAGCTTCGGGTGATTTAACACGCCGCAAACTTGTGCCCGCATTGCACACACTGTCATGTGAAGGGCTTCTCCCCCGGGGTACAAAGGTACTGGGAATTGCACGAAGCAGTCTTACCGATGCCGGGTTTAGAAAGAGAACATACGAAGGTGTGGAATCGTATGCGCGTCTTAAGCCGGATGTTTGTAATCTATGGCCGAATTTTAAAAACAATATAAGCTATATGGCAGGTGTTTACGATGACCCGGAGACATACGGAAGGCTTAAGGAACGGCTTGACAGACCGGTGAATTATCTCTTTTACCTGGCAACGCCGCCGGGTCTCTACCCTGTTATTATAGAACAGCTCGGGAAGGCGGGTTTCGGAAAAAACGGGTTAAAGGATAAGGATAGCGGATGGAGAAGGGTTATTATAGAAAAACCTTTCGGGCATGATTTACAGAGTGCAAAAAAACTCAACGATAAAATTCATGAGTATTTTGATGAACATCAGATATACCGTATAGACCACTATCTCGGAAAAGAAACGGTACAGAATATTTTAACCCTGCGCTTTGCAAATGCAATTTTTGAACCCCTCTGGAACAGGAATTATGTGGACCATGTTCAGATTACAGTCGGTGAGAAAGTCGGAGTCGAACACAGGGGCGGTTACTACGATAAGGCCGGAGTACTCAGGGATATGTTTCAGAACCATCTTGTTCAGCTTCTGGCACTGATTGCCATGGAACCTCCTTCGGTTTATGAAGCGGATGCTATGCGCGATGAGAAGGTAAAGGTTCTTCAGGCACTTCGTCCGGAAGTAAGAAGTGTACAGGCGCAGTATTACGGCTATAGAAAGGAAAAGGGGATTAACCCGGACTCTACGACTCCTACATATGCGGCTTTGGAACTTTTTGTGGATAACTGGCGGTGGCGGGGAGTACCGTTTTATTTACGGTCCGGAAAAAAACTTGCCGCCAAGGTTACTGAAATCGCCATTCAGTTTAAAAAGGTACCTCATCTCATGTTTCCCGTTCCCGGAGGGGGTGATATTACACCGAATATCCTCTCCCTCTGCATACAGCCCGATGAAGGAATTCATCTGAAATTTCAGACAAAGAAACCCGGTGCCGGCATGGCAACCCGTTCGGTGGACATGGAGTTCCACTATGCACAGGATTTCGGAGATAATGTACTGCCGGAAGCCTATGAACGGCTCCTTCTTGACGCCATGCAGGGCGATGCGTCTCTATTTGCCCGCGCCGACGGAATAGAACTTGCATGGGCTGTTATCGACCCGGTTATAAAGGAGTGGAATAAGGATTCCGGATTAAACCCGGTTTTTTATGAACCGGGCACCTGGGGACCCGAAGAAGCGGATGTTTTACTTAACGGCGGCAGCCGGTCATGGCTGCATGATTGTGCGGGACATTAAGCGTTTTTTGTGTCTGCTCTGATAATCTTTAAGTATGCTTCGATAATCTCATACATATTTATCTGCCCTATCACTATCCTGTCTTTATCTATTACGGGAAGTTCGTTAATTTTGCTTTCCATCATAATCTTTGCGGCATCTTCCAGTGAATCGGTTTCATAGACAAAGAGAGGATCTGTTTTCATTATATCTTCGGCTGTTTTCGTATCGAATATCTTATTGTATTCAAGTACTACCGACTCGTATTTATCGAATGCAGCAGCCCACGGGAAAAGAAACTTAACGATATCATTGAGCCGTACGGTACCTAACAGATGATTCGAGTCATCCGTGACATATACATGCCTTGTCCGTGTATCCGAAATAATACTCTCCAAAAGTTCTCTTGTCTGTGTGGAAGCCTTTACCGTTGTCGGCTCTTTAACGAGAAGGTTTCTCACTGCTCCGACCTTTGTGGCTGCAAGTTCTTCTTTTGTATCCATAATTTGCCTCGCTCTTTTATTTCTCTTTTACCAAAATAGTGGTTTTAATACTTTCGATCAAGTTAAATTTACCATAGTTTTAAGTCGTATCTTAAAAAATCTGGGGCATAAGCAGTTTCGGAATAAACAGGCTTATGCCTGGAAATATAACAATAAGTGAAAGCACAAGCAGCATTACAAGAAGAAACATACCTACCTCTTTAATAGCATCCATACAGTTTATTCCGCCGATATCACTGGCGATGAGCAGGCACAGTCCGTACGGCGGGGTGATGAGCCCGAAACTTAAAGCCATAACACCGGCTATTGCGAAATGAATAGGATGAATCCCTGCATGTTCGGCCAGTGGTCTTAAAAGCGGACCAAGAATTACAATGGCCGGAATGGTATCCATGAAAGTGCCGACAACGAGAAAAATAGCTACAATAATAAAAAGCATACCTATGGGAGAAGTGGTAACATAGCCGATTGTATTTACAATAAACCCGGGTATCTTAAAAAAAGCCAGGACCCAGCCGTAGATAGAGGCGGTTCCTACTGCAAAGAGCGAAAGCGATGCCAGTTTAGCCGATTTCAGCAATAACGGAGATATATCTTTTATGGAGAGGGAAAGATAAATAGCCAATCCGAGAAGCAAAGAATAGACAACAGCTATCAGGGAGGCTTCCGTAGGAGTTACGATACCTCCGACAATGCCCCCGATAATGATAACGGGAGTAAGGAGTGCCAGAAGGGATCCCTTTGTATGCCTGACAATATTTTTAAAATCTATCTTTTCTTCGACGGGATATTTTCTCTTCCATGCAAAAAATAATACGAGGATCATTTGTGAAAGGCCGATAAGTATCCCGGGCACCATACCTGCAAGAAAAAGAGCTGCCACTGATACATTCAAAACACCGCCCCAGATCAGCATATTTATACTCGGAGGAATGATAACCCCCATAACGCTGGAACAGGCAGTTACCGCAACGGTAAAACGCCTGTCGTACTTTTCCTCGATCATCGCCGGAATTAGTATGGAGCCTATTCCTGCTGCATCTGCCGTGGATGAACCTGAAAGACCTGCAAACAGCATGCTGACAACAATATTAACATGGGCTAGGCCTCCGGGAAGGACCCCGACAATAGACTTGGATAAACCGATGAGTCTTTTGGTGATGCCTGATTTGTTCATGATGTTGGCAGCAAGCAGGAAAAAGGGGATGGAGAGTAGAATGAATGATTCGTACGATCTCATTATGCGAAGCAGCATCATGAGAGGAGTAACCCGCGGTTCCAGAATAAGTATAGGGATTACCGCAAAGGCAAGAGAAAAAGCCACAGGTACGCGGCATGTAATAAGAAGAATTAATAAACCGAACATGATTAAAAAAACAGATAATGGACTCATTTGCTTTCCTTTCTTATCTTCCGGAAAAGGTTATATGTAATAAAAATTACCCAGGAAATACCGGAAAAAGGCACAGAGATATATATGGCTCCAAGATTTAATCCGCTGTATTCGGAATGTTGAATATACCCCATTTCAAAAAAACGCGGTCCGAAGATAACAAACACCATCGAAGTTCCGTACATGAATAAATAGTAAAGTATATCGACTGTTGTTTTTAAAAAGGGACTTAAGTTATCGGGGAGGAAATTAACATAAAAATGTTTGCTTTCTTTTACCCCTATAATCGAACCTAAAAATATCACCCAGACCAGGGAAAAATTCGAGACTTCGACTGTCCATAAAAACCGCGGAATAAAGGGAACATACCGTCCGAGAATCTGCAATGCTACAGCTAAAAGCAATGCAATCATTAACAGAACTATAGCCTTCTCAAGTATAAGTATGTAAAAATCAAGTATTTTGCGAATCAATGGATTTCCTCCGGGACCAGGTTTATTATGCGAACAGGCAGGCTAATCTGCCTGTTCATTATATTTATATTCTTGTGTAATGATATCTCACGGGAGCAGGAGCTATTGAATATTATTTATCCGTTTAAGAATATCTTCCACCTTTAACTCTTTTGCATAGCTTTCTATCACGGGTAATGCACGTGCTTTCATTTCGCTGTTATCAAATTTGATTAATTTTATTTTACCTTCTTTTGACAGTTTCTGCAGTGTACTCCAGTCGTTGCCCGATTCCGTGTCGCGAGCCCATTTAGCCGCTTCGGCTCCCGCCTTTAAGATCGCTTCCTGCAATTTTTCAGGCAGTGTTTTAAATCTTGTTTCACTGAAGCAGAAGGGTCTTACGGTAATAGTGTGCTGTGTCAGAATTATATAGGGTGCTACTTCATAAAACTTCATGGTAACCAGTGAAGAAGCTTCATTTTCCAATCCGTCAACAACCCCGGTTTTAATAGCATTATAAACCTCGAGGTAATCCATGGGAGTAGCCTGAATCCCTGTTGCGTTGAATACTCTTGCCTGAATGGGAGAACCCATTACTCTCATCAGTACGCCTTTAAGATCTTTGGTCTTATAAATCGGTTTTTTAAGTATCAAGTTTCTGACCCCGCCGCCGGCATAGCCGAGAACCCGTACACCCATGGCTTTAAGTTCATCCTCTATCGGTTTAAACACATCACTGCTGAGCGCTTTGTTCCATTGATCAACATTTTTCCAGAGGAAAGGTGTATCCATGAAGGCCGCTTTTTTATCCCAGGTAGCTATCCATGAAGGTGCGATAATTGCAAAGTCGACCGAGGATCCTTCCATCATAAATTCAAAGAAATCTTTCTCTCCGCCAAGATCACCTGAACTGTGTACGTCGATCTCGACCTGACCGTCGTAATACTTCTTTACCAGACCGGCAAATTTAACCAGTGCCCTGGTATAAATATGGTCCTTGGGAACCTGTGTGGCTCCTACCAGTTTAATCGGACCGGATTCCTTTTTGCCATTTGTAAAAGCAGGAATTACAGAGAGCAGTACAAAGCAGATAGAAACTACAATAATACAAACTCTTTTCATTTTGAACCTCCTAATGTTTTTTTGGATATTAATACTCGATTAACAAGCGGAAAATATCCGTAAGAAGTTATAACATATATAATTTTAAATGTCAAATTTATTTTTTATATTGATTATTATTAATTTAGTATTTATAATTCTCAGGAAGAGGCAAACAATTAATCGATCAGGAGGAAAATAGTGAAAACAAGTATCTCTACTTTTGTCTATTTCAAGTACCCGTTAACGGAAGCGATTAAACGCATATCCTGTTACGGTTACGAAGGTGTGGAGTTGTGGGGCGGACGGCCTCACGCTTACTGTGACGACATGACTAAGGACCGGATATCCGAAGTGGCAAGAGTAATAGAAGATCATGAATTATGCATATCCAACTTTATTCCCGCACAGTTCAGGTATCCGACTAATCTTGCCGCCCCGGACCAGGGAATACGTGAAAAAAGTATAAGCTACATTAAAAAGAACATCGATGTGGCCGTTGAAGTCGGAGCACCTACAGTCAGCCTCTGCCCCGGATTCAGTATGTACGGCCAGAGCCTTGCGGAAGCCTGGGACTGCATGATGATGAGTTTCGGTGAGCTGCTGGAGTATTCAAAGGGGATGCGGATAGAACTTATTCTAGAACCGGGACACCGGGATGAAACGGATCTTGTCGTAACAATCGATGATGCACTTAAGGTTTCAGCTTCATTCGGGAACAGGATAGGGATTCTTCCGGATACCGGACATTTATTTATCAACAAAGAACCCATTTCGGATGTCGTCGAAAAAGTTGCGGGAAATACCCATCACTTCCATATCGACGATAATTACGGTTCGACAGATGATCACCTGGTGCCCGGTGACGGCGGGATATATTTTGACATTTTTTTAAATAATCTGGAAAAAAGTAAGTACGACGGTTTCCTCGCTGTAGAGCTTGGGTACCGGTACTGCAACGATCCCGATTCTGCCGCCAAAAGGAGCCTTGAATATCTTAAAACCAGGGTAACCCCTGTATGACTTTTGATAACAATTCTTAAAGGAGAAAAATATGACTGGTAAAAACAGCCAGGGTAATTCCGGAAACAGGTTAAACGGCAGATTACCTAAAATCGGGATAAGGCCCATTATCGACGGCAGACGCGGAGGTGTAAGAGAATCGCTGGAAAAACAGACGATGGCTATGGCGGAATCTGTTGCCGAACTGATTTCGACGCATTTAAAGCATTCTAACGGAATGCCGGTAGAGTGCATAATCCCGGATACGACAATCGGCGGTGTGGCGGAGGCTGTCCGTTGTGCCGAAAAGTTTAGCTCGGCAGGAGTGGGCGGAGTAATCAGCGTAACACCCTGCTGGGGTTACGGAACGGAAACGATCGAAATGGATCCCTTAATTCCAAAGGCAATATGGGGGTTTAACGGCACGGAAAGACCGGGTGCCGTATATCTTGCAGGGGCTCTTGCTGCAGGTGATCAAAAAGGATTACCTGCATACAAAATATACGGCCGTTTGATTCAGGATAAAACCGACAAAAAGATCCCGGAGGATGTAAAGGAGCTGATTATAAGATTTGCAAAGGCGGCTGTTGCAGTTTCGACCCTGAAGAATAAATCCTACTTATCCATGGGCGGTGTCTCCATGGGTATAGGCGGTTCGATTGTCGATGTAAATTTTTTCCAGTCCTACCTGGGAATGAGAAATGAGTATATAGATATGTCGGAGTTTGTCAGACGTATCGAAGAAAGAATATACGATGCAGAAGAATATGAAAAAGCATTACAATGGGTTAAAAATAATTGTGCGGAAGGTAAGGATCCGAATCCTGCAGGTATACAGGAATCACATGAGCAGAAGGTTAAAAATTGGGAAACGGTCGTAAAGATGACATTGATCGCAAGAGACCTTATGACAGGAAACGGGAGACTCGCGGAGATAGGGTATATCGAGGAGGCTGAGGGGCATAATGCTATTGCCGCCGGTTTTCAGGGACAGCGGCAGTGGACCGATCATTATCCGAATAGTGATTTTATGGAGGCAGTACTTAACTCTTCATTCGATTGGAACGGGATCAGGGAACCGTTTATTATAGCTACTGAAAATGACAGCTTAAATGCCGTTGTAATGCTGTTCGGTCATCTGTTATCAAACACCGCGCAGATATTCGCCGATGTAAGGACATACTGGGATCCTGATTCGATAAAAAGAGTAACCGGTGAGGAGCTAAACGGGAAAGGCTCCGGCGGATTCATTTATTTAACAAATTCGGGGGCGGCGGCATTGGATGGCACCGGAATGATGGAAATTAACGGAAAGCCCGTTATAAAGCCCTATTGGGATATAACCGGTGAGGAGGTGCGTAAATGTCTGGGAGCGGCCAGGTGGCATCCTGCAAAGTCAGCGACTTTCAGAGGCGGCGGGTTTTCTTCCTCTTATGCGACAAGGGGCGGAATGCCGTTTACAATGTCGAGAATAAACATTACCGGCGGATTGGGGCCGTTTTTGCAGATAGCGGAGGGATATTCCATAGATTTGCCCGGAAAGATCTTTAGACCCATCGTGGAACGTACCGACCCCACATGGCCGAAAACATTTTTTGTTCCGAAACTAACCGGAAAGGGAGCTTTTAAAGATGTTTACAGCGTAATGAATAAATGGGGTGCAAACCATGCGTCCCTAAGTTATGGACATATCGGTGCCGATTTAATAACTCTTGCTTCCATACTTAGAATTCCGGTTTCGATGCATAATGTGGAAGAGGAAAAAATATTCAGGCCGGGTATGTGGGACGCATTCGGAACAAATTCTCCCGAAAATGCAGACTACAGGGCGTGCAGTACATTAGGACCGCTGTATGGTAAATATTAAAGTGCAGTGATTACAGTAACGATTCCGGGGGTAAAACGGGGGACAAAAAGCTGCAATAGGGTTTAGGACTTCTCTTTCTTTTTCTTGATAAAGGTTGCATAAACTCTTTTCTTGTGTCTTTCTATCTGTTCTTTAAGAAGTTTTACAGCTTCTTCTTCTTTACCTTCGTTCATTTTTTCCAGAATGGCCTTGTGTTCTATAATGCTTATCCTGCCTTCTTCGGTATATTCTTCCGCCTTGTCCATATAGCGGAGAACGTCGATAAGGATCTTGGAATTGTTTATTATATGAGGAACCCATGTGTTACCCGATGCCTGATAGATGATATCATGAAAAGCAAAATCCGTTTTCATAAAACTCTTAAAATCCCCGGATTGTAAATCTTTCTCGGAATCACTAATTGCATTGTTTAATTTTTTAGCTAACCTCGGAGTAAACTTTTTCATAACCTTTCTCATGGCCAATTCTTCTAACACTATTCTTACATCGATAATCGATTCGAGCTCCTGCCATGTAAAGTTCCTTACAAAATAGCCTTTCCATTGTACACGCTCGACAATTCTGTTTTCTACAAGTTTGGAAAGAGCTTCACGTACCGAAACCCTGCTTACACCTAACTGTTCTGCTAATTCCTTATCGTTAATTCTATGCCCGGGCTTCCAGTATCCGGAAATTATTGCAGATTTAATAGACTCATAAACATTTTCGGCCCGGCTTGTTTTTTCGAATAAACGTGATATTACCCTGTCGTCTGGATCCATACTATTTTCCTAGTTTAAGTTTGATTAATATTTAATTAGGTGCAGTATATCAATATCTTTGAAAAATTGAAACTAATATCTTTATTATTTTGAATCTTTTATTTTAAATTAAACTTATGCGGCCTAAAAGGCTTAAGTAGCTTAAGCGGCAGCAGGGTTCTACGAATTTATCCTGGCTCTGATAATTTTATAGGCTGTATCCGGATCGTTTATATCCCTTAAAAGGTCTTCTGTTTTACATAGTATTTTATCAACAAGCTGATCGAAGCTGTAGTTTATTCTATGTTTATCGAATACACCTTTTCCCGGCCTGCTTAATAGATGCGCACGGACCTTTGTTATGCCCAACCGTATAACCAGAAAAGCAGCGGCTTTTCCTATTATTTTGTCCTCTAAAATCAGGCTTGCGCTTTCGAAGTTTTGTGTTTTTAAGAATTCTTCCAGGTCAAAGAGGGGATACAGCCATTTCTTTCTGCTTGTATATAAAAGCTGCGACCTGCAGAAAAGTTTTAAAGAGACATCATCCGGATTTTCCATAATTTAACAATATTTTATACTATTTCTGCAGCCTTAAATAGTCCTCTAATGTATTGATATTTGTAAAGGTATTAAGTTCGTTTTTTCCCACTTTGTAAAAGGATGTCTGTACTGTTTCGATAAAAGTATGAACGGCAGGGTTGGATTCGAGGAGCAGATATTCTTCCAGCTTCGGGAGAATCCTCCGCGAATAGAAGCCGTATAAGGGTTCGATGAACTGATTATACGAAGGGATGAGAATTGTACACCGACCTGCTGTAAACCTTTTATGCATGGAAATAATAAGTTCGGATTTTATAAAGGGCATATCGGATGCACATATAAAAACATCACTGTGCTTTGCACATTTTAAAGCTGCATGTATTCCGGAAAGGGGACCCTTATCGGGAATTATATCCTCTGTAAATTCTATTCCGGAGAACATGGACAGGTAATCATCGGGTTTATTTGTGGCGATTACTATATTGTCCGAAATCTCCCGTAATATATTAACTGTTCTTGTGATAATCGGGGTTCTGTCTATTCTTAATAGGGATTTGTTTATGCCGTCCATCCTTGTACTGCCGCCGCCTGAAATTATTGAAGCGGTAAAACGAGTAACCTGACTTTTCATATTGGTACTAATGATACACCACTTTTCTCCGGATATCATTTAAAAAAATCATTTCTGGCTTTCGATTTATATAGAGGAAGATTTATTAAAACACATGCTCGTTTTCGGGAAAACGAACAACCTGATCCCATGTAAATACGGGCCCGTCCGTACATACATAGAGACCGCCGATGTTGCAGTGGCCGCATTTGCCGATACCGCATTTCATATACCGTTCAAGTGTTACAATTATGTCGGGCCGGCAAAATCCTCTCTGTAAAAGTTCCTTCGCAGCAAATTTAATCATAACAGGAGGACCGCAGAGTACGGCGGTACTGTTTTTGGAGTTTATATTTGCCTTATCATAGAGTGATGTAACAACCCCGGTGTGTCCTTTCCAGGTACCGTCCGGTTTATCCACCGTTGTAAAGACAGATGTATCTCTTATGCCTTCCCATTTTATCAATTCGTTTTTAAAGCAGATCTCCTGCGGTGTTTTTGCACCGTAAAGGATCGTTATGTGTCCGAATGCATCCCTGTTATCAAAAACCAGGTTTATAAGACTTCTGACCGGAGCCAGGCCTATGCCTCCTGCAATAAACAGGATATCCCTGCCTTTCAGTTCCTTAAATGGAAAGAAATTGCCGTAGGGTCCCCTTATATAGACGCTATCCCCTGTATGTAATCGGCAAATTGCCGATGTTACCCTTCCCGCGGCACGCAGGGTAAGTTCCAGAAATCCTTTTCTCGAAGGAGAGGATGTAATCGAGATCGGGGCTTCTCCTACTCCCAGTACGGAAACCTGAACAAATTGTCCCTGTTTATAATCGAAAGACCCGGCAAGACCCGAATCCCTGAAGACAAGCCTGTAGGTTTTTGTATCATGTGTTTCTTTCCGGACGGAAACTATCTCTGCCAGGTGCGGAATATATTCATTTTTCATTATTTTCTGTTATTCCCCGGATAAATACGGACATACCTGTATCGACAGGGCATGCCGTTAAACATCTTCCGCAGCCGACACAGCTGCTTCGGCCATAGACCGGAACATCATATTTTAACTTATGCTCATAACGCCGTGCTGCACGCATGTCCGCTTTCGCCCTTGGGTTGTGCCCGCTCGCTTCGCGGGTATAACCGCTGAAAACGCATCCGTCCCAGACCCTGACCCTTTCTCCTCCGGTTATTGCGGATGTACCGCACCGCAGGCTGCTGTTGTCGTAAACGTTAAAACAGGTGCATGTGGGGCATACATACAGACAGGCCCCGCAGTATATACATCTGCCGGCAATACTTTTGTAAAGGTCTTTAGTATTCTCAACTTCGGAAGAGCCTGCTCCGCCGGCAGCGGATCCGCTGTCTTTATTCCGCATACTTTCTACTGCGGAATTAAACGGGACGGACAGTTTAATGTTTTTAAGGGCATTACTCTTTATTAATTCCGCCCTTTTTTCCAGAGGTTCCATGTCCGATGGTTCTTTAAAGAAAGCCGAATTGTCTGAAATAAATTTTTCGCCCTTTTCTGAACCGGTTTCTACTATATAGCCGTCTTCCTCCGCTATAAACTGAACATCGAACTTATGGCCGCTGTTTTTATTAAGCATGGGTCCGGTTTCCGTCGAAGAGCAGAAACAGCTTAGAGGTTCCGGAGGTGTAGGACAGCCGAAAACTATTGCCATGGAATTACCGGATTTATTTAAATAGTAAAAATCTTCGAAACCGTTCTTAAAAAAATTATCCGTTATTTTAAGTGCATGGAAGTCGCACGGTTTTATGCCGAAGAGAAGCCTTGGCCCGGGTTTGTTTGTTTTCTGTGCCTGATCCTTAAGACTGTCGATCTTTAATTGATCCGGATTTTGAGAATCGGAAGAATATTTAAACATAACCTCCGATTGGGGGAAAAAGACCTCTTTCGGAGGAATAATAGTCTGCGCATTTACGGCTTTACTACCCGGTGACAGGCGATTTAGACAATCCTCCCTGTATTTACCCTTTTCCGGAAGTTCTTCCAGCAGAATATCCCCGCCGGTCTGCAGAAGGGGAACAAAGACCTGCCACTTTTGCTGAAGGTTAATCAGAAGCTTGTTCAGTAAATCCTCCGGCAGAAAATATAACATAGTTGTTTTTTATACCTTCTCTATTTTAACGGCGCAAACTTTAAACTCAGGTATCTTTGCTTCCGGATCTACTTCCCGTATTGTCAACAGGTTCGCAGCCGATTCTTTAAAGTGAAAGGGAATAAAAACCGAACCGGCGGATACACGGTCGGTAACCTTTGCCTTTACCTCTATGCTGCCGCGCCGGGATGTAACACAGACCATGCTGCCGGTTTTTACATCGAGTGTTTTTGCGTCTTCAGGGTTAAGCTCCACAAAATTTTCCGGTATTTCCCTGTCCAGAACACTGGTTCTTCTTGTCATTGTTCCTGTATGAAAATGCCAGTAGGTTCTGCCTGTCGTCATGAGAAAGGGATAATCATCATCCGGCTGTTCAACGGACGGAATATATTCGACCGGTAAAAACAACCCTTTTCCCCTTGTGAATTTCCCCTTATGAAGATAGGGAGTTCCGGGATGTTCTTTATCCGGGCATGGCCACTGCAGGCCGAAGGGATCCAGTCGGCTGTATGTTATGCCACCGTATATCGGGGTTACAGATGCGATTTCATCCATGATTTCCGAAGGATCGTTGTATTCCATCCCGTTATAGCCGGCAGCCTTTGCTATGCTGCACACAATTTTCCAGTCGGGAACACTGGAAGCGGCAGGTTCCATCGCCTTTCTGATCCGCTGGACCCTTCTCTCCGTACTGGTAAAGGTTCCGTCCTTCTCTGCAAAAGATGAAGCGGGAAGGACAACATCCGCATATTGGGCTGTTTCTGTTAAGAAGAGATCCTGCACGACAAGGAAGTCAGTGTTTTTAAGACATTTCTTAAGGTGGTTTAGGTCCGGATCGCTTAACGCCGGATTTTCTCCCACAATATAAATACCCTTTATATTACCCATACATGCATGTGCAAATATTTCGGTAACGGTAAGGCCTGTCTTATCGGGGAGGAAGTCCACACCCCAGGCTTTTTTAAATTTACTGCGCACTGCAGGGTCTCCGGCTTTCTGGTAGCCTGAATAGACAGAGGGAAGTCCTCCTACATCACATGCTCCCTGAACATTATTCTGTCCTCTTAAGGGATTAACTCCTGCTGCGGGAAATCCGGCATGTGCGGTAAGCATGGCAAGGTTTGCAAGTGACTTAACGTTATTTACGCCTGTCGTATGCTGTGTTATTCCCATGGCGAAAACAATCATCGCCTTTTCGGTTTCCGCATATATATGTGCAGCTTCTACGAGGATGGACTCGGGAACACCGGTTACTTCCTCCACATACTCAGGGGGATACCTTTTTACGACTTTTGCAAGGTCTTCGTAACCCTCTGTTCTTTCACTGATATATTTATCCGCAGCAAGGCCGTCCCTTATAATTACGTGCATAAGTCCGTTTATCCATGCGGCATCCGTACCGCCCCGTATCTGAGCATGGAGATGGGCATATTTAGACAATCTTATCTTTCTCGGGTCGAACAGAAGAAGCTTTGCCTTTCTGTCGAGCACCGATTTAATAATTCGTGATCCTATTAAGGGATGCTGTCCGGTTGTGTCGGAACCGGTTACGAGAAAGCAGTCGGCTTTGTCGAAATCATCCACGGAGTTTGTCATTGCACCTGAACCCATTGTTGCGGCAAGGCCTGCCACGGTAGAGGCGTGGCATAGACGGGCGCAATGATCTATATTATTCGTGCCGAATACAGCTCTTGCAAGTTTCATCATAAGATAGTTTTCTTCATTTGTCGCCTTGGCGGATGTTAAAAAGGCAAGGCTGTCGCTGCCGTAACGGTTTTTGTAGGAAAGGAATTTTTCTGCAATTAATCCCACAGCCTGCTCCCAGGTTGCGGAAACCAGCTTGCCGTTTCTACGGATAAGAGGTTCGGTTAATCTCTCCCTGCTGTTTATAAATTCGAAGGAGTTCCATCCCTTTACACAAAGACTGCCTCTGGAAACGGGATGATTTCTGCTCGGAACCGTGGAGATTATTCTGCTGCCGTCGGACTCGAGGTAAAGGCCGCAGCCGCAGCCGCAGTATATGCATGTTGTTAACGTTCTGGCCATTACTTAAACACCATATCCGGATAATTGATAGGAAGATTTATATCATATTCTGTACATATTGTAAAGAACGGGAAGTAAAGAGTCAGGAATTTATAAACTCAAGAGCCGTCTCCAACTGTATATCAAAATCAACAGGATAATCATGATCCAATCCTTTTATGACTTTAAATTGATGATCTACCCTGTTCAACTTCAATAATCGGGTAAGGTTTTTGCTTTCATCAAAACAATCGTCGTCCTTATCTCCGCAGATTATATAAACTTTCACATTCTTCTCCTTCAGTTTTTTGAATAATGGAGCCCAGTCCTCTAATTCAGGAAGCCATGGCGAGATTATTATCAAACCTTTTACATCAATCAAATCTTTAAGAACAGAAAAAAGAGAAATTCTTGCTCCGGCAGAAAATCCACTGAGAATAAGCTCCCCGGTTATCGTTTTCCCATGTTCAGCCAGTTCTTTTGAACCTTTTTCCAGATCTGTCCAAAAATAGGCATTTGAAAAACCTATTTGAGAGGACTGAGGAAGTAACAGATTATACCCCCTATCGATAACTTTCCTATAATATTGTTCTGTAATAGAAATATTCTCTTCATTCCCATGTAAAGCCATTATCACCGGTCTAAAGACTGCATCATTATTGTTCATTGCCGCTTGTTTTAATAAAGGGACAGAGTTCCTTTTATCTTCGATTTCCCTCTCTTTGCAGATTAAAGCCAGCTTCTCAAAATCATCAAATTGATGAAGAGACTTCAGGTCATCATCGGAAATTAAATATTCATAAGAATACCAGATCCCTTTATCAATTATCGCCTCTTTGAACAAAGCTATGGCTGTATCTGCCATACCTGCTTTGCAGGCAAATGAATAACGAAAATTGTATATCTGTGCCGGATTACCCTCTACAGAATCAGCGTTATTCGTTAAATAATTATAAGCTTCTAAAAATTTATCATTGAGGTATAATTTAAGACTGTTGTTGAGCAATCTTGTATAAGTTAATTTATTCATACAGGAATAGTAATGGAAATTACAAGAACCGGACAAGAGGACCGGATGATTTTAATTGTTTTTATATCATCTGTTACAGATCCTTATTGACGATAAGCTCATGAATGGTGCTTTAAAAGTATCCGGACTCAAGATAAAAAAGGATGCTATTGAGGCAGGCCTAAAGCTTTTGGTTAAATTTGAACGGCAAGAAAAGCAATAAAACTGATTGGCTTGATGCAGCATTAGGAATCGAACCAATTATAATAGGGGATATTATTCTTGCTGAAGTACTCCAGGGCTTCCAGGCTGATAAAGACTTTAAAACTGCAAAAAGATTATTACTCGAATTTCCTTTCATAGAGATGCCCGGTCAGGAGATAGCAATTAAAAGCGCTATGAACTACAGAAAGCTGCGTCGAAAAGGAATAACAGTCAGAAAAACACTTAAACCTTAAAGTCATAAAAATCCTATGTTCACAATAAACGGCTGGACTTTCAAATTTACACCGTAAAAAGAGCTGCAAAAGCCTCAGGAGAATGTTCATATAGTTTTAATTTCCAAGATTCTTAACCAGGGGTGTATCTGTTAACATTGTATAATGAGTTTTACTGGTGGAAATTTTAACTCTTTTTGTTTCCTTTCGTGTTTTGTTTGTTTTAAGCTTCCCGCTGCAAATAGGACATTCGGATAACTTCGAGGCCGCAGTTTCGGAAGTCCAATAGATTCCTGATTTTTTTCCCTGTTGCCAATATGGAGAAGGTACCGGATGTGTATAAAAGGCTGTATAATCCGCAATTTTCGGTTGTATACATAACGGAAAAGAAGACGAAAATACAATGGGCCTGCCTGGTCCCGGTGAAATAATGATCCTTTCCGGATTCAGCCTTTCGATTTCATCTATACCTATTTTATAACTTTATCATAATTATCTTCTAAGCTAATAATAGTTTTAATTGTTTATTTTCACCTGGAAAATCAGGAGTAAAAAGTAAGACATTGTCAGGTTCCTTTTCTTCGGGCAACATATTGCACAAGATGCTTCTCGAGATTCGAACCTAATTCCGGTTTTTCATATTCCGATAATCTTTTATCAACCAGTCTGCCGGCTCTTGCGGTGACATCTCTCGGGTCCATTTTAAGCCAGTTGTCGTGAATCGTGCGGATACTTAAATCGGGGATGAAAAATTCACTCCGGCAGCGCTCCACGGTGTGCATCTCCGTCAGGTAATTACCGGATGTGCCGAGCTCTTTGATCATATCCATTGCAAAAGCGTTCTCTGTAAACTCGACAGGTTTTATCAGCTTTTTAATCGCTCCGCAAAGATCTTCATCGGCAATGAACTTCTCGTAGCTCATGGCAAGCATGGAACCGTATGTACCGCAGGCATGGAGGCTTAAGTGAGCACCGCTTAAAGCAGCTGCGGTCAGCATCATTGCCGATTCCATACCGGCCTGGTAGTCAAGACAGAACGATTCGGTCAGCGCTCCCTGGCTCCGGCAGGGAATATTGTAGTAATTTCCCATGGCCGTAACGATAGCGGTGTGTTTGGCATCTTCGGGCGAGGCATTAATATAACCGCCGGTTTTCATATCCATCGGGCTGCCGCCAAGGCCGTATACAACGGGTGTGCCGGGATTTATGAGCTGGGTCAGACAGATGCCGGCAAGGGTGGTAGCATTGGAAATAACAAGAGATCCGGCGATGGTGATAGGGCCCGTAGAACCCAGGGAACAGGCGGAATGGATAATAAGCGGTTGTCCGGCTCCGGCGAATACAATAAGTGCCTCGACCACTTCCCTGGCATACTGCAGCGGGGACAGGGAGTCGATCAGAGAAATCATCACCGGCTCGTTTGTATTGCCCCAGATAATCTCAGCCAGTTTCAGACTGTCCGCGGCCGTCGTTTTAGACAACGAACTCCCCATAAGGGGCTTGTCTGTCATCAGTATGGTTGCCAGCAATATATCCAGATGAGCCGTCGATGACGGTACATCACCGGGCTGCACCACAATGGAACTGTTAAAGTCCAGATACCTGGATGTCTGCACCAGTTTACAGAATCTATTAACATCATCAAGATTAGCATTCCTCATCTCTCCGGAAGGTTCGATGATAAAAGGGGGGCCGTATCCGGGGGCCAGCACGAAGTTGTTTTCTCCCACGCGGATGTGCTTTTCGGAGTTTCTGGCTTTAACGGTAAACGCTGCCGGAACCGTTTTAAGAGCTTTCCGAATATCCTTTTCCTCAAAGAAAACCATCTCGTTATCTATGCGGAATCCGTTTTTTTTAAATACTGCAAGAGCTTTTTCGCCGGAGAATCTGATGCCGGTATCGTGCAGAAGTTCCAATGTATGATTATGAATGGTATCCAACACATTTTTGTCGAAGTTAATGATCGCTCTGTTCATGGCTGACTACACTCCTTGAAGATTTTTAAGGATAACGCCGGTTCCCTGTTTTCTACCGGGGAAAGTTCCGGTTACATCCATTTAAACCTCAGTACTTCCCGGTTCATGGCCTCGAAATTCTCTCTGGGTATGCGCGGGGATGTTGTCCCTGATGTCGAAAAGATATAGCCGGACATACCCCTGGCCTTTTCCAGATGGATGAGTGTTTCTTTTGCCGCTTCCTCCGGTTTTCCGATCAACAGAGGCCCATTGGGGTTTAGGTTGTCAAAAATACAGATCCGGTTACCAACCTTTTCCTTTAGTTTCCTGATATCCAGCACGGTATCCTGAGTGAGGTTGCCGGGCATGATCCCATGAATATCCATCTCCAGCAGCATATCCACAATTCCGGTCTTAACGATAGGACCGCACATGTGCGGCAGGACACGTGCGCCCAGGCGGGACAGCTCGTTAACCACTCTGGCCGTGGGTTCCAGGACAAACTCACGGTAGTGACCGGGTGATATAAGTAAGGGACATTCCATGTCGGCTCCGTAAAAAATGTAGTCCACCCCGGAATCGATCAACAACTTTCCGATTTCGATGTCTATCGGTACCAGGACGTCCTGGAGGGCATGGACCAATTCCGGGTTCCCGTACATATCAGCCATGATCTCGTTTGTGCCGCGGAGCCGGGCTGCAATGGTAAAAGGTGAAATGTATTCGCAAGCCACCGGTATGTCACCCTTTAACTCACTTTTAAGGAGTGTGATACCCTTTAAAAACCGCTCCATACGTTTCGTGTGTACATTGGCTGTTGCTATGCGGTCTATGTCATTTACCGATCGGATAGAGGGTTCCTCTATAATAGGAAAAGCATTTTCAGGGTAACTGACTTTGCATGCCAGCGCCTCGGGAATGATACCGCCGATCAACCCCATTCCTACCATGATCCAGTCGAATCTGAATTCGTCCAGAGCAGCCAGATGGGTGCTGACCATGTCTTTATCCTCGAGCAGGGCCGATTTTAAAGTATGGCCGAAATATGAGCAGACCGGAGCCTCATAAAATGGTGCATTAGGTACCCGGTCCACCGGTTTCAGGTTTATGGCGGCGTTTATTCTCTCTGCTGCATTCATTACTTCCTTCTCCTTGCTATTCTATTATTTACAGAATCATCCGGTCACCGGCAGATACCCCGCATAACAGGTTTCCACCGGGCCGGTCATCACAGCGGTGCTGTCCTCTTTTAACTCTATTTCCACCGATCCGGCAGGCATGATGACGGTCATACGTTTTTCTGCAGTTAACCCCCGCCTGTGCGCTGCGGCCACCGCAACGCAGGCCCCGGTACCACAGGCTGTTGTAAGAACTCCGGGACGTTCCCATACTGTAAGTCTCAGGGTCTTCGGGTTAATCAACTGGGCTGCACCTATATTTGCTTCCTGCGGGAACAGGGGATCCTTTTGCAGCTTCGGACCGTAAACGGTCAGATCGACTGCCGACAGGTCATCCACGAAGAAGACCGCATGGGGATTACCTATGTTCATGCCCACCGGATCCTGCAGGGGACCTGCCCCTATGCCCAGGTGCAGTGTATCCGCCTCATGGGACAGAGGTATATCACGCCATCCGCTCCGCACTCTGCCCATTTCGACAGTTACAAGTTTTTCACCGGCCCGCCGGCAGGAGAGAATGCCGCCCAGGGTCTCGATTCTGACCTCGTCGCATTCGGACTCTTCTAACAAAAGCCAGCCCACGCAGCGGCTGGCATTTCCGCAGGCCTCTGCTTCCCT
>JAADHF010000124.1 GCA_013151965.1 Spirochaetota bacterium
GGGAGGGAACTTAAAGCCGGCGACTTTGACAAAGCCGTAGTCGGAGGAACTCTGGCTGATCAGCTTAAGCTGGATTTGGGCAGCAGCATTACGTTAACTACTATCGACTCGGAGGGTTACCAGAATGCCTGTTTCCTGCGCATCAAGGGCATTATCAGCTCCTTTTCCGAAGCATTCGACAGCGTTTTAGTAAAAACCCCGCTGCCGGTAGTTAAGGAGTTGGTAAATATTTCCGGGGTGCAGGAAATCGTAGTTCTTCTAAATAAGACTAAAAATACCGACCCTTTTGTGATACGTCTTAAAAAGATGATTGCGAAACACGGATGGAATGTGCAGGTACGTACATGGTACCAATCCTCCGGGTATTACCAGAAAGTAGTCCGGTATTACAGCGGTTATTTTAACATTATTCTTTTCATCATTGTAATTATTGCCTTTTTTACTACCCTGAACACCATGTTAATGTCGGTTTTCGAACGAATAACCGAATTCGGAACAATGCGGTCCTTTGGTATGCCCGGCAGGAGAATTACCCGCATTATGCTGCTGGAGGGGATGTTTATTGCCGTTATAGGCATTGCATTGGGAGTGCTTGTTTCTTTCGCCATTACTAAGGTTATCAATATCAACGGGATTTATGTTGCCGCGCCCCCGGGAGCCACCACCGGTTTCCGGGCGTTTATCCTGCTTAAAGGTAAAAACTTCGTCATTGCCGTTTTAATGGCACTCTTTGTCTCCTTCACCTCTTCTATCATTGCCGCCGGAAAAATTCGTAAAATGAGCGTGATCCGGCAAATCCTCTATAACGATTTGCAGTAAAAAGGGAAATATCTCTTCATGAATAGATAAAATCACTCTTCGATTTCAACTTTTAGCTTGTCCACGTACAGGTCTCTTCCGCCTGTAGATTTACTTTCGAAGGGTAGATTACTGCCAATCCAGAAGCCCATCATAGATCTGAAATCATCCATTCCATTGTTTTCCCGCAATGTAAACATGGATTTAAAATCATCACTATCCCATTCTTTATCATCAACAGATGCTTTTATGTATTTTCTTGTTTTCATATCAACTTCCAATATGACATTGTACCATCTATCCGGTTCTATTTTGATTTTATCTAAGAACATCTCTCTGTCATTCTCTCCGATATAAATAACATTTCCTTTATTACTAACTCTTATCTGGGCAAAAATGTTATAGTTTCCATGTTCCTTGTTTGTAAAAATCTCCGGATTCATGTGAAAGAAATATTCTTCATCCATACCTTTAGACGGGAACATGAATCTTGCCGTCATTCTGATTTTAGGATGAGGAAATATGTATTCTTTTTTACGTGTTGTTACAGCCACATCCGACCAGTTGGTTAGAAGATTTTCTTTTAGACCTTCTATCCAGCAGTTCTGAAGCGGAATAGTTGTAGTTATCAGCATCCCATTTTCTATCCTTGCTTCTACGCATGGATGGTCAGGATAAATCCCCCAGTCTTCTATCTTAGCCGGATCAAACTCAAAGGGATTTATACTTTCAGACACATATTCAGTACTGTAAATAGTCGTCCACACACCTGGTTGTATTAAAGATGCACCAGGTTGTTTTCCTTTGCCACATCCGCCGGCAAAACCAACAGTAATTAACAACAGAGTTAAGATTTTTATTGCACTAATATCCCTCATTTTAATGTAATATCAAATTTATATCACAGGATGATCTATATATCAAGGAAATTTGAGGAATGTCCGAACCCACAGAGTATGGTCTTATATAACGCTAAAAGAATATAGTTTAACCCTTGATAGGTTAGTTTTAACTTGCAGGATTTATGCTAAGTGACGATCTCCCGATTTTAACACGATGCTGCAAAATATTACGTATTTCTCCGGGACTAAAAAAAAATATGAGCAATGATTTTTATCCCGCGAAGTGACTGTTTAAAGATGAAAAAAAGATAGAATTAATTTGACAAATTATAGCTTGTATTATACATTATATGTATGGTAGTAGAAAACGAATACCGGATATTGACCGAATTTATCCGAAAACTCAGCATTCAGGAAAAAAAGCTCGTTGAATGCTGCGGTGTAACACTATCACAATACCTGGTTTTGATTACACTTCTTGGCCTGAAAGATATTTCCATTTCCAATCTATCGAAAAAAATGGGTCTGGATGGTTCGACAATGAGCAGGAATATTGACCTGCTGTACAGAAAAGGCCTGGTCGAAAGGTTCAGAGACGAAGAGACGGACAGAAGAATTGTATATGTTAAGCTTTCCGAAGCCGGGGGAAAAACCGCCGGGGATGTCCGGGACGGGTATAACAAATGGGTGGCCGGGTTATGGAACCGGGTTAAACCGGAAGCCAGGCCGGTTGTTGCAGAGGCTCTAAAATCCATGATTCAGGGGATATAAGGAGGTTATGCGGAAATGATAAAGAAAAACCGTATCCCTTTATAATATTGATGTATAATACATATATTGTATATACCAAGATGTATCCTTAATAAAATAACGGGGGTGATTAAAATGAAAAATCAGAATACTTTTTTAGAGGTCATAATGACCAGAAGGAGTATCAGGGACTTCAGGGAAGGGAATGTTCCCGAAGAGGATGTAGAAAGGATCCTTAAGGCCGGTATTATGGCTCCTTCTTCCGGCAACAGCCAACCGTGGCGATTCCATGTAATTAGAGGCAGGACTAAAGATCAATTTGTAAATATACTGAAAAATGCAAAAATCTCTCCACCGTCAGAGGCAGAGGAAACCGTAAAAACCATACCACCCTCATGGCGCCGGCTTCTTGTAAAAGGCATGGAAACCGTACCATTAGTTGTGGCGGTGGAAAACGTTATTTCTATCAATAGGGATAATATATCATCGGCCGGGTCTCTTCTGGGAACTGCAGCAAGTGCGGAGAACATACTGCTTGCAGCCCATTCATTAGGATACGGCAGTGTCTGGCTGGGGTATCCGCCCATACTCCAAGCTGTAAAAGCAGTTATAGAAATCTCAGGTGATTTAATATGTGTACTCCCTATAGGACTTCCTGCTAATAATCAAAATGAATATTTTAACCGCTCGCGCAGACCCGTAACAGAAGTTGTGAAATATTATACCTGAAATTAATTCAGGATGAAACATACCCTGCAGAAAGGATAGGAAATAAAACTTAAGCCGGCACAGATAATGAAAAGTGCAGAAATGGTTCGCTGATGAAAGGTCTGCCGGGTTTTATGAAATATGTATTCGGATTTCCGGCTTTCAGATTGATTTGATTATGAAAGATCCGTTTAAAGCTTAAAAGTATATTATTACTTATAAACTGTGATATTTTATTATTGTTGATTATTATATTGCATTTATGTAAAATTATGTGTGTGTGTAGTCCAAAACTGCTTAATATATAATGTTGGAGTCCTTCAGAACTAAGATGGAAGTTTATCACATGTTATGTAGGCGCTATGAGAATACTGTATGAGAAACCGTCCAAACAACAACGGGAAGATAGCTTTTTCAAAATGTTACTGGCCTTAGAAAAAGACATTCCATTAGGACAATGGAGAAAAAACGAGTCGCCGGACTATATTCTTGAGTGTACTGATATTACTATTGGTTTAGAAATAACCTCTCTTGTAGATAGCAAACTCGCCCCAATAAGAAATGCTCAGCATAAGGTTTTTGCAATGGCACAATCAATGGCAATCGCGAGAAATATACCAATAATGGAAGTACAGGCTAAATTTCGTGCCGAACATT
>JAADHF010000141.1 GCA_013151965.1 Spirochaetota bacterium
TTATTTTATGACTACACCCTAAGGCATAGCCAATTCTTTTTCTTCCTTACCTCACTTCTTCTCCCCTTCCCTTATTTATGACAAAGAACAAGCATACAAAAATAACCGGCATCTAAACCGATTATCAATGAGTGTTGTATTACACATTTGCTATTGGGTGTATTTATAATCAAACAATTAAAAAAAGTCAAGGAGCAGCAGGAAATTATTTTAACTTTTTTTAAGCTGAAGTTCCTTTTTGTCTATCCTGTCTTCCAGGTCTTTAAGCTCCGCAAGAAGTTCTTTAATTTCCGGTGTATTTTTCGAAACCGTATTTTTATTATTCCTCACAAGAAGATCGTAAATCTTTGTGCCGAGAGCAGAGAACTTCTTTTCTTCCTCTCTTTCCAGCTGCATTATTTCGTACTTTAAAAGCCCCTTATCACCAAGATCTTTCGCCTTTGTTTTTGCCTTATCAAATACATCCCTGGAAACAGAAAGGCTCTGATTAAGAATCTTCTCCATTCTATTTTTAAAACTCATGTCTTCTCCTCCTTAATATTCATAAAACCGCTTTACACATAATACTGTAATTTTCCTTTAATTCAACAAAAAAAGCAAGTATACACTTTAGAGAATACTGAATTCCATGATTCCTGAAAACTCCTTAATCCTGATTTAAAGTTTCTTGACTAACTCTTCCGCCGGCAGTAAACTTTTAGAAACACATCCATAAGCAGAGGTACTCATGGTGGTTAAATCAGATTAAAGATTTTGGAGTAACTATGGCAGATTATAAAATTAAAGACCTATCACTTGCAGCTGAAGGGAAGCTGAAAATACAGTGGGCGGAATCCCGCATGCCTGTTTTAATGGCTCTTCGTGAGAAATACGAAGAGGAGAAGCCGCTTGCCGGCATGAAAATTGCCGGATGTCTTCATGTTACAAAGGAAACTGCGGTACTTGTAAAAACCTTAAAAGCCGCAGGAGCAGAGGTAAGCTGGAGCGGCTGCAATCCGCTCTCCACGCAGGACGATGTCGCGGCAGCTCTTGCCTCGGAGGGAATCAGCATCTATGCATGGCACGGACAGACTGTTGAGGAATTCTACCGGTGTATCGACAAAACGCTCGAAATGCGGCCCACGCTTACCCTGGATGACGGAGCCGATCTGATTTTCAGAGTTCACAACAAAAAGCCCGAACTTGCAGAGTATATATACGGCGGTACCGAAGAAACCACGACAGGAGTTCATCGTCTCCGCGCCATGGCCGAAGCAAAAAAACTCCTCTACCCCATTATCGCGGTAAACGATGCAGAAACAAAGCGGGATTTTGACAACGTCTACGGGACAGGGCAGTCATCGTTGGACGGAATAATGCGTGCAACCTCGGTTCTTATCGCCGGTAAAAATTTTGTTATTGCCGGTTACGGACACTGCGGAAAGGGAACGGCAATGAGGGCAAAAGGAATGGGAGCACAGGTTATTGTAACAGAAGTTGATCCGATTCTTGCACTGAAGGCGACTCTGGAGGGCTTTAGAGTTATGAAGATGGATGACGCCGCCAAAATCGGTGATATATTTATAACTGCAACAGGCATGAAGGATGTTATTACGAGGAAGCATTTTGAAAGTATGAAAGACGGTGCAATAGTGTGCAACACAGGACATTATGACTGCGAATTAAATCTCGTCGAACTGGCTTCCATAACAAAAAACATTACAGAGATCCGCCCAAATAACGAAGAATATACCCTTAAGAGCGGTAACAGAATCTATGTTCTTGCAAAGGGAAGACTCGTTAACCTGGCCGCTGCAGAGGGCCACCCTTCCGAAGTTATGGACATGTCCTTTGCAAATCAGTTTCTTGCCCTTTTATACCTTGCCGAATCGGGGAAAGGTCTGGAAAAAACAGTTCATGACGTATCGAGGGCACAGGATCAGAACATTGCATCTGTTAAACTTGAAACCATGGGAATTAAAATCGATAAACTTTCAGGAGAGCAGCAGGTATATACAAAAGATTTTTCCGCAGGGACTTAAAAACGGAAATTAAAAAGGTCACAGGTTATGCTGAAAACAATCGAATGCAGACCGGTTATGCCGGAAGCTTTAAGGGGTTCTTATGGGGACATATCAAAGCTGACTGCCGGTAAAATCGTATGACTGCTGTTCAGATACAAGGACATATTCATATGCCCGCATATATTTGCTGCAGGATATGCGGCAGATACATAAAACAAGCGGAAGCAAGACCGGGGGGATTCTGTACCGGTGAATGTGCAGTAAAATATTACCGCTGCAATACCTGCGGAAAATATTTTTCCCTGAATAAAGGCTATCATAAAATTTACTGTTCTGCAGACTGTGCCGTCCAATACAAAATCGAATACCTTTCAGGCGATAAGAAGATTCTACAAATTACGGAGGTAGAAGAATGAATCTCATATTTCTCGGCCCCCCGGGAGCAGGCAAAGGAACACAGGCCAAAATAACTTCAAAAACATACGGTATATTACATATATCTACAGGTGATATTTTCCGGAAAGCAGTAGCGGACAGGACAGAACTAGGGAAGCAGGTAAAGGAAATAATGGAAAGAGGCGATCTCGTTCCGGACAATCTTACCATCAGTCTCGTTAAAGAACGATTAACAGAGGATGATGTTAAACAGGGATACATTCTGGACGGGTTTCCCCGTACAGTTCTGCAGGCGGAGAAACTCGCTGAATTTCAGAGAATAGATGCTGTCATTAATTTTCGGCTGAGCAAAGAAGAGATAATCCGCAGGCTCTCGGGCAGGAGAATCTGCAGCGGATGCGGTGCTATCTACCATATTACCGATTATCCCCCGGAGGTTCCGGGTATATGCGACAAATGCGGAGAAAAACTCTATCACAGGGAGGATGATAAGGTGGAGGCAGTCGAAAAAAGACTGGAAGTATACAATAAGCAAACCGAACCTCTTATTTCATTCTACAGGAAAAGAAACTTATTGTACGACATCGATTCCTCTATAAATCCCGAAAACTCCGAACAGCAGATAATGAAGATTCTGGATGAAATAAATAAATAGATTACTGCGGATACGTTCTTCCCCCGTTCGGGATATGTCCGAATTCACCTCTCCCTGCCGGCTGTTCTCCGGATGTTTTTTTATTTTCGCCTTTTACCCTGATATTTAACTCTTTAAAAAGGTCTTTTACCCTGTCTTTTTCCATCAGATCGTTCGTATTTAAGAGTTCTGAAAATTTCTTATCGTCTCTGTAACCAAGCTCTAAAGATTGACGCAGGTAGGTTAAACCTTTGTCAGGATCTTCCACTTTTGTTAACAGGATGTATGCCCTCTTAAACCATATTTCAGCCTGTTTATCATCTATGGAGAGAGAAGTGGAATACGCTTTTAAAGCTTTCGAATAATCCTCGAGCCCCGTATAAGCCTCTGCGGCAGTATTAAGGGCATTATAGTCTTCCGGCTTTACCTGAATATAGTTATCCAGATACTTAAGAGCTTCATCGTACTTACCTTCTTCCGTTAATATCTTACCAAGGTTATACTCGGTTCTCATATCATCAGGAACATATTTCAGCAGTTTTTTAAACTCTTCCGCAGCTTCCGTTTTTCTGTCCAGTTTCCAGAGTATTACGGCCATGTTATTTCTTGCATCCGTATTTTCCGGGGAAATGGTTAAAATTTTATTCAGCTCGGAAAGTGCTTCTTCATCTTTACCCTCCACATGATAGGAATAGGCAAGACTTGCCAGTATCCTGACATTCTCAGAATCCTTTTCTAAAAGTTCCGCAAGAATGTTATCAGCCGTATCGTTCCGGTCTAAGGCGATATAGGAAAGGGCCATGTTAAAACGGGCTTTTAAAAGGGTATTGTCCAGTTTATAGGCCTCTTTATAATAAAAGACCGCTTTATCATACTTCTTAAGGTCAAAATAGGCATTTCCTATGTTGAAATATTCACCTGCAAGATCAGATGTGGAGATTCCTGTGACACACCCGGATAGAATAACAATCAATATCAGTATCAATAGTTTATATCTCATTTTCCCGAATTATATACCTTTTCGGGAACTTTCTGCAAATATCAAATGCAGATTTCACCGAATTATATCTCTTCTCTTCTTCAGTTCCGGTTAAAAACCAGCAAAGTGCGGGCTTCATGAACTTCTTATGCTTCAGATGCCGGAAATAACTTACAGCCGTTATACATCTATAGATGAAACGAATCATGTCAAGAGAGATTCGGTTTCCCTCTTGACAGCTCTACCGGCAATTACTACCATAGCTGGAAACTATGGAAAAGGGAAAGGTCATCGACTCTAAAGATTTCTCAAAAGCACTTCCCGGGAAAAATTCCGTGGACAAGGCAGAAGCAGCAAAACAGATACCGGTAAATTCGGCCGGGACAGCGGCTTCCGATGATTCGGTCGGAATAGTAGTCCCTCATGATTATGAATTTGCTCATCCGCCCGGTGAAATGGTGCTGGAAAGCGGCAGAAAACTCGGACCCGTTAATATACGCTACGAGACCTACGGAGAATTAAACAGAGAAAAAACAAATGCGGTACTTATTTTACACGCCCTTTCCGGGGATGCTCATGCAGCCGGTTTTCATTCACAGGATGATAAATCCCCGGGCTGGTGGGATGCCATGATAGGCCCGGGGAAGGCTTTCGATACCTCGCGCTACTTCGTTATCTGTTCCAACGTTATAGGCGGATGCCAGGGTTCTACAGGACCGGCTTCTATAAATCCTGCATCGGGAAAACCGTATGGTCTTTTATTTCCAGTAGTAACGGTTTACGATATGGTCAGGGCACAGTACGAACTTGTTGCCAATCATTTAAAACTTCCCTCTCTCCATGCTGTAGCAGGCGGTTCGATGGGCGGTATGCAGGCCCTTGCATGGAGCGTACAATATCCGGATTATGTTAGATCCGCTTTAATACTGGCCTCCACAGCAAGAATTACAGCTCAGGGAATAGCTTTCGATGCGGTCGGCAGAAATGCAATCATATCCGATCCCAGATGGAAAAACGGTAATTATTATGACGGAGAAATCCCTGCCAGGGGCCTTTCGGTAGCACGCATGGTGGGTCATATAACATACCTCTCCGATCTCTCGATGGGGATGAAATTCGGAAGAAAATTACAGACACGGCAGAAGTACGGGTATGATTTTACAGATGAATTCGAGGTAGAGAGTTACCTCCAACATCAGGGAGATAAATTCGTAGAACGTTTTGATGCAAATTCATACCTCTATATAACCAAAGCCATGGATTACTTTGATCTCGGAGAAAAATACGGCAGTCTGCCGCAGGCTTTCGGCATAGCAAAAGCAAAGTACCTTGTAGTATCATTCTCTTCCGACTGGTTATACCCCCCCTATCAGTCGAAGGAGATGGTTTTCGCAATGATGAAAAGCGGCAGGGATGTTTCCTATATCGAAATAAACGCTCCATACGGACACGATTCGTTTTTACTGGAAACTGTAAGGCAGAAAAAAATCATCGAATCATTTCTGGAAAGTATAGATGTTTAATATAGAAAGACCTCACCTGAACTACCGGATTATAACCGAATTAATTGAACAGGGAAGTAATGTCCTCGATCTGGGATGCGGCAACGGAGAACTCCTCTACAAATTAAAGAAGGAAAAGAATGTATCCGGCCGCGGTGTGGATATAGAAGAGCGCATGATTATGGAATGCATATCCAAGGGTATATCCGTCTTTCAGGGCAACCTCGATGAAGGTCTGAAAGATTATGCCACTGACAGCTATGACTACGTAATTTTAAATCAGACACTGCAGGTAACACATAAGCCGGTTCTTGTTCTTAAGGAAATGCTCAGGGTCGGCAGAAAAGCGATCATATCATTTCCCAATTTCGGCCAGATTAAACTGAGATTTCAGCTCTTATTAAAAGGCCGCATGCCCGTAACCAAGGGCCTCCCGTATCAATGGTACAACACTCCCAATATACACTTATGTACAAGGAAGGACTTTGTTGTTCTATGCAGAGAAAATGATATAAGAATTTTACGGGAGATAGATACCAACAAGAGCCGTAGAATTAATTCATTTATGGCTAACCTTCGTGCATCGGAGGTAATTTTTATTCTCGAAAAATCCGTTCGGAAATAGCCGGTTATTTCGGTTATGCGGGGCCTAAAACATAATTCCAGCCTAACTTTAGCCGCTACAGAGCACTGATGGTATCCTCAAAAACCTTACGGACCCTTACACGGCATGCCGCAAGTTTATCCATGAAAATGTCTGCATTTGTTCTGTAGTCGAGTACCCGCCTGGCAAGTACTGTAATTTTCTCCGATTCGGAAGGAACAAGATGAATCTGTCTGTCTTCATAAATCTGAAGAAAATGCTCGATCCTCCGCAGAAAAAAATAATCTTCCGTCAAATTAACCGCAGTTTCATGTGTAATTATCCCTGCACTTTCCAGTTTTTTAACGGAACCCGATGTGCTGCCGTCGATTATATTACTGTTGATTCTTCCATACACAAGCTGCAGAACCTGGACTGTAAATTCTATATCCCTGATACCCCCGGGTCCGGTTTTTATATTGATAGATTCCTCTCTGTGCGGATCACCGGTAAGTCCGGAGTGCTGTCTGAGCATCTTTGCCGATTTAATAATCTCTTCACGGGAAAATCTGCCCATAGCCACAGGCCGGATAATATCCAGAACATTCCTTCCGAATTCAATATCCCCGGCAGCAGGCCTTAGTTTGATTAATGCCTGAATCTCCCAGGGTTTGGCCTTTTCTTTGTAATAGTTTAAGAGTCCGGAAAAAGGATGTACTACTTCACCGGAACTTCCGTAGGGACGCAGCCGTAAATCCACACGGTAACAGTATCCGTAATCCGTATGTATGGAAAGATCATGCACTATACTCCGCATCATTTCGCTTAGCTGTTGTTTATTTACATCTTCGAGCTCCGCATCATCATATACAGCTAAAAGGTCTATATCCGAACTGTAGTTCAGTTCCCTTCCGCCGAGCTTGCCAAAGGCAAAGATACAGAAATGCTTAAGCGGTCCGGCAACTGCACCGGCCCACCGCTTTTCCGTGACAGCCTTTAAAACAGCATCCGCCAGTTCGGAAAGTTCCGACATTATTTCCAGTATGGGTTTCCCGAAACAGATATCCCTTGTTCCGATTCTTAATATTTCCCTCTTCTTAAACTTACGCAGCCTGTCGAGTTTTCCCTCATAATCCTCCCTGTCAGTGCCGGTCTTTATTCCGGTGTATTCGTATAAATCATACAGTATCTCTTTCTGCATCCGGGTTCCGTTAATATTTTTCGAAATGGTTATCCAGTCGAAAAATTCGGGATTCCCGATTAAAGTATTTGATAAAAACTGGCTCCCGGAAAATATTTTTAAGAGAATGTCGAGCCGCTTGGGCTGAAAGAGTAGGAGACTGTAATTCTTCCCGACATCATCCAGTGAAGCCGTAAAGCGCTCCCAGTTATTCAGAGCCATATCCGGATCGGCGAGATGCAGGAGAATATCAGCGGAAAGAACACTGAGTTTAACAAAGAGGTCACGCGTTTTCTCTTTTCCCGAAAGTTTTTTAAGGTTAAGACAGGCTTTCCTGACATCCTTTATGCCCAGAGCGGTAAGTATCCGTTTTTTATGTTTCTCCGATATCTCTCCGTACATAATAAGATCTGCAATATTGCCCGAACCTTCTCCCGGAATAGAAGTTTTCCCGAAATATTTATTTAAAAAAGCACGGATCCTGGCGGTATGCATCTCGAAATCGACATGAAGCGCCTGTACCGGGGTTATACCCTCCTGCTGTTTATAGTTTAGCCTTCTTGCCAGATGATCATATTCCCGGGAATCCATCCCGGGAAGGAAAAGATCTTTTGCAGATCCCCGAAGCATACGCAGACCATTTATAACTTTCCTTAAAAAATAGTATGCATCGATTAAACCTTTTGCCTCATCCGGCTCCAACACCCCCGCCTGTGCCAGACCTTCCAGTGCTTTATGCAGATGCGGTGTTTTTAGCTCTTTATATTTCCCCCCGTACATAACCTGCAGAATCTGTACTGCGTATTCGAGATCGACAAGTGCTCCGGGGCTGTATTTAGCGTTTAATCTTCCCTTAATTGCTTTTTCTCTATACTGCTTTTCCCTTAGGTCTCTTATTTCCTTAACATCTATACTGTCATAGGAATAGATCATGTCATCGCGGAGGCGTTCGACCATACTGCCGAATTCGGAATTACCGCCTATCGCACGAAGCCTTACAAGCGCAAGCCTCTCATAGGAATGAGCTTTTCCGCCCCGCCCGTAATATCTGCAGAATCTATCGAGACTGCAGGCTAAGGGGCCTGAGTTACCGTAGGGACGAAGCCTTAAATCAATGTGAAATATTCCCTCTCTCTTGGAATGGATCAGTCTGACAGCTCTCTTTACAAGCTCCTCGAAAAATTCGGAATTCTTAATAACCTTGTCTCCGTCTGTTTCTCCGTTATCATCGTAAACAAGCATAATTTCTATATCGGATGCGTAGCCCAGAGCACTGCCGCCCATTTTGCCGAGGCCTAATATTGCATACTGTGCTTCCACTCCGGCAACTGTCCTGGGTCTTCCATACTGCAGAGAAAGCGCCTCGTATATTGTTGAGAATGCATAGTTGATGATACATTCTGCTAAAAGTGTTAAACTGAGGCTTAGTTTCCGAAAATCCCATTCCGGCATTAATATATGATTTAAATCCAGTAAGAATATTTCACGGTCCTTAAATTCGTTTAATAGCTTTTCTTTTTCTTCCATGCCGGAAGCGTTACGCATTGTATCATTAAATCTTTCACAGAGTGATTCCGGATTTTCGGCGAAGGTCCTGTTTTTAAGATAGGGCTTTAACATCGGAATAAGCGTCTCATAGTGCAGGCGTATAAAATCCTCCCATAGAAAATCACTGACCCCTAATAGTTTTGCAAGACCGGACAGAATATCCGGATCGGACAGAATATCGAGCCATTCGGCTTTATCAGGCATCATCAGCATTTTATGAAGCAGTTCTTCGAAACGTATCAGGGCGGAATAAGGATCAGGGGAAATCGACAGAAAATATGTAAACTGTTTTGTAAAGAGAACGGACAATTTTATCCTGTCGAGTTTTACAGCATCGGAAATACGTTTTTTTCTTAAATCCGTAAAGAGAAATTCATCCTCGATACGGCCCTCTACGGTTTTAATATTTACATGCTCTATAGATATTCCCTGCAGGGATAAAGCGGTACTCATGGCATACAGAAAAAACGGGGTATCCTCCGTAAATACTCTCATCATGTTAAACTCAGGGATGCTGTCATCGAAATGAATTTCTATGGGGTATAGTACGGGAGACGAATTTACGGAGTTTTCGATATTTCTTGCAGCCATTTCATTGACTACTGTTTTAGCCCTGATAATAGAAGTTTCGTCTCCCTTCTCTAACAATAAAAAAACCTCTTTAAGCAGGGTCTTCAGATTAAATACCCATTCACTGAAATTGATGCCTGCGGAGAGTGTTCCTGTAAAACAATCTATTATTCTTCTCCGCCTGTCAGTATTTAAAGTCCCGGAACGGGAATATTTAACAGCTTTGAGAGTAAATATTTCACCGGAAACAATATTCATTCCAAGGGAAGAAAGTATTCCCGTGATCATTGAAAATGCAAATAGATAATCGAATGCCGTAACGGTACAGTTTATTGTCCTTAAACCATCGGACTGCCCGGATGATTGGAATAACTCCGAGGATACTTCGTTAAAAGAACCATAAGAACCATCAACGGAAACGGCAACCGGATTTTCCGGCAAAACAGACTGCAAATTCTTTATATGCCTGCATATTTCGGAAGGAGAAAATTTACCGGAGTAGCGGCGGCCCAGCAAACGAATATGTTCCTTTACTACTTCGATATCAAGATCCGGACAGTTTTTAAGTATTTCAATTGCTTTCACACTTTATTTATAATATCAGAAAAGTGGAAATATAAAAAGAGAGGCAGATCCATAAAAACAGGTCTGCCTCTTCTAAAGTGAAAAATATTAGTAGTATAAGTCTTTATATATCATAGTACAGGGCGAATTCCCACGGATGTGGTCTTAGTTCCAGAGCCTGAACCTCATGAACCATCTTGTACTCTATCCATGTATCGATAACATCCTGGGTAAATACATCACCGCGGAGAAGATATTCATTGTCCTCCTTTAACTCCTTTAATGTTTCCCTGAGAGAACCCGGCGTTTGTGCTACCTTTGCAAGTTCTTCCGGAGGCAGGTCATAAATGTCCTTGTCCAGCGGTTCCCCCGGGTCTATTTTGTTTATAATGCCGTCTAAAACAGCCATTAAAAGCGCGGAAAAGGCAAGGTACGGATTAGAACTCGGATCCGGGCATCTGAATTCCAGGCGTTTCGTTTTCGGAGATGTGGAGTACATCGGTATCCTTATGGCCGCACTTCTGTTTCTTCTGGAGTACGCAAGATTCACAGGCGCTTCGAAGCCAGGTACAAGACGTTTGTAGCTGTTCGTCGTGGGATTGGTAAATGCAAGGAGCGATCCTGCATGCCTTAATATGCCTCCTATACCGAAAAGAGCCATTTCCGACAGTCCTGCATATCCGTCACCGGCAAACAGGTTTGTGTCCCCTTTCCACAGTGATATATGAACATGCATTCCGCTTCCGTTATCATTAAAAAGAGGTTTGGGCATAAACGTTGCCGTTTTCCCATGTCGGTGAGCGGTGTTCTTTACGACATATTTGTACTTTAAGAGTTTATCGGCGCAGTTTAAGAGAGAATCAAAACGGATATCTATCTCCGCCTGCCCTCCGGTCGCCACCTCATGATGCTGAGCTTCTACGGGTATTCCTATCTGTTCGAGTGTAAGCATCATTTCGCTTCTTATATCCTGCTGGCTGTCCATGGGCGGTACAGGGAAATAGCCCTCTTTATATCTGGGTTTATAGCCAAGATTCGGCTCTTCCGCTTTTCCCGAATTCCACTGTCCCTCTTTTGAATCGATATGATAGTACCCCTCATGTACATTCTGATCGAAGCGAATATCATCAAAAATAAAGAATTCCGCTTCAGGACCAAAGTAAGCCGTTTCTGCAATCCCGCTCTCCTTCAGGTAATGAGACGCTTTCCGGGCTATATTTCTCGGGTCGCGTGAGTAATCCTCTCCTGTTATCGGGTCGCATATATTGCATATAAGAACAAGCGTTTTGTCCTTTAAAAAGGGGTCGATAAATGCGGTTTCCGGAACAGGCTTTACAAGCATATCCGATTCATTAATACTCTGCCATCCTCTGATACTCGATCCGTCTATTCCGAAACCTCTTTCGAAAGAATCTATATCGAGTTCTCTGACCGGAACGGAGAGGTGCTGCCATAGACCTGGAAAATCCATGAAACGAAGATCAATGACCTTAACTCCCTCGCTTTCGATAAGTTTAATTACATCCTGAACGGTTTTCATAGTGCTAAAATCCTCCTGATTGTTTTCTATTATGAAATATTTAAAGCAAAAAGGGTGCCAAGACCGGCAACTTAATATTACTCTATATATTATCAATAATTACCGTAATTTATAAAACGGCAGATCCACTGATATTCCTACATAAATGTAATTAACAAAAATAATTACTACATTTATGTAGGTCAGCCCGGTATACGGGGGAGATAACAAGGCAAAACCGGCTACCTGGAAAAGCGGAAGGTATCTATGCCGTATTTTTTTACCCTTAATCCCATAATTCTTTCCGTTATCCCCAGGAGCTTTGCAGCCTGCGCCTGGTTGCCGCGGGCTGATTTAAGGGCATCGAGTATCAATTCTCTCTCCACATTTCCCAGGACCACCCGTAATCTTCCCTTGAACATTGTCCCGCTTGCTTCGGCAGTCTGCAATGTGGGCGGAAGATGATGTCCGTGAATAACGTCATCCTTTGTCAGAAGTACCGCTCTTTCCATGCAGTTTTCCAGCTCCCTGACATTCCCCGGCCAATGATAGGCCATAAGCATATCTATTGCAGGGGTGGAGATTCTGCGTACACTTTTACTGTTTTTTTTGCTGTACTGTTCTACAAAGTAATCCGCAAGCAGCAGAATATCGGTTTTACGTTCGCGAAGCGGCGGTATATGAATCGGAAAAACATTAAGCCTGTAGTAGAGATCCTGCCGGAACTTTCCCTGTTCCATCAGGATCTCCAGATCCCTGTTCGTAGCAGCAATTACCCGGACATTAACCTGAATGGTTTTTACACCGCCTACACGTTCGAACTCCTTCTCCTGAAGTACACGCAAAAGCTTAACCTGCAGGTTCGCGGACAAATCACCGATCTCATCGAGAAAAAGTGTTCCTTCGTCGGCCAGTTCGAACCTTCCCTTGCGGGCGGAAATCGCTCCCGTAAATGCCCCTTTTTCATGCCCGAACAGTTCACTCTCTATAATACCCTCCGGAAGAGCTGCACAGCTGACCTTTACAAACGGTTTCCCTGCCCTTGCGCTGTGGTAGTGTATTGCATGTGCGACAAGTTCTTTTCCTGTCCCGCTTTCTCCTCTTATCAGTACCGTGGCATCACTCTGTGAAACCTGTTCTATAAGGGTATATACTCCCTGCATCGACTGGGAATTTCCGATAATATTTTCGGGTTTAAACCGGCTGCGGAGTTCCTCCTGAAGGCGTGTATTTTCTTCGATTATTTTATGCCTTTCCTCCTGTACAATCTGTCTTAACCGTACAGCCTGTGCAATCATGGAAGCCACAATCGATAAAAGATGAGTATAGTGAGACAGCGGCCTGGAATCCGTTAAATGTTTGTCCGCACAAATAGCGCCGATTACTTTGTTTTCCAGTTTAATCGGAATACAGAGGAAAGAAAAATCTCCGCCGTCCCTGATACGTGACTTCGTTTTATCGAGAAATTCAGGCTCTTCGGAAATTCGGGGTATAATCGCCGGCCGCCCGGTCTGGAAAACTTTGCCGGTAATTCCCTCCCCTATTTTATACCTTCCGCGTTCCATCTGGGCATGAGACAGCCCGTATGCAGATTCTATTGTGATTTCTCCCGACTCCCTGTTTAAGAGCGCCAGGCTGCCCCTTTTAATACCAAGCTCTTCCGCAATTATGGTAAGTACAGGAGTTAAAACTTCCTTCAGGTCCATACTCGAATCGAGTATGCTGCTTACCTTTAAAAGAAGAGCAATTTCATTTTCTTTTTGTGAGTTTCCCATATCTCTCTGATCTCTTGATACCCTATGGTTCTGCCGGTTAATTTTCCGTTAATATTTCCAGATCGTACCTGTCCTGGGCCCAGGCCTTATGTTTTTTTTCCTCAACTGAAAGCTGTCTAAAAATAAGCTGAATTTCTTCATTATCCGCTTTACGCAGAAGCCATTTATACAGCTGATAAGACTTTTCTTCACGTTTAATAACAAGAAGCAAAAAATCCTGATAGCTCATATCACGGGAAAACTCAACATCAACAGTATAATCACTGATCCTGATATCGGTTTTTACAGTTTCGGAAAAAACCAGATCCGGAGATCCTCCCTCTTTAAGCTCATTAAGTCTTTTTTCATGTTCTTTTTCCTGATCCGCCATGGACAGGAGAAGTTTCCGTAATCCCCTTTTTTCGGTTCTGTCCGCATACGAGAGGTATATATTCTGAGCCTCAACTTCCTTTGCTATTGCAAAATCGAGTATCGATCCCATATTATCCAAATTATTTACACTGCTCATGTAGTGCAGAATAACACGGGCTTAAGAACTAGTCAAAGTAGTAATATGCCTTTATTTAAAATAGTTCATAATTGATATTACTTCGAAATTACGCTTGTACCGTATTCCCTCACCAGAGAAATATATGCTCTAATTTTAAAGTATTATAATTTTGAGAATAGTTCCTTTGTCTCCAAAAGTATATCACCGTTAAAATCTAGATACTTATCATGGTAATACTCGAGCACAACAATTCCTTTGTAATTGTTTAATATTTTTAAAGATTTTTCCACCGGCAGGCTTCCCCATCCCGGAGGAAGGTTAAGATCTCCTCTCCCGAGATTAAGCCTTGTGGTGTAGCTTGAAACTCTGTATAGATCAAAGTTTTTTACCCTCATTCCCTCGAATCTTCCAAAGTTATCACTTAAATGGATGTGTCCAACCAGATCCGCAACCTCTTTTATGCTTTGAAGAAAGTCATTTTTAAAGTAGTTTTCAGATAAAAAAGCATGACCTAAATCAAGTGCAAGCATTATATCAGGTTCATTAATCTTTCTTATAAAAGAAGCCACTTTAGAAAGTTTTTCTATCTCGATATTTTCTATTCCAAGTTTTAGATTCCACTTTTTTGCATAATCATATCCTTTTAGTACGGCCTCGCGAAATAAAGATTCTGCAGCCGGATCACCGCTTGACTTTTCAAAATGACATACAATAAGCTCTGCCCCGATTCTTCCTGCAAACTCTATGCTTGACATAAAAAAATCAAGCTGGAACTCTCTGTCCTTTCCGTCCCTTAAATCTATGCCGTTAGGAATATGAGCAGTCAATTTAAAATTATACTTATCCAGCAGATTGATAAGTTTTTTAAACTTCCGGGGAATTATCTTTCCACCTGCTATAGTATCAACAACATCAGCCGAAACCTCCAGGTACTCAAAACCCGCTTCTTTGAGGTAGCATAGCTGTTCTTCGAATATTTTAAAATTACTATCCGTTCTGCGTGTATTTACTCCAAAACCTTTAATTCTCATTCTTTCGCTTAAGACCTCCGGTACTTATATGTTATGATGCTCTGATGATTTTATTATTATAATAAAATAAATCCAAAGCCTGTCGCAGCCTGCAGCTGCAATGAAAAAAAACTATTTTATTCCCCCTCCGAGTGTTCCCTTTGTAAGCCCCTTCTGTGCAAAACTATAAAGTAAAAGTGTGGGTATCATGTAAAATATCGATACCGTTGCAAGGAAATTATAGTCCACGGATTCCTGTGATGATATAAGACTATAGAGAAAAACAGATAAAGTCCATTTAGACTGATCAAAGATAAATGTATAGACAAAAATAAAATCACTCCATCCCGCAATAAATGCCATAACTCCTACCGCAATCAGACCCGGTTTTACCAGAGGTATCATAATTTTTCTCCATAGAGTAAACTTTGTAGCTCCGTCTATTCTTGCAGACTCTTCTATTTCCCGGGGAATGCTGTCGAAAAATCCTTTTATTATCCATGTGCCCATTACAAGCTCCATTGCAGTCCTCGCAAGAATTACCGAGAGAAACGTATTTAACAGCCTTAAATAGAATAATACAAAGTAGGTTGCAATCAATAGAATAAGAAGCGGGAAAGCCTTCATAATAAGGAGAAAACTTAAAAGCAGATCTTTTCCCTTAAATTTCAGTCTTGAGATTGAATAACCTGCAAGACTGCAGACAAAAAGATCGAGCAGCATAACACCGCCTGCAATAATTATTGTATTCTTAATTATCGGAAAGATCGATGTCGGCATTCCGGAAGCCTCCGGCAACCTGCTGAAAAGTTGAATCCAACTTCTAAATCCGGGATTCTTCGGAATAAGGCTGTAGAGAGGTTTTTCATTTATCGAGTTAAAAAGCAGCCATACATAGAGAGACATAAGCGGAATTGTCAGAAGCAGGAGAAGGCTGCCGAAAATTATATTTTTATATTTTAAAGATTTTACCATCATCTATGTCTCCCTCTTAACTCCGAGGAGTTTTCGAAATGCAAGGATTATGACAACACTTAAGGCTATCAGCACAAGAGCCAATGCCGAGCCGTATCCAAGTTCCATATTTTGAAATGCCTTATTATAAGTATATAAAGCAAGAGGGGTCGAGGCATAGAAGGGTCCTCCTCCTGTAATCATAAGTATGTACTGAAACGATGTAAGAAAGCTTAAGGTATACCATATAATAAGAAATGAGAGAGGCCACCATATTAAAGGTATCTTTATCGTAACTGCAGTTCTCCATCCTGATGCACCATCTATTTTAGCCGCTTCAAGGATTTCGAGCGGTATATTACTGAGTGCGGCTGAAAGGATTGTCATTGTGTAAGGTATTCCAAGAATACCATTTGCAAGAATAACAATTGCCATGGGATAAAGGGTTAACCAGCTTCTTCCCTGTAATCCGATTTGATTAAAAATCATATTAAGCAGGCCGTATCTTGAAGGATCAAATGCCCAGATCCACAGAAATGCCCATACAACCGGCGGGGTAGCTCTCGGAAGAAACCATATTATTCTAAAAAAAGAACCCCACCTGTTTGTAAGAGTTGTTGTAGCTATTGCAAGAAGAAGACCGCCGATAATAGTAATAATAAGAGCACCTGAAAGATAAACCAGAGTATTTAAGAGGACCCTGCCTATTACAGGATCCTCTACTGAAAAAATTCTCGTGAAGTTTTTAATTCCCACAAAATTACCCTTTAAACTTCTTCCCATATCGGTTGCAGAGATATAAACAGTCGAGACCGCAGGGATTATGTAGAACAGGAATATGAGTAAAAGAAGAGGAAGAATAAAAAAGTAAGGAATTATTCTCTTCATCTAATGATTACTCCCGGTATATCCGATTTTGCCTTGGCGATCATAAATTTAAGCGCCTGTTCCACCGTTAATTTTCCTGTTTCTATTCCTACCATAGCTTCGAACAGCATATTCTTGTATTTACCTAACGAGGGATGTTTGGGAAATGCTTTTGCATATTTCATTATCTGCATCACTTTGGTAAGATATTTCTGATCTTTGAAATCCTTAAGTTTCATTATGGATTTTCTTGTAGGACCTCTAAAGGTTGTTATGGAAAGACGTGCCAAAAGTTCAGGACTCGATGCTTTGGATATCAGCTTAAAAGCCAGATCGGGATTTTTTGTTTTAGAAACCAGCGTGTATGCATGTACCTTTACCGGTGTAACAGGTCCATCGATTCCCGGGAAAGGAGCAATACCCATATTTTTTTCCAGATACGCTTCCGTAACTTTCCCGTACTTTATACTATATGCCTTCTGCTGGTACTCTTTCCATTGCCCTGTATGTCCGCCGATCCAGAAGAGGGTTTTCCCGTCGACAGAATATTCGTGAATAACCTTCCAATCCCACGATGCCATATCCTTCGGGAGCAGACCTTCATCTACAAGCATTTTATGAAATGCAAAATCTTTTTTAAGTGCCTTCGTATCAATAATCATATTCCCGGTTACACTATCTACAAACTTCCCGCCGAACATCATTACCGTGTTAAACCAGTAGTCGCCTGCACCCTTTCTGTGGGTAAAACCCCATTCCACAAGTCCTGCATCCTTTGCTTTCTTTGCAAGTTTTACCAGGTTGGCAAGAGTAAATTGCCCGGAGTCCGGCGAAAAGGCTTTCGCTATATCCGAATCACTCATACCCAGCTTTCTAAGCACATCCTTTCTGTAGTAAATGCAGTTTACTACCGCTTCTATCGGAATACCGTATATTTTCCCTTTCCAGGCAACAGCATTCCACATTCCCGGAAGGAAGTCCTTAAAATTAGATTTCCAGGTGCCTGCTTTTACATACTTATCGAGCGGAAGAATCATTCCCTCTTCTGCGTACTCAGGAATAATATCCTGATCCTCACCCAGTATGTCGGGAAAAGAGTTCGAATTGTATGCAAGGGAAAAACTTGTTCTGTAGGGACCGAACTTTTGAGTGGAGAATGTTACATCGAGTTTAAGATTAAGCCCGTCTGCGTTTAGCTCTTCTCCTGCCGTTTTAAGGTTTTTAGCCCTTAATACCGGAACAGGGCCGGGACCGATTGTCCATGCCTTAATCGAAACAGGACCCTTTTTTAACTCTTCTTTTTGCCCTGTTGAAGATAGAACAAAAGATGCAAGGAAGAAGATTAAAAAGACTGCAACTATTTTTCTCATAGTTATCTCCTTTTAAGATGGTTTGTCACATGAGCCTCTTATAATAACTTCAGGCTCGATTGTGATTTTATTTTTTTTCAGGGTAACACCCTGAATTAGTGAAAGGAGCATATTTGCCCCGGACTCACCAATTTTCTTCATAGATTGATTTACTGTCGTCAGCGGCGGATGAAAATGCCTGGACATTTCCGTATTATCAAATCCTATTACAGATACATCCCCAGGCACGCTGAAACCCAATTCTTTTAATACCTCGATAATTTCAAAAGCAGTTAAGTCATTGTACGCAAATATTGCAGTGGGCATCTTTTTTTCTCTTGACCATTTAAATATTATGTTAGAAATCGATTCCTCGAAATGTATTCCTTTAATGCGGATCCGGGATTCGTTCGGATTTACATCAGCTTCCTTTAGTGCCTTTTTATACCCTTCAAATCGGTCTTTTGTCGACTGGCTTGATATTCTTCCTGCAAAACAGGCTATGTCCCGATGGCCAAGATCGATAAGAAACTTCGCCGCCATATATCCGCCTTTAAAATTATTAAAACAAACAAACGGGGTATTTATTTGAGTATTTCTATGATTTATCAAAACGAAAGGCTGATCATCTTTAAAGGCATCAACAAAGCTCTGTTCGTGAAATCTTGGCGTAATTGCGATAATTCCGTCTGTCCTGCCCTTGTGGAAAACCTTTTTAAGTATCTTCTCATCTTTATCTTCCGATTTATAAATGAGAAGACCATAATTATTTCTGCCTACCTCATCTACTATCCCCTCCATGATTTCAATGTAGAAGGGCGACTTTAGATTCGGAATAAGAAGTCCCACTATTTTTGTCTTACCGGAAACAATACTTCTTGCATAC
>JAADHF010000139.1 GCA_013151965.1 Spirochaetota bacterium
GATAATGTGGAGACAATATTTTCGAGTATCGATGATTCCGAACTTAAACATGATTTTCTAAATTATATTAAAAAATATATAGACAAATGGCCCCAGATATTTGCAAACCTTTTTGTTTTACAACAGAGTAAATTCATTATAGATGAACTTGTAAGCAGTAATAATATTACTATTTTAAAAAATCTTTTTCAGCAGATACTGGACCGCTATCGCGAATACAGGGAACCGTTTATCTGGTTTGCCAGGTATATAATCGACGAACCATGGTTTCCAAAGCTGAATCTCTCTCTGGAAAAAATACTGATCGGACTTATTCACCTTGTTGATGTTACATACAGGGAGATTAATAATAAAAGGGATGTGAGTCTTAACAGAAAACTTAATAAACAGATTCAGGATTTTCTTTTTAAAGAGGAAAGGCTTCTATCTTATCTCATGAACACCGATACCGAATCTATCAGCAGGCTGTTTACACTTGTAGAAGATATCAAGGAGCTTGATCCGTCCATTAAAATAAATATTAAGCACAGAATTATCGAAAAATATCCTGATTTCAAATTTTACGGTCAGCCGGAGGCGGAAAAGATCAATATGGGCCTTCTTGTTACCAGGCAGGGTTACGAACAAAAACAAAGGACACTTCGTCATCTTATCGAGGTCGAAGTGCCGGATAATTCAAAAGAGATAGGAGTAGCCATGTCAAAGGGAGATCTGCGGGAGAATGCGGAGTACAAGGCTGCATTAGAACGGCAGGAATTATTAAAAACAACAAGCTCCAGACTCCAGGAAGAGTTACAGAAAGCACAGATATTTCACGAAGATCAGCTTGATACAACAAGTGTTTCCTTCGGGACAAGGGTCAGGTTAAAAAACCTTGTAACGAATAAAGAAGAAGAATACATTATCCTCGGTCCATGGGAATCCGAACCTTCGAAGAATATCATTTCCTATCTTTCGCCTCTGGGCGCTGCTCTCTGGAATCATAAAACCGGGGAGGAACTGAAATTTACAATTAACGACAATGATTTTCATTACATTATCGAATCAATTGATAAGGCGGATTTGAGCATACTCTCATGAGAAGAGTTATACTGTTATTAGTCATTATTATTATTTTCTTTCCCGCACATCTTTTCCCGGATAATATGGATCTTATCGTAATGATAGATACCTCTGAAAGTATGTTTCCGTATTTTCAGGATTTAATGAATTATCTTATAAAGGATTTACTTACAGGTAATCTTCATAAAGGCGACACTTTTCATCTATTGAGTTTTGCGGGAAAACCTGAAATTGATATATCCGAAAAAATAAAAAATAAAAGTACAATAGAAAAAATATTAAAAAAACTTCTCATTCTTCAGCCTTTAGGTAAATATACGGATCTTGTCCGTGCTATTAAATTTCTCTATCAATACACTAAGGAACTTCCGGAAACCAATAAAAAAACAATTCTTCTATTAACCGACGGAATTCACGATCCCCCTCCTTACAGTCCGTATAGATTTAACAGCGAGGAAATTCTTAAGAATCTTCTTGCCGGTGTCAGGGAAATAAAAAAGGAAGGCTGGAGTGTTCATATTATTAAATTTCCCGGTAAAATCACAGCTAAACCTGAAGCAAAGAAAAGCTACCTGTCCGAAATGGCCGGAGTACTTGAAGTTCCTATTGTCACATACAGTGAAAAGAATAAAAAGAATATTGCAGGCTATGCAACAGGTTTCCCCAAACTGTACTACCCTGAAAATCTGGGCAGTATTCGTAAGAATTTTAAGATGCCGTTAACCATACGGAATTATTCTGATAAGCCTCTAATAATCAGATTAAATAAAATAATTTTATTATCACAGAACTATTCAGGTATAAACATATTAAAAAAGCCCTATGTTAAAAATATTCCACCTGAGAAGAAATATACTTTTTCCGTTCGTATGCATTTGCCTGCCCGTGTTCCTGCGGGAAATCAAACGGCAAGAATTAAGTTTTTCTTTAATAACGATCTTCGTATATCCCCTAAAGAGGGAAATATTACATTTAATTACACGGGCACAAGGGGAATATCATTTAATACTCAAATACTGCTCTATATACTTTATACAATCTTTGGTATTGTCATTATTTATCTTTTTATAAGACTATTCATTTATCTAAAAAACAGGATTTCCGATCTTTCTTTTTCAGAGTATTCCGAATATGTAAAAGTAAGTCATAATACTGCTTCGAGACCAATCGAAATGAGGGTCTCGTTTCAGAATCCCTATATCGGTTTCAGAAATATTCATTCCATTACCCCGGGTTCTTCCAAAAGCATAGGAGGAGGATCATCTTCCTATCTTATTTTCCTTGTGCCGGTTCCGCGTAAAATCGGAATAATTAAAAACACCGACGGACATTACGTTTTTATCCCTTTAATAAAGGAATTCTTTCCCTTTACAGATAATAAGATTGTTGACTGTTTAAACAGGAATATTCAGGTTGAATCTGAAAAGGGCTATAAAATGAATATTATCTTTAAGGAATACATTTCCCAGCTGGAAAAGATAAATCAATTGATGCATTCAATCGACAGCACAGGCAGTAAAACATAGCTTTACTTTAATTTTTTCAGTGCGGAAAGTGCTTCTTTTTTAACAGCCCGTACAGGATCGTTCTCTGAAATATCCTGTACGGTACTGTATAATTCTTTTAGATTATTTTTTGCAATTCCGCGCAATGCGTATATTCTTGCAATAGGATCATTGCTTTTAATAAAATATTGCAGTAAATCACTCGAATCTTTTGTTTTCTTAAGTGATATTATCCTGGCAATCCTCTGTATAAATATCTTATCATAAATTTTACTGCTATTCTCTAAAACTTCTTTTATAACTTTTTTAGAATTTGCAAAATCTTTATCCGTAAGCAGTCTTAAAGTCTCTTCCCGGATAAATACGGGTTGATTTTTATTCTTAAATATTCTTTTAAAAAAATCGGTTACCTTTTTTCCACCGATTTTTCCAAGAGTACGCAAGGCTTCTATCTGAACCTTTTTTACCGGGTCATGTTCTACTTTATACTGAAGAATATTAACGGCTGCCTTTGCGGAACTTTTGCCGAGCGCTTTAGCACATTCCAGCCTTACCCTCCAGCTGGAATCCTTTAACCCCTGGATAAGCAGGTTTATGGTATCTTTGCTCTGTTGGAGTTGTGATAGAGCAGAGGCGGCGTATACTCTAACCAATGCATTCTTGTCATTGAAAGACTGCTGCAGAACAGGAATTGCCCTTTTATCTCCTATCATCCCGAGAGCACTACTGGCATACATTCTTAATACTTTATTATTATCCTTATCCTTAACAATCCCGATGAGCTTATCCACTGCCTTCTCTGATTTCATATTTCCCAGAGCAAGGATTATTTCCGGTTTAAGTTTTTCATCTGTTTCAGAATCATCATATTTTTTTAATAAATATTCATCCTGATCCGAATATTTTAAACTTCCCAGTGTTTTTACCGCCAGAGCTGCAAGACCGGTACTGCCGTTATCGATTATATTAATGAGATCTTTTTTTAACCCTTCCGGTAATTTTGTATCCGATTCTTTAGTCTTTGATTCTGTTATAAAATTAATATATGAAAGCGCGGATATTACCAGCTCTTCGGGTTTATCATCGTATTTATCCAATACATTAATTGCATAATCTAATGCAGAATAATTTTTTTCCTCTGCAAAATAATTAAGTATTAATTTACTGACTTCGGTATTTTTTGATTCCTGCAGAACTGTCAGTAATTCTTTATCAAGAGACCGTTCTTTATTTCCCCTTATTCTTTTTATTACATCTATAACTTCCGAGTCTATTCCGTATAAAAGAGTATCTTTCCAATCTTTTAAAACAGGTGTTAATTTTTCTTTCTTAGTATCACTTCCCTCCGCAAAAAGGTTTAAAAGGGATAAAAAAAACAGGAGGATATATATTTTATTAAGTTTTTTTAACATTTTTTAAGCCTGTGATCCACATAGTTCTTTACAATTTCTACTTTCATATAATAATACATAACAACTATAATTACCATGCTGGATATCAAAGCTATTGTTATCAGAAATAGATTTTTAAAAGAGCTGCCGTCTGTCCATAATGTAAAGGTAAATCTTTTAAACAGATACAGAAATAAACCGACTAAAATAGACGTGACAAGACACTTTGCCAGTGTAGCCAGTATATCCCTGCCGAAAAAAAATATAATTTTTCTTTTTATGAATATTACCTGGAAAAAGATTCCGGCTGTAAAGGCAATGGAATTAGCTACTGCAAGTCCGGTTACCCTTAAAACAGTACCTTTAAGCCAATAAGATAGCAGAATATCGGTAATGCTTACAAGTATTGCCGAATATAACGGTGTCCTGTAATCTTTTCCGGAATACAAGAAGCGCTGAAAAAAATTAAATAGTCCCACACTTAATAAACCCAGTGAATATCCCCTTAAGACACGAAAAGCCATTACAGTCCCATAATGCGAAAACTTATACCTCTGCAGAGCTACTTCTATTATTTCTCTTCCCAGAAAGATGTAGATTATGGAAGCGGGAAGCATCATAATAGTAATAAATTTTATACCATGTGTTAAAGATTCTCTTAATCCGTTAATGTCTCTGCCTTCCGCCTGTCTGCTCATTCTCGGGAACAATACAGTAATAACCGAAACCGAAAAAATTCCGAAGGGAAGCTGCCAGAAAACAAGTGCATTGGTCAGAGCAGATGTACTGCCGTCTTCCAGTCCGCTTGCAAAGTACAGAGCAACCTGCTGATTAACAGCAAAAACAGAAGCTGAAAGCACCACAGGAAGCCACGATTTTAATGTTTTTTTAAATTCAGAAGAACTAAAGTTAAAATCAAATCTGTAATTATATCCTGTTTTAATAAAGAGCGGCGTCAGAAATATTATCTGTGCCGCTCCGCCTGATAAAACCCCTATTGCAACGGAATAGATTCCCATGGATTTATAAAAAATTATTATAGAGCCTATTACACAAATCGAGAAAAGAGGAGGGCTTAACGCAGGAATTATGAATCTGCCGTGTGAATTCAGTACGGCCATTAATACGGAGCTGATGCTGATTAAACCTATGTAGCCGATAAGCCACTGGAAAAGTCTTACCGACAGTTCGACTTTCCACTTTTCAGGAAACGGAAGTATTATATAAATTATAGGTTTTGCAAAAATTACAGCCAATACTATCACCGGAACCAGAATGAGAACAAGAAATGATATAATATTCCCTGTTAATCTCTTAGCATTTTCAAGTGAATTATCTTTTACAATTGAACTGGATAAAGCGGGAATAAAGGCCGAGGACAGCGCTCCTTCTGCAAGCAGTTTTCTTAAATTATTCGGAATCTGGAAAACCGTATTCAGTACGTCGGCCTGGCCGGAAGCTCCGAAAAGTGCACCGATTACAGCAACCCTTAAGAATCCTAACAACCGTGAAATAAGGGTACAAATCATAAGAGTAACTGTAGTATGGGTACTTTTGTGAATTCCTTTTTCTATTCTAATGCCTGTAATCCTTTAATTGCCATTTGTTTTTTTAAATTCTTCAGCAAATGCAATATAGTGTACTGCATTTTGTCTGATTCGCTCTAATTCATTCTTGTTTAATTTTCGTATAACACGCGCAGGCGAACCGATAATAAGCGATGCATTCGGAAATATTTTATTTTCGGTTACAACAGATCCCGCACCTACGACACAATCATCACCGATAACAGCCCTGCTTAATACGACAGCTCCCATTCCTATTATGCATCTGCTGCCGATTTTACAGGCATGAATAACAGCACTGTGACCTATAGTCACATAATCTCCTATTACCGCAGGCACCCCGTAATCGACATGTACAACGACATTATCCTGAATATTGCTCCCCTCTCCTACACTTATTAATTCGATATCCCCTCTTAACACAACACCAAACCAGATCGACGTTTTGTTTCCCAGGCTGACATCACCTATAATACTGGCATTTTCCGCTATAAATACTGCATTACCCGTGTCAGGCTTTTTCTCTCCGTATTGATATATCATACTCCCTCCTGTTTTTCGGTTTTATACTTTTTAAGAAAATCAGTTTGATATGTAAAAAAATTGCCGCCGAGTATAGCTTCCCTTATCCCTTTTATCAATTCTTTAATGAAGTATAAATTATGATGCGTTGTCAGCATCGGTGCAAGTATTTCTCTTGCTTTAAAAAGATGCCGCAAATAGGATCTTGAATAATTTTTACATGTATAACATCTGCACGTATTATCGATAGGTTCGGTGTTAAGACGATTTTCCTCTTTTTTCAGCGACAGAGGCCCATTCACTGTAAAAACAAGGGCGTTTCTTGCTGTTCGTGTTGGAAAAACACAGTCGAAAAGATCTATGCCATTTTTAACTGCCTCTAAAATGTATTTCGGAGTGCCCACTCCCATAAGATATCTCGGTTTATTATCCGGCAGCAGTTTCGCTGTATATTCAAGATATTCGGCAAAGACATCGAATGGTTCGCCGACAGACACCCCGCCGACAGCATAACCGGGAAAATCCAGAGAAATAATTTCCGATGCACTCTTTTCTCTTAAATCCTTAAAAAAGTTGCCTTGAATAATTCCCCAGAGTTCTCCTTTTTTCTCATCAAGCCTGTCCCACGCAGTTTTGCTTTTTTCCGCCCAGGCAGTCGTTATACTTAGAGCTTTTAGAGCTTTTTCTTTTTCGATACCGTAGCCTGTACATATATCGAGAGACATCATTACATCGCTTCCCAATTTGTTCTGAATACTTATCACTTTTTCAGGTGTAAGTTTGTGAGTGCTCCCGTCTATATGAGATTTAAATAATACACCTCCCTCTTCTATTTTTCTGAAAGGTGCCAGAGAAAATATTTGAAAACCGCCGGAATCCGTTAATATATTGTGTTTCCATGACATAAAATTATGAAGGCCGCCTGCCGCTTCTATTACCTCCAGTCCCGGTCTCAAGTACAGATGATAGGTATTGCTTAAAATCATATTTATTCCCAGCTCTTCGAGCTGATCGTTCCGTATGGCTTTAACAGTTGCATTTGTTCCGACCGGCATAAACGCCGGTGTTTTTACCGTACCATGCTGTAAAGCCACAGTAGCTGCTCTCGCCCGGGTTAAGCTGTCTTTTCTTAATACCCTGAAATTTATCAATTGTTCAGCCTCTCATACGCCATGGCTGCAGCACCCATAATACCGGCATCATTCTGCAGCTTTGCAATTACAACTTCCACATTCTCCTTTAACTGGGGCCATACAAAATCGGGAAGATACTTATTAATTACCGGCAGCAGCATATTCCCGGATCTCGAAATTCCGCCTCCGATAATGAATGCCTCCAGATTTAATACATTAAGCAGAGTTCCGAAGGCCTGTGCAATTCTATAACCGGCTTCTTCTATGACTTCCAGTGCTATTTCATCTTTAGACTTAGCTCTGACAAATATATATTCAGGTGTAATTTCCTCATCGGCGACAATACCTCGTTTTAACAGTTTGTTAGCATAATTCCTTACAATTGCAGGGCCGGAGGCGTACTGTTCAAAACAGCCCCTGCTCCCGCAGTTACACCAGATCCCGTTGGGATCGAGACAAATGTGTCCGATTTCACCTGAAAAACCTTTCGAACCCCTGTATACTTTCCCATTCAAAACAAGCCCCCCGCCTATTCCGGTGCCCAGAGTAATCATGACAAAATCAGAATAATTTATTCCGTTTCCGAATACCGACTCACCTGCAGCTGCACAGGTTCCGTCATTATCCTGATATGCCGGAATTCCTGTTTTCTCAGAAAGGATATTGGCAACGGAATGTTTTTTAAGTGCAGGCACATTCTCGCTTCCTGAGATCAATATATTTGTCCTCTTATCTATAAATCCGGGGGTTCCGATTCCGATTGCCTTTACGCCATCTTTACCATTATTCTTTAAATAAGATTGTACCCATTCGGAAACCGGGTGCATAATCTTTTCAAAACTGTCTCCGGAACCTATTGTTATAATATTCTTTTTAAGAATAAGACCCTCTCCGGTAATCACCCCTAATTTTACAGAGGTACCGCCGAAATCCACTCCTATAAAACAATCCATAAATCCTCCATACCGCTTATTTTTAATTTCATGTCTTCGCTGTCTTCAAAAGCCCTATACTAACTACAAAAAATACAATAAAAGACCCCCATGCACCGGCCAGGGGAGGTATATAGCCGTTTTTTGAAATTATCAAGGCCACCATCTGCATCACATAATAGACTACCGATACGGAAAGGGATACCAGAAGGCTCATGAGCAGAATATTTTTTTTAAATGAACTGCCTATTGCACCTGCAATTAAGGCGACTATTAACGGGGTAAGTGAAAAAGAGATCTTTTTATAGAAATTAGTAAGTGCTTCTCTGTACGGTAGTCCGGATTTCTTTAAGGTTTCGACCCATTTTGATGCATCCCGGTAACTCATTTCATCAACTTTTCTGGTGATCTTACGAAATGAATCCGGTGCCTTTACCAGTTCCTTACCGGAATACTGATCCATTCTTTGGGTCGTTACCGTTTTTGTATCTTTATTCCACGTATATACTGTGACGTTATGAAGCACCCAGTTACTGCCGTTCCATTCCGCCCATGCGGCATCGATTCTTTTTAAGAAGGAATAATCTTTGTCTCTGTATATAAGAAGAACTCCGGTAAGGGTTTTTTTCTTATCATTGTAATATTCTGTCTGATAAATTATCCTGTTATTATCGCTTATAACCGTAGCATTTGATCTGTTATAAGAGACATTGATCTTTAAAAGTTCCTTATAGATATTGTTTTTTTCTCTGTATGTCGAAATTACAATGCTGTCATTAAACCAGAAACTAAAAACGGACAACAGAAGACTTAAAACAATAAACGGAGTAATAATACGGTAAAAACTTATCCCGGAACCTAATATTGCTATCAGCTCATTATTGGCATATAAACCGCCGAGGGTAAAGGAAATCGAAAAAAGCAGTGCCATGGGTATCGAATAAGAAATGCACATAGGAAGATATAGATAGGCTATTTTTCCCATCTGCAGAATACTTACATTATTATTAAAATATCTCCAGAGATTGGAAAAAAGATCTGCAAGCTGTAGAATAAGTACGAAAAATAGTATGGCAGCCAAAAAAACAGGCAAAAAAGAACGAAGCACCATAAATTGAATCGATTTCATCGTTTAATCCTTAAGATAAAAAGGAAACTCCCCAGTATCAGAACAGTGAAGTTTGCAATCCAGATAGCAAGAAACGGAGGCAGCATCATTCTAATCCCCAATGAATGCCCGACAAATAGAAGGCTCCAGTATAAAACAGAGACAATCAGCCCTATCCCGAATCCCACGGTTCGTCCGCTCTTTTTAGCTAAAAGCCCGGTAGGAAATGCAAAAAGTATAAAAACAAAACACGCTATGGGGATAGCGAATTTCTTATAAAACTCAAGCTGGTAAAGCCTCAGTGTTCTGTCTGTTATCTTTCTGCTCTGCTCTCTTTTTAGTTCCTTATATAGTAAAGTAATTTCATTCTCATCCTTCTTTGTAATTGTGCTGTTATAACGCAGATCCAGAACTTTTTTAATTGTCAGCCTTAACCTGTATCTTAACTCTTCAATTTTTATTTTATTATTATCTATTCTCAGCTCCAATTCTTTCTTTTTTTTCATTATCTGTTTTATCTGTTTCCAGACATCAACAGAACTCATCTCCGCAGGACCGATACTTCCGATAGAGTAGCTGATATTTTTCATTAAAATATTATATATCAGACTTCCGGAAGTGGCATAATCGAACGATTCGGGGTCTCCTCTTTTTATTTCAAGTATTATTACATCGGAAAGATTTAAAGAAACAACACCCCGCTGTTTATTTTCCTTCTCCAATCTGGCTTTTTTCGCAATTATAATTCTTTTGTCTCTGTTATTCGCTCTGTCGATTATTGTAATATTATTGATTGTACTTTCATTTACGGCTCCCGTAATTATTACGGTATTCATGTATCTCTTAATTGAGTATGGTTCCAATTCTATTGCAGGATTCGTATAGATGATTTTTCTGTATATCTTGCCCAGTTTTATATTACCGGATGGTAAAAAATAATCATTCGTAATAAAAGAGGCAGCGGAAAATATTATACCGAGGAAGAGTAAAGGCAGCAGTATTCTGGAAAGAGATATTCCTGCAGCCTGAAACGCAAGTATTTCATTGTCCGATGATAACCGGCCGACGGCCATCAGTGCACCCACAAGAGAACCGAAGGGAAAAGAAAATGCAATAAAAATAGGAGTGGAATATATTATTAAACGTATGACATCCCAGAAAGGAACTCTCTTTGAAAATATCTGTTCCGCCATCACCAGTATTTGATTTATAAAAAATATTATAAAGAAAAACAGAAATGCAATGACGAATGACAGAAAAAATTCTTTTGAGATATAGATATATGTAGATAAATATCTTCTATTCCCTGATATCTTCATAAAATATCATTATCCCCATTCCAAGAGTTCCGAAAATTACAAGCGGCTGCTCATAAGCGGCAGCAGAAATATCCAGAGAATTTAATCCGTCCTTTAATCCGAGATTCTTTACCGGAGTTTTGTTCCTGCCGAAAAAGATAAGTCCGCCTCCGAAAGTGCCGAAATAAAGGCCTTTTTTTGTTTTAACACTGCTTAGAATCCAGTCATCCCTTATTGAACCATTCTCTGAAGTATATCTTTCAATACGGTTTAAATTCTTTTTCCAATGATACAGGCCCTTCCCGTAAGTGCCTATCCAGAGGTTGTTGTCATCTTCGATAAGTATCGTAGTAATATTCAAAGCTGTAAACCCGGGAAATATTTTTAAGAAGCTTGTTACTTTTTTTGTTTTAAGATCGATAAAAAATAAACCCATATCCATTGTGCCGACTAAAAGATAATTGCCGTAATTATCCATACAGTTTATAAACTGCGACGGGAAATCCATTTTTTTAAAATCACGGTATCCGCTCTCATGTCCGAACCACAGACCTTCCCCGAGAGTGCCTATATAAAGTATTCCATTGATATTTTTAATAGTTTCGATTTTAACGGATTTCGGTTTACTGAATTTATCAATCCCATGCCATCCGGATGATGCCTTGGAATAATAGGATAAGCCGTTATAACTACCCACCCATACTCTTTTTTTCGTTACTTCAATTGTCCGTATGGTCTTAGGAACCAGACTTTTCTCACCTTCCTTAAAAACCCTGCTTCTTTCCATACTGACATTATACCGGGCTATACCTCCGTTCCATGTTCCGATCCATAAATCATCTCCGTCGGCCGCTACAGCGGAAACATTACCGTCATCGATACCGATTATTTCAGATGAAAGATACTCCCATTCAAGATTTTTTTTTAATCTTTCATATACCGCCCTGTTTTCGGCTGTTAACGTTGCCGCTCCTGTTTTAAGAAAGTAGTACCTTGCAAGATGGAGATTATTCTTTTGATAGTAATTAATATCAGCTATTCGCAGATAGATATTAGAAATATCATTATTATTCTTTTCTTCCAATGCTTTTAAATAATAATTGAGGGATTCATCGAACAGCCGTTCTCCATATAAAAGATCTGCAAGCATTACCAGGGTTTTAAAGTAAACAGCATCGAAATAATCATTCTCTTTATAACGGGAAAGAATCTTTTTAAAGAAATATCTTGCTCTGTAAGGTTCTTTTAATTTAAGCTCTGCCCTGCCGCTTAGAAAAAGGGCCTGTAATATTTCCCTTGAATCCGGATATTCGATCCGTAATTTTCTTGTTAACGAGAGACATTTTGCATATTTGCCGGCTTTAAATTCATCCTTTGCCTTCTGCAGCAGTTCCATGCTGTTAACTGCGGGTTGTTTTTCCTTATTCGGTCCTGTTGGGAAGGATTGTTTTACTCTATTAGTTTTTTCGGATATAGAGGTTCTGTCACCGCTTCCGGATAATATTACTGATGCCGGCTTATTTTCGGGTACCGTTCTGCATGAAACCGTATAGAAACTTGCAATTATTACAAATATAAATAGATACTTCATTCACCTCTATACCCGGTCGATCCGAACCCGCCCTTATCCCTCTTTGTTGATGATATTTCGGATACTGCCTTAAAAACACCTTTTACTACAGGAGTAAAAATAATCTGTGCAATTCTGTCACCGTTATGAACCTTAAAACTGCTTTCTCCCAGGTTAATCAATAAAACCTTTATTTCGCCTCTGTAATCAGCATCGATCGTACCGGGTGCATTTAAGAGTGTCAGGCCGTATTTGGCTGCAAGCCCGGAACGCGGTCTTACCTGCGCTTCATATCCCTCTGGTATCTCGAGATAAATACCAGTAGGAACAAGATGCCTTTTCCCGGGTTCTATTACAATATCCCGGCTGATGTTTGCAAAAAGATCGGCACCTGATGCAGAATACGATTTATAGACAGGCTCATTACCGCCTTCTGATTTATAAGAAACTTCAATCTTCTCCATAATAATTGCTCCGGGATGTTTTTTTTAAAGAAAATATTTATTCTCTCTGATTATTTTTGTTTTGCCTTTCCCATAGACAAGTAAATTAAAATGGTTTTCCGTCATAATTTTTTTTACTAAATTATCCACTCTTTTCTTGTCGACGTTATTGATTTGATCCATTGATTCTTTAAAACCGAATATTCTTCCGCGTAAAATATACTGTCTTGCCAGACGTTTCATACGTGTTTCCATGTCTTCTCTTGCAATAGTAATACTGCCGATAAGATGCGTCTTAGCATCGTTGATTTCTTCTTTTGAGGGTGCCTCATTCGTTACCTTTTTTATTTCTTCTTTAAGCGAGCGAAGCAGCTTTTCCAGGTCCGATGGGGTTGTGCTTACATATATTGTCCAGACAGCCACATCAGAAAAATATGCTCTAAAAGAATATACCGTATAGCACAGTCCTTTTCCTTCCCGCAGAACCTGAAAGAGTCTCGAGCTTATAGATTCCCCGAATAGAGTACTGAAAACAACCATATCATAGTATTCTTCCAGAAGAGGAGATGGTTTATATACCGTGCCTGTATATACATGAACCTGGTTGAATTTACTTTTAATCTGTTTGGCAAAATTATAATTTTCCGGCACCGCCCTTGCAATATTATATTTTTCCTGCTGTAAAACACCAATCCTGTTCTCGAGAAGTAAATACACGCTGTCTATATCGATATTACCTGCTACGGAAATAACAAGATTCGACGGATGGTATTTTTTTTTATAGTAATGCAGAAGTTTTTCTCTTGAAATACCGCGTATATCCGCTTCTTCACCGGTAATTTTTCTGGAAAGCGGATGGTTGTCCCACAATAATTTCATATAAAGCTCATGAGCTTTTTCATCCGGTGAATCTTCGATTGAATGAATTTCGTTTAAAACGACGAGCATCTCTTTATTCAATTCACGTTCATCAAATTTTGAGTGCACTATCATATCCGTGAGAACATCAACTGCTGTTTCCGTGCTGTCTTTTGGAATCGTACAGTAAAAACAGGTTGCTTCCTTTTCAGTAAAAGCATTTATAAGCCCGCCGACTCTGTCTATTTCCTGAGCGATTTTATATGCAGAACGTTTTTCAGTTCCCTTAAAGAGCATATGTTCCAGAAAATGTGAATATCCGTGCTCTTCTCCGGTTTCGTCCCTTGAACCATGAGGATACCAGAATCCTATCGAAACAGTGCCTGTTGTTTTAACCCGCTCAAACAGAACTGCCGCACCATTTGATAGTTTTCTGGTCTCTATCACTTCTATCTCCGGTGAGGTTTGTTGTCTGATCGCCTGTCATGATTATCACGGTGAGATGAATTATCTTTTTCAGTATTATCGGAACTATTATCCGCTTCATTCTCATTTGCATCCCTGATACTTAAATTCACCCTGCCCATCCTGTCTATCTCTATTAATTTAACTTTAACTTCCTGGCCTTCTTTAAGTACGTCCGTTACGGACTGGACGTGTCTGTTTGATAATTTGGAAATATGGCATAATCCTTCCTTGCCGGGGAGGTATTCGATGAATGCTCCGAAATCGACAATACGTTTCACGGTACCTGCATATATTGTACCGACAACCGGCTCTTCCAATAAGCTTTCTATGATATGACGTGCTTCTTCCGCACCTTCTTTTTCCCTGCAATAGATTAGAAGATCACCGCTGTCCTCTATATTAATGGTAGCTCCGGTTTTTTCGGATATGCCTTTAATCACCTTGCCGCCGGATCCTATAACAGCCCCTATTTTGTCAGGATCGATATGCATCGATATGATTTTGGGAGCAAAATCCGATATCGAGCTTCTCGGCTGTTCGATTGTCCGGTTCATTATTAAGAATATGTTTCCTTCCTTCCCTTGCCTGTCCTAAAGCTTTGGAAAGTATGGAATAGTCAACACCTGCTATTTTGATATCCATCTGGAAAGCTGTTATGCCGTCTTCGGTTCCGGCAACTTTAAAATCCATGTCGCCGAGATGATCTTCTTCTCCGAGTATATCAGACAGGATAACAAAGCGTTCGCCTTCCGTAACAAGACCCATAGCAATTCCTGCAACCGATTTTTTAACCGGAACACCTGCGTTTAATAAACTCAAAGTTCCTCCGCACACGGTAGCCATGGAAGAAGATCCATTGGATTCCAGTACTTCCGACACTATCCTGATAGTATACGGAAACTCTTCCTTCGACGGAAGTACAGCCGATAAAGCCCTTTCGGCAAGGTGTCCGTGACCTATCTCTCTTCTGCCTGTAAAGAGTCTCTTCGTTTCACCAACCGAATAGGGCGGAAAATTATAGTGAAGCATAAATGTTTTTCGCGTATCACCTTCGATATTATCCATAATCTGTTCATCATATACCGTTCCGAGTGTAGTCACAGCCAGTGCCTGGGTCTCTCCTCTTGTGAAGAGTGCAGAACCATGAGTACGGGGAAGTACATCGATTTCGCAGGTTATACTTCGTATATCTTCCGACTTTCTTCCGTCGGTTCTGATACCTTTTTCGAGAATGGATTTGCGTACGATTTCCGATTCCATTTCTTCGAATAACTGATAAACATATTTCTCCTGGTTTTCCTCTAATTTTTCTTCAAACTGTTCAAGTGTATTTTCTCTGACCTGTTTTATTGCCTTTGAACGATTGTGTTTACCGGACACGAAACATGCTTCTTCCAGTTTAGAGTAAGCCCATTCTCTTATTTCATCTTTTAAGGAAAATTGTTCTTCTTCTTCAGAAATTACAATTTTTTCCTTTCCTGCCAGTTCTGCAAGTTTAATCTGTATTTTACAGATTTCCTTAATATATTTATGAGCCTCTTTAATTGCATCCAGAAGAATATCTTCCGATACTTCCTTTGCTCCGCCTTCGACCATTGTGATTCCTGCTTCGGTACCGGAGACAATAATATCAAGCTTACTCTCCCCTATCTGATCGAATGTAGGATTTATAATAAAATTATCATCCAGATAAGCAACCCTTACAGTACCTATCGGCCCGTCGAAAGGAATATCGGAAATCATAACAGCAGCGGAAGATGCCGCCATCGCAATAATATCAGGCGGATTCACCTGATCAGTGGAAATTGTTGTCGGTATAACCTGTATCTCTCTTTTAAACTTTTTGGAAAAAAGAGGCCGCATAGGACGGTCTATCTGTCTGGAAACAAGAATCTCCTTATCTTTTGGTCTTCCTTCCCTTTTTATAAATCCTCCCGGTATCTTGCCGGCAGCGTAGTATTTTTCATTATAGTCAACGGAAAGCGGCACATAATCGAGATTTTCCACCTCTCTGTCGGAACAGCAGACAGTGGCAAGCACCACGGAACCTGCATATCTTGCAAGAACAGCGCCATTTGCCTGCTTTGCCATTCTACCTGTTTCAAGTACCAAATCATCTTCGCCAATGCGAAGTTTTACCTGATGTATCATAATAATTATTTTCCTTTATTTTCTAAGATTCAATTTTTTAAGTATTTCTCTGTATTTTTTCAGATTTTTCTTTTTTAAATAATTTAAAAGTCTTCTTCTCTGCCCCACAAGCTGCAGAAGACCTCTGCGTGAATTATGATCCTTTTTATGAACTTTAAAATGTTCCGTAAGTTCCTCAATTCTTTTTGTAATAAGTGCAATCTGTACTTCAGTCGAGCCCGTATCCTTTTCGTTCTGGCCGAAATCTCCTATAACCTTCTCTTTTGTCTCTTTGCCTAATGACATTAAAAGAACCTCCTGATTTTATTTTGTTTTAAAAAGAGTAATGTCTTTACTCTTGTGTTTTTCTTGCCGGTAATTATAATTCTCTGATTATCTATCTCAACCACACTCCTGTACCTTTCGCTGTTGCCATTTACAATTACCCCGAATAATCCTGAATCCGGTAGTAACTGCGGTATGCTTTCCTTTTCTATTTCCACCTTTCCGGCACCACCGCATAATGGAATATTCTCCGGTATTTCCACAATATAACCGTAACCAAGCATTTTTGCAACAGAAACAAAATCGCCCTTACGTATTGAACTGCGTATTCGCGAGCTGCTTATTGCTTCATTCTTATACAGTACCGGCAGGATGATTTCAGTTACTATACCATATTCGGCAACATAATTTTTAAGCTCCCGGGCATCCATTCCCTGTCTGTAACCCAGATGGAAATTAAATCCGACAACAATTTTTTTTATATCAAGCGCATCCATTAATATATGCAAAAACTGCTTCCCCGTTAGTGTACTAAATTCCGGGGAAAAGTCAATCAGTACAATAGTATCTATTCCCATCAGCTCTAATTTCCCGGCCTTCTGTTGAAATGTAAGAATATTTCCTTTAAAACTGTCTTTACGAATCACAGATGCCGGACTCTGTTTAAATGTCACAACAACAGGTATTAATCCGGAACAGCCGGTTACAGCATGTATCAATTTATTATGTCCTCTGTGTAAACCGTCAAACCCGCCTATTGTCACTGCCGCACCGGTATTTATTCTATAACGGGAATTTTTAAGCAATTCAAAATCTACTATCCGCATTTCTTTTCCGTTCTTTAATTAAATACGCTGATATATCTGTAATGGTCACCGAGATTCTTAACCATCGCCAGTATTTCTCCCTGTTTGCCGATAAGTGCCAGAATGCTGCTTTGCAGATCTTTTTTATTAAAAAAAGATTTATCGGGAACGACTCCGTTTAAAATCTTTTTTATTCTGATTTCATCCTCTATATTTACCAGCCCGATACCGGACAATTTTGTCAGGAAACGTACCGGCTGTACAATAATACTGTTTTCGGTAAATTCTTCTAATGTAACAGCATCTTCTATTTTAAAATCGCCTATGCCTATCCTTTTTAATGCTCTGACATATGCACATGACGATGCTTCCGCTCCCATATCACGTGCAAGAGACCTTATATAAGTTCCCTTCGAACATGTAATATCTATTTTCAGCTCAGCATCTTTATATGTAATAAGGCTGATTTCTGAAATTCGTACTTTTCTCGAAGAAAGTATGGGGTTTTCACCCTTTAAAGCAGCCTTGTATGCCCTGACACCATTAATATGAACAGCGGAATACACAGGAGGCACCTGTTCCATTACGCCTGTGAATTTTATCGTTAAATTCATTATGGTTTCGTAACCGGGTATTCTGCCTGTTTTTACTATTTTCCCTTCCGGATCCAGTGTATCGGTTTCCTGTCCGAAAACAATAACCGCTCTATACCTTTTATCAAGTTTTGTAAAAAACGGCGCTAACCTTGTATATTTTCCGAGAAGAATAATCAGCAGGCCCCTTGCAAATTTATCCAGCGTTCCCGTATGGCCAGCCTTTTTTATTCCAAGTCTTTTCCTTATCGTATTAACAGCCTGGAAAGAAGTAATTCCGGAAGGTTTGTTTAAAAGTACAAATCCTGAGATATCTTCCGTCAAGTAAGATTTTCCTTCATTTTCTGAATCAGTTTAAAGCCCTTTTCTATGGATTCGTCCAGAATAAAACGCAGCTGGGGAATAGTTTTTAATCTGATACGCCTGCCCAATAAGCCCCTTATAAACCCGGAGGCATGATTAAGTGTGTCCACTATAGTGACAAATGTTTCCCTGTCTCCATAATATGAAATATAAACTTTTGCAAATCCCAGATCTTTCGAAACCCTTATTTCCGTGATACTGAGCAGCTTGCTGATCCTCGGATCTTTAAGATCTTCTTTAAGAATAATATTGCTTATCTCTTCCAAAAGCAGACTCTCAACTTTTCTTATTCTAACTTCTGACATTTCCTCCGCTTCCTACAAGTTTTTTTGCAATCTCTTTGATTTCGAATACCTCGATAATATCCCCGACTTTTATATCATGGAAATTTTCTATTCCCAATCCGCACTCATAGCCCGCTTCGACTTCTTTTGTATCTTCCTTGAATCTCTTTAAAGATGATATCTTCCCGTTATATATCTCTATTCCATCCCGTACAAGATGTGCATTAAGGCCGCGTCTTATCTTTCCGGTTGTAACGTAGCAACCGGCTATAGTGCCGATTTTGGGAATCTTAAATACATTCCGTACTTCTGCTGAACCTAGAGTCTCTTCCTTTAAATCGGGAGCAAGCATACCTTCCATTGCCGATTTAATGTCTTCGACTGCTTCATATATGATATTATATTTTTTTATTTCGATCTTTTCTCTTTCCGCAAGCGCCTGTGCACTTGCCGCCGGTCTTACATGAAAACCTATTACAATGGCATTGGATGCAGATGCAAGCATAATATCGCCTTCATTAATTGCACCTGCCGATGCATGAATTACTGTCAGTTTCACCTCTTTCGTGCTCAGCTTTTCCAGAGCAGTCTGAAGTGCTTCCACGGATCCGTGTACATCACCTTTAATAACAACCTTTAATTCCTGCACTTCTCCTTCTTTTATCTGATCGTACAGGTTATCCAGGGTTATTTTTGTAACGTTACCGGCCTCTTCTATCTTTTTAAGTTCCTGCCGTTTTTCACCAACCAGGCGGGCTTCTTTTTCCGTACTCGTTACCTGGAAGGGGTCGCCTGCAGCGGGAATCCCTGCAAAGCCAAGTATTTCCACAGGCATCGAAGGTGTAGCCTCTTTTATTTTTTCTCCCCTGTCATTGAACATTGCCCGGACCTTGCCCGGATAAACACCTGCAACAAAATAGTCGCCGACTCTTAACGTACCGCGTTCGATTATAACCGTGGAAACAATTCCTCTTCCGAAATCAACCTTCGATTCCAGGACTTTACCTTCTGCATTACAATCGTAATTCGCATTCAGTTCAAGTATTTCAGCCTGAAGCAGAATACTCTCTATAAGCTTATCTATGCCGATTTTCTTTAATGCGGAAACTTCCGAATAAAGGGTTTTACCGCCCCAGTCTTCGGGAATCAGATCATAATCCGAGAGCTGCTTTTTTATCCTCTCCGGATTTGCATCAGGAAGATCTACCTTATTTATCGCAACAAGTATCGGTACACCGGCTTCTTTCGCGTGGCTTATTGCCTCTACTGTCTGAGGCATTACACCATCATCAGCCGCTATAACAAGTACAACAATATCGGTAATTTGAGCACCCCGTGCTCTCATTAATGTAAACGCTTCGTGCCCCGGCGTATCCAGAAAAACTATTTTCCCCTTTGAATGATCGACTATATATGCACCGATATGCTGGGTAATACCTCCGTATTCACTCTCTGCAACACTTGTTGTACGTATAGCATCGAGAAGTTTTGTTTTTCCGTGATCAACATGGCCCATTACGGTCACTATAGGCGGACGCGGTTTAAGATCCTCCTGCCTATCTTCTTCGGTTTTTATCTGCGTTTCATCGTATAAAGAAACTATATTAACCTTACAGTTATACTCATCGGCAAGTATTGCAGCGGTATCGGAATCTATCTGCTGATTAATGGTCACCATCATTCCCATGCCCATAAGTTTGGCTATTAACTCCGATGCTTTTAAATTCATCTTTCTAGCCAGATCGGATACGGTAATTACTTCCATTATGGATATTTCTTTCGGAACAGGACTGGTTTTTTCTATCTGTTTTTTCTTAAATTGTATGATTTTTACTTCCCGTTCCTGGTATCTCCTTCGTGAATAATCGCCCTTCTTTTTTGTTTTGAAAAACTTTTTGCTTGACAGTTTCTTTGCATTGGCACTATCCGTAGAAACTGCCGGTTTTCTTTCGGGTTTAAAAGGCGGTTTCTGCTGGTTTCTCCCTGACTGCTGTGTCGAAGCTGTAAACCGTCTGGGCTTTCTTTCAGTATTATAACGCGGACCCGGCTGCCTTGGATCTACCGGTTTATTTTGAGGTCCGCTTCTTCTTGCGCCTGCCTGATTCTCCGCTCCCGGTCCCGGTCTTTGTCCTGGCCCCGGTCTTTGTCCCGGTCCCGGTCTTTGTCCCGGCCCCGGTCTTTGTCCCGGCCCCGGTCTTTGCCCTGGTCCTGGTCTTTGTCCCGGCCCCGGTCTTGGTCCCGATGACGGAGTTCCTCTAGGAACCTGCTTTTCTTTCATTTTTTCCGAAGCAGTCCTGCTTACATAAGGTCTTCCTTTAATGGAAGTTTCATCCTTTTTGTCTTCGACCTTCTGTACTTTAAAAGGCGCCCTTTTAACAAGGATCTTTTTCTTAACAACAACAACTCTCTTCTTTTCCGGTGTTACAGGAATTTCCGGCGATTCTGCAGGTTTTTCCTGTTTCCGGTGTTTTATCAGCGTTACTTTTGGTTTCTGCTGTTTTTTTTCTTCTTCAGCCATATATTTCCTTACCTATCGATATTATGCGTCTTTTCCGGTACCGTTTTCTTCATCTTCGAGTTCAAAACTTAAACCGACACCGCATTTCGAACAAACTTTCATGCCCGGGGTTACCGTTGCCCCGCATTCCGGACACACATAAGTTTCTTCTTCGAATTCATCTTGCCCTGTATCTATCTTTTCGTCAACGGGTTCGGACTTTTCTTCTGCGGCTTCTTCATTCTTATCCGTCTGCATTTCCTTAAGCTCTGTTTCTTCGTCTCCGACCTGTTCTTCTACGATTTCCACATTTTCCTGAATTATTTTCATAATCAATTCCGCATTTTCTTCTGAAATACCATCTAACTTTACAAGTTCTTCTTTCGTAAATGTAACAAGTTTTTCTATATCCTCGATGCCGTTTTTCGACAGAGCACGGACAATTCCCGGTGTAATTCCCGGCAGTTCCGCTATTTTTACAATCTCTTCTTCCACATCGGTAAATAGTGCAGAAACCGCCTCTTTTACTTTGTCAGCTATATCCATCTCTGCAAATTGATTTTCAGTTTTAACATCGATATTCCAGTCTACCAATCTATTCGCCAGACGTACGTTAAGACCCTGTTTACCGATTGCAAGGGCAAACTGATTATCCGGAACAACAGCGAGAACCTGTTTTTTTACATCGTCCAGTATTACAACCTGGCTTACCTCGGCTGGTGAAAGTGCATTCTTAACAAACATCCGCTGATCGGGATCATATTTAAGAATATCGATTTTTTCACCTTCAAGCTCCCTTACAACAGCCTGTATTCTTACACCCTTTAATCCTACACAGGCACCGACAGGATCGACATCATCCCTGTTCGAATAAACTGCGATTTTTGTTCTATAACCCGGTTCACGAACAAGTTTAAAAATCTCTACGGTTTTATCGTATATTTCAGGAACTTCGAGCTCAAATATTTTACGAACAAATTCCGCATGTGTTCGAGTAAGAACTATCTGCAGCCCGGAAGGATTTTTATTAATTTCATAGATTAATGCCTTTATTCTGTCATTCGGCCTGTAAATTTCCCGGGGAGATTGAAATTTTTTAGGCAGAATGCCCTCGGTTTTCCCGAGGTCCACATAGATATTGCCGTTTCTCTCCCGCTGGTAGTAGCCGATAATCATTTCCCCGATTTTATCCTTAAATTCGGAATAAAGCGTGTCTTTCTGTATCTCCCTTAGGGTTTGTTTTGCCTTCTGTTTGGCACTCTGGATTGCCACCCGGTCAAAATCTCTCGGATTGATTTCTATCAACAGTTCATCACCAATCTCACATTCATCGGTGAGTTCCAGAGCTTCTTTCAGCGAGATCTCCTCAACCGGATTCTCTACAGTTTCAACGATTTTTTTCTGGGCGAAAATGGTTACCTCGGTGCCGTCATCATTGAATTTTACAACAGCATTCTCGGTGCTGCCGTACTTTTTCTTATATGCCGCCAGTAGAGAAGATTCTATTGTCTTAAGTATTAATTCTTCAGAAATTCCTTTATCCTGAACAAGTTGTTTTATTGCCTGTGCCATATTCGATGACATTTTTTATTTTTCAACCTCCTGGTAATCGTAGAGTTTCGCCTTCCTGATTGTATCGATGTTAATGTCCGTTAAATCCTTCCCTTTCTTAATCTGCACAATATTTTTATCCGCAAGAAAATTGTCAATTATACCTTTAACCGGCACGTCACTATTCCCATAATAGATTATAACCCCTCGTCCTTTAAAGATTCCGTATTCATCTTTTCTCTTAATTACCCTGTCTGTGCCGGGCGAGGAAACCTCGATGGAAATATTATCCAGCATATCTATCATCTCAAGCCTCGGAAGTACAATCCTCGAGACTTTCTCACAATCATGAAGGCTGACGCCATTATTATTATAAATAATGATTATGATTTTAGTCATTCCGCTGGTCCGGCCGGTTTTAGCCTCTACAATTTCAAAACCCATTTTCGTTACAATTTCTTTAATCTCCCGATTTACAAGCTCGGAAAGAAATTGATTACCCAATTCTGTCATTCTCCCATAAAAAAAGAGCCGTTTAACCGACTCTCTATTGTATTCTTAAGCTGTAGTTATGGTCTTATTATAAGATAACAAGAACTTATCTCTCTGTCAATCTTCATTTAATAGTTTTATCTGCAATAATAAGTATCTTCGGCTGAAGATTTTTAATCGACTGCTACTGTTACCGAAACTATATCTTTGACCCCGTTTCCCTTAAGTACGCGGGAACATTCCTCCACGGTCGCACCGGTTGTAAATATATCATCGAACAGGACAACGAGTTTTCGTTCCCGGCCGGTCAGCAGATACGCCGGATCATTATTTATACTGATACTGCCTTTTAGATTCTCTATTCTTTCCTTATATTCCAGACTCTTCTGCTCTTTAGTCCTTATTTTCTTCTTTAAGAGATGCTTAACTGTAATCCCATGCTTTCTTTCGAGCAGGCCTGCAATTTCACCAATATGATCAAAACCCCTTTTTTTTATAGATTTCCTGTCCGAAGGAACAGGAACAGCCACAATACCGGCATATTTAATATTAAGTATATCCGCGATTTTCTCTGCAAAAAATCCTGACAGAACCTTCTTTTTACCGAACTTATACATATAGAGAACTTCTTTAACAGGCCAATCATGATAACTGTATATCGAATAGTTGGAACTGAAAGTAAAACCGGTTGTTTTACATCTTATACATTCTTTTACGCCGTCTATAAGGGGAAGGCTGCAGCGTGCACACCGGCTTCCGTTTATGGTTTTAAATCTTTCAAGGCATGTACCGCATATGGGATAATCTTTAATATCCGTAAAACACAGTTCGTTTCCGCAGATAATGCAATGTTCCGGGAATAAAATGTTTACCAGATAGTTAAAATAATTCTTCAATTTGACAGCTTTCTTTTAATATAATATTATAGAATATATACCTTGGGGAGGGGAATATGAATACTATTGATAAAGATATTACTGCAAAAAGCATCGGAAATCTTCCTTTAAAGGAAGCAAAGTTAAGAAACACCGGATCCGTGTCAAAATCCAATATCGTACAGGGCAGAGATTTAAATACAGACGGTAAAGAACCGCACATGAATATAGTCTCCGAACGCTTCGTTCTGTATAACAAACGGATAACAGATATAATTCTGGCACGGGATGCACTATTAAAGGCAAAACAGAGCACTGCTCCCGAACAGGATAAATCCGGTTCTCTTTCCATACTGTCGAAGATACTCGATAGTGCACCTGCAAGGGTAAAAAGAATACTTGCAGGTTATATCGATTCGGGGAAATTCAAATCGGTAGATTCACTTAAAAAGCATTTTGATTTTAAACTGAAGAAGTTACAGATCATAATGCAGAATATCGATTCTCTTCAGGATAATCCGGTAAACAATCCGGGTTCCCTTTTAAAGGAAGTCGAACAGGAGATAAAGAGCGGTAATTTCCGGCAGTTTCATATTAACACCGGGAATATCTTAAAATTACTGCAGTGATTAAATACGCTAACCGTTTTTATTTAACCCGTTCTTTAATTCCGCGAGTATATTAAGAGCTTTAAGCGGTGTAATATTTTCGATGGTCACTGCTTTAAGAGCATCGATGATCATTTCTTCTGCGGTAAAGAGATTCTGCTGTTTTTCTTCTTTTTCCGTTCCCTTTGATTTATACATCTCCGGAGTCATTTCCAGGTAGTACTGGGCTCTCTTTATTACCGTTTCCGGAATCCCTGCTAATTTTGCGACATGAATTCCATAGGAATGATCCGCAGGGCCTTCTTTTAGTCTTTTTAAAAAAATTATTTCTTCTCCTTTTTCCAGTACTTCCATGGACATATTAATGAGTCCTTTATGACGGACACCGGTTAACTCATGGTAATGGGTCGCAAACAATACCTTGGCCTTTAGCGCCGATGTAAGATATTCGACAATGGCAAGAGCAATTGCCAGACCGTCTCTTGTGCCGGTTCCGCGGCCGACTTCATCCATGATTACCAGACTTTCACCTGTTGCAGATCTTAGTATATTGGCTGTTTCACTCATCTCGACAAGAAAGGTAGACTCTCCTCTGGCAAGATTATCCGTTGCACCCACCCTGCAGAATATTTGATCGACAACACCTATGGAAGCTTCATCGGCCGGAACAAATGAACCGATGTGGGCCATAAGTACAATTAAGGCAACCTGCCGGAGATAGGTGGATTTACCGGCCATATTCGGACCGGTAAGCAGTATAAAATAGTTTTTCTTAGGCGACATCAGGGTACTGTTGGGTACAAATCCTCCGGAGGGAAGATTTGCCTCCACAACAGGGTGTCTGCCGTTTATAATCTTAAGTTCTCTTTCTCCGGTGATTTTCGGCCTTATATAACCCTGTACTGTCGCGGCAAAAGCCATGGACTGCAGAACATCGAGATATGCTATTGTGCTTCCGAGTTTCAGCAGTTCGGATATATGTTTTTTTACCTCTGCAAGAATGTCTAAAAAGATATCCTTTTCAAGTTCGATGATTTTCTCCGATGCGGAATTAATTTTAAGTTCCTTCCCGATCAATGCTTCCGTGGAATACCTCTCTCCGTTTACAAGCGACTGCCTTCTTATAAAGTAATTCGGGACAAGTTTAATATTGGATTTTGTTACCTCGAAGTAATACCCGATTATCCTGTTGTACCTTAGTTTAAGATTCTGTATTCCGGTTTTTACCCTTTCCTCTTTCAGATATTCATCAAGAATAGACCGGGCATCTTTCTTTACAAGCTTAAGCCTGTCCAATTCCTCACTGTATCCTTTTTTTATAAGATTACCTTCATTAATCAAAACAGGGGGATCTTCGTAGATCGAAGAATCGAGAAGAGCATGCAGATTTTCTATTAAATCGATGTTTGCCATAAAATAACTTATGGTTTCTCTTATCTCTCCGTAATCCTTTAAGATATTAAAGCCCTTCATCAGAGCTTCCAGGGTTTCTTTTAAAGCCAGCATATCCTTTGCATTTGCCTTTTCCATGGCAATTTTAGTTGCGAGTCTTTCAAGATCGAGTATTCGTGAACAATTTTCCCTGAATGCTGATAGCACAAGCTGATTCTTGTAAAAAAACTGAACCCCGTCCAATCTTTTTTCTATTTCTCCTTTGTCCCTGATGGGATTAAGGATCCATCTTCTGATCATTCTGGACCCCATGGCAGTTTTGGTATTACTTAAGACTTCCAGTAATGTATAACGGCGGCTTCCATCCTGCAGATTCCTTACAAGTTCGAGATTTTTCTGTGTGGACTCATCCAGAATGAGATATGAATTCTTTTTATAAATCTTAAAATCTTTTATATGGGGAAGTATTTTTTTTGCCGTATCAAAAAGATATTCCAGAATCGTTCCGGCTGATACTATTTCCGGAGAATAATCGGAAAGTCCATAGCCCTTCAGATTGACTGCACCGAGCTGCCTCTTAAGCCTCTCCCTGCAAATCTCCATATCGAAACTCCAGTCCGGATACCTGTTAACGACAAGGGAATCCCTTTCATAGAGAATTTTCTTTATGTCACCGTCGTTTTCCAGAAGAGACTCCTGAATGATTATCTCCTTGGGCTGCAGACGGTTAAGCTCTGCTTTGAGATATTCTTTCTTTTCATCCCATGTAAATGACGCTGCTGTAAATTCGGCAGTGGAGAGATCAACATAGGCGATTGCCAGCTTATCCCTGTATTTTCCCACGGATACAAGGTAGTTATTGCTGTTCCGTTCGAGAAGCTGTTCATCTATAATCGTTCCCGGTGTAATTACTTCCACCACTTCCCGTTTTGCTATTCCCTTTCCGGGTTTCGGAAGGCTTATCTGTTCGCAGACAGCCACCTTTTTTCCTGCCCTTAACAGACGTGAAATATAATTCTTTGATGCATGATACGGGATTCCGCACATTGGTACACCATTTCTTTTTGTTAAAGTAAGATCGAGCAATGCAGAGGCCTCTTTAGCATCTTCCCGGAACATCTCGTAAAAATCACCGAGACGGAAAAAAAGAATTGCATCTCTGTACCTTTCTTTTATTTTTTTATACTGAATCATCATTGGAGTTGAAATTGTTGACATAGTATTATTATATTATAAGTATAATAGGAGGACAATATGGCAATAGATTCCATAGAGTCTGTACCTCCCCCTGCAGACAGCTACAAGGAGAGAGTACAAAAATCCGAACAGGAAGATACACAGGACAGTCAGGATCAGGCAGAAGAAACATCCGTACAGGCACCATCGAATGCCGACAACAACCGGAATACAAAAGCAACGGAAGCACCGCCGGAAAACGATGAAGCAAAGAATATTAATCTGCTTGCCTGAAGCTTAGGGGAGACTTAAGTACCTTTAAATACCGTACCCGGTATACTCTGCAGCATCGGTTACAATTTATTTATACTGCCTTTTCTTTTTAAATAGGCGAGATAATTTTCAAGAATAAGCGATGCGGCAATTCTATCCAGGCTTCCCCTCGCTTTTTTATTCTTTGTGCCTGCTTCCCTTAGGTATGCCGCTGCAACTTTACTGGAATAACGTTCATCCCACAGAACAACGTCCAATCCGCCGGACATTAGTTTCGATGCGAAACTCCGTGATTTCTCACATCCGGTTCCTTCCGTACCATCCTCTTTAAGGGGTAATCCTACTACAACTGTTTTGATTTCCATGCTGCTGCAGATATCCAGAACTTCATCTATAAGTTCTTTATCCGAGACAAATAAAATTGTTTTTAACGGAGAGGCAATAATTCTATTAGGATCGGTAACCGCAACCCCGATCCTGACACTGCCAAGATCCAATGCAAGTATTCTGGACATTATCCGGTGCCATTACCGTTTTTTTTGCCGCTTCGTCTTAATAATTCTTTTATCACCTTATCGGTAATATCGATTTCAGGTGTCCAGTACAAAAATTGATCGGTTTTCTTTAGTATCAGGGAAAATCCGTTGTTCTCTGCAACATACTGAATCACATCTGCAATTTCCTGAATCAATTCCGATGACTGCGACAGATTCTGTGCCATCTGCCTTAACTGCTGCGTTTTTATCTGAATATACTCCTTGAGAAACTGCTCTTTATTGAAAATATCCTTATCCAGCTGCAGAGCCTTTTCATCGTCATTGTTATCCTCAGCATCTAATTTCTGGCTCTTTAAAAGATTGATTTCCTCTTTCTTTTTTGCGATTTCCTTTAAATATGCGGATCTGAGCTCTTCTAATTTTATAACTTCCTTCGATTCACGGAAATAGATCGAATATATCCTGGAAATATCTACAATTCCTACTTTTGTTATCTGAGTCGCGAAAATAAAACCGCCTGATATCAGTCCGAAAACCACAGCAATAATAAAAATCTTTTTTCTCAATTTAATTCCCCCTTAAAAATTATCACCGCCGAGCGAGATAACAAAATCAAAAGTAAAATTACCTAATGCCAAATCACCCGGTTTCCAGCTTATTCCTCCGTTTTTAATCTGGAAACCCTTGCTGAAATAGAGTCTTATTGGAAATTGAGGAATAGTAAACCTCAGGCCTGTTCCGATACTGAAGAAAAAATCATCGATCTTCATACTGCTTATATCCGAAACTTCTTCCCAGAGGGATGCTGCATCGCAGAAAAGCACTCCCCATAAAAACTGCTCGGATATCGGTAAACGCAATTCGAACCTGTTGTCCCACAGGGCTTTGCCGTAACTGATCGGTGTATAACCGCTTGTCCAGCCGCGCGCTACATTCATGCCGTCGATATACAGCAAATCGGTAAAATCAGTTTTAAACAGATTTCCGAATTGCGGAAGAATCAGGGATAACGCCGAATGAGCAGCTGCAACCACTTTAAAATTCCAGTTTTCGAGCACGGGAATGGAAAAAAGCGTCAGGTATCCATCCGCCCGGGATTGAGTTTTTATATAATGCCTGTCGCCCAATAAGAACCCTCCGGTAAAAGTTACCTTCTGATTCAGGAAAAATCCGTTAGTCGGATTTAAGAAATAATCTCTCTTATCCCAATAAACACTTGTATCGAGTTTGTTAACAACACTCCATCTGTCTAAATTCGCCCTGATATTATAATCGAAGGGCCTGTAAACGGAGGGATCGTAGTGAATAAACCTGAGTGTGGAAGAAATACCCAGACTGGTCCCGAGCCAGCCCAGGAAGGTATGATACTTATACCCTGTATTTATTCCTCCGGATATATCGTAGGAATTGTAATTCATTTTATACTGGGAAGGTATCTTCTCGCCCTTCTGGATAGCGTACTGATAATCCGTTTTTAAATTATAGTTGGCTATATCATCAGCTGTCGGAATACCCGGAAAAGCCGCACCGGCTTTATACAAGGTTCCGCCGGAAGCGGGATATGTTGTATCCTTCGAAAAAACATAATGACCGTCATAGGGATCGGGGACTGCATCCGAATGTTCAAGGTCGCTGTAAACAGGCGGCAGAATATCCTGAAGTACATTCTGCATATTCGAGTGCTGAAAAGAAAAATTAACTCCCCCGAGCCACCTGTAACCGAACATCCACGGCTCAATAAAGTTAAAAGATATATTCTGCTTTACGGGTGAAGCTTCCACGTTTACTCCCACGGTCTGGCCCCTTCCCAGAAAATTTCTCTCCGACCATTTTACCGTACCGGAAACGGGAAAATCCGTGCCTGAAAAGGTTATGCCCATATTAATATCCGCAGTACTTGTTTCTTCCACGTTTATAACTAAATCCATCAGTCCCGGAGCGCTGCCCTGCGGGGTTTCCGGAGTCACATTTGTAAAGTACTGAAGATTGTATATATTTCTTAAACCTTCGATTATTTTTTTCTTATTAAAAATATCACCTACTTCAAAGGGAAGTTCCCTGTACAGTACGAAATTTTTAGTCTTTTTATTGCCTTTAAAGATGATGCTTTCTATATGAGCCCTGTTCTTTTCCACAATTGTTACGACATAATTTATTACCTTTGTTTTTTCATTCCGCTTTTCATTCAGTTTAATTACATTTTCTATATATCCGTTTTCATAGTATAAATCCGAAACCCTCTGGAAATCTGCATTTAATTTTTTCTTGTTCAATATTTTGCCTGTCTGCTGCCGTACAAGAGATTCGAGCTTTTTTGTGGAAAATATCTTATTTCCCTCGAAGGTCATTCCGCCGTATATATATTGCTCTCCTTCTTTTATATACAGAGTCAGATACAGCCATCTTTTTCCGCTCTTCTCATCCCTCTTTACCTCTCTGCCTACTTTTACAACCTTGCAGTCTATGTAGCCATGATCTGCATAGTAGTCTTCGATAGCCTGAATGTCCGTCTGCAGTTTGCTTTCCTGAAACACTCCGTTATTAAACAATGACTGCGCTTTTGTTTTCATTAGTCCCTTCAGTGTACTCGCAGAGGCAAAACGGTTCCCGGAAAATTCGATTTTCTTTATCGTTGTCTGTTCACCTTCCACTATTTCGAATATAACATCCGCTCTGTTGGTTTTCTTATCCACATCGCTTTTTCCTGATACTTTTATATCTGTAAATCCCTTTTCCAGATAAAGCTCTTTAATCGCCTCTTCATCGGCCTTTATCTTTGTATCACTAACCATGTCGCCTTTTTTAAGTACTACTTTATCGAGAATTTCACTGGTACGAATTTTATTGTTCCCCTGAATCTCTATTTTTTCAACAGTGGGGCGCTCTTTTACAGAAAACTCGACTATTACGGAATTCTTTTCACTATCTCCGGGTTCGGCATTCGATTCTATACTCTCAAAGTAATCAAGCGCGTAGAGTTTATTCTGTATTTCCCAGAAAAGATCAAGAGTGAATTTTTTTCCTATATACGGCCTTACAATCGGCCTCAGTTCCGCCGGAGATATAGTTTCCAGACCTTTAAATCTAAAGTCCTTTATAGGTTTCCCTATATACCAATCCTCATCAGAAAAAACATTAAAAATAAAGATACAAAATACCAGTATTATAAGTACAAACCTTTTCATCATAACTCCTTGTTAATATGAATATCTCCATTTAAGTGTTAAAGAATTATCGCTTAGAAACAGATCTTCCGGATGTTTCGGTATCAGCGACCAATCCATCAGGAAGAACGGTGTTGTCCATTCTAAATTTAACTCTATGTCGGAAGTTATACCGCTTAGATAATAAATATTACTTGACGGCATAGCCATCGTTTTTAACCTCACGAGCATTTCCAGAAAAAGATCATTGCCCAGATACTTTCCAAGAGAAAGGGTGGTATTGTCAAGTGGATTCGTAACATTCCCCAGTATTTTTTCCAGAATTAGATTTTGAATTATCTGTGTACGGATACTGAAGAGATCTAGTCCCAGATAATCCCTTACTGCACGTTCAAAGGGCTGTAATATTCCGAACTGGCTTACTATTTCACTTGTAAGCATTACTGCTGATACACCTATACCCTGCTCCTGTACCTTGCCGAAGATCGATCCCCCCACCATACTTAATATCTCGACATCAGGTCTCGGCGGGTCGGAATAAAACCTGGGGGAGAACTTGCTCAGTTTATTATCCGCTTCGAGATATATCTTTATTTCTTCGCCTTTCTCATCCTGTTCCCTGATTTCAGCAAGCACCTTTACCCTCGGATCAAAACCTTCCTGATTTTCATCAAAGGATATCTGTCCGCTTTTGAGATAGAAACTTCTATCGAAATAAAAAACCTCTCCTCCCTGAATCCCCACATCTCCTCTCACGGAGTAACTCTCATTACTTTCATTGTAGTCTATTTTTACAGAATTTCCTATATCGGTATAGGCCCTTAAAATAGGGAAATTCAAAGACGGCCAGTAAAATTCAACTCTCTTTCCTGTTTCTACAGTAAGGCTTACCTTTACCGGAGTAATCCCTTCACTTTTCTCCTTCTTTTGTTCCGGTTTTTTTTCTCCGAGTGCAATTTTACAATAATTTGCTGTAAGCGAACCATTAACTGTTGTTCCGAATAAATCACCTTTAACACGGATTTTACCATTAACATATCCGTCTACGATGATAGGTCCGAAATTATATGCAAATTTAACACCCAGGGGGTTAGGGCTGTTAAACTCTATATCAAAGGCATCCGGTACCCAATGGTCTATTTTAAAACTGCCTTTTACAACAAGCGGACGTTTATTTACATATGTTGTCATCTGTTCCAGAGTAAAGCCTTTTCCTGTAAAGATAAGCCTTGCACGAAGCGGCTGAACCAAAACCGGAGTAAACTGACTGTTCGCTTTGCCATTTAATACATCTATATTCCCGTAAATATCAGGGTCGTTTATCGGGCCGGAAATCCGTATACTTCCCGAGGCGTTACCCGATTTAAAAACAATGGCATCATTCCTTAACGGAAGATTTAAAATCGTAATATCCAGCCGTTTAATAACGGCATTAGAATCTATTTTATTCTTATTGATGACTCCATCCGCTTCCATGACTATCGGGAATGGTTTTAAAGATAATAACTTAAATCTTCCGGTATTATCTATAAGTCCATGGATTGTATCTTCCGGTCCGCCGTCGAAGGTTAAACTCTTATCCTTTACCTGAACCTTCATATCCCAGGATTTATAGTCCCTGCCGTTAACTTTTATACTGCTGAAAACAACTCTTCCCTTGACACTCTGATTAAAAATATTTTTTAAGAAATTAGAATTTCCGGCAGACACCACCGGTTTAATCAGCTCAGCATCTATTTTCAGAATCAGATTTACATTAGTTGCGGAAAAATATTTTGCCCTGTAATCGGATAGAAACATGAACCGGCCTTTTTTAAGGTCCAGGAAACCATTCCCATTGGCGATACTATGGCTTAAATAACCGATCCGCATGGAATTAAATTTAATTCTGTCATTCTCATACTCCGTATTTATACTGAAGTTCAATGAATCCGCGTTAAGCCGTCCGTTTTCGAGCATTAAAGAAAGTTTTGCTTTTACTCCGGTAAGTATACCGGATAGCGCCAATGAACCTGATGCCGCACCTGTTATATTAAAATTACCAAGTCTTTCAAGCGGCGAACTGTTAAAGTTTATATTCGCCGAGAAATTATTCTTTACCATTTC
>JAADHF010000053.1 GCA_013151965.1 Spirochaetota bacterium
ATGATATCTGACCGAAAGTTCATCGAGCAGTGATTTTTTTATCTCCCTAAGCCGGACAGACTTAAAACCGGATTTTGTTAAGATTTCATATGCGGAAGAAATATTGCCGGTTTTTATTCTTCCGTAGGCAGTTAACAGGGTAATTTTACCGTTATCCTTGATTTTTTCATACGCACGCTCAGTCATTCTGTAAAAAAAGTTAAAATTTTCATTCGTGACGGCAATTAAAAAAGCCTTATTGAGTATCTTTATAAATTGATTCGAACTTTCCGCTTTTTTAGATGCAGCATTAAGAAAACCCTCTGCCTTATTATAATATCCTGAGGATAAAGAACCATCTGCCTTTATAAGAAGTTCATTAATTGTATTCTTATTATCTTCATTTTTTACAAGATAAATTACCGCAACAGAAAGCAGGAGAACCAACACGATGCCGGAAATTATTATAATAAATTTCCTTTTTACCATTATCTGCTCTTATTGATACCGTCTAAAACACCATTGACAAACCGATACGAATCGTCCGTTCCAAAATCCCTGGCAATATCCACCGCCTCATTGATGGTTACGGTAGTCGGTATATCCGGCTGATAAAGTATGCAGTACACACTTATGCGTAAAATCGCAAGATCCACACGTGCAAGACGCGATATATCCCAATGCTCCAACTGGTTCTGAATCGTCCGGTCGATTATATCGATATTTTCCAATGTTCCTTTAATTAACAACTTGGCGAAAATTACTGAATCTTCAGGAATCTTCTTTAACCTTGCTTCTCCGATCCAGGATAAATCCAGCAATTCTCCAATGTCTGCTTTTGACATGTCATAACTGTATAATGTCTGAAATGCTATGATTCTTCCCTGTCGTCTGGCTCCCATTACTTACCATGCAATATTTTTATCAAATATTTTGATATCGGCTTTCTTTTTAAGTTCTGTTATTACCGCATACATTGCTTTCCGGAACATCTCCGACTGCTTATTCTGATAAAGGGTTGCCTTTATCTGCTGACGTACAGTCACTCTGTTCTGAGGAGGTATCTTATCATCGAGGCTTAACAGTTTAAAAGGGATCTTTTTTATAATCCTGACTATATGATAACCAATATTGGATTTTAGAACTCCGCTTACTTCGCCGATTTTCATCTTAAATACCTTGTCAAAAAAGTTTCTGCCAAGCAGCTGCCTTCTTGCCGCATCATCTCTCCGCAGATAACCGAAATCACCGCCTTTATATCTCGATGCCTTATCATCGGAATATTTTATTACGAGATCATCGAAAGAAGCGCCGTTTACCAGCTCCTTCGATATTTCGTCTGCACGAATCCTTGCCTTGTCCCTTTCCGCCTGGGTTCTTAAACTTCTCGTATCAATAAAAATATGCTGAAATCTTACCATTTCAGGAGAAACAAAGAGAGTTTTATTTTCATTATAAAAATCTTCTATTTCCTGCCCGGAAGGTTCTTTAATCTGCGAAAACATATTCTTTTTTTTCATCATAATATACTTCTGTTCGAGTATAACCTTACGAATTTCTTTCTGGTAAAGCTCCCAGGATATTCCGGACTGTCTTACAAGAGATTTTAGCTCTTCGTCGGTTAAAGGCCTGTTCAGCCTTAAGCCCACACCTCCGGTTTTTTTTGCAATATCAAGCCTTGCCTTTATTTCCGCTTCCGTTACATTTATATGTTCTTTTTCCGCAGCCTGATTAATAAGCATTTCACCTATCATGGTATCGAGGAGCTTCTTCTTTTCCGCTTTTGTTAAAGGACGTTTCGCCTGTTGTTCGAATGTTTTCACTTTACCTGCAAATTGTTTCGCGGATATAGCCTCGAATTTGTATAATCTTACGGTAGCAGCGGGTTTATCGATAGTCTGCGAAAAAACAACACCGCTCGATACCAGTAAAATACTTAAAATGACAAGTTTTATTTTCATTATTCTTATTTCCTTTCCTTATAATGAGTACAAGAAATTAAACGCTAAAGCGTAACAGGAGATTCAGGATACTGTCAAGTATTCTGAAGGCTTACCGCTCCATGATAACCGATCTTTTCTTTTAATTTTTTTACACCTGACAGCTTATGGTTTAAATTTAGCCCTTTTTCCAGATAAATCAGGGCTATTTCATTATTACCTGCATCAGAGTAAACTTCTGCAATTTTTTTATAAAAAAAGGCCGTATCCTTATTCGAAAAGTTAAACTCGATTAAATCATGTAAATAATTAATAATGACATCGGTTTCTACGGCTCCTATCATTTTAAAACACACAATCTCTCTTAACCTGTCTATAACTTCTTCAATAAAATGATGAAAATACGGTTCCTTTAATTCGTACATGTATATTTTCTTATATAATTCGTATGCTAATATATATTCTCCTCTGTCGGCAAAACTTTCAGCCAGAAGAAAAACACAATCCATATAATCCGCTCTGGAAAGATAATTTTCAAGTTCTAATCCATCCCTGAATAGCGAATTATAAAGATTAATTGCATCTTCCCTTCTGAATTTCAGCAAATCATAAAAAATAAGCTTGGCCTGGCTGTAATAATCGTTTTTCTTCCTTTTCAGATATTCTCTGTAATCAAACGCGTGACGGGAATAAACCTTCTTATAAACACGGTCGTACTGTTTTCTCTTTTCAGGGTTAATGAGTACTTTATATGCTGTTAAAAGAAGTTTCATCTCTTCTTCTGACCTTTTTCTCGCATCCGCATTAAGATCCGGATGAATCTCCTTTGCCTTTCTTCTGAAAGACCGCTTTATCTCCTGAATGCTTGAATGAGGAGTGATACTTAAAATCTCATAATAATTGTACATTTACTTTATAGCAATTATAAATAATATTATTGAAATTGTCAAATCTATATTCCATAGATAACGATAATAATATTTAGCCGCCCGGGGACTTGATAAAACATCGGTAAAAGGATAACTTTAAAGGCATGTTCGGATTTTTTATAAAGAAAATATTTTTTGATATGTGGGATAATATTTTCAGAATTGTGCTGGTTAATCTCGGTTTTCTTGCTTCATTTGCAATTCTTATTTACTTTCCCCTGCTGTTTAAATCACTACCTGTACTGTTCTATATATCCCTCTTTATAGGAATCTCAATACTGTTTATATTTGCCGGCACAGCCAGTAAATATACTACGGATATTGCAGATTATAAAGCACCGGGCTTTCCCGATTTATTACGGTATGTCAAAGAAACGGCCAAATCCAGTTTTCTTTTTGCCGTCATTAATACCGGGCTTATTGTTCTCCTCTCGATTGCTTTTCCCACATACAGAAATATAAAATCAGTATTCGGACCCATTGCCTTTTCTCTTCTCTTCTGGATCAGTATCATCTGGATAATCGCTCTGCAGTATTATTACCCTGTTCAGTCCAGACTCGATACAAAAACAACAAAAATTCTAAAAAAGATGTTTCTTATCTTTTTTGACAACACGGGGTTTTCGATCGGCCTTTTTTTTGTCAGCCTGATTATTCTGATCCTGTCAATTTTTACAGCATTTTTACTTCCCGGAATAGGAACCATCATTCTAAGCTGGAATATCGCATTAAAATTAAGACTCTACAAGTATGACTACCTCGAAGAACATCCCGACGTAAGCAGAAAAGATATACCATGGGATGTTCTGCTTATCGAGGACAGGGAGAAAGTGGGAAAAAGAACACTGAAAGGCATGATATTCCCCTGGAAGGAATAAAATATCTGCCTATTTCTCAATGTGAAGACGCCTGCCGACCTCCTCCGCTTCCGCATCCGAGGTTAATATTTCCGAATATTTCAGGTACATTCCTTCGCCTTCCATACTCTTCATAAGACGGGAAAGCGCTTTTTGGGATCCGAGAGCTGTTTTAATAGTAAAGGCAAAACTTCTCTTGCCGGAAATCATGCCCGCCGAGGCAAGGAATTTCGAAACTTTGCCCGGTATCTTTCCTCCTATTGCAGACACAGCCTCCGTGCCTATCGCAATATACTGATAGATCGTCAATTTCGTATTTACATCTCTGTCGCCGTCAATAATATCCACCTGATATCCCTGTTTTTCGATACCTCTGGCAAGAGACCTCGAAATATTCAGTAGTTTATTTCTGTTTTTACCAGTGAAAAAGATAACTGCCGTCCTCATTAATATCTCCCTTTTGTTTCTTAATTATACTTTTTTCCATGAGAAGAATTTTTAGTATTTCCCTTACCCTGCTTATACAGAAATATGCAGTAATTTCTCCTCTTTTACGGGTTATGTTCTTTAGTTCGCCGCTCCGCATTTTTATCTTAGCATATTTTACAGGTTTTTTTCTACTTTTTATTACATTCATTTCAAGACTATTTTGATCTTTCTCTTTGAATTCCGGCATCCTGTCATGAACAACCATATTGCGTATCCACCTGACCTGATGCGAGTACATAATAAGTCTTTTGTCCTCTAGAATCTTCTCCTGTTCAGCAAGCTTCATAAGATCTATCAGGTCAAGCTCCAGAAGTTCTTCCCTGTTTTGGATCCATATATTATTGCGCTTTTTCCTTTTAAAAAGGAGAGGTCCTCTATCTGCAACCCAGTTAGATAACCTGTAAACCAATCCCTGTTCAAGTATTATTCCCGCAATGGTACATACAGTTTCGAAATAACCGAAATAGTAATTTTGGTGCATTTGTGCAAGCAGGAATTTGACCTTGCCGCTTCCGCGTTTATCACCAACCCTGATGCTTTCATAATCCAGGTTTGCTCTTCGCTGTGCTGCCTCCCGTATTTTTTTATCATTGAATCTTTTTTTTAAAATGGCAAAGTGTTCATCTATACAATCCATTTCCATTCCGTTAGTATATTGGCCAGTTTCAAAAATGGTCAAGGGGAAGAGTTGAGAAACTTAAAAACCATTGCTTATATTTTCTTTTTAACATTCGTTTTGTTTATGGTGATGTCCTGCAGCGGGAAACAGAAAGGAATTGCCCGGGTATCCGGGAGTATAATCATATCTGATAATCCCGGAAAATATTTTTCCATAAATACTTCCGGTTCATTTCTTAATTTAATATTCTCAAGCCATGTATCAAAAAATCTGATACTTAAAAAATACAATGCAGATAAACCGCTGCGGGCCCAGCAGCCGTTTACCGAATCGATAGATATAATCGATACATCTCCGGAAGTAAATCCATACTTCGGAAACCATTCATTTTTAACAGACAATAAAAGTACGAATATATTTTATCTCGATCAGCAGACAGAGGACAGACTTCTTCTTAAACGGATATACAGAGATTCCGGTAAAAAACCATGGACCATCAATACAATTAAGCCTTCAGGCAGAATTGTTACAGCGATACCTTATACAGGTTCCGATATACTGCTTATCTGGAATAGAGATGTTTTATACTACGGAGTGTTTTCACAGAACAAACAATCGATATACTACACCCGGCAGAGATATCTGCTTAAAGGAGATGTTTCCTCATTTAAAACAAACAAACTTTGCGGTTTTACCTCCTATGATGCTCTTTCGGGTAAATTACTGCTCTTTACCTTTAAGCATAACAGATTAAAGAGCCGGGTCGTTTCCGATTTCGGATATGTACATTATGCGGAAGCCGGTAAAAAAGGAAATCTTAAAATACTCGCCTACGACAAACAAGATAATGTTTTAATCTTTTTAACAGGCTATCCCCCGAAATTAAAACAACGCAAGATAACTCCTGCACGTTTAACAAACTCTGTTTATTTTTTCCGCAGGGATAACTTAAATTACTTTATTTATGATGAGTTTGTTCCCGGGAAAAATAAAGATCCTCTGTACCGGATTTCACTTCTTTTTCCGTTTAAAGGACTTTATAAAAGACAGACCATTTTAAAGAGTAGTAATACTATAAATAAATTCAAGGCTGTTTTTTTCAATGGAAAGCTTTACTTACTTGTGCTTCAGAATAATTTAAGATTAATTGAATTTCTGCTAAAATCTCAGGATTGACTTAATCAGGTTAATTTAAAATAAGGATTGTCGAACCAAGATAACTGTATAGAAAACCCTGAGCCCACTTTAGTAACGCGCTGAAGTCTTTATAGTCGATTTTCTCAATATCGTTATTACTGCAGAAAGTGTCTATTTCCTTTAACTTATCACTCGTTTCTTCATCAACGACTTTGGCATTAAGAAGTATGTCCGCGAACCCCGCAAGCCCGTCATCCTTGCTGTATTTAAGTTTTTTATAATCTACAATTCTTAAAGCAATCTCTTCTGCCACTGCCTGGAAAACTCCGAGGGCCTTTCCGAAATCTCCGGCTTTTGCATATTCGAGACTCCTTTGGAACAGAGAATCGTATATATTAACACTGAGCATCAGATCTTTGTGATAAAAATATCCGTTAATTATATCACTCTTTGCTCCGCGCAATATCCCTAAGTATATACGTATTGAATTATAGTGGTCAAAAAATTTAAGATTCATAAAATTATCGTAATGAGGACTCGAAGAACTGAAAGTAGACCGCAGAAGCGTTAAACAGCTTGTTTTCCATGACTCGTATAATTCAGGATCGATCTCTTTTCTATTTCCTGAAAAATAGAGCTTTTTTGATAATTTTTTTATTTCCTCGCCTTCTTCGATCAACTTATCAAGTAAGCGTATTACTTTTGATTTTTCATCTATCATAACAGCTCCCGTTTGTTTTAATTTTACAAATCATTCTAAAAGCATTAACACATTATTTCAAGTAAACTTATCATTAAATTTAAATTTAAAAATCATCCTATTACCGTTTTTTCGTACTCAGCCAGTATCTTACAAATTTCTTCCGGTTCTTTAGTGTGCAGAATATCATCATAAAATTGTCATTTTTCAAGAAGAATCGCAAGCCTTTTTAATATTGAAAGATGTCCTTCCGTTATTAACAGCATACGGGAAAGCCCTGTCCTACTCTTTTTTATTTTTTGGGGCAATATTTTCCTTCGGTATGGTAATTTTCTGTTCCGCTTTTACTTTTTCAGGTTTTACTGTTTTCTCTCCTGCCGAAGGTTGTTTCCCGGCCGTATTTGACGTCTCCACCCACCAGTCATTCTTCGATTCCTTAAGTGTTTCCACCCGTGCCTTTCCTATAATATTACCAACTTCGGGAGTTCTGTTTATCCATGCCAGCCCGAATGCACCTGTAAGAAATATAATCGCAAGGACAGATGTTATCTTTGTTAAAACATTTCCGCTGCGCGGACCGAACGCACCTCCTCCGCCGCCGCCGAATATACCGCCCATACCCTCGCCCTGTTCATCCTGGATCAGTATAAACAGAATTAAAAATAATGCACTGGCTACAAACAGTATCAACAAAAGTACTCCGACAATTCCCATCTTTTTTAACTCCTTTTTAATTCTTATCGAACTGAACAATAGGTACGAAAGTTTCCGCCTTTAAAGATGCACCTCCCACAAGAGCTCCGTCTATATTTTCCATGTTCATAAGTTCTCTGACATTGCCCTGTTTTACAGACCCGCCGTATTGTATAATCATACTTTCGGCGGTTTTTTTCGAAAAACGCTTCCCCAGTATTTTCCTTATATAGCTGTGCATCTTATCCGCATCTTCAGGCATGGCGGTTTTACCCGTACCTATTGCCCAGACAGGTTCATATGCAATAATAACACTGTCGAGCTGTTTCTGCTGCAGCCCGTCCAGGCCGTTTATAAGCTGATTCTCAACAACATTTTCGGCAAGCCCGTCTTCTCTCTCTTTAAGCGTTTCCCCGACACAGAGGATAACTTCCAGCCGGTTTAATAATGCAAGTTTCACCTTTTCATTTATAAGATGGTCGTGTTCTTTATAAACATGCCTTCTTTCCGAATGTCCTAAAATTACAACCGATACACCTACGTCTTTAAGCATTTTTACGGATATTTCTCCGGTATGAGCACCTTCTTCGACGGGTCCCATATTCTGTGCTCCCAGAAGAATATTCGAATCCTTTAAAACCTCATGAACTGCCGCAAGGGCTGTAAACGGAGGTGCAATCATCACCTTTTTCTTTTCCGAAGCAAGGGCGCCTGCAAGGCTTCCTGCAAGTTCCACAGCTTCTTTTATGGTTTTATACATTTTCCAGTTTCCGGCAATAAAGGGTTTTCTCATTTTTCCTCCAAAACTTTAATTCCGGGAAGTTCTCTTCCCTCCAGGAATTCGAGAGAAGCACCGCCTCCTGTAGAAACATGATCGATCCTGCCGGATAATCCGAATTTATTAACGGCCGCTACGGAATCACCTCCGCCGACAACTGTCGTGCCCCGGCAGTCAGCTACCATTTCAGCCACTTCTAACGTTCCCTTTGCAAAATTATCAAATTCAAATACACCCATAGGTCCGTTCCACACCACAGTTTTGGCCTGTTCTATTACACTTCTGCAGCTTTCCAGAGTTTTCGGGCCCACATCCATCCCTATCTTACCATCGGGAATATCGATAGAATCCACAAGTTCAGCTCCGGCGGTTTCCGTAAACTCGGAGGCAACAAGATGATCCTGAGGCAAAATAATTCGTACTTCTTCAGAAGCAGCATGTTTTAGCAGATTTTCCGCTGTTTTAAGAAAATCATTTTCTATTAATGATTTTCCTATCGAATGACCCTGTGCTTTTAAAAACGTATAAGCCATTCCGCCGCCGATTACTATGGAGGTTGCTCTTTTTAATAAAGATTCGAGAACCCCTATTTTAGTTGAAACTTTAGCACCGCCTATAATTGCAACAAACGGTTTTTCCGGATTTTCAAGGACACCGCCTAAAAAACGTATCTCTTTTTCCATGAGGAAACCTGCCACAGCAGTAATAAAATGAGCAATACCTTCCGTGGAAGCATGAGCCCTGTGTGCAGTTCCGAATGCATCGTTTACAAATATAGTGCCTAAAGAAGCGAGCTGTTTCGCAAAGTCCGGATCGTTTTTTTCCTCTTCCGCATGGAAGCGTAAATTCTCAAGCAGCATTACCTCTCCGGATTTAAGATTCTTTGATTTTTCGGCAACCTCATCTCCGACACAGTCGGAAGCCATTATAATACTAATTCCCAACAGGTTACCGAGTCTGGCAGCAACAGGCTTAAGGCTCAATTCGGGTTTTATAGTTCCCTTCGGCCGGCCCAGATGACTCATCAGTATTAAAGATGAACCCTTCTGTTTAAGTATATACTTAATTGTCGGCAGGGCAGCTCTGATTCTCGTATCATCCGTTATTCTTCCGTTCTTTACCGGCACATTAAAATCCGCCCGCATAAGTACACGGGCGTTTTTTAGATCTATATCATTGACCGTTTTCTTGGCCATTTACTCTCTCCTTAATCAGCTAAACAAGTTTCTGCATTAAGTCTACAACTCTGGTGGAATATCCCCATTCGTTATCATACCATGAAAGCACTTTAACAAAACCATTACCTATGCTCATGGTAAGAAGTGAATCATAAACAGAGGAATATGAGGTGCCTTTAATGTCTGCGGAAACTATAGGCTCATCGGTATATCCGAGTATGCCTTTCATCCTTCCTTCGGAGGCCGCTTTCATTGCAGCATGAATATCCTCGACAGATGCATTCTTTGCAAGTCTTACCGTAAGATCGACAATAGAACCTGTAGGCGTCGGAATCCGCATTGCCATTCCGTTAAGTTTTCCGTCTAATTCGGGAATAACGAGCCCGACTGCTTTGGCCGCACCTGTTGTCGTAGGAATTAATGAAAGAGCTGCACTTCTGGCTCTTCTTAAATCCTTATGCGGCAGGTCGAGAAGTTTCTGATCATTCGTATATGAATGAACGGTAGTCATAAGGCCTTCCACTATCCCGAAATTATCATTTAATACTTTAGCTATCGGAGCAAGACAGTTTGTTGTGCACGAGGCATTGGAAACAACAAGATCATCAGGCTTAAGCATTTCATCGTTTACACCTAAAACTATAGTTCTATCCACTTTATCCTTTGCAGGCACAGTTAAGATTACCTTTTTTGCTCCTGCCTCTATATGCATCGCAACTTCCTCCCTTTTTCTGAAAACGCCCGTGGACTCTATAACAACATCTATGCCGTCATCCTTCCACGGAAGTTCCCTGGGATTACGAATTGCAGATATTCTGATCTTTTTTCCGTCAACAACAATACTCTCGTTATCTACTTCTACCTTTTTACCATAAACACCATATGTGGAGTCGTATTTAAGCAGATGTGCCAGAGTTTTGGGATCCGTAATATCATTAATTGCAACAATATCAATATCCTTTCTTTCCAGGGCAATTTTAAAAACATTCCTTCCGATTCTTCCGAAACCGTTAATTGCTACTTTCATCTTCTTCCTCCTCGATCTATCCTGTTTTATTTTAAGTATTTAGTAGGAATATATGCAAAAGGAAAACATATGTCAATTGTATTTACAGTTTAAAAATACGCTGTAAAAGATTTTTACTGTTTTCCTTTTTTTCCTTTTTCCTTTCAGTTTTTTTCTGCTGATATATTATTTCATCCCCGGGATTAATAAGATCAAAGAAACCGTTTTTAATCACACTGCCTTCGGAAACCATCTCATCGACAGCACTTACCTTGAATTTGCCGACAATATCCTTATTCTTATATAGAAATCCCATCTGCTCTGTGTTAAATGTTAATCCGTCTTTTTTTATAATAAGCAGCTCATCGTTTTTCTTAACATTATTAAAACGTCCTATGTCGATAATTCCCAGATTAAAACTCCTCTTAAGCAGCTTCCCCCTGACCGGCATAAAATTGTATAGTTTCCTTGTAATACGTACAACCGCATCCCTGATTCTGTCATTTCCGGTCCTATACTCCTTAAAATACCCCAGTTTGGAACCTGTTCTTGTAAGATATAAGCCGGCATCCGTTAAAAAATCACGTTCCGATTCATTATACTGTACAATCAGAAATAAATTCGTTAATTCTTTTCTCGCCCTGTTAAAGGCGCTTTCAAAATCATTCGTCGTTTCGTAGTACTTTACGTTCATATTGTAGTATTCAAGTACATAGCTCCTTAAATACTCCAAAAAATCTTCGGGAAAAAAGGGATGAACGGAAATATTTCCGTTTTTACCGGGAGGTATAAGAAAGATACTCACGGTATATTTATCCCGTTGTATCGAATACTGATCGATATCCCATCTCTTTGCAACACTGTTCATATCCAGACTGCTGTATATCTCTATTTCATCAAGGATGTCAGGATCATTGTGGCCGAGTTTTTGTATAACCTTTAGTTCGTTAAGATACTTAATCGGATATCCGTATGTTTTAAAAATACCTGCATAGGCCAGCCGGGCGGTTTTGGACTGCGGTTCGAGCATTAATGCCCGCCTGTACTCCTCTTTTGCAGTATCGAGATAATTTTGAGATTCAAAAAGCAGTCCCCTTTTATAGTGATACCGGCTTAACCGTTTTCTTACGGGGTCTTTGATTCCGGTCTTTTTTAATACAAGATTCTCAAGAGTAATTCTTACAACTTCATCCTCCGGATAAGAATTAAGGATATTAAAAAAGCTGTTAAAGGCCCTTTTATAATCACCCTGCCGTTCATAAACGATACCCTTAAGATACCAGGCAGGCTCATTGCCCCTGTCCAGATTGATAACTGCCTGTAACTGCCGCCCCGCATCTTTAAAATCCCCGGTTAAAATATAAACCTGAGCAAGAAGCAGTTTTGCTTCTTTCCGATGGGAAGCCAGCGAAACAGCCGTTTCCAGGTGGATTTTTGCGGACTTTAAATCTTTTATCTTTAGAAAATATCTTCCTGCGGCAATCTGAACATCCGGATTATTGGAATGATATTTCAGTGCAAGCTCAAGATAGCTTTCAGAAATCTTTTTCTCCCCGAGATCTTCATATATAAGAGCAAGAGATAAAAGTGCACGCTGACTTTCCGGTGACAATGTGAGTGTTTCGATATACCGTTTTGCAGCTGTCCTTTTTTGTCCTACAGCAATATCAAGCTCAGCCATACCAAAACGTGCCTTGAGGTTGTTGGGCTGAACGGCCAGCACCCTGTTAAACGCCTCCCTTGCCTTATCAAGATTGCCGAGGCCTACTTCTATTCGACCTTCCAATGAATAGAGATCAATATTATTTTTATCATATTTCTGTGCTAATTTTACATATTTTAAAGCTTCATCATATTCGCCCGTTTTTAGAAAACATTCCGAAAGTGCAATCATAGGCAGGAAATAATGAGGATTCTTCTCTAAAGATGCTCTGAATTTCTCTATTGCCCTGCCGTAGTTCTGTTCGTACCTCGCTTTTTGCCCGTCTTTATACAGGAGCAGCGCATCATCCGCAAAAAGCAAAAAACGGCCGGAAAAGGAAATGAATAAAAACAAAAGTAAGGTTATTTTTGCCCCTTTAAGCATTCCCGTTTTCATCCTTTTTAATCACAATTTTAACGTTGCTTATCTTATGCCCTTCCATATCATGAATAATAAAATCCATATTTCTGTACCCGACCTTTTCATACTTTACAGGTATTTTGCCGAAAAGGTTAAATACAAAACCGCCAAGCGTATCAAAATCATCCTCGGGAAGATTTATGGACAGCCGGGAGTTTAAATCTTCAAGATTAATTCTTGCATCACAGATATATGTATTATCACCGATTTCGATAATCTCCTCCGCTTCATTATCAAATTCATCCTGTATATCACCGACAATCTCTTCTATAATATCTTCCAGACATACAATCCCCGAAGTTCCGCCGTATTCATCCACAACAATAGCAATATGAACTTTTCTTTTTTTGAATTCCCGCAGCAGAGAATCGATCTTTTTACTTTCGGGAACAAAATACGGAGTTCTGATAAGCTTCTCCAACTCTATCTCCCGCTCGCCGCGTATTAAAAATCTTAAGAGATCTTTGGCGTAAAGGATACCGACTACATTATCTATCGTGTCTTTATAAACAGGAACCCGCGAGTGTCCGCAGTGTGCAACTGTATTGAGCAGCTCATTGGTTTCTGTATCCAGCGAAAGAAAGACAACATCTATCCTGGGAACGATAACTTCCTTGACCGTTGTTTCGGAAAGTTTAACAACCCCCCGTATCATATCTTTCTCCTCGATATCAAGTTCGTGCAAATGATCATCTTCATCTTCTGTTTTTTTTCCGAGTATCTTCTCGAGAAAATTCGTTCTGCGTTTCAAAACAATTTAACCTCCGAAGTATTTTTTAGTAATCTTTCCTGCAACTTCATCATTTCATTATAATCTTCATTATCCGAATGTTCCATTCCTGTTAAGTGCAGTAAACCATGTATAATCAGCCTCCTTATTTCCTCTTCATAATCTACATTATATTCTTCTGAATTCCTTCTAACCGTATCGATGGAAATCACGATATCACCCAAAAGAACCGGAGTTCCGTTATTTTTCCCGTTAAAATTATCTCCGTCTTTACTTCTTTCATTCTGGCTGAAGGACAGTACATCCGTGGGCTTATTTATTCCTCTGTATCCATTATTCAGATCTGTTATGGTTTTATCATCACAGAGCATTACGGATATTTCATAATTCGAGAGATTAAGCAACTCCATTACCTTTAGACAGAAAGGGCTCACATTTTTAAGCCACCGGGGTGCTTTAATAACGGATACCGAAACTTCAGCTCTGTTCAATATGAAGCCTCATTAATTCTGGGATACTCGATTCTTGTGTGAAAATAGCCGGCAAGTATCTGCACAAAACTTTTTTTAATAATTTCAAGATCCCGCAGTGTAAGCTCACTTTCGTTTAGTTCCCCTGAATTAAATTTTTCGATAATAATATCCCAGACAATTCTTTCCAGTTTTGCCACACTCGGACGCTTTAATGTTCTGGAAGCCGCTTCCACATGATCGGCAAGCATAATAACAGCCGCTTCCCTGCTGCGCGGTCTCTCTCCGGGATACGAATAATCTTCAGGAGCTATCTTGCTGTTACGTTTATCCTCTTTGGCCCTCTGATAAAAATACTTTATAAGAGTTTTGCCATGATGTTGTGCTATAATATCCACAATAACCCGGGGCAGTTTTAACTCTTTAGCCTTTTCGATACCTATCTTTACATGGGAGCGGATGACAGCAGCAGAAAGGCTCGGTTTTAGTTCATCATGCTTATTAAAGGATCTCTGGTTTTCGACAAAATATTCCGCCTGATCGACCTTTCCGATATCATGATAGTAACCCCCGACCCTGGCTATGAGCGGATTCGCTCCTATCTCTCTTGCTGCGAACTCTCCGAGATTTGCGACTATTATTGAATGATTATACGTTCCGGGAGCCAGTGCCAGCATTCTCTTCATAGCGGTGGAATTTAAATCAGACAGCTCCATCAGCCGGAAACGTGTCGGTGCATTCATGATCTGTTCCATAACGGGCAGAAAACCGATACTTAATATGCTGCATAAAAAACCATTGCCCAGGCCCCAGCCGATAACCACCATAAATTTACTGAAATCATAATTCTTAAAAAAACCCAGAATAATTAAAAATCCGGCATCGAATCCCGCCATATACAGTCCTGCAGTTACCAGATCTATTCTTTTTTCTGTTTTCTGAACAAGAGCGGATGCTGCTATTCCGGAAAAAAAGGCAAAGAGAAATGTGTATATATTCATTTGTTGCACAAGAATGAGAAGAAAAGCCATAAAGAGAGAAAAGATTATGCCCGCCCGGCCTGATATGAGAATAGTTATCATAATTGCAAATGTAGCCGTCGGAAGAATAACGGAAAAGGGAAGCCAGTCCGCCAATCCGTCTACTCTGAAAAGAATAACCGCAAGTGCACTGTACGTCAGGGTTAATCCGGCTAACAGCATTATCTGTTCTTTCTGCAGATAAAAACCAATTATCTTTTCATTAAGAAGATAAACTGCAAGCATAAAAATCACTATGAGAAATAAGATGGTACCTGTTATTCCTTTTATATTAATCTGAAAAGAATAGTCGCCGAGAGCATTTATTTTATTTTTTATTGCATCCGTAATAATGTCCCCTTTACGTACAATAACCTGGCCTTTAACAAGTTTTCCGGGAACAGGTTCCACCCCGTTATATACCTTTTGCCTCCGTTTCTCTGTTTCCGCTTTATTAAGAAAACAATCCTCTTCCGCAAATTCCGATACAATTGCTTTAATGAGATTTTTATCCTTATTACTGTAACCGGATCCGGCAAGCAGTTTATCGACAGTATCGTTTATCGATTTGAGGTTTATCAAATCCTTCACTGCAACCTTTTTCTTTTTTAAACTGCCGCCCTCCCATTGCCAGACTTCTACCTGTCCGGAAGCAAGAAAGTCCCGCATCTCCGGTCTGTCCGTATGAGCCACTATGCCCGATTTTTCTATTCCGATAAGCAGTTTTTCCGATTCCGAAAGAACGGAAAGAGGATCATTATATTTAAGAAGCTGCTTTATAATATCTTCATTTCCGAAGCCCGGAATTACAAGCTGAACACGTAAAAAAGTATTACCCGCGCTTAAGTCCGAGCTTAGTGCATCGATAATTGTTGCTTTGAATTTCTCAAAATCCTTTGTAACCTGATCAATAATTCCTTCTTTTATCTCAAAAATTGACGGCACAAGCTTTACTTTTGCATTTCTTTTAAGTTTCGTTGCCTTTTTATCCGTATAAACCAGATTTCTATCAACTACAACATCTCTATCTGCAACCATTCCGATCTTATACGACGACAATGAATTACGTAATGAAAATTTCCCAAGCTGCAGATTAATAAGAATCATTATGAGGGTTAAGAGCAGGGTACCGAAAATAATCAGTATATGTCCCGTCAGCACCCTCTTTTTGATGAAATCTAAAAATTTACTATATTTATCCGAGGGCGGGTCCTTAAGAATATTATTTTTCTTTGGTTGTTTCATAGGCGTGTACTATTTTCCGCACCAATTTATTCCGCACAACATCGGTTTCATTGAAGAAAATAAATTTAATCTCCTTTATCATGTTGAGAATAGACATAACATGCAGTAAACCGGACGATTTGGATTTAGGCAGATCGATCTGGGTAATGTCGCCTGTAATTACGGTCTTACTGTTTTCCCCGATCCTTGTTAAAAACATTTTCATCTGTTCCCTTGTTGTATTCTGTGCTTCATCAAGAATGACAAACGCATCGGACAGAGTCCTTCCTCTCATATATGCAAGCGGTGCTATTTCGAGTTTTCCGTTTTCTTCCATTTTTTTTATAATCTCGACAGGCAGGAGTATTTCCATGGCATCATAGAGGGGCTTAAGATACGGGCTTATTTTACTCTCAAGATCACCGGGAAGATATCCAAGGCTTTCTCCGGCTTCTATAACCGGCCTTGTAATAACTAATCTCCTCACTTTTCGGTTAAGTACGGTTCTAAGAGCCTCCGCTACTGCAAGAAATGTTTTACCGGTACCTGCGGGACCTATCCCGAATACCATATCGTTATTATCAATAGATTCCAGATATACAGCCTGGTTTTGACTCCTCGGGAAAACTCTCGTGATTCCATTGGGGATGGTAACGGCATTTTTTTTAAAAAAATCAACCGTAATATTTTCGCCGCCCCTAACGGAACTATGGATAGCTCTTATTAGTGCAGGATTTAAAGAACGCCCCGATTTTACCTGATCTTCGCACTCACTCAGTATTGTCTTAAAAACACGCCTTTTATCATCATTATCAGTCTCCAGAAATATCTCATTCCCCCGTGCAAGCACCCTTACACCTAAAAGTTCTTCAAATACTCTTATATTCTGGTCATTAGCCCCGAAAAGATCACTCAAAACTGTTTGATCGTTCACCACGATCGACCAATGTCTATGCATAAAACTCCATCATACTAATGTTATCTATAACTGCGAAATAAAGTCAACCCCGTATATTTATTCCCTGTGAATCACCGGTAATCCTGCTTTTCATCAATGGGAAAGACGGCCATTGAATAAATATGGAAAATGACGTCGACCATTCGTACTGTGCCGTGCCGTCGGTATTCTGATGTAATTTAGGCTGGCCGGAATATTCAAATGAAAGATCCCAATCGTGCAGATGATGAACACCCTTTACAGACAAAGATTTTATTTTAAAAAATGTTCTGTATCTGTCTTCGATATTAAAAAAATTAAAGGATCTTAAAAGATCATAAACCGGATTTACCCATTTTTCATCCAGTTTTTTTGCCATTTCCGGTATATAGAGGTACATCCTTTTATTGTAGGAAACGGCCGAAAATGACAAATCCAGGAATTTGTATATTGAAACATTGAATTTAAGAGTAAAATTAAAGGCGCTGTCGATATATTTCTGTAAATTCATGGAATAATTTGTATCAACCGAAGTCTCGATATTTATTCTGTTTTTCCAGAAATAATAATTATTGCCCGGTATTTTATAATTTATTTTAAATACAAGCGGTAAAAATACTTCTTCGGTTCCGGTCTTATTACCCAGCGGATCAACCGGTATCATTCTTTCAAAGGAGAGAGAGGTATTAATATTCCACAATTTCGCCCCTGTAGTAAGATTATTAAAAACGAAAGTCTCTCCGTCCAGATTTGCCGTGGCAGAGAGCGAAGCTTCGCTGCCGAATATAAGATTTTCTCCAAGAGAAACCGGTTTTAATATCCAGCCGGTATCCTTATTCTTATTTAACAAAACCTGAACGGATGTATTGGAAAGCCAGAATTTCGAATCGAAGCGTGTCGTTAATGCCTCATCGAGCGGAGGCATCGAATATGTTACACTTAATGACTGATTTATATCTTTAACCGGCACAAACTTCAGCAGCAGTTTTAAATTATTTGCCAGAACAGACGATTTATCCCAGGCCGGATTTATACCGGTGTAAAGAGGCACACCGTCTTTAAAATCCGAAAATATCAATTTATAGCATAACCAGTTCAGATTATAAGATAAAACCGTCCCTTTAAAAGATTCGAACTGCATTAAGGGCCGCAATGATAAACTGATAATATTCTTAATATCGAATCTTCTCTGATTATAATCGTTGAGTAAAATATCCTGCCATTCTTTTTCTGCCAGAGAATCCGATTTATTAAAACGATTAACATAATTCCCCTCAAAAACAATACTTTCATTTACATTAACAAGTGAGTTCAGTAAATTAATGCCGGAATCTATCCTCGAAAAACCGGAACCCGAAAAAGTCGTATAGAGCAGAGAGTAATCCACATCCTCACTCTTTTCCCATTGCTGATAATCAAATGTATCATCGATGACAAATTTCGGTTTAAACTGATAACTGATTTTAATATTCGAAGCATTCCCATTTTGAGAAACCACCGTATCTTTTATGCGAACCGGCGGAATAAAATACACACTTTCTTTTTTTTCTTTTTCAGCAGGTTTTACTTTCTCATTCTTCTTTATAATATCAAATCTGTAACCCTGCCCGGGATCTTTTAATGTAAATGA
>JAADHF010000061.1 GCA_013151965.1 Spirochaetota bacterium
AATGGAATTTCTTAATTTATCGTAACGGGGATCGGAAAAAAAACTGCTGTCCTTTAAAATAATATTTAACGTTTTAATCATCAAGATATAATTTTTACGCGTCAAATATATGTCGGACATCTTATACAGTAAACTGTAAATTTCATCCGGTATCGTAAATGCACTTCTATATTTATATGCACTTCTATAATGAAGCAAAGCAAGATCATACTCACCTTCTTCCAAAAACACGTCTCCGATTGCTATATCCGCTTCAGGGTATATACCTCTTTTTCTATTAAGCGCCTGCTGAAAAAGTTTTAATGCTTCACCGATTCTACTCTTAGAAAGCAGCACCCTGCCCTCTTCCAGAACTATCCAGGCTGCCGTAGGATTACTTTTATCTTCAGAAAAAAGGTTAAATGAATTAAATAAAATAAATGATGACAATATAAAAATAAATAAAAACGATTTCAAAATTTATTAATTTCCTCCAAAAATATATCCGGTGCATCTTCGATTTTTACACTTTTAATAACCGAGCCTTTTTTAAAAAGAACTGCATATTTGCCTGCTCCTGCAATACCGATATCCGCTGATTTTGCTTCGCCAGGCCCGTTAACAGGACATCCCATTACGGCAATTGTAACATCTTTTTTTATAGTATGAATATTTTTATACAGATTAGTGACAAAAACTTTTACATCAAAAACAGACCTGCTGCACATGGGACAGGAAACAATATCAATTCCACCGGCAGAAACACCGGCTGTCTTAAGTATTTCTTTCCCGGTCAGTACCTCATCTTCCGGTTCGCTGGAAAGTGACACTCTTATCGTATCACCTATTCCTTCCTTTAGTAAAGTCGTCAGTGCAAAGGAATTTTTAACAATTCCGGGAATTAAAGGACCGGCTTCCGTAACACCGATATGAAGAGGAAAATCGAACCGTTCGGAAAACAGCCTGTTTGCTCTTATGGTGGATGTAACATCGGATGATTTTAACGAAAAAATAACATTTTTAAAACTGTATTTCTCTAGAATATTCAGTTCGGATTCCGCAGCCTTAACCATGGCCAATGCGCTATCTTTTTCATTTTGTAAATTGCGTGGAAGAGAACCTGCATTTACACCGATTCGAAGAGGAATACCCTTATCTGTCGACTTTTTTATAACTTCGACAACTCCGGATTCTTTTCCGATATTTCCCGGATTAATCCGAACCTTTGCTACGGGAAAATCAAGAACTCTTAAAGCGATTTTATAGTCGAAGTGTATATCAGCTACGACAGGTAATTCCGTTTTTTTCGAAAGATTACCCACAAATTCAGCAGCTTGCATATCGGGAACTGCAAAACGAATAATATCACAGCCGATATCCTGCAATTTAATTAATTCCGGAAGTATTTTTTTATCTGCACATGAAAGGGGTTTTTTCCACATGGTCTGGACAGATACAGGGAAATTACCTCCGATAATAATTTTACCTACTCGTACAGCTCTGGTCTTTTTTCTTTTCACAGATTCGATAACGGTTTTTATCACTCAATTATTATATCAGGAAGAGCATTTTCATCAACCTTATAAATAGTCCTGATTATAAGGTTTAGCCCGCTCCGCATGAGTACGGATTGATCATAAAGATCTTCCAGCTTGCTTATCATAGTTGCTTTAAAATCCTTTATCATTTTAAAGCCTGTAATATCAATTTCTTCGATTATCTCCATTGTCTTTTTTATGGACTTTAACTCATTATTAAATACATTAATATTTTCTTTGTAAACATAACCCTTACTTTTAAAAACACCTTTACGTTGTTCCCATTCTTTCTCTGTTTTTATAAGATCGATTTCCATATCCTTGAGAGTCTTCACAATCCGTTCTTTAAAGACTTCAAGTTTTTTTTTCATGGTTTTTTACATCCTTAACATTTCTTTTATTTTCATGAGCCTCGTTGTATTACTGCGTTCAAGTTCGTCGAGTTTACTGGAAATATATTTAATCGCTTCTTCCTGCTGCGGGATAAGAATATACTCCAGAGCATTTACTCTTCGTCTTGTTTTTTCTATTTCCGCAGCTACGAGTTCTATCGTCTTTTCAAGTTCCGCCAGTTTTACCATACGTTCCAGCATTCTTTTAAGCCTGCCCATAGCCTCATCAAGGTCGTAGTTTGTACTGTCAATACTGTAACTGAGCATATTGCCTTCGATTGTAAAATTAAATATCGGTATTCTTACATTCATCAGCAGTTTTTCTTCTACCCGTAGTTTTGCTTCACACTGCGGAAAAGCAAGGGCTGTAAGATATGCCTGTTTGGGCATACTTGCCGATGCAAGAATAAGATGCTGAAACATCTCACTGAGTTCGGCATCTACCTGATTTCTTAAAACCTTGTAATCCTTGATAATCTGCATAAAATCCTTTAATAGTCCTTCCAGCTTATCTTTTAAAAGTTTATGACCCCGAACGGCTACCTGCTGCTTCCGCTTTAACTGAAGCAGCTCCATTCTATTGGGGTTTACCTGGATTGACATTAGTTTTTCTCTCCAAGGTACTTATCTATATATTCGTTTCTTATCCGCTTTAATTCCGTTCTGGGAAGAATGTTAAGTAATTTCCAGCCGATGTTAAGTGTCTCATCTATACTGCGGTTTTCTTCGAATCCCTGGTTAATAAATTTCTGTTCGAACTGCTCTGCGAATTTTACATATATTCGGTCTATCGGCGTTAATGCCGCTTCACCGAGTACAACGGCTAATTCCCTGGATTCGACTCCCTTTGCATATGCGGCAAAAAGCTGATTCGCAACATCCGCATGATCTTCGCGTGTTTTCCCCTCCCCTATTCCTTTCTGCATTAATCTCGACAGGGACGGAAGAACATTTATAGGAGGAAGGATTCCCTTTCTGTGAATATCACGTCCGAGAAAAACCTGTCCTTCTGTAATATAACCTGTAAGGTCCGGAATCGGATGCGTTTTATCGTCTTCCGGCATAGTAAGAATCGGAAACTGTGTAATTGACCCGCTTTTGCCTTTAATTCTTCCTGCTCTTTCATACAACATGGAAAGGTCGGTATACATGTAGCCGGGATATCCCCTTCTTCCGGGCACTTCCTTTCTTGCTGCGGAAATCTCACGTAAAGCTTCACAGTAGTTTGTCATATCGGTGAGAATAACAAGCACGTGCATATCAAGTTCGAATGCAAGGTATTCGGCAGCGGTAAGTGCTACCCGCGGAATTGCAATCCTCTCGATAACAGGATCATTGGCAAGATTAATATAAAGAATAGAACGCTCTATTGCTCCGGTTTTCCTTAAGTCGTCGATAAAGAAATTAGCCTCTTCGAATGTGATACCCATAGCGGCGAAAACAACGGCAAATTCTTCCGCTTTACCTAATGTCTTCGACTGCCGTGCTATCTGTGCGGCAAGCTGAGCATGGGGAAGACCTGACCCTGAGAAAATAGGAAGCTTCTGTCCCCTGACGAGTGTTAAGAGTCCGTCAATAGCCGATACACCTGTTTGTATAAATTCGGAAGGAAAATTCCTGCTGTATGGATTAATCGGAGAACCGTTAATATCCATATGCTTTTCAGGAATTATTTCTCCGCTTTCGTCTATAGGATCTCCGACTCCGTTAAATATTCTGCCAAGCATTTCTCTTGTCAATGAAGTAGTCATACCCCTGCCGAGAAATCTGACCGTCGCAAGGTCGGTGGATATGCCCTGCGAAGATTCAAAAAGCTGAACAAGAGCTCTCTTTTCGCTCGTTTCCAGAACCTGGCCGCGTCTTATACTCCCGTCCTGCAGTTCCACATCTGTAAGTTCTCCATATTTTATTCCCTCTACGCCTTCGACAATCATCAACGGGCCTTCCAACCCTCTGGCGCTTTTATATTCTTTAATCATGCGGAAGCCCTCCGTGTCTTTATTTCATCGAAAGCAGTTCTTATAGAATCCTGCACAGCTTTTATTTTATCGATTTCTTCTTCCGGATGATATTTCATCCTGGCTATTTCCTCGCGCACTTCCTGCTCGAGAATAAGATCCAGGGGAACATCAGCTGCAATTGCTTCCATGGCAAGTGTAAAAAATAAAAGAATGGATTCGAGCATAAGAAACTGTTTTTTTAATGATGTATATGTATCAACCTCATGAAAAGCATTCTGATGAAGAAAATCTTCTTTTATGCTTCTGGCTATTTCTAATGTTAATCTATCCTTTGGCGACAGAGCATCGATACCGACGAGACGTACTATTTCTTCCAGTTCCGATTCTTCCTGCAGTATCCTCAAGGCAGCTTGCCTGTTTTTAAGCCATAGTTCCGATACTTCATTATTGTAGAAATTATTCATTAAATCGGAATAGAGCGAATATGAACTAAGCCAGTTAATTGCGGGAAAATGCCTTGCATAGGCAAGTTTCGCATCCAGACCCCAGAAAACTCTTACTTCTCTTAAGGTTGCCTGAACTACAGGATCGGAAAGATCTCCGCCGGGAGGGGAAACCGCACCGATAACAGACAGGGAAGCTTCTTCATCCGACCCGAATGGTATCACAAGACCGGCTCTTTCGTAGAACTCGGAAATTCTGGATGCGAGGTAAGCAGGATAACCTTCTTCTCCGGGCATTTCCTCCAGGCGGCCGGATATTTCACGCATGGCTTCCGCCCATCTCGATGTGGAATCCGCCATTAAAGCAACATTATAACCCATATCCCTGTAATATTCCGCAAGTGTAATCCCCGTAAAAACCGAGGCTTCACGTGCTGCAACAGGCATATTTGAGGTATTCGCTATAAGTATTGTTCTCTCCATAAGCGGTCTTCCGCTTTTAGGGTCCTTTAGTTCAGGGAATTCGATAAGAACATCCGTCATCTCATTCCCCCGTTCTCCGCATCCCACATAAACAATAATTTCAGCATCCGCCCATTTTGCCAACTGGTGCTGAACAACAGTCTTTCCCGACCCGAAGGGTCCCGGTATACATGCCGAGCCGCCTTTTGCAAGGGGAAAAAACGTATCCAGTACCCTCTGTCCGGTAATAAGGGGGATAGTCGGGTTTATCTTTCTTTTAAAAGGCCGGCCCTGCCTTACAGGCCATTTATGGGCAAGTCTGAGTATGTGCTTTTCGTCGAATGAATCTTTAAGTGTTCCGATAGTATCTTTAACGGTATATGTCCCGCTGGAAATATCCAGAAGTTCTCCTGATAAATTCGGAGGCACCATAACCCAGTGCCTTACTATTTCGGTTTCCTCAACATATCCCAGCCGCTGACCTCCCTGAAGCTTCTCACCGGGTTTCGCGGTAGCTGTAAAATACCACTTTTTATCATACGAAATCGGAGGTTCGGATATACCGCGGGCAATGAAATCTCCGTATTTATTACTGATAACATCGAGAGGACGCTGAATACCGTCATAGATTTGTTTAATCAACCCGGGACCGAGTTCAACGGAGAGCTGATTGCCTGTATTAACAACAGGTTCGCCTGGGCCTACCCCTTCTGTCTGTTCATATACCTGGATCGATGCTTCATCTCCGTTTATCCCTATGATTTCTCCGAAAAGTCCGATTTCCCCGACTTTTACTACTTCGTACATCATAGGATTTTCCAGACTTCTGGCTACGACAAGTGGTCCGGATACCTTTATAATTTTACCAGCCATTTTTAACTCCCATCTTCCTTGTTATTCTTTACCCAAAAGGTCAATTCCAATTGCCTTTTCTACCGCACTCTTAATTTTTTTATAGCCTATGCCTCTGGAACCGCTCTGATCAGGTACAATTATAATTGCAGGTACAGAGCCCGTGGGTATTTCAGATATCTCATTTAATATTGATTCCGCTAATATTTCCGTAATAAAAATAATAGCGTATTTTTTACTTAAACTGAGCTCTTTCAGTTTTTTAAGAGCTTCTTCGCTCTTATATGCAGGAAAACCTTCTACACCGCCTGCAGAAAATCCATTAACCGTTGAACTGTCGCCTATCATTGCGATTTTATATGCAGACATTTAATATCCTTTTCTGCAAAGTTTCAGAGGGAATACCATTAAGTTTTCCCAGTAAAATCAGCCTGCAGTTATACAGGTCTGCGGTTTTACGTGATAAAAAATAATATGCATATTCTATGGAGGGTGAATAATATCTCCATTTCTCAATTCCCCTGTAAAGTTCATGCTTTAATTTAAGAATTATTTCTGAAATATTTTTTCCTTCGGAAAACTCGTTAAGAGTACGTCTTAAAATACCTTCTCTTAATCCTGCGGTAAATCCCTGCCAGTCCTGCGGTGTGTTCGCATATGTGTCCTTGAAATTGTTGAGAATATGATAATTTTTTAGTCCCGCAGATACGATATCCCATTCGATTCCTGCGGTTTTACCCCTTATAAGAAGTTCTGAAATCTTAATCTCTGCGGCAGCTGTAAAAAACCGAAGCAGCTCCTGTGAACCGGAATCCGCAGCTGTCTTTATAAGAAGAAGATTTTTTTCTCTATCCAGTGCAAATTCAAAAGCCTGTGTATTTTTATCAGCATCATAATATGCAATCCATGCTTCCTGCAGAGCATCGTATATATCCTGCGGCAGCCACGAGAAATTCATTTCCTCGGTTGCCGATAAAAGCTGTTCCATGGAAACGTCACCTTCCGGCCCGTAAAGTTCATCGATCTTTTTTTCTCTCAATTTGGAAAGTACGGACACTTTAAGATTAAAGAAATCCCATGGAGTAAAAACAAGCTTCTTAAGTTCTTCCGACGGAGCATTGAGCTGTAAAAAACTGCTTATTTCATTGAATTCTCCGGAGATACCTGAGTCTATTCCTTTTTCGTTTGCTGATTTTCTTAATTCATCAGAAAAGGGACTTTCCGGTACTTGAGTAACGGCCTCTTCGAAACTTCCTGATCTTAACAGGTTTTCTACATGGTAATCGTCCAGCAGTTCACTTTCTCTGCTTTTAAAGACCCCGAATACGAAATTATAATCTGATTTCCTGTTCTGTGGTTGCATACCTGATATTCCTGATTCCTCTATATCTTTCTTTATTCTTTAAAAAGGGTCTTTGCTAATTCAACTTCATTTTGTTCTTTAAGAATTTTAAATGCTTCATCGAGTGAACAATTTAAACGAATATCCCCTTTCGGGATAATAAATCCCGCTCGGAATTTCCCCTTTTCTTCCGCTATACTTACCCTGTATTTGATAAGAATATCTTTAAATGATTTTTCGAAAGAGTCTTTTTCTTTTGCGGAAACAATTATAGTATCACCCGGAGAAGAATTGTTTTTAAGTTCTTTATCCAGATAATTTAAATAGTATTTTCCGCTTACAGCCCGTTTCCATCCGGTGTCATAGAGATTATTTAGAAGTTTTCTCTTTAATGCCTGAAGTTTGTTTTTTTCTGTTAATCTTAAAGCGGAAATTCTCTGCAGGTGTTTTTCACGAATATGTTTTTTTCCGGATTTCAGCTTTTCATCGAAATCATTTTCCAGTTCTTTTACCTTATCTTTAAGAATTTGTTCATATTTCACCCCGGCTTCTTTAAGTTCAGCCTCTCCCTTTTCCCGCGCTTTGGTTAATATTTTTTCTATGATTTCACTGGTTGCCACAGATATATCCTCCTGCATTAAAATTTAATTCCGACCATGAGAATAAGTATTGTGGCAATAAGTGCGAATAAACCGAATGTCTCTACCATTGCCGGCAGAATAACAGCTTTCCCGAAAGCTTCGGGTCTTTTCGCTATGAGACCCATAGAAGCAACGGCAGAACGACCCTGCCAGATTGCCGATATAAGCTCTCCGAACATAGCCGGTATACAGGCACCGAAAACCGCCAGGCCCTTTCCGATACTGAGATCGAAGAGCGGGTTTGCGCCGCCGAGTATCTGAAGCTTTACCATTACAAGAATTGCTACAATTAAGCCGTAGATAGACTGCGTTGCCGGAAGAGCCTGAAGAATAAGCATGGGTCCGAATTTATCCGGATCTTCGGATAATACTCCGCCGGCCATTTCACCTGCTAATCCTACTCCAATCGAAGAACCCGCTGCTGCAAATCCGGCTGCAAGTGCTCCTCCGGAAACTGCTATTGCAAAACCTACTGTCATTATTATTCCTCCTACTTTTCAAACCGATAGTGTTGTGATTCCCGTTTAAAGGGTATAAATGGTTTTCCGCCACCTGGATAGTAGCGGCTAAAAGATTCAAGATAATTAAGCCTTAAAGAATGTACAAAAGCGCTGAGCATTGAAAGAAACAGATTCAGAATATGAAAGAAAATTGCAATAATAACACCGATAACGATAGTTACAAGTGTAAAAAGAAGACTTCCGCTTCCCATCAGCAGGCCTCCCATTAAATTTGCAACAAGAGCAATAAAGCCTGTTGTCATGTCTATTATTGCAAGCCTCATATAAGAAAGTACATCGGAAAAGAACGATACAATTCCATAAAAACCAACTATCCCATAAAGGGAGATGACTCCGGACAGAAGACGTGAAAAAATATTTTTATTTTCTCTCCCGGAAAAAATAACAACTGCAAATGCACTTAATGCAATTAAAAGCAGAAACGTTGTTTCGAAAGGTTTCGGTATACTGCTTATGATTTTTGTAAACACCCATCCGGTAATCGAAGAGAGCATTATAAACCACATCAGATAATCAAAGATTGCAGCTTCGATATCATGCATTTTAATGCTGTTTATAAGCCCTGCAAGTATGGAGGCAAGCTGCGTTATAACTCCCAAAACGATAGAAAGACCGATAACAGTCATAATATCTTTTGTCGGCAGGAAAAAAGGAAGAATGCCTAATATCTTGGGCCCGCCGTGTACGTAGCCCGGGCTGAAACCAAAAAAACTCCAGCTTAAGGTACCGAAAATCATGACCATTATTCCCATCTGCAGAAACATATTAAGAAATAACCGGGTTCCGGGATCCGGTTTAAATTTTCGTTTAAGAAATAAAATAAGAAGAACCTGCAGGGTTCCGTAACCTGCATCTCCCACACATATTCCGAAAAATACAGTCATTGTAATGGCAACAATAGGGGTGGGATCGATACCAAAATAGTTCGGCATACCGAACATTTCGAGAAGTGTCTGATACGGTTTAATCAATTTCGGGTTTTCAAGTTCTACAGGCGGATTATCGTCCTTCGCGGGTTTGCTGAAACGAAGAACAGCATCCGGAAAATTCTTATCGATAAGATTTTTAAAATCTTTTTTATTCGACTGTTTCACCCAGCCGTGAACTACAAGAACCATGCGGGAGTAAAACATTTTATTTCTTACCGTAATATTCTTCTTCCTGTTTGAATATTCATCATAAAATGCTTTGATTATTTCCCTTTTTTTTAAGGATTCCACGGCAAAGAATTTAGATATTTTTTCTTTTTTTTCTTCGGAGGTTTTAATTATTTTTACGGACTCCGCTTCGATTTCCTCTACGGTACTGTCGAAACAGGGTAATGTTACAACCTGGCTTCCCGAAATTTTTATAATATTTTCCAGATCGTCACGTTTTTCATTTAAGACAATAAAATAACCGAGTTTGTCCTTCTTGTTTTCCGACACCACCACCCATTCCGTATAGCCTTCCAGTTCTTTTTCTTTAAGCAAAACCGTTACCTTCTTATACTGCTCGTTTTTACATGCAATTAGAATAACCGATACATACTCGGATTCCTGGTAAAGGGATAGATTTTCTTTAAGCTGAGTCCATGGGGTTAAAGATTTTATTAATTCTTTATTTTTTTCTATTTCTCCGGCGGCCTCTTCGTAATCTCTGAATTCGGATTTAAGATTTTCTGTATATTCATTAATTTTAAAAGATTTAATGATGTCATTAAATTTATCCGCCTCTATGTAAGGGGCGGAACCAAAGAACTCTTCCAACAGTCCTTTCTTTTCCGGATCGAAATTCCTAAAGGTGTCAAGAATCCATTTGGAATTACCAAGTATCTCATCCACCTCCGAAGAATCGACATCTGTCCTTTCTTCTATATATTCCGCTTTCTCCTTGATGGAATCGTGTATATCCGAAATATGAATCAGCTTGCTTTCTTCCAGATATTTAATAAGAGAAGACTCATTGTCCTTCGGAAGAATAATATCCGTTTTTAATACTCGGGCAATCGACATATTTCAGCTCAGTTTATCGAGGAGTTGATTTATAAAATTCTCTCTGTTCTTTTCCACAACGATTTCGATTTTTTTTCTCTCTTGCTCGCTTTCTTTAATAATCTTTGCTTTTTCTTCGTCAAACTGTTTATCCAGCTCATCCCCGTAGGATTTTAATTTATCTTTTAAATCTTTATCGAGCTTCTGTTTCGTTTTTTCCGCTTCTGCATTAACTGATAAAAGCAAATTATCAATTTTATCCTTATACTCTTCTTCTATTTTTCTTGCTTCATCTTCGGCTTTTTTAACTTCTTTTAAGACATCCATTTTTTGATTCTCCTGAAAATTGTACATCATAAAGACTATGAAAACAGTTGCTGATTGTCAAATAAAATTTTTATAAAATATCTCTTTTTCCTTTCCTTTTTAATCCTTGCTCATTATAGAACGAAAGGCAAACAGGGAAATGTTTTTCAACAATTAAGTTACCAGGTTGCAGTTAAGTATATATCCTTCTTAATTTTTAATAAATCTACAACAGGGATAATGTAAGTAACGCTCTTTTTATCGGCAGAAAGTTTACCGATATTATGAGACTTTATTTCTTTAGGAGCATTAATATTAAAAGAAACATTATAACCCTTAAAAAGGGTATCTATTAATTTCAGAGAATCTTTATCCGGTTCCTGACCGGGCTTGCCTGCTATTTTCTGGTTAAAAAAGATGTTTTTTCCTTTCTCAGTTAATGTTGCAGGCATTTCTTTAAAACCCTTTACTTTTGCAAAATCCTCGATTCTGTCGAATTCTATTTCTGCCGTTATAAAGATATCATTATCATCTTCGCTCTGTTTAACAGACAGCAGTTTAAGGCCTTTAACGCCTTCTATCGATCTTGTAAAATCTTTTTTTGTAACAGGCAGGGGAAGAACGGTTGTTCCCTCTCCTGCATTTCCGATATTTACAACCATTTTTGATATTCTGTACTTTATTGTAAGTTTGCCGGACCCGTTATTATTAAAGGTTATTGTTGTATTTACACCGATACACGATGAAAGAATAAAAATAAGGGATATAAAAAATAGCCATTTACCTGCTTTTGAAAATCCATGTCTCTGTGCAGGCAAAGCTCCTTTTACCTTTTTCATCCAAAAAACTCCTGATTACGACCTGATTTAGCGGTTTAAGAATAGTATCATTAACTTTTATAATAGTACAGCCAAAATTATGAGAAATAAAAACAATTAAGTATGTCATGTTAATTCTTAGCATGTAATATATAGTATACATTACAGACAACACCATGGACAGCGGCCTCATTATTCAGTTAAAAATTATGCAAAAAACATATTTAATAACTTGACAATAGAAACTATTCGATGTAACGTCTTACGTAACCGGTTACGTAAGGATGGTTTAAAGAGTTGAAAGCGACAATCAGAGACGTTGCCCGTATGTCCGGAGTCTCGGTGGCTACAGTTTCCAGAATATTAAATGATTTAACGGGATATTCGGAAGGAACCAGGCAACGGGTAGAGAAAGTAATGAAGGACCTGGATTATTCCCCGAATGCGATTGCCCGGGGACTGGCAAATAAACAAACCAGTACCATCGGAGTCCTCCTTCCCAGTGTTTCGAGCAGATTTGCAGCAAAACTTCTTCAGGGAATCGAGACGGCTTCCCATTCCCTTAAACACAGTGTTATCGTTTGTAATACCCACAGTAACGGAGAGAGGACAATGGAGTACCTCCAGGTTCTCAAAGAGAAGCGGATAGAAGGATTGATCTTTATCAGTGAGTGGCTCAAAGATGAATATGTCGAAGTCATTAAAAAGATGGGTGCCCCTGTTGTACTTGTTTCCACTATGTCCCCGAAGTACCGGTTCCCCTATGTCAAGGTGGACGATAAGCAGGCGGCATACGATGCCGTATGCTATCTTATAAAAAAAGGACACCGGAAGATCGGTCTTATCTCCGGTTCCAGATACGACCAGATCGCGGGATTACCCAGGATCGAAGGTTATAAAGCAGCCCTTACAGAATACGGCATTCCGGTGAAGGAAGAGCTTATCGCTTACGGTGATTTTCATTTTAAAAGCGGTGCTGCAGGATGTGAAGAGCTTTTCGAAAGAGATCCGGACCTTACTGCGTTTTTTGTTACCAGTGATGAAATGGCTATAGGAGCAATCTCCTGCGCTTACCGGAGAGGAAAGAGAATTCCGGAAGACCTTTCGATAATCGGTTTCGACGATACTGAAGATGCTGAAATGACGGTACCTCCCCTGACTACGGTGCATCAGCCCGTGGAAGATATCGGTAAAATAGCCGCGGAGCTGCTTATCCACAAGAGAGGATTTGATGAGAGTGTAATTATGCCTCATCGAATTGTAGAAAGAGAAACAGTGGGGACCCTGTAATGATATTTTTTTTGTGCCTTAGGTTAACCGGTTACGGTAACCGGTTAACCTAAGATATACTACCCACGGAAGGAAACCTGGTTTTGGTGAGATACTATTGAGATACTACATACAAAGGGGTTTTAATTGAAGAATCTGAAAGAAACAAGTATAAGAATAATTCTGGAAAATCAGGCGGAGAGCGGAGCGTATGTTGCCTGCCCTACCTTTCCGACATACCGGTACAGCTGGCTCAGGGACGGCAGCTTTATAGGATACTCTATGCTCCTCTACGGGGAAGTCGTATCCTGCGAAAAGTTCCTTATCTGGGTGAATGAAACGATCCTTAAAAAGACATCAAAGGTGGAACTTCTTAAAGAGAAATTAAAAGCAAAAGTAGAAATAACACAGAAGGATTTTCTTCCCACCCGGTTTACCCTCGACGGGGAAGAAGTGATGGACACCTGGCCGAATCATCAGGTTGACGGATATGGTGCCTGGCTCTGGTTGTTAAGTGAGTTTATAGAAAGAACAGGGAAAACCGAATATCTTTCCCTCTTTAAAGAAAGCATCGACCTTACCCTCGCCTATCTGGAAATTACCTGGAACCTTCCGAATTACGACTGCTGGGAAGAAAACGGAGAGGGAGTTCACCCATCGACCCTGGCGTGTATCTATGGAGGAATTTCAGCGATAAGCCGCCATATCCCAGGGGAGGAACTTACTTTCCTTGCCGGTAAAATACGTGAGTATACCCTGACATTAACGGTGGATAACCGGTTTAAAAAGAATTCGCTTTCAGCGAGCGTTGACTCCAGTCTTCTATGGCTATCGGTACCATTTAAACTTGTTCTACCTGAAGATCCGGTCATGGTGGAAACCATCAACGCGATAGAAAATAAACTTTTGGAAAAAGGAGGTGTAAAACGGTATCCGGAAGATTCGTATTATGGCGGCGGCCAGTGGATTTTGTTAAGCTGCTGGCTGGGCTGGTACTATACTAAAACAGGTACAAAGGAAAAGGCTCTGGAAATCCGCGACTGGGTAGAAAAACAGGCGGATGAGCAGGGTAATTTACCGGAACAGGTTTTGGGAATTATGAATTATCCGGAACAAAAGAAGTACTGGGAAAGCAGATGGGGAAAGAATGCAAGACCTCTTCTGTGGTCCCATGCAATGTATCTGATTCTCTTTCGGGCTATATCCGAAAAAGAATCGGATAAATAATAAAATTTATATTTATAAGGAGAAAGAAATGAAACGAACTGTAACTTTACTTATGTGTTTTGTTATCTTTGGAGTATCTTTTCCTCTGTTTGCCGGAGGGCAGAAAGAGGGAAAAAAGGCTCCTGTAACAGTAACATTTTTCACAGGAAAGAGTGAGACCGTCGATTGGATGGATAAATTGATCGCGGACTTTAATAAGAAATATCCGGGGATTAAAGTAACCCAGGAGTTTCAGAAAGATGCCAGTAGTGTTATCAAGGTAAAATTCGCCTCCGGAGATATTCCTGATATCACTACGGTAGTCAATCAGGATTATATCGACCAGGGAATGTATATGGATCTTTCTAATGAGTCATGGTGGAGCAGAATTCTTCCTTCCATCAAAGATCTGTGCACAGATATCAAGTCGGGAAAACAGTATAAAGTTGCCACGAATGTCACCACTGCCGGAATCTTTTACAATAAAGAGGTGTTTAATAAACTAGGTTTAAAAGAGGCATTAACATGGAAAGATTTTGTCGGAAATCTTGAAACAATTAAGAAAGCAAACCCAGGGATGGTTCCGATGTTCTTAGCCGGAAAAGATTCCTGGACTCTTGGTCATCTTATAGAATTTCTTGCCCATGGCATTATCAAACAGGAATATGGTATTATGGGTTCCAGGAAGGCATTTATCTATAACCAGCAGGACAAACTGAAGTTCGCTCAGGCGGGCGGTCCGATGGATATTTTTGCCGGCAGGATTATGGAATTAAAGGCAAAGGGACTTATAAACAGCGACTCCCTGACAGCGACTTATGATGATCAGAAAACAGCTCTTGCTACAGGGAAGACCGCTCTGATCAGCCAGGGGATGTGGGCTTTCAGAGATATCATGAAAATTAATCCCGATGCAGAAATTGGTTTTTCTCCTTTCCCTGCCATTGCCGACGGAACAAAACCGGTTGTTATTTCGGCTGAAGATTCAGCTTATGCCATTACCAGTGCATCAAAACATAAAAAGGAGGCAGTTATATTCTTAAACTATCTGTTCCAGCCGGATAATCAGAAAAGTTACAGTGAATTTTTAAAAATGCCCTCCGCTTTCACCGATGTTAATGCCGATTGGGGTCCATTAAAGGATGATGTAAAGAAAGCCCTTTCTATTGCAGTTAACATCCCCTTTACAGAAACTCCATCAGGATTTTCCGGGGACGATGCAGGCCGAATGGTTCAGCAGCTTATTGCCGGCAAATATGCAACATCCCTCGATTTTGCTAAAGCCTATGCAGATACCTGGAATAAAGCCTGGAATGCTGCAAAGTAATATTATACAGCTGTCTCCGCTTAAGCGGAGACAGCTGTATCTATGTAAAGAGGTGCAGATTTGAAACAGAAAAAACTAAGAAACAATCTGCATAAGGTTATGGCCGTTCCGGCTTTTATTCTCTTTTTTATTTTTTTCATCTATCCCCTTTTCCAGAGCATCGGACTTAGTCTGACCAATTGGAACGGTTTTTCGAAAGCCACTTTTATCGGGATCAGAAATTTCATAACTTTTTTCAGCGATTCCCGCGCCCTTAATGATATTAAAGTAACCGTTCTCTTTGCTCTTGGAAGTGCACCTCTGTTAAATATTTTCGGTCTTGTCTATGCCCTGCTCCTGGATAAGGAGTTTAAAGGGAAATCCCTTGTAAGAGTTATTGTTTATCTTCCCGCAGTAATCAGTCCCCTTATTATGGGATATCTCTGGTATTTTATCCTGCAGCCTCAAAGAGGAGTTCTTTTTACAGTTCTCAGCCATGCCGGATGGGTTATTTCCGGGAACTGGCTCGGGAAAAGCGGACCTGCACTTGTGGTTCTGATTCTGGTGAATGTATGGCAATTCGTTGGAATGACAATGATCATCTACCTGGCGGGACTGCAGACCATTTCTCCGGAAATGTATGAGGCAAGCGACATGGAAGGTGCGGGATACTGGACAACCCTGCGGTATGTGACTCTCCCCCTCCTTTTGCCGTCTATAAAGATAAACGTTATTACCAACATCATCGGATCCCTTTCGGTATTTGAAATTATAATTGCCCTTACCGACGGCGGTCCCGGATATGCTACAGAATCCTTAAGTATCTACATTCTACGGATGGTTCATGGCAGTTTTACGGGATACTCTACAGCGGTGGCACTGATCCTGTTTTTTATCATCCTTATCCCGGTATTTATATCTCTGAAAGTAATGAAACGGATGGAGTATGAAGCATGAACTGGATCAGGATTATTCAAAAAACAGGAAAATATATAACCCTTGTGGTGATCTCGTTTCTCTCCCTTATCCCTTTTTATATTCTTATCACCATCGGACTCAGTAAAAATGTCGGGAAACTGAAGATAGACTTCTCCTTTCTTCCTGACTTTCATTTTGTCAATTTCATTTTAGCCTGGACGAAGTCGGGACTTGGAATCTCTCTTGTCAATTCCTTCGTTATCACCAGCGGAGCTCTGGTGATATTGGTTATTTTTTCCAGTTCCGCAGGATACTCCATTGCCCGTTTCGCCAGCCCCTTTAATAGAACAATCTTAAACATCTTCCTCCTCTGTATGATGATTCCGGGAATTATCAATACCGTAGCCCTGTATACACTGATGATAAAGATCGGAGGGATAAACACCCGGTGGGCAATGATTCTGGTACTATCCGCCAATTCCCTCCCCTTTTCGGTGTTCCTCTATACCAATTTTATCAGGTCCATACCACGGGATGTAGAGGAGTCGGCCATTATAGACGGATGCACATGGTTTTCCGCTTTCTGGAGGGTTACCTTTCACTTTTTAAAGCCCGTAACTGCAGCGGTGGCAATTTTACAGGGACTGGGGATATGGAATAACTATGCACAGGCGGTTTTCTTTCTGCAGCGCAAGGATGTTCGGACGATACCTCTTGCGATTTCTATGTTCTTTCAGCAATACGGAGCAAACTGGAGTCTTATGGCTGGTGCAGCCATTATCGGCCTTGCTCCTGCGGTCTTGATCTTTCTCTTTTTCCAGAAATTTTTTATCAAGGGGATTATTTCAGGAGCAGTAAAAGGATGAATGCAACCGGTTCTTCAGTATATATTGATGATATTTATCCTCTAAAGGCGCAGTTTCTCCGGAACGAAGAAATCCATCTTGCGGTCTTTCTTGGAAATAACGGGTTAAAAGAAACCTCTGCGGATCTTGTATTAAAAGTTCTATCCCTTACAGAAGTAGTCGAGGTAGTTACCCTCAAAGGAATCTCCCTGCAGAAAGGAGTAACAAGGATAGAAGTAGATCTCTCCCCGCAGGATGTATCTTTCTGCGGATACGGGGTAGATGCCTTTATCAGTCCGCCGGAAGAAGGGGAGGAGATAAATATTTTCTCCAGTGCTTTCGACGTGGTTGCCTCCTGGAGAATGGCTCCCCGGTACGGGTTTGTGAGCGATTTTGATACGAAAGACCTTGAAGATATCCGGGATATCGAGTTCTTAAGTAAACTGCATATAAACATGGTGCAGTTTTATGACTGGATGTACCGGCATGATAACCTGGTGCCCGGGAAGAGAAAATACAGAGACCTTTTAAACCGTCCCCTCGATTTTAAGGTAATCCGGAAAAAGATCGAAGCCTGCAAGCAGCGGGGAATGAGACCTATTGCCTATGGTGCCGTTTACACTGCATGCCTTAAGTTTTTTGAGGAACACAGGGAGTGGGCTCTCTATAACGATGCCGGTAAAGAGATTAGTTTCATCGATATCTTTTATCTCATGGACATCTCCGGAGGATCCCCCTGGGCGGATCACATCATCGAAGAGTACCGCAAAGCCATAAGCGAAGCAGGTTTCGATGGAATCCATATGGATACTTACGGTTTTCCAAAGACCGCTTATTCCAGTTCTTCGGGGTCGAAAAAGTTAGTAGTGCTGGAGGAGGAATTCGCCGGGTTTATAAGAAAAACCAGAAAACGTCTCGAATCCGAAAAAGATGTCACCCTTATTTTTAACAATGTCCGGGCCTGGCCCTTAAAAAAAACAGGGCTTTCCCCTCAGGATGCGGTCTATATCGAGGTATGGAATCCATATAAACGGTATTCCCACATCAACCATCTAATTCAGGATGCAAAAGTTGCCGGAGGAGGGAAACCGGTTATCCTTGCGGCCTACCTCTCCCCGTTTAAGGAAGAGGACCTCCCTGTCGGGGAAGCCGAGACCTCGGCACTGATCCTTACAGCGGTTATCACCTCTTTCGGGGCTTATCATCTCCTCCTCGGAGGAAAGGAGGGAGTGCTTACTCAGGGGTATTATGTGAATTACCGTCATTTAAGAAAACCATTTATCCGGAGGATTCGGACCTATTACGATTTTATCATAAGATACTCTACTCTCTTTTTTAATCCCGAAATGGAGGATGTCTCCATGACCCATCTGGGAGGAGACTTTGCCGATAATGTATGTGAGGGATTTCCCTATAGTCCCGACGGAGAACCGGGGAAAGTCTGGACGATCATCCGGGAAACTAAGAAGATAAAAACCATCAGTTTTATCAATCTCACCGGAAACAAAGAGGATCTCTGGAATAAAGGGAAAACCGAACCTCCTGTTGTAAAGAATTTAATAATAAAAATACGGGTTCCCGGGGAGATAAAGTCTCTTTTTCTCGCCTCCCCTGATACCGGCATGGGAAGGCCCCGCTCCCTTCGGTATAGAGAAATTCCGGATGCCCTGGGGATGATGATTGAAATAATTATCCCGGAGGTTAAGCTGTTCTCTCTTCTTGTTCTGGAACACACTTAAAAAGGTTCAGGAAAAGGTTCAGGCTCCATGGACTATAGATTCTGCACGGGCAGGATGAAGTTTAGCTGTATTTTTAAGCAGGCAGGCTGAGAGTATACTAAAAAGCGGCTGAAACATGATAAGAATCAGCCGCTTTTTTCTTTCGAATATTATATAGAACAAACAGGTCCTTTTATTATAGATCTATTGCCGGTTTATAACTGGAATCTCAAATTAACAGTTGCACCGTAATTATTTCCGGTAAAATTGTACATTCCTGTAAAATCCAGCTTAAGTATAAGGAGATTAAGAGAAACACCTCCGTAGGCACGCACGGAAAGGCCCTGAACAGAATTACTTACTATAATTCCTCCTGCAGAGAGATCTGGAACAGGCTCCCCGGCAAGCTTAAAAGCAGCTTCTATTTCCTGTATTTGCTCCGGAGTAATTTCTACGCCGTTAAGCAGAAGTTTTGTCGTTAAGCCTCCGCCTGCACTGGATATTCCGTACGATGCACCGAGACCTGCATACGGTGTTATAATAAAGAGATTTTTACTTGCCTGCAGTTTAAGATCGAAAACCTGTGTCTGCCAGTCGAAATTCAGAGAAGGATCCTGAAGACTTAAATCATAGGTTGTTGTCGTATTGTCTATAGGATTGGTGACTTCGAAATTTGTCAATGCAATATTCCCTCCGAGAAGTCCAGGCACACCTACTCCCCCTTTAAGAAAACTGTAGCCTGCGCCGATCGATACGGCAGGGAGAAGAAAGCGCTCTTTCAGAATTGCAAACCTGATATCACCGCCGAAAAACAGATAATTAGCCTTAAACGGAAGTTCTTTAAAAACATCAGGCGGAAGATAACCGAATTTAAGACCGATATCAAAGGGCAGAATAAACCCCCCGATTCTTACATCCGCCGTGTATGCGGGAAAAGGAAGTCCGTATTTCTCGATAAAATCAAATCCCGGCGGCAGTGCAATAGAAAATTTTGTAAAAACAGCATCCATGGAGCTGAAAGGTATTGTTGTAACACCTGCGGTAATTCCCACACCGAAGTGCGGCGGAACGGCAAGAAGCTGTCCTATATACGCATCCGACCAGTTAAGCCCGACTGCCGCATTAAACGGAAGAACAGGAGCTACAGCATCTGCAAAACTTTTAAATGAACTTTTAAGATCATTATAATCAAAATTCTGTGTCTGCGCAAAAAGACCCGTAGTCAATGATCCAATAATAAGAATGATAAGTGTAATTCTTTTCATATAGTGCCTCCTCTAAGTATTCTATCACGGAACAGATTTTTTTCCAAAAAACTTACACTTAATTTATAGTACTTTTACGGATAAATAGTTGCTTAAAGATCGATTATTTTATAGAGTACGGCAGCTTAAGATAATTTGAATAATCCGCTTTAAGGAGAGATACAATGGCAAATATAAAGATAAGTATTATAGGAGCCGGAAGTGCAATATTCTCACTCAGACTCGTGGGAGATCTATGCAGAACGGAGGAATTATCCGGTGTTGTAGTATCACTCATGGATATTGATAAGGAAAGGCTGGATGCAGTGCACATTCTTGCTGAGAGATATGCAAAAGCTCTCGGTTCCAATCTTAAATTCGAAAAAACGATGGATCTTAATACTTCGATAGACGGGGCTGCATTCGTGGTAAACTCTGCACTTGTAGGAGGACATGGTTATCTCGAGAAAACAAGGAAGATAGGTGAGGACAACGGTTATTACAGAGGCATCGATACTCAGGAATTTAATATGGTATCGGATTATCATACTCTGACAAATACAGGACAGCTTGATTTTTTCTTAAAGGTCGCAGATACCATTAAAAAGTTAAGTCCCGATGCGTGGCTTTTGCAGGCGGCAAACCCCGTTTTTGAGGGCACGACACTTGTTTACAGAGAAACCGGGGTAAAGATACTCGGATTCTGTCATGGTTTTCACGGAGTCGAAGAAGTTATACGGGAACTCGAACTCGATATAAATAGTGTCGATTGGCAGGTTGCAGGATTTAATCATAATATCTGGCTTACAAGGTTTCTACACAAAGGTAAAGATGCATATCCTCTCCTGGATAAGTGGATTCTTGAGAAATCAAAAAACTGGAAACCTGAAAATCCGTTTAACGATCAGTTAAGCCCTTCATCAATCGACATGTATAAATTCTACGGCATGCTTCCTATCGGAGATTCCGTGCGGAACGGAAGCTGGAAGTACCACTTTAATGATGATGTAAAGAAAAAATGGTTCGGAGAACCATGGGGAGGCGCAGATTCGAAAACAGGCTGGGCCTGGTATCAGAATATGTTAAAGGAAACAACAGAAGAAACGGAAAAACTTTCCAAAAGCATGGATGCGGATCTCTTAAAACGTTTCCCTCCCGACAAAATGAGCGGCGAACAGCACATTTCTTTTATAAATGCAATTATTAACAATCGAAAAACAAGACTCATATTGAATATACCCAACAGAGACGGCATAGTTCCCTATATTCCCGATGATGTATTTATTGAAGTGCCGTTAACCGTCGATGCGGACGGTGTACATCCTGAGAAACTCGAACCGGAAATACCGGAACGGATCGTATCGATGTACCTTCTCCCGAGATGGCTCAGAATGGAATGGGCACTTGCTGCATTCAGAAACAGAGATCTTGAAATTTTTAAGGAATTCTTAATCAGGGATCCGAGAACGAAATCATACGAACAGGTCGAATCCGTAATAAATCAGCTTATGGAAGAACTGCCCGAATTCAGAGCTCATTACAAAAAAAATTAGTGACCGCCGGCAGAACTCAGGATATATTTATAGCATAACATGAATTATCTGCATACTTATAAAAGATCGATTAATATAAATTACCGTTGCGGCAGGAGGCGTAAAATATCGAAAGCATTAAAGTAAAACGAGAGGTCCTTAAGAATTTCGCTGCGATAGAAGGTCTGGATGGGGCCGGTACAACGACTCAGCTTAAACTGCTGGACAAAAAATTATCATCCCTTGGCATTCCTCATTTCTGCACTTTCGAACCAACGGATTCCAGTATAGGAAAGCTCATCAGGGAGATCCTTCACAGGGACCGGGAGGTAAAACCGGAAACGACAGCTCTGCTGTTTGCTGCGGACAGAAGCGAACACCTTTTTAATCCGGATGCCGGCATAATTGCACACTTAAAAAGAAACGAAATAGTTATTACGGACAGATATCTGTTTTCCAGCCTTGCGTATCAATCCATTCAATGCGGTTTCGAGTTTGTATATAATCTGAATTCAAAATTTCCTCTGCCGGAATGTCTGATCTATGTAGATACTCCGGTTGGAATATCACAGAAACGGCTGCATAAGAGATTAAAAAAAGATCTCTTCGATCTGGAAATATTTCAAAAAAAAGTACGTAAGAACTATAATGATATTCTAAAACAATTTTCCGAATCATTCAGCCCGGACATGAGTATAAACGTTATTAACGGCGATCAGCCAATCGACGACATCTTAAGTGCCGTATTAGAGGCTGTCCTGAAGATGGATAAATTTAATAAAATGTAGAAAAAACCGTACGTAAAATGTGCGGAAAAATACGATAATAAGGGTAAATCTGGAGAAAATAACGTAAAAGCCGATACTATTAAGGTGAAAAGATTTTTAACACTTTTTTTAATCTTTTTAATTGTGCCCCTGTCTATAGTTTCTTCCTGGAGAATCCTTTATGCGGAACAGTACTATAAACTATACCACCTTCATTTTTATCAATACCCCGATGATTCAATGGAAAATATATTTTATCTCGAAAAGGCATTAAAATCCGATTTTGCAAATCCTCTCTATGCACTTGCAAAAATCTCCGGCAAAGATCAGTGGGAGCGCTACAGGTATCTATTTAAGATGCATGTTAATCTGAAGCTGATTCAGCAGTATTTAACTTTAGGCAGTAAATTCGATAAAATGAAGGCGTATTTCTACAACTATCCCTGGAAAAAAGAAAATCTGGACAGCCTTAAAGAAGCGGAAAAGGCATACCTTACAGCCCTCGATTACTGGAAAGAAGTTCTTAAATGGGCGGACAAAGCATGGGATTTAAGGTTTATAAATCTTCCCGCTATCCAGAACTGGGAAGATGAAAATTACAGAATCGAAACAGGCCTTCTGGATTATCGTGATATTATCGGATCTCATCTTGCACGCTTACAGGAAGTAAGGGACACCTTTAAAAATATGGATAAAAACACATATTAGGTTAACGGTAGAGTATCGGCCCGTGGATACCTCTCAAGACGGGCAAACCCATTGGACTCTACTATTCTTATTAAAATAAACTAAAAAATTATAAAATCAGCATTGCATCGCCGTAAGAGAAAAAACGGTACTTTCTCCTGACTGCTTCTCCGTATGCATCGAGTATAACCTCTTTCCCGGCAAATGCACTGACAAGAAGCAGCAGTGACGATTCCGGAGTATGGAAATTAGTAAACAATTTATTTACAACATTAAACCGGTAACCGGGGTAAATAAATATATCCGTCTCTTTAATTCCCGGCATAATCCGTCCGTTATCCCATGAGGATTCCAGAGCCCTGACTACCGTTGTGCCCACAGCAACTATATCTCTTTTTTCTTTCAGCGCTTTATTAATCCGCACCGCTGTTTTGGCCGGAATATTATATTTTTCTGCATGCATACGATGATCTTCGATATTCTCTTTTCTGATGGGAAGAAATGTTCCAAGCCCGACGGACAGATCTATATACATAATTTCCGCATCTCTGCGTTTTAATTCATCCATAATCTCCCAGGTAAGGTGAAGCCCCGCAGTTGGTGCAGCCGAAGAACCGGGATACCTGGAATATACAGTCTGGTACCTTTCCTCGTCTTTGCTGTCATCCGGTCTTTTAATATACGGAGGAAGCGGCATATGTCCGTATTTATTCAGATAACCATCATTAACCTTTTTATTAAATTGTATGATTTTTTCATTCTCTTTTATGCCGATAATCCGGCCTGTAAGATTATCCGGAAAAACATAATTTTTACCGGTTTTCTGCTTCCTGCTCTTACTTGTAATCGCTTTCCATATGCTTTCTTCTATTCTTTCCAGAAGAATAAATTCCACCCTGCCCCCTTCTGTGCCGTTCTGATTAATTGAACGTCCGAAGAGTCTTGCCTTACGTACACGGGTATTGTTAAGTACTATGATACTGCCCGGTTTTATAAACCGGGCCAATTCATTTACATTCGAATGTACAATTTCCGCAGTTTTTCTGTCAAGGACCATCAATCTCGAGGTTCCTCTTTCATTAACCGGTCTTTGAGCTATTAATTCTTTCGGAAGATGAAAGAAGAAGTCCTCTGTCTTCATAATCTATAAGAATCTCTTAAAATAATGTCTGCTGATCTTTTCTTTTTAACATGTTAAAACCGAGATGCCGATAAGCATGCTCTGTTGCCATTCTGCCGCGCGGTGTACGTTTTAAATAACCTATCTGAATCAGGTAAGGTTCATAGACATCTTCGAGTGTATCAACAGCTTCCCCGATCGATATGGCAAGGGTTTCCGAGCCTACAGGTCCTCCGTTATACTTTTCTATAACCGTTTTAAGTATTTCACGGTCGAGTCTGTCCAGACCTGCTTTGTCTATTTCCAGAGATTCCAATCCCCTTGTAACTATACTCTTATTAATTCCACCGTCTCCCCATACCTGGGCAAAATCCCGCATCCTTCGAAGCAGCCGGTTTGCAACCCTGGGCGTTCCCCGTGCACATTTGCTCATAAGAACCGCCGAATCGTCTTCTATCTTTACGTCAAGTATTTTTGCAGACCGGTAAATAATACTTTTTATATCTTCCAATGTGTAAAAGTTAAGCCGTGCCGTTATTCCGAAACGGGAATATAAAGGGCTGGAAACAAGTCCGGCTTTAGTTGTTGCACCTGCAAGCGTAAAGGGTGCTATGGGTATCTTTATGGAACGCGCACCCGGACCCTGCCCTATTACAACATCGATCTCGAAATCCTCCATTGCCGAGTACAGCATCTCTTCCACAACCGGCTTTAACCTGTGAATTTCATCTATAAAAAAAACATTATTTTCACCTATGGAAGTAAGTATTGCTGCTAAATCTCCCGGTTTATCAAGTGCAGGTGCCGAAGTGGCTCTGAACTGAACACCCATTTCATTTGCAATAATACCTGCAAGTGTAGTTTTTCCCAGTCCGGGAGGACCGCTGAAAAAAATATGATCGAGGCTCTCATGTCTCTGTCTGGCTGCAGTTATAAAAACAGCCAGGTTATCCTTTAATTTGTTCTGACCTATAAACTCATTTAAGAGTTTCGGCCTTAGAGAGTGTTCTTCGGAGTCTTCCGAATCATTGTATAAAGGGCTGTTTATCCGGTCTTTTTCTCTGTTTTTTTCTTTATCATCCGGCATTTTTTACCCGTCCTTGCCGCTTGCAATAGAGATAGCCCTGGTAAACAGCTCTTTTTCCAGCTGGCCTTTACTTAATGAACCCGTATTTATACTTTTAAGAGCGGTCTTTACTGCATTTCTGGAGGCTTTTCTATCGAAACCCATGCCGGATAGGGCGGTTATAATATCTTCCTCGACCGATCCCCACGGCTTTTCCGCGAATTTTAATTTCCCCTTTAGTTTTAGTATAATTTTCTGAGCGGTTTTTTTCCCAAGGCCGGGAATAGCAGACAGACTTTCGACATCATCATTGTCAAGAGCCTCGATAAAATCATTTACCTCTATGCCGGATAGAATTTTAATTGCAAGCCGCGGTCCCAGACCTTCCACCTTTAAAAGATCAAAAAAAAGATCGCGTTCTTCATCGGAAAAAAAACCGAAAATTTTAAGCTGATCCTCACGATGGTGAAGATATGTAAAAATACGCACTTCTTCACCGATATCAGGAAACCTTAAAAGAGATTTTTCAGTTGTAAAAATCGCCCATTCAATTCCGTTTGTCCGGACATATATTCTGTCTTTCAATTTAAGATTAACAATACCTGTAATGCTGTTAAACACAAAATTCCTCCATGGCGGATATTATGCAGACAATACGGTATAATATCAATCGGGATTCTTAAGCGCATAGGAGTAATTGGCATGACATATTGCTATTGCCAGAGCATCCGCTGCATGATCAGGTTCAGGAATCGATGAGAGTCTGCAGATTATTTTTACCATTTCCTGAACCTGCCGTTTTTCCGCCCTTCCGGCACCGGCCACTGCAAGCTTTACCTGTAAGGGAGAATACTCATAAAAATCGACATCACTCTCCGAAAGAGTAAAAATAATTACGCCGCGCGCCTGCGCAACAGGCATGGCCGATTTCGTATTCTTTGTAAAAAACAGTGTTTCTATTGCCGCCTCGTCGGGAAGATACTCTGCAATTATATCTTTTATTCCCTTGTAAAGCTGTAGAAGTCTCTTTCCCGAAGACAGATTTTTATCTGTTTCTATTACTCCATGTTCGATATGATGATAATTTACACCGTCATACTCCATAATTCCGTAACCGGTTTTACTAAAACCGGGATCTATACCAAGGTATGTTTTCATTTAAATACGGAACTGTTGATTTCAGTCATCCATCGAAAAACCGTCAGGAATATCAAGATTAGTTGCAACGGCCTGTACATCATCATGATCTTCGAGATTCTCGATAAGTTTAAGCGCCTTTCTGGTTTTATCTTCTCCGAGACTGACTGTGGAATCCGCTATTTTTGTAATTTCCGCCATTTGATTTTCAAAATTCGCCTTTGTGAGAGCATCCAGAACATTTTCGAAATCTTCAGGTTCCGTTAAGACTTCTATGATATCCCCTTCGTTAATAACATCTTCCGCACCGGCTTCTATCGCAACCTCCAGTATATCATCCTCACTGTACTTTGAAGCATCAAATGCAATTATCCCTTTTCTTTTAAAAAGATACGAAACACAGCCGGCTTCTCCGAGATTTCCGCCCCCTTTTGCAAGAAGATTGCGAATTTCCGCAGCGGTTCTGTTCCTGTTATCCGTAAGTATATCTATTAAAAGGGCAACACCCCCGGGTCCGTATACCTCGTACGTAAGTTCGCTGTATTCGACTCCTTCAAGTTCACCTGTTCCCTTTTTAATAGCTCTTTCGATGTTGTCCCTGGGCATATTTGCAAATTTTGCTTTAAGAACAGCGGTTCTCAGCCTGGGATTAGCCTCGATATCCCCCCCGCCGAGACGTGCCGCAACAATGATTTCCCTGATGAGTTTTGTAAAAAGTTTTCCTCTCTTTGCATCAAGAGCGCCCTTTTTATGTTTAATAGAAGCCCATTTACTGTGGCCTGACATGTTTACTCCTCTTCTTATTTTTTGCGGTCATATCAAATTATCATATTAAAAAAGCCGCTGTCAAGGCTGTAAAAGAACCGGTACCTGCATAACTCATATTTAATATCCGGATCCGGGATTAAAATCTCATTAATTTCCAGTTAAAATATTTTACTCACTTGACAGGCAAACTTTTCGGATGAGAAAATACGTTATGAAAAAAACCATTCTTCTGCTGTTTCTTTTTTCACTGCTGCAGAATTCGTTATTTGCTGATTACAATCATACAGAAATGAGGTTCGTATTAAAAAATAAGAGTAAAAAGGATTTGGGAACACGCCTGGAAAAGGTTATTCTGATTATGAGATACAGAATCGCTTCTTTTAAGCTCAATGAAGCTGTCAGCGGCATACGAAACGGGGAAATCTATGTAAATATTCCTGATAATAAATTCCAGAAACGTATCGAAAAATTACTCACCGAGAGAGGCAATGTGTCTGTTTATCAGGTTGCCGGAAACAACGGGTCTTCGAAAACTATTCCGGGTAGATTCAGTCTTAAGAGTATCCGTATTACAGGAGAGCCCTTATTATCCAATGGTTCGATAACAGACTTAAAGATTGCCGAACTTGCCGATAAAAGTTATCTGCTAGTTTTTATTCTTAATCCGATTGCCAGGCATAGTTTTGCAGCTGCAACCGATAAAATCCGGGGCAGAGATATTGCGTTAATCGTAAGCGGCACCTGGATTAATGTATCCAGAGTAAAATCAAGAATAGATTCGGGCCAGATTGCTTTTCCCATGAATTACCCGATGGAAGATGCCATGAGTATGCTTGCCGTTATTTCTCTTGGGCCTTATCCGGAGGCCATCGAACTTGAATCTGTTTTAAAGACGGAAGCTCCATATGTTTTTGGATACTGAGCAGAAGGGTATTTAAAATAAATCTTCCCCTTTTTGTAAGGGAATAATTATTTTTTCCGGTTTTCATGATTCCCTCTGATTTCCATTGTTTAATAAGACCGGGAAATATTTCATCGAGTCCTTTTCCGAATCTTTTTATAAACTTATCTTTTAATATCCCTGCCTTAAGCCGGAATCCCATCATAATATTTTCGAATAAAAAATCCGCCGGAGAGATTATCTCAGTTTCGGCATTAAGAAAAGGATTATTTTCCCCACTCATGTCAGTCAAATATTGGTGAATATCAGCTTTACCGGTAATCCGGATAACACCGGGGCTGTTCCTGTCCAGTTCAGTTTTTTTTATATACGGCATAGTCGAAACCGCTGAGGGCCCGAGTCCCAGATATGGTTCCATATGCCAGTAACGGAGATTGTGAATACATTCTTTTCCGGGTCCGGCAAAATTTGATATTTCATAGTTATCGTATCCTCCTGCTTCCAGCAGTGAAGCAGCCTTTATCCATATATCTTCTTCCATTCTACTGTCCATGGCTATATAACTGCCTTCCCGCACGAACCTGTACATTTCGGTGTTTTCTTCCAATGTAAGCGAGTAAAGCGAAATATGTTCGGGTGATCCCTTTAACAATAGATCAATATCATTTAAAAGATGTTTCTCCTGCAGTTTATGTTTGTGTTTCTCCGAAGTCCCGGGTATACCCGAAAGAATATCATAATTGATATCCCCGTTCCAATGTGCGCCAAGAAGATCAAGAGCCTTAAAAGTATCATAAGAAGTTCCGGGCCTTCCGAGAATCTTTAAATAATCGTCATGCAGGCTCTGTATTCCGACACTGATCCTTGTTATTCCATACTCTTTACAGATTTCTATGAATTCTCCTGTTATCGATTCCGGATTTGCCTCCACTGTCCATTCCTTTATATTCCATGTACTGTGGTATCTTAAGTATATGCTTTTTATCCCGGAGAACAGCACTTTTAACAGATAAGGCCCGAGCATACTTGGTGTTCCGCCCCCGATATAAATTGTTTCTATTTCAACATCCGGCAAAGCGGAAATATAATGAGCGAATTGATTTAATATGCCTTTTACAATACCATTTACCGGAGTAGTTTTAAGAACAGGGACGGAAAAAAAATCACAGTAGTAACATTTGCTTCTGCAGAATGGTATATGAACATAGAGAGAAATCGAGTAGTTTCCGTTAAGAAGTAATATATCAGAGTTTTCCAATTCTTTTAGGCGGCCAGTATCTGAAAATAACCTTACCGAGAATTCTTGAATATTTTACTATTCCCCATGACCTGGAGTCGCTCGATTCCGGCCGGTTATCTCCCAATACAAAATATTCATTCCTGCCAAGGGAAATCGGTTCGATATTTCCGGAAAACGGCAGATCCTTTTCCCATCCTGAGGGCTTAAAATCAGTAACTATTCTATAATTTGAGCGGATTAATTCATTTTCACGGGTATACGTTGACTTCCCGGACTGTTCTATATATACGATAAAATTCTCCATTTTTACCGTATCACCGGGAACACCTACAACTCTCTTTATCATATACGGATATATTCTATTGCCCGCAGCATCTATCCGTAAACTTCCCCTATGCAGAGAAAAAAATCCGACAACAGGTTCCAGAACAGTTAAGGGGAAACGAAGAATTTTTATATACGGAGGTTCCAGAACAACAATATCACCGTGCCTGGGTTTTGATCCGATATTTATCCGTGTATTTGTAAACGGAATCATGGGTCCGTATATCAACGGGGTAACAAGCACCCTGTCTCCGTCATTTAAAGTGGGTTTCATGGATATCGAGCCTACACGGTAGGAATTAATAAACAGGGACGTAATTATCATATAGGCAATAAATACTGCAATTAAAAGTTTTATAAGATAGAGTAATATTTCAGGAATACGTTTTAATCCTGTCTTTGCCCTGTACTTTTCATACGCCCTATACAAGAAAACTCCTTACATTAATTTGATATTTTTTTAAACGTTTATCATGCAAAACCTATTTTATGTCACCGAAACGGGGCAAAGGCCAGAATCTGAAAGCCGCTTTCCCTAAAATCTTGCTCTCCGGCACAGGACCGAAATATCTTGCATCCCTGGAATCATCTCTGTTATCACCCATGGGGAATATCCTGTTTTCCGGAATATATTGGCCCTGCTCCTCAATTCTCCATTTTTCACGCGCCAGCCTGTTTGCCGGATTTATCTGATACTCCGTCCTGTACATCCATTTCCAGATGTAAATACTGTCAACAAGGGCTTTCTGTTCGAAAGAAGGATGCCCGGTACTATCATTTGAATTTACAAAGTATTTTGAAATCGAATTTTTTATTTCATCGTTCACGGCAAGTTTGTTGTTCTCCAGTGCAATACCGACAGCGGCCTGTTTAAAATCGGGATATTCTGATTGTTGAAACATCCTCCTGACAGGATATCTTAAACCGGTTTTTTCCTTAAGTTCCTTTTCCGTCATCCATTTTTGTTCTCCGGGCATAAGAATTTCCACATTTCCGTCCCGCATTCTGATTCTGTCCCCCGGCATTCCTATGGCACGTTTTATTAAAAAATGATGTTTCGGTCTTCCGTATTCATCTTTATCTATATCGACAAGCGTCAATGTCACCATGTATATAATACGCTGAAGGATTTCTTTAACGGGTCCGGGCGATAAATAATCCGGATTATCGAAAATAATAACCTCTCCGCGCTTCGGTTGTCTGAAACCGGGCAATTTAATTCTTCCCGGTATAAGTTCCGGTCCGTATATTATTTTATTTACAAATATTCTATCACCGATAAGCAGTGTAGGAATCATAGACTGTGACGGTATAAGATAAGCCTGGAGAAGGTACTGATTTATAAGTAAAACAATAACAACCGCGGAAAGGATAGCATCCACCCAGTCCAGGATTGGATTTTTCCTCTTTTGTTTTTCCTTCTTTATAAGTCTGTGCCGCTTCCGTCGTGTTAAAAACTGCTCTGTTCTTTCCACTAATCTGTTCCGGAAGTTATTCTTTTCTGCTGTGTCTGATTTTAAACCCATAGGCAGAAAATATCACGATTTTAATACATTGACAAGAGACAGATTGACAAGGAAGCCGCTGCTTCATATAATCCGTCTATGCGTAAAAACGATGAACCGATCCCTGATTTCCATGAGGTAAAAGTTAAATTAAAACCCCTTTTGGGAGTTAAACCTGCAGTATATGTCCCTGTAATCTATTTTATAATTACATCACTGGTACTTTTTTTTGTATTATTTTATCCGGGGATTAAGAATAACGGTTCTTATATAGAATTTACATCCGTTCCCGGAAAAGCCGCTGTAAAGGTCGATGGAAAGTTTTTGGGCTCTACCCCTTTCACGGAATTTATAAAATCCGGAGAAAGAAATATAGAAATATCGAAACCGTACTACGATAATTACATAGAAAAAGTTAATGTTCCGGGACGCGTTTTTGCGACGTTATTTTTTCCTGTAAAAACATCCGTACAGGCAGTTATTAAATTGACGGATATGGAAAAGCTCCTGCAGTGGAAATTTAATGATTTTTCTCATAATCCTTTTATACCGGAGATACTTACCGATACCGTATCTGTACTGTATTCCATACCTTCTCCGTCTGTAAATCAATTAGGAATGCTTAAAGATTTCCTTAAAGAATCCATGTTCTTTATACAAACGGAAGACGGCTTAAAATATTTACTGAATAGTTACGGGAAGTTTTTTTCAATGGGAGGTATTTTTACCGCCCCTTCATTACAGAAGACTGCGGCCTCCTTAGCCGAACTTGATAAAAAATATCCTTTTCTGTTTCTCTGGTTTACCTCAGCACTGAAAGACAGGGAAGCAAATAAGGTAACAGGTACGGAATGGTTCCGCAGCAGGCTTAAAAGGTACATCGGCATGGTCGATAATTTTAAGCAGCCTTTTGGCCTGCCTAAAATAAAAATAATAGAATTACAGGGACTGCCTTTTGCCGCCGTACCGGGTGCATCATTTTTAATGGGCAATACTGTGGACAAAAAAAGACTCGGCAGTATCATCGATTTGTTGTCTCCCGTTCCCGTTAAGGTTGATCCTTTCTATATAATGACGCGTGAAGTTTCAAGGGGTGATTACAGGAAATTTTTAGCCGAAAATCCTTTCTGGCGCAAATCAAATATCAGTAAACTTATAAAAAAAGGTCTTGTAAGCGAAGATTATCTTAAGAATTTTCCCGATAAGAACAATGTTGATGATAATCTTCCCGTGACATATGTGTCATTCTATGCGGCAAGTGCCTATTCCGATTGGCTTACCGGGAAAATAAGCGGATACAATCCCGCTTATCGGTTTCGGCTGCCGTCGGAGAAGGAATGGGAATGGGCAGCCCGCGGCGGGCTGGATGCTGTTTCGTATCCGAACGGCAGCGGCAAGGGCAATTATGTCTTTTTCGGGAGTAAGAGGAAGGGTCCGAAACCCGTAAAAGCCTCCCTTCCAAACAGGTTCGGAATATACGATATGTCCGGCAATGTCTGGGAATGGTGCGATAACTGGTATTCGCCTGTAAGTTATTTTCTTAATCCCGGCGGGCCTTTAAACGGAGCGGCAAAGGTTGTCCGCGGAGGAAGCTGGGCGAATCCCCAGGAACTCGTACCTCTTTACCAGCGAGGCTCTCAGCCTCCGGAATGGAGTACAGGTTATCTCGGATTTAGAATTGTAATGGTAAAAAAATAACCTGTAACAAATCTCAAGAGGTAGGTCGATGGCCCTCGATGAAAATATCAAGATTCTCGCTGTAAACCGAAAGGCGAGGTTTCATTATTCTGTAACAGAAACGCTGGAATGCGGAATCGAACTAAAAGGAACGGAAGTAAAATCGATGCGGGGAGCAGGGTTTTCTTTCAGTGATTCCTATGCCAGAATTAATAATGATGAATTATGGCTGTTTGGTTTTCATATTTCTCAATATCCATTCGGAAATCGTTTTAATCATGATCCGGACAGACCAAGGAAACTGCTTGTACATAAAGAGGAATTAAAACGGTTAAAGAGAAAAATAGATGAAAAAGGATTGACTCTTGTGCCTTTAAAATTTTATCTTAAAAGAGGGCTAGTTAAACTTGAAATAGGAATTTGTAAAGGAAAAAAGCTCTTTGACAAGAGAGAGGACATAAAAAAAAGAGACCATAAACGTGATGCGGAGAGAGATTTTCGCGGTAAATATTAAGGCACGTTTATTGTCTTCTTAAGATATCCCTTATACAGGGGGTGAAACGGTCTCGACTGGGTTGGTTCGGGTTAAGGGCTGCAGGTGGAGTGCTAATCTCCTAAAAAATAGCACAATTATAACTGCCAATAATAACGCAGAATTAGCTCTGGCTGCTTAGATTGCAGTCACGGATCCCGGAGAGGCGCTGTTCCGAGCAGCTCCGGAAATCCGACGCCAAAACGGAACTTACCTTAAAGGCTGTCTGTGGCCTGATGAGGAAAAACTTATAACAGACTGTGGTAGTAAGGGTGACGCTGCTTGTGCCGACTTACTATCGAGATATAATAAGCAGCTATACCTGTAGAGGCTTTTAGGTCACAATCCAGGACGCGGGTTCGACTCCCGCCACCTCCACTTTTTTAATCCGGCAATTCGCTTCGGTTAATCATCAGAGATACATCAAAGAAGGTTTATGCCTATTCCCATTCGATAGTCGCAGGAGGCTTGCTGGATATATCGTAAACCACCCTGCCTACATCCTTTACGCTATTCGTTATCCTTATGGAAATGTCGAACAGATCTTCCGGTTTAAAAGGATAAACATCCGCTGTCATACCGTCCCTGGAGATTATTGCTCTTAATGCAAGGACATAGCCATACCTTCTTGAGTCGCCGGCAACACCGACCGAACGGATTGGAAGAAGAACGGCAAAAGCCTGCCATATTTTTCTGTAAAGGTCTTTTTTTTTCAGCTCTTCCATGAAAATAAAATCGGCCTCTCTTAGAATACTGCATTTTTCTTCCGTTACTTCACCCGGAATACGTACGGCAAGACCCGGTCCCGGAAAGGGGTGCCTGAAAACAACGGTATCCGGCAGGCCGAGTTTTCTGCCCAGAGCACGTACTTCATCTTTATATAGAATAGACAGGGGTTCCAACAGCCGGCCTTCTCTTCTCTTTTCTTCTATAAGGGGCGAACGTACATTATGATGAGATTTTATGACATGAGCCTTTTCCCCTACCCCTTTTCCTGATTCGATCATATCCGTATAGAGTGTACCCTGTGCAAGGATAAAATCTTTAATGCCCAGCCTGGTTGTTTCCTCTGTCTGTATCCGCACAAATAAATCCCCTATGATTCTTCTCTTTTCCTCCGGGTTTGTAATTCCCTTTAAGGCCGCATAGAATCTGCCGGATGCATCGATAATATATAGATTTTTTGCACCTAGAAGTTTAAGCTGTTTCGTTACTTCGGCAGTCTCACCCTTACGCATAAGACCGGTATCTATATACATAAGAAAAACCTGTTCTTTATCAAGGACATCTAAAAGCAGCGCTGCCAGTACCGAAGAATCCACTCCGCCGGATATAAGAACAAGAATATTATGCTCACCCGCTTTATCTTTAACATCCCTGTACAGCTGTTTATAAAAACGGTTTACATTCCAATCCTGTTTTGCCCTGCATATTTCCCCGGCAAAGTTGTTTAGTATATCACCCCCATGTTCGCAATGCGTAACCTCGGGATGAAATTGTATACCGAATATATTCTTCTTATTCCACGCAATTGCCGCCGCATGATTATGCTCGGAAATACACGTTACTTTAAACTCTCCGGGTATCTTTTTAAGAGCATCACCATGACTCATCCATGAAGAGAAACCGTCGTCTATCCTGCTGAAAAGTCTATTGCCCGTGTCTTCCGCCTTTTTGAAAAAAACACGGCTGCGTCCGTATTCCTTTTTCCCGACCGGTACTACGATGCCGCCGAAATCTCTAACAATTCTCTGAAGCCCGTAACAGATGCCGAGAATCGGAATGCCTGCATCGTATACTTTTTTATCAACTTCCGGTGCGTCTCTATCATAAACGGAAGAAGGTGAACCTGAAAAGATGATACCTTTAACATCGAGCAAAAGTTCTTCGGTAATTTTTAAGTCACAGGGAACTATTTCGGAATAGAATCCTGATTCACGGATCCTCCGCCCTATAAGCTGTGTAGTCTGGCTTCCGAAATCAAAAATCAGGATTTTATCCATGGATCTCTTCTTGTTATTGTTTCTTTTCTTCTGTATCCGATAGAAATTATATCGACCGGAGTTTGTACATAATCCTCTATAAAGTTTATGTATTCTTTTGCCTGCTCCGGCAGCTCGTCATAACTACTGCATTCTGTAATGGATTTTTTCCATCCTTTAAATGTTTTTAAAACAGGCCTGGCATTCTCCAGAATTACATTCGATGCCGGAAAATCGGTTATAATGCTTCCCTGGTAATTATACTCAGTGCAGACTTTAATTTCGTCGAATGAATCGTATACATCGAGGTGAGTTAAAGCCAGGGAATCTATCGAATTTGTTCTGCATGCATAACGAAGTGCAACAAGGTCGAGATAACCGCACCGCCGCGGCCTGCCCGTTGTAACACCGTACTCCCTTCCTATTTCCCGTATTGTATTGCCGAGATCTCCGTCACGTTCTTCCTTAAATTCTGTCGGGAAAGGGCCGTTTCCTACTCTTGTGGAATATGCTTTAAAAACACCGATAATCCTGTCCAGAGCCCCGGGTCCTATTCCGCTTCCCTGAGATGCCCCTGATGCGGAGGACAATCCCGAGGAAACATACGGATATGTGCCGTGATCAATATCAAGGAGTGTACCCTGAGCACCTTCGAATAGAACATTCTTACCGCTGTTCTCGAAAAGAAGACGGGAAGCATCTATTACCATCCCCTTAATGGCATCAGTATACCTGTCTAAGAATTCGAGATCTTCATTATTTAATTCATCAAGACGGTAGGAATCGAGAATATCGATAACGCGAAGGCTGTCGCGCGACACCTTAAGAGAATAGGTCGTACCGATTCCCCTGCCCGTTGTTCCGATCGGATGTTTCCTTTTTTTATCCGTTTCCATATCCAGTTTCTTAAAACCAGGCAGAACGAGATGTGCTCTTTCCGATATTAATACCCTCCCCTGCCATTTAATACCTCTGTCGGATAACATCTTAAGTTCTGCAAAAAGTGCTTCAAGATCGATTACCATTCCGTTTCCCAGAATGACCTTTTTTTCCGGATAAATTATTCCGGAAGGAACCAGGTGCAGTTTGTAAGTCTCCTCACCGATAACTATGGTATGGCCTGCATTAGCTCCTCCGGAAAAACGTACGATAAAATCGGATTCTTCCGCAAAATAATCTACAATCTTGCCCTTTCCCTCATCGCCCCACTGTGCTCCAATAACGACTAAATTCATTTATCTTCCCCTTCTGATTTATAAAATCTTAAGTGTGCAGGTTCATTCTCGAATAATTCGGTGCTTCCTGGGTAATAACAACATCATGGGCATGACTTTCTTTTAGCCCCAGTGTCGTTATTTTTACGAATATTTTATAACTTTTAAGTTCCCCGATATTTTTACAGCCGCAGTAGCCCATCCCTTTTTTAAGTCCTGTTGTAAGCTGGTGTAAAAAATATTTTAATTCTCCCTTAAACGGTACCCTCCCCTCGATACCTTCGGGCACAACCTCATCACCGGAAGAAACCTGATATCTGTCTCCGGAACCTGCCTGGATAGCACCGATAGAACCCATGCCGCGGTATTCCTTGAACATTCTTCCGTCATAGATTATCTGTCTTCCCGGTGTTTCCTTTAACCCTGCAAATAAATTTCCTATCATAACGGTATCCGCACCTGCAGCGATTGCTTTTGTTATATCACCGGAGAATTTTACACCGCCGTCAGCAATAACCGGTATATTACTCCCGGACGCTTCTTCCGAACATTCAAGCACCGCCGTAAACTGGGGAACACCGATACCTGCGATGACGCGCGTCGTACATATCGAACCCGGACCCACACCGACCTTAACAGCATCCGCCCCGGCATCGATTAAACGTTTTGTTCCTTCGCGGGTCGCAACATTTCCCCCTATAACGGTTATATTGTACTCTTTTTTAATATTTTTAACAGCCGATATAACATTTTTAGAATCACCATGCGCCGTATCTATGACAACAAAGTCAACCTTTTTGCTTAAGAGCAGAGGAATTCGTGTTTTATAATCCGAAGGAGACACTGCCGCTCCGACTATTAATCTTCCCATCGGATCTATTGCCGCATTGGGAAAATTCCTGTGTTTTTCCATATCCTTTACAGTGATAAGACCTATGAGTTTACCGGATTTATCAACTACAGGAAGTTTTTCGATTTTATGTTTGTCAAACTTATTCTGTGCACTCTCCGTTGTTGCGTATTCATTTTCGACGAAAGGGTCCGGGGTCATAATCTGTTCCACATTGAGACTATTATCCCTGCAGAATCTGAGATCCCTGCTTGTCAGAATACCGCATAACTTTTCCGATGAATCAAGGACAGGCAAACCGGAAATACCTTGTTCTTCCATTAAATTCCTTGCTCTGCCGACCTTATCCGTTTTTGTAATTGTCAGCGGCTTTTCGATTATCCAGTTCAGAAACCTCTTTACACGGGCAACCTGTTCCGCCTGAATCCCGGGTTTAAGATTTCTGTGTATAACCCCTGCTCCGCCTTCGAGTGCAAGTGCAATTGCCAGTTTCTCTTCCGTTACCGTATCCATGGCTGCGGATAATACGGGAATATTAAGATAAATGTCACCGGCAAGTTTTGTTTTTATATCGATGCCGGCAGGAAGTATCGACGCATAATCAGGAACCAGTAATATATCATCGTAACTTAATCCTTCTTTGATGTTCAATTATTTTTCTCCTCCTTGTCCGGATTTGTTTTTTTTTACCGGGAAAATAGTTCTTTATACCTGTTGGCAATCTCATCCGCTTTTAATGATGACAGTCCTGAATATTTTTCCGGATTCATCCAGAAGTCTTTTCCGTTTATATGCAATGTCTCATTTAATCCCTTTTCCAGTATATTATAAAGATCAGTATCTTCACGTATGATATCCCATAGTTTTTTATTACTATTATCTCTTTTAAGAGTCAGCTGCTTTATTTTTTCATGCGCATCAGGGTCCCCATCTTTTGCAAGAAGTATATAGACAGCCTCTGCAAGTATAAGATCACCGTTAAGCATGAGATTCCTGTACATCCTGTCCCTGTTTACCTGCAGATTGGAGATAACTTTATGCATTCTGGAAACGGCAGCGGAAAAACCCGCAATATAGTCCGAAATGAAACGTCTCGATGCGGAGTTTGTCAGATCTCTCTGATGATCTGACAGCTGATCCATAAAAAAAGTGACAACTCTCGGAGAAAAGGTTTTCCACAGACTTTTAATATGTTCCGAATTCCATGGATTTCTCTTTTGAGGCATGGTGGATGATCCTACCTGTTCTTCTGTAAAACTTTCCCTGACTTCCCCTATCTCCGAACGCTGCAGATTCCTAAGATCATCTGCAAGATTAGCGATAATTCCGAAAGCGGTATTTAACTCGAGAAGTAAATGCAGAAGATATTCAGGTTCGACAAGCTGATTTGAATATTCCGAAGGCTTTAACTTAAAATGATTTAAGAATTCCGTTTCGAAATGTTCCGGATTTTCAACTATCAGGTTTATTGCATTATATGCACCTACGGCTCCGGATAGTTTCCCCCGCAGATTTCCTGCATATTCGGATATTTTCAGTATCGATTTCCCGAGCCGTGCAACATACTCCGCCAATGCAAATCCGAATGTTATGGGTACTGCATGCTGTCCGTGGGTTCTCCCTACCTGGGGAGTTTTTGATTCCTTTAAAGTCAGCTTTATAAGTTCATTTTCCAGGTCGATAAGCAGCGGAATAATGACATTTATCAGAACATCCCTGTACTGTAATGAGGAGGCGGTATCCAGAATATCAACGGAAGTGGCACCGAGATGAACAAAATGTTTCCATTTTGACGGAATATACCTTGTTAATACATTAACAAGAGCACGTATATTATGATTTGTTTTTTCTTCTTCTCTGTATATTTCCTCTATATCGATCCCGGATGATAAATTATCAAGTTTCTTAAATTCCGCATCGAAATTAACTTTAGACCCTTCTGCTTTTATATGGGTTTTCAGAAGGGCGGTCTCCACCTTTATGCAGTACCGTATATTTGCATCTTCACTGATATAGAGAGACAGTTTGTCGAATAACGATTTGTTTACAATGTAGTATCTATGGTCTACCGGTGAAAGATTTAAAAAAATATCTCTTGTAATCATAGGCAATTCTTGCATGAGATTTTGAATTTTGTCAAATATTATTTGTTATTAATACTGATAAAGTTTTTATATTTTCTGAAGATGCGATAACCTGGCGGTTTCTATCATCTTTCCCTCGACAAGACCTTTCAGCATGTTTACCTCTTCTCTTAAAAGTGAAAGAACTTCTTCTATCTGCTCGGAGGTAAGGGTGTTTTCCTTTGTGACTGTGCCGATACGCTCTATTGCATGCGTAACCTCTTTGTTCGAGGTAAGCTGATTCTGTACGTCCATATGGAGATTATGAACAAAATTAGAATAAACATTTAAATCCTTATTTATGCTGTCGAATATTTTCCCCGCTTCTTTCGAGGATTCTCCCCCGTTAAAAATAACTCTTTCGATCTGTTTCACAAGCCTTCCGATTTCACTGGCTGTTTCCGATGAACGTTCGGCAAGCTTTCTGATTTCTCCTGCCAAAACCGAGAAGCCCGTACCTTCTTCACCTGCCCGGGATGCTTCGATAGTGGCGTTTAACGAGAGAAGATTCGTCTGATCCGCTATTTCATCTATAAGATCGAGAGAAGCAACCATTTTATCTACAACTTCATGGATTCCTAAGATTTCCTGTATAACTCTTTTAAGTATCAGGTTCCCGTTATTGGAAAAATCCGCTGTTCTTTTAATTGTATTTTCAGATATTTCGGAAGCCTGCGATATATTCCCCATCGATTTCTGGAGTTTTTCAGCTTCCTGCGATATCATTTCTATACTTGAAAGTTGATTTCTTGCCCCCCTGGAGAGCCGTTCAGCTATTTCATCCAGGTTGGAAACAAAATTACCCAGGCTGACTATAGATGCTTCGACTATTTCGAGGGTCATCCTGAGCCTTCTCGATGACCTTAAGAGTTCCTCGGTAACCATATTTTTCTCGAGTATTCCGGTAAACCTGTATACTACAAAACTCGAAATAATTCCCGTTAACATCATGATTCCCGCAACAAGAAAAATAACGATAAGTTCATTTAAATCATTTTTTATAAAAACAGCGGATAATGCAATAAATAATGTTCCTATTGTCCCTATTATTGCCGTTAAAACCGGAAATAATATTTTAAGCCTGAATATATTGATAATTACGGCAAGTATAAGATAGAATGATGATAAAAATACAAGCACTTTTAAATTATTTGCCGTAAACAGAAAATATGATACTGCAAGAAAAAGAACACCTCCGAGAGAACTGAAAACAACTGAAAAATAAGCGAATATTTCAGGGTACTTCTCTTTTTTAATAAGATACCGGCCAAAAAGGAAAATTAAAAACAGAACTAAAAAATCTGCCGATGACAGAACAATGGCAAGGGTATTATTGTTTTTTTTAAAACCGAACATAATAACAACAATCAACAGAAGAGCACCAAAGAGGGTACAGAAGAGACTGCTGATTTTTTCTCCGTTTTTCAGTTCCGTCTCGCCTATCTCATAAATGTTTTTACCTTTTTCCATATATTTATATTTAATTTATATTTTACTATTTGTAAAGCAAATAAAATGTTTTATAGTATAGTTTACTGGTTTATATGATTGATAAAGATATTAGGAAATTATTTAATAAAGCATTAGATGCCGGAAGGAACCGTAATTATAAAGAATCAATTGTCTTACTGACAAGAATTATAAGTAGTACGGATAAATATCCTCCCGCATTTCTCTATCTTGCAAGATGCTACCATGCTCTTGGGGATTATAACAGATCGGTTCAATTACTGAAATATTTTATCAAACTCCGGCCGGATTCAGGAGCGGGGAATTTCTTTTTAGGAAGATCGTATCTTGCAGTACGTAATTACAGGTTAAGTACATATTATCTTAAAAAATCCGTAAAACTCAATCCTGAAACCGGTTATGCACATGGCCTGTTGGGACTATCGTACCTGAAACAGAAAAGATATACACTTGCACTTACATCATTCCGGACAGCCCTTAAGATAAACCCTGATAATACAAGAATATTTACCGCATACATTAATTCTCTTACCGTGTACGGTGTTAAATTGTTTTTTAAGCAATATTACAAGAATGCCGCTGAAATATTCGAATTTATAGTAAAATCGGATAATGATCACATTGTCGCACATCTTTATCTTTCCGCAATATACAGGGAGCTTAAAATACCGGACGGCGCATTGTCTCACCTGGATTATGCTATCTCATTATCTCCCTCCGACCCTGCGTTAAGGCTGAACCGGGCAATTATACTGCTTCAGGCAGGACGCACTCCTGAGGCAATTACGGAAATTAAAAGAATTTCATCTTTACTGAAAACGGACAGCAAGTTAAGCAGTAATCCGGATGAACTCATCAGAATACTTATAAATGTACATTTTAAACAGGAGAAATATCAGCATGCAGTCTATTATGCGGAAAAGTTACTTAAAATAGATTATCATCAGCCTTATCTGCATTCCATTGTTGCGGAATCCTACAGAAATATCGGGGATCTAAAAAAAGCGAGGAATCATTTTATAAGAGCAATCGAAGATGACAGAAATGTTATAGAGTACCATTACGGGCTTGCAATTGTACTCTGGCAGCTTAAAGCTTATACACAATTACAGGGAGAACTGGAAAGGATACTCAGAAAAGACCCCAAAGATGAAATCGCCCGGTATTACTATGCTCTTGTTCTTTCCAAAACCGAAAATGAACCTGACAAAACTCTGATTTATCTTCAACAGGAAATAAAAAAACACGGACCTGATACAAAACTTATGTGCAGCCTGGGTATTCAGTATCTTAAGGTTAATCTTCCTGAACTTGCGCGGGGCTGGTTCGAGCGAACCTTAAAATTAGACCCTGCCAATAAAGATGCATTAGTATCTCTTATTGATATCGGTGAAAAGCTGGCCGATAAGGATCAGCTTTTACAGTACTTACCGAGATACCTCGAAGTATTTCCGGAAAACATACCAATGAGAAAGAAATATGTAAAACTGCTTTTAAAGGAAGAGGAGTACTTAAAAACAATCGAAGAAATACTTAAGATAATTTCGTATGAAACGGAAAATATAAAATTAAAAGAAACTCTGGCAGTCTGTTACAGAAAGACCGGGAATTATTTTGATGCTCTGCTTTTATACATGGATCTTTTAAGAAATAACCCTGAATCAGGCAGATTCTTGCAGGCAGTTTCGTACTGTAAAATGCAGCTTGGTGAATTAGACGATGCGATCACCCTTCTTAAGAAGGCATCCGGTTATATGAAGAATAACAGAACAATATTACTTACCCTGGGTGCATTATACTACCGGTCGGAAAGATATGAAGATGCCCTTAATACACTGAGGAAAGCTACCGAGATTTCTCCGAACAGCTGGCAGGCGTACGAAGGATTAAGCAGAACTTATAAAAAGATAGGCAATCATATTTTTGCCGATAAATTTAAACAGAAGGCAAAAAAATATCACAAATTACTTTCTTGATATTTTACAGATAATTTGTATAATTCTAACAGGAGGAAAGTTATATGCAACCAAAGGCGTTAGATCTTTTTCAGGCTTATTCTCAGGATAAATTACCACGGGAAGGCGGATATATTATCTCATCCTTTTTTAGTGAAAATTCAGCATATTCAAAATATGAAATCGTTGCCTATAATGGCGTAAAAAGTCTATATCTGTCGGAAGACGGTTTAACCTTCCAGAGCGACGGGAATAAATTATTCGTTCTCGTCGAACCTGCAAATTATCCCAGGAAGCATATAGAACCATTCCGGCGGGACTCGAACGAGCAAATTCCGCACCGGTTTTCCGAACTTGAAATTATTACTGCGAGAAATCAGACAAAGGTAATGGTAAGCAAGGAACCCATAATTGCTTATTCCGCATTTACAATTCTTAAGCCGCGGGGAATAAATTTTGCATTTATTTTTTATAACAGGCCGGACGTATTTGATACTATAAAGTTCTTTTTTTCAAAAACACTCAACAAAGAAGCCCGGGTACCCCAGAACGACGCAGTTAAAAGTTCAGATGCAATCCTTAAGGGCCTTACAAAGTTTAATATATGGCTGTCTTAAAATACCGTTTTTGTAATGACTGATCTGCTTCTTTCTCTCGATGTCGGAACTCAAAGCATTCGGGCGATTATATTTAACCTTAAGGGAGAGGTAATCGCTCTTCATAAAACTCCTATCACATCATACTTTTCTCCGAAGCCCGGATGGGCGGAACAATTTCCGGAATATTTCTGGGGCAAACTGGCAGACTGTACCTGTTCTCTCTTTAATAAGAACGGGCATTTAAAAAAGTATATAAAAGGGCTCTCTTTAACCACCCAGCGGTCGACACTTATAAATATTGATAAAGAAGGGAAATCGCTGCGTCCGGCAATTGTCTGGCCGGATCAAAGACGCGAGAAAAAGTATCGTTCCTTAGGTTTTTTTACAGAACTAGGATTCCGGTTAATCGGAATGCTCGATACCGTACGTTTTGCACAATCGGAAGCCGAAATAAACTGGTTAATAGGGAACCAGCCTGAGATAATGGAAAAAACGTATAAGTTTCTTTTTTTATCCGGGTACCTCATTTATAGATTAACAGGCCTTTTAAAGGATTCTTATGCTTCGCAGGTGGGATATGTTCCTTTTGATTACAAACATTTCAAATGGAGTCCTTCTTCCAGCTGGAAGAGAAATGCTTTCCCGGTGCCGGAAGATAAATTACCCGAACTTGTCGGACCCACCGAAGTTATCGGATCTGTTACACATCAGGCATCGGTAGAAACGCACATACCGGAAAATATCCCCATAATCGCATCAGGAGCGGACAAGGCATGCGAAATACTCGGTTCGGGATGTTTATTGCCGAATGCTGCAGGATTGTCGTTCGGTACAACTGCTACGGCTTCTATAAACATTTCCAGATACACGGAGATTATTCCGTTTATTCCTCCGTACCCCAGTGTTATTCCCGGGCTGTATTCACCGGAGATACAGATATACAGAGGTTTCTGGCTTGTATCGTGGTTTAAGCGTGAGTTCGGTGTAAAGGAAATAATCGATGCGGAAAAAAAAGGCACCGAACCGGAACTGCTGTTCGACAGACTTCTGGAACAGGTAAAACCGGGTTCCGATGGTTTAATTTTACAGCCCTACTGGTCACCCGGAGTAAAAGTGCCCGGTCCGGAAGCCAAAGGAACCATAATCGGCTTCGGTGAGGTACACACAAGGGCTCATCTTTACAGAGCTATTATAGAAGGACTTTGTTATGCTCTGAGAGACGGAGTCGAAAAAATAGAGAAGAGAAGCGGGAATAAAATCACCGAACTTCGTGTTTCCGGCGGAGGATCTCAGAGCAGACATGCATTACAGATAACAGCAGATATTTTTAATATTCCCGTTGTAAAGCCTTCCATTTACGAGACTGCAAGTCTGGGAGCCGCTATAGACACTGCTGTCGGTTTAAAATATTTTTCCGGCGTTAATGCTGCAAGTAAGAACATGACGCACGATAAAGAGATTATTCCTCCTAAATCGGAGAATGTCGCTATCTACAATGATTTATATTCAAAAATATACAGGAAAATGTATTCCAGCTTAAAACCCTTTTACCATTCCATCAGAAGAATAACCAATTATCCCGAGTATTAGATTCTTATTCCGACTTCTCTATATTGTACTGTGCAATCGCCAACAGAGAGATCGGGACAGAATATGAAGAGCAGGATACGTAGTTTAACCCGGTATCGATACAAAACCTTATGTTTTCAGGAACGGCACCATGCTCGCCGCATAATCCGGTTATCAAATCCGGCCTTGTCATTTTTCCCTTTTTCACGGCTATCCTCACAAGTTCTTTTACATGCCTGTCGAGTATCTTAAATGGATTACCCTCTAAAAGGTCGAACTGCGTATAATCCGGCATAAAGCCGTTAAAATCATCCCTGGATAAACCGATCGTTGTCTGCGTCAGATCGTTTGTGCCGAAAGAGAAGAATTGTGCATATCTGGCAATGTCTCCCGCTCCTAAAGCGGCAACGGGCAGCTCTATCATTGTTCCTATCTTATATTCGGCCTCTTTGGAGTTCGTTTTTTTTCTGACCTCTTTTTCGATATCTATAAGACCTTTAATAGCCTTTCCTTCGATTTTTTTACCGAATATTATCAGTTTTAATTCATTTTCGTTCATAATGATAGGTATCATAATTTCCGGGCGAACATCCACACCTTCTTTTTTAAGCATATAAACCGCTTCGAAAATAGCCCTTACCTGCATCTCATATATTTCAGGATAGGAAACTGCAATCCGGCATCCTCTGTGGCCGAGCATCGGGTTGAATTCTTTTAATGCATCGCATCTGGCACGGATTGATTTCTCCGAAACTGTCTTCCCGCCTTTCTGTTTTTTAAGATAAGTGATAAATACTTTCATTTCATCCTCGTTATGAGGCAGGAATTCATGCAAGGGAGCATCAAGCAGACGTATTGTTGTTTCGTACCCCTCCATAATCTTAAATATTTTGTAAAAATCAGTCTGCTGCATGGGCCTTAGCTTATTCAGAGCATTTAACCTTTCCTCTTCCGAATCGGACAGTATCATCTCTCTGAAAACGTTTATTCTGTCTGCATGGAAAAACATGTGCTCGGTCCTGCAAAGGCCGATTCCTTCTGCACCGAAGGTTCTGGAAAGAGAGACATCCCTGGGATTATCGGCATTTGCGCGTACATGAAAATCTTTTATAAAATCCTTTATCAATTCAATATACTCAAGCAGCCCCGAATCTTTCGGATCCGGTTCTATTAGTTCAGCCCTGCCTATGTAAATCGACGGTTCGTCGTAGTACGGCACATTAAGCGTAATATAATCGCCTTCTTTAATAACTGTGTCTCCGATAGCAGCTTTTTTTCCGGATATTCTCAAATCGGTTTTTACAAGGGATACCTTTCCGTACTGACGTGCAACTACAGAGGCATGCGCTGCATAGCCTCCTTCGGTAGAAAGTACACCCTTAGCCACTTCTATGGCTTTTACGTCTTCGGCAAATGTGGCCGGCATGCATAGTATTAAACTCGTATCTTCTCCGTGTTTCTGGGCAAGTCTGAATTCTTTAATTAAACTGTCCGTGGAAAAGAAAACCCTCCCGATTGCAGCACCCGGTGCACCTGCTATGCCCCCGTTTATTACAGGAAGCTTTGATACGGAATCAATATTAATAATAGGGTGCAGGATTTCGTTGAGCTGCTGAGGTTTTACATTTTTTACTGCATAACTTTTTTTTATTTTCTTTCTTTTAAACAGATCAAGAAGCGTTTTAATATCCGCCTGAGCCGATTTATTCATAACAGCCCGCTGATCTATCAGCCAGAGCCGTTTGTTCTCCACTGTGAAACGAATCGACCTTATTTCTTTAAAGTGGTCTTCCACACTATGAGCTATATCCTCGAGTTCCTTTAAATAGGTTTTTGAAATTGTATTAATATCTTTCCCTTTTGCACCTATTTCATTGAATTTATTCTGAAAATAATGGCCGTAAAGTTTCTTTTCTCCTGTTATTATATTCCTTGAGTAAAAATCTCCGCTTGCAGAATCCTTGCCGTAATTTCCATAAACCATGGGCTGAACCAGAAGTGCCGTATCCTCCTGATTCTGATCATCGAGTTTAAGAAGTTTGCTGATTTCTCTTAAAGCAATGCCAAGCTGAGTATAAGAATCGGAGAAAAAATCATCGGGCAGTAACGGAATATATTTTTCTATACTTTTTTTTCTGCTCTGGGCATTAAGATTTTTATTAAGTTCCGAAGATATGGACTCTATTGCTTTTTTGTAATCTTTGTATTTTTTTTCATTTCCGTCGAGTTCAAATATCCTGGCCTCCACTTCCAGGAAACCTTTAATAAGAAACTGCATTTCATGGTAGCAGAAATTTTCACCGACATACTTTGAAAATCCCGGTATGGTTTCGTCGGACAGACCGAAATTGTGAAGTGTCGGATACGTTGCAATAACAAGATTTGGGCTGATTACAACTTTCACAAGCATCGGATTGTCCGGATCATCGAACTGTTTGCCCGTTAGACTGCTTATATTTGAAAAATAAGGTTTTATGCCTTTAATAATCTCATGGTTTTCCAGATGGGAAGCAATATCGGCATCAATAATGAAACCCGGCAATATCGGCAGGTTAAGCGAAGCAAGCTCCATTGCCCTTCTTCCCCTGATACCGATTTTTTCAAGAACGGGCTCTTTACTGATAAAATCGGTTTTGCTGAAATAATGGATATTTTCTTTCATATTTACCTCATGGTAACGATTATTTTTTTATTAAAAAAGATTCAATATGGTATTTACAGGAAATCTTAAGAATGCTTCGAACATCGGACTTGCACCCTGTTTTAAATATCTTTGAAGTTTTGCAACATCTTTGATATCTTCTCCTGCAACTGATATCAATATAGCACTTCCATGCTTCACCTTTCCCCATTTAAATAGTGTATTTATATCATGGATTCTCTCACCCTCATAAAAAATGTAAACGTCAAGGTCCGGATGTTTTGTGCGGTAGCTCTGTATTATCTTTTTCCATGCTTCCACATTTCCATTATGAAACAGTTCGTTTGTAACCGGAATAGAATACATGGGAGTCATCCGTTTTTTGCCGCCCGCTTTTGCAGTGATTTTCTCTTTAGCGGAAGGAGCCTGTTTTTCCGGAACATCCCTTTTAACGCTCACTACCTCCACCTTCCCGGTACCGGTCTTCATAATAAAGGACGACGGAGTTTTAATTTTTTTACCTTTAATAAGCTGAATCATTAATTCGATAGCTTCCGAATATATTTTATTCTTACCGGTATCCTTGAAATGTCCGCTGTAAATTACGACCAATTCGTTTTTTTTAAGTTCACGAACCGCTTCCCAGTGCTCGATCCGTTTCGGATTAATGGGAAGAAGTCCCAGCTCAGGATGAAAGTAAACCAGGGTTAAATCTATTTTGCTCCATCCTGAAGTTTCTTCGGCTATCAAATTAAAATCACTTATTGATTTTTCCATATTATACGATTTATAAAAGTACCCGTATTTGTCTGCCAGTAAAGAGTGAACTATAGGGCTTAACTGTTCCGGGGAAAGTTCCTTATTCTCCAGCAGAGGCAGAAGAATGTCAGAAAGATTCTCATTGTTTTCCAGGTCTCCAATAATACTCATTACTTCTTTAAAATGCCGTAATGACTTATTAAACCCGTCACGAGTACTTAAGTTTGAGTAATCGTATATTAATTCTTCCATTTTTTTCCTTTCCCGTACTTTTTTGTTTATAAAAGAAAATGGTGACCTTTTACAAGGTCACCATCAATTATTTTAAACTATTAGATCTCTTTAAGACCACCATCATCCTGTTTTTTTTGGGAACGTTTTCTCCCCCGTTTCGGCGTAACATCTACAACACCTGTTTTCGTGCCTTCCGCACCGGAGTCGGAAGGTTCGTTAAGCATATCAAGATAATCGTTCCCCTCTTCCTCGGAACCTGTTGCAAATGACTGTGCAATATCATCCCTTACGGTAGAACGCCTTCGTGAAAAAGCTGCAAACGCCGCATCCTGAAAACCCTTTGATACTCCATGAAGAAATTCGTTAAGCACATTCGCCATGCCATCGAGAGTCGCCTTTTTTCTTTTGATAGAGGTGATATCGACATCAAGAAGAAGACCCGGCTGAATATGATAAGGATTAATCATATAATCGAATCTATTAAACTCATATTCGAGGAAAGTTAATCTCTCCTCCATTACCCTTCGCTGGATAGGATACTTGTATGCATACATCTTCTGCAGTTTTTCCCGCATTAAAATTAACCGTCTTTTTATTTTATCCTTTTCGAAGACGTATGTACGGTTCATCCTTTCGACTTCGGTATCCGCAGGCTTTGTAAAAGATATTTCATCCCAGCTTTTTTCTATATCTTCATATATGGGATCGCCTGTCCTCGCTTTAATTTTGTTCTTGATCTTGTTTCTGTATCTTCTTGCAAGATCATTAAAATCAACAACACCTCTTAAAAATTTAGAATCCTCATAAACCATCCCGAGAACGTCCCATAGATGCTGAACTTCGACCTCGAAAGACGTTGCCTGAACATCATACGCCTTTCTCTCTTCGAGAAGCTGAGCTTGATCGTAATATTTCATTCTTATCTCATACCGCTCATCAGGAAGCTGCTTCGAGTCGGTATCTTCATACTCACGCAGGACCATTTCGCGTGCATTTTTTAAATTTTCAACATACTGATATCCCATCTTGGATGTATCAAGAATAGAAGTAATCGAATTTATTGCCGTATTAAAACCACGGTTACGTATATTTTCCAGATCCATAATCTTCTTTAAATTTTCCCGGACATTAATGGGATCGAAATCTTCAGGATCTATTTCCGCTCTTAAACCCTCTATCTTGTCCATTAAGCTCTTTGCGAAGAATGTGTATCTTTTTGATTTTGGGTCATCCTGCTCGTCTGAGGTGTATTTTTCCACTCTCTTCATCTTTTCGAATATAATCTCACTGTCCGCCATCTCTTCTTTGCCTTCATCGATAAGCTGATCTTTAAGCTGCTCTATCTCTTTATCGATAAGATCAATAATATTTTTGGAAATGAGATCTTTAATAAGGAATTCCACTGTAACCTGATAATGGAAAATCGGACTAATCAACTCGGAATCGAGAATGTTAACGGAAAGTTTAACATCGGTTACTGTTTTCGGCTTACTGATATTGTCTTTAAACGCACACTTTACAATAGAATAAGCATTCTCACCCCTTATAAATGCACCGACATCCGTTTTCTGTCTGAGCAAAGAGTTGGTAAGGTTTTCAAGATCATTAATTCCTCGCTGTATATGCCCCTGCAGATGCCCATACATATTTACTATGGATTTCTCGATTTCACCCGTATTAAACTTATCGACCCCTCCGACCTGATCGAGTAAAGCCGCTATTTCCTTCGGGGTGTATCTGGCAAGAGCTTTCATTTCTTCTTTGTCAATGAAATTTCTCACCTTTTTAACCATTTCATCTTCAGTTGTTACGATATACCTGTTGAACATGTTCTGGTAATTCTGGTTAAAGTAGCTGTAAAGCTTTTCCTTTAAACCACCCATAATATCTACTTTTTCAAGTACATCTTTGGGAAGTCTGGTTGTGATATGATTCATAACCTTATCTACTTCTTCACTCAAGAGAAGGTCCACTTCTGCCTGCTGATCCCGAAATTCCTGAGCCAGAGAGTTCCTGGAACCCACTGCACTCGGCTTCTCGGGATGGAAAACATTCGGACTTTTAGGTAGGTCTATACTCGCCATAATAAATCTCCTCCTAATACAATCATCTACTACACATTATTCACAACGGTAGTAAAATGTAAAGCATATTTTTTTTCTACTACTTTTATTTTAACGCAATTTGTTGCATTCTACAAGTATAAAAATATTAAGGAGAGGAAAAATGTTAAGAAAAAAAAGTGTTTCAATCCTTACCATTCTGTTTTTAATCATTTTAACTGCCAATACCGTTTATTCTGATGAAAGAACAGAGAATATAGACATTATAATTGCACTGGACAAATCACTGTCTATGGTCGGAAAAATCGATGCTGTCAAGGATTATGTAAAAAAATATATTGTGGATGATATGGTTATACCGGGAGATTATCTTTTGATAATCGGTTTTTACGGGAAAACAGACATTTTAGTATCTCAAAAGGTTAAAAACAGAAATGACAAAATTCTGATTAAACGTATTGTGTCAAAAATTAAAGCTGACGGCCATTTTACGGATATCGGAAATGCACTGGATGAGGTAAGAAAACAGCTTAAAAAATATTCGAATGACAAAAGAAGAAAATATGTACTTCTGATAACGGACGGAAAACAGGAAGCTCCGCCTTCCAGCAAATATTACTCTCCGGACGGAAAGTTCAATCATGAATTCCTTAAAAACACAAAGATCATACAGATGAAGGGCTGGAAAATAGAAGTTCTCGGCATCGGAACAGAAACTGCTGCAAAAGAACTTGCGCGGCAAATTTCCGGCGGCTATACCCAGATTTCGGAAAAACCAACCGAACAGGAGATTAAATCCGGAGTAAAAAACCTGCTGTCCAGCATTAAAATTACATACAAGCCTGAAATAATAAGAATACATGATTCCGGAAAAGGTAAATTCCTGCTTAAGTTAAATAGTTCAGGCTATAAAACCGGCCAGAGCCTTACGATAACCGGTATCCATATGCAGTCGGAATATCTGCCCGAAACCAATATACTCACCGGAAATATTACAAAAATAATTAATCCGAAAAAAGAAACAGAGCTGTCAATTCCGGTCAGAGTCGTTAAAAAAGCAGCTCCCGGTGATTACAAGGCAACACTTGTATTTACCTTTAAAGGAAATATAAGATTTCTGCCTTCCGCTTTCAACACTACAATGCATTTCGAAACATTTATGGAATCTTATCTCTGGATTATTATCATAATAGCTGTTATTATTCTTGCAGTTGTTATTCTTATTATTTTAAAACTTGCCGGATTATCAGGCAAAAAAAGTGTAAAATTCAGAGTGGTTATAGAAGAGACCCCTTTAAAGAAGGGGAAAGATACATTCAGAGTAACGGAAGGTTCAAATTTGTTTTTGAATGAGAGCGGTGGAATGATCTCTCTGACAGAGAGAAAAACACCTAAAAGCATTGCACGGTTTACTGCACGCAGCTCCCGTCTTATAATATCCGTTTTGAATAACCTTAGTTTTCCGGAGTTAAAGGAAATACCGGATAATGCTCTTGATCATGCTTTTAAAGTTCGTTCTGAAAACGGAAGAGACATCCATTTTCGGTTAGAGGTTGTATAACAGTATTGGAAAATATATCGTTTTATCTATTCGATAATGGTCCTCCGAAAAAGATACCCGGATTTAAAAAGGGAATAGCGATGTCTTCCTTTCCTTTCTGGGGTGATTATTTTTTTCTCGATTTTACAATTCTGAACTGGAAGAGTATATGTAATGACAATTCTAACCTGTTCATCGTTCTAGAGGGGATAAATGACAGGTCCCTGCTTACTATTTCCGAGAGATTAAATTCCGGTTTTCCCGAATTATTAAGACTCAACAGCAGTATTGAAGTTTTCCTGGACAGCCTTAAAAGCAATCATTCGGATTACGTTTTCTTAGCAACATCATCCAATGTCTGCATAATTGATTTCAACGAAGTATTAGACATTGCTAAAAAGGCCGATAATAAGATTATAAAATTTTCCATTGACAGCATACCTGTTGATCTCTACATCGCGGAACGAAAAGAACTCATTAAATTAATAATGAAAAACAGAAGAAAACTCGCAGGAACAGACGATATTA
>JAADHF010000103.1 GCA_013151965.1 Spirochaetota bacterium
AATTATTTACAGTCTATCCTGTTACACTCAGGCCTCGCCTGCCGTCGAGCTTTCTCTTCTGTGCCTGCAGTATGGTTTTTCTCATCCTGATAATCTTCGGGGTTACCTCGACCAGTTCGTCGTCCCTGATAAACTGGATTGCCCGTTCTAATGTCAGGGGAACTATGGGGGTAAGCGTAACGGCATCATCCTTGCCTGCTGCCCTCATATTGGAGAGCTTTTTAGGTTTGCAGGGATTTACATTCAGATCATTCTCCCTATTGTGTTCTCCTGCAATCATTCCTTCATAAACCGCATCGCCCGGTTTTACAAAGAGTTTACCCCGTGCTTCGAGGTTAGAAAGAGCATACGCGACTGCAGTTCCGGACCTGTCGGACACAAGGCTGCCGGTAAATCTGCTGGGGAATTCGCCTCTGAAATTTTCATAACCTTTAAATGACGAATTGATTGTTCCGGTTCCGCGGGTGTCCGTTAAAAATTCATCCCTGTAGCCGATAAGAGACCTCGAAGGAACACTGAATGTAAGCCGGATGCGGCCGTTTCCCGTATGCTCGATCCCGGACAGAAGCCCCTTCCGCTTTAGAATCTTTTCCGTAACAACACCGCTGTATGTATTCTCACAGTCGATAATTACATCCTCTACCGGTTCCTGCTTTTTCCCGTTTTTATAGCGATATATGACTTTGGGCCTGCCCACACAGAGTTCGAATCCTTCGCGGCGCATTGTCTCTACAATTATTGCCATCTGAAATTCTCCGCGTCCCTTAACGATAAAACCTTCCTTATCCTCCGCTTCCTCGACCCGGATGGAAACATTTAAAAGGCTTTCCTTTACAAGTCTCGCCCAAATCTTACTCGGCTGAACATACTTGCCGTCTTTCCCGGCAAAAGGCGAGGTATTTCTCGAAAATCTCATAAAAACAGTGGGTTCATCCACTAATATCCGCGGGAGAGCCTCGGGAGCATCCCTTGTACAGATAGTATCACCGATATTAACATTTTCGATTCCGGAAAGCACTGCTATGTCCCCGGCTTCCACAGCTTTGGTTTCTCTTAAACCCAAACCATCGTACACCTGAAGTTTGGAAACTTTAAGCGGCACTAATTTCCCGCCATCTTTAATGCAGACAAGCTCTTCGCTGGAAAAAGCCGAACCGTTAACAATCCTGCCCACTGCAAGCCTGCCAAGATAATTGGAATAACTTAAATCGGAAACAAGCATCTGGAAGGGCTTCCCCTGTGTAGAAACAGGGGACGGTATGGTCTCTACAATCATATCCATAAGGAGATTAAGATTCTCCGATTTCTCATCCGGATTTTTTACAACAGTCCCGTCTCTGCCGACTGCATATACAACCGGAAAATCCAGCTGTTCTTCTGTTGCCCCCAAATCTATTAAAAGGCTGTAAATTTCATCCAGCACTTCCAGGGGACGGGCATCCTGCCGGTCTATCTTGTTGATTACTACAATAATACTTAAACCCAGCTTTAGAGCCTTATCGAGAACGAAACGTGTCTGCGGCAGGGGGCCTTCCGAAGCATCTACAAGCAGGAGCGCACCGTCAGCCATGGAAAGAGCCCTTTCCACCTCACCGCCGAAATCGGCATGTCCCGGAGTATCAATAATATTTATCTTGATACCTCCCCACTTTATGGCGCAGTTCTTTGCAGCTATTGTAATTCCTCTTTCCCTTTCCAGGTCCATACTGTCCATGATTCTCTCATCAACTTCCTGGTCCTTCCGGAAGAGACCGCTCTGCTTAAATATCTGATCGACCAGTGTTGTCTTTCCATGATCAACATGTGCAATAATAGCGATATTGCGAATAGACGAGTTGCATATCTTTCCCATGATTACGTTAATAATACTGGTTATATGGAATTTATACAAGGATAATTACTGTTATTTATTATTAAAAAAAGCAGTATTATAAAAATTATTTTTTGATCTTCTTAATGACCATGTATATACTTGAGATAAACATAAAAGAAACAGGATGCCAGAACAAACAATTATAGGCAGGACCTAACGAAAAGAGATACACGATGAAAAAACAAAATGATTATGATATCGATGTATTAATCCGGGATCATGGAAAAAAAGTTTATAATATTGTGTTTCGAATTATAGGCAATCATCATGATGCCGAAGATATCGTCCAGGAAACTTTTATAAGTGTTTATCAGAATATCCATAATTTTAGTAACAAGAGCAGCATCTTTACATGGATTTACAAAATTGCGGTTAACCAATGCATTAACCACAAAAAAAAAGAAAACAAAATCATTCAGCGGAGTCTCGACGACACAATACAGAGAGATGATTATTCGATTCCTGATGATTTCGAACCGGACCTCAGCCCTGTAGAACGTAAAATCATTCTGGATGAGGTTGTTTTTGAAATTCGGCAAAAGTGTCATTACTTTGTTACTTTTCGATTAACAGAGGAACAAAGAATAGCATTTCTTCTGCGTTATGTTCTGGATCTAAGTTATAAGGACATCGGATATATTCTTAATGTGTCTGTAAATGTTGTAAAAGCCCGGCTGAGTAGAGCACGTAATCAGCTTAAAAATCATTTTAATAAGAATTGCTATTTATATAATCCTGAAAATTCATGCAGATGCGAAAATAAGCTGGGATATGTATTAACAAAATATCCCCGAATATTAAATACTGTTAAAAAGAAAGCAAATAACCCTGAATATAAGGAGCTTATTACTAAAACTATTCGTAAAAACTTTAAATCTGTTGACGAAGTCTATAAAAATATGCCTATGCTCAAATATGAAGCAGAACCATTAACAGAACAGATAAAAAATAAAAATAAATAATCTGCCCGTAACTTTTATCAATTATTTTTCTCTAAAGGGGTACAATTAAATTATTTTTCCGGAGGTCTTTACATGAAAGCAATAATTGATAAAAAAGCAGCTGATATTAATCGAGCAAGGAGTTTAAAGTGAATATTTCAATAAAAATAATAGGGGCCGGATTGCTTTTTCTCTTTACAATAGCAGCCGGGATTTGGCTCAGCAATTCCGGCAAGCCGTTAAATACCTTGATTTTTACCACCCATAAGTTAATAGCTCTTTCAGCAGTGATATTTACAGCTATTGTAATTTACAAGATGCTTAAGGACGTAGAAATCAGAACTGCTATATTAATCTTAATTATAGCCGCCGGACTTTCTGTTCTCGCACTATTTATCTCCGGTGCTTTGCTTAGTCTCGATAAACCTGTAAATAATACAATATTGGCCATACATAGGATAACATCGACTCTGACAGTGCTAATCACGGCCGTAATAATTTATCTTTTAGTCGGCAGAAAGCAGTAATGACTACAAACTGAGTCTTTTATCACCTGCTCTCCTGTAAGAGCCTTCCTATCTGTGTTTTTAGGGCTAAAAAGGCGCCGCCTTCC
>JAADHF010000082.1 GCA_013151965.1 Spirochaetota bacterium
TCCCTTCAGGGGTTACCTGGTGTATATGGTCCATTGTCGGGAGCCCGGAGGCGAAATCTATGAAGCATTTATACCCCTGTGAGCTTAAGCGCATAACCGCTTCCCCCAGGAACCACCGTATTAACCGGAAGAGCTGGGGAGTAAAGGGGGCGAGATCCAAAACTTTCTGTGCTGCCATCCTGTCTATTTCAAAATTATGATTTCCTCCGAGAAGGTAATCGTAAATTCTGCCTGCATTGGGTTTATTTGCATCCGAAATATTAGGAAAGTTGTTATCCTGAACCATGAATGTTCCTCCTGATTTTAAAAAGTGTAAACCTGCCAGTATTATAAGTTAATCCGGGGATCTGGAAATATTTACCCGCATTAGTTATTTAAATGTCGGCAGAAAAGAGAATTCTGTAAACTATTTTCTAAAACGCCTTCGGAAGCCTGTTGAATATTTTTAAGAGTTCCGGATTATCTATAAGATCGATAAGCCTTGCCGTTACGAAATCTTTTGCTCCCTCGGAGAATGTTCCGGTTGTAATGCATATTCCTCTTGCAGCTTTTATCTCTTTCATTCGGGCATAGAGATCTCTCAGCATCAATTCACCGATGATGCCGGTTCCGCGGATAAAGCGGAACAGTACCGTATCTTCCCACTTTCTTGTACTGACCTCTGCAAGAATATCAGCGTATTCGCTCTTGTGAAGTGAGATATTTGTGAGCCTTGTTACAGCATCCGGAAAAAAGTTTGTCGCAATTCTTCTGCACAAACCTACAAATTCGGAATTGGAGGATAAAAGATAAACCTGAAGATTCTTATTGGCGCTGATTTCTTCGTATTTTTTAATGAGATCATTTACATCCTTATACCGGGGTTCCTGTCTCCGTATGGCCTTCCATTGTTCAAGGGCTTCTTCTATTTTATTACTCTGAAGGTATGCGCCGGCAAGCCTGTATTTTAGTTCCAACAAAATATCATGCTTGCCGTTTTCATGTTTTAAGCCGATCTCGAAATCCAATACTGCACTTTCGTACTGTTTCTGCTTAATTCTTAAAGTTCCGGCCATGAGTGATGCTGCGGCTCCGAGTTTCGGATTTGTCCTTAAGTGCTGAAATATTTTTAAGGCGTTTTCGTGCTGGCCTAACTCATAAAAACACTGGCCTAAAATAAAAAGTGCATCCTTGTTTTCCGGTTCATATTCTAAGAGCTTCTTAAAAACCCTGATTGCATCCGAATATTTTTTTACACGATATAGACTATGGGCAAGATAACGAATGGTTTCGGGATGTTCGGGCTTTAAAATCAACGCCTTTTTAAGCAGGGGAGTGGATTTTTCGTAATTTTTTCTTAAAAATTCCAGATACCCTAAATTATAATTTATTTCAAAATTTTCTTTATTCATGGAACGGGCAATCATGAAACTTTTATAAGCCTCGGTTAGATTTTTAAGCTTCATTGCGGAGATAGCATATTTCAGGGTTACATCGAACTCATTAATCTCGGAATGCATTGCACAGAGATCGATAAGTATCTTGTAATATTTAAAAGCAGTTTCGTAATCTTCTTTGGAAAAAGCAGTTCCGGCTAATACCCGGAGGGCCTCGGGGTCTCTCGGATTCTGAGCCAGCTTTTTATACGCTTCCTTAATTAACGCCTGCTCATTTTTTGTTCTTGTTTTTTTCTTTTTGTCTTCGTCTTTGCTGCCTCCGCCGGAAATTAAAAAAAACAGAAGAGATGCTCCAAGTATTACGATAATAGAGATAACAACGATGCTGCCCAGGGAAAACATAAAATTATTATAGAGATGGTAATTGTATTGTCAAGAATAATAAAAATCGTTGACAAATATTATAGAGCGCGGTACGATTTAAAATAAATGAAGGCGGTAGTCGAGTAATTAAATGATAGGAATAAAAACAGCGGATCAATCCTTTTATCCGATTCTGGATGAAGATTTCCGCGGAAAAAAACGGCTTGTAGTCACTACGGTCCGGGATAATCAATCACAGGTACAGATCGATTTTTTTAAGGGTGAAGGAAAATTTGTTGCTGATGCGGGTTATATAGGAAGTCTTATTATTGAAAATATACAGCCTGCGCCGAAGGGCGAACCGGAGATCGAGGTTTTTATCGGCATCGATGATGACGGTACATTAAATACCACTGCTCATGATGTGGTTACCGGTGAGAAACAGACTCTGTCTGTAAGCCTTAAGTCGTTTGCCGAAGAAAAAATCGATACTGTTCCCGATTTCGAAATAGGTGAATCGTTAGAAGACGAAATTCTAAATGATGTACTCCCCGATGAAAACAACTTTAAAGGCGGGATCAGCGAGGCTGCAGCCGAAGAATCCAGTCTGACAGGTGAAACATATCCGATCGGGGCTGAAGACAGAAGAAAAGAACATCTTGAAAAAAGCCATAAGAATCCTGTTTTTCTTCTGCTTTTTATTATAATAGGCTTTCTTATAATTGCAGCGGCTGCATATTTTATCTACAGGAGCCTTGAGGGCGGTCCTGCTGTTCCGCCTCTGGTAGCAGGTAAGGTAGAATCATCCGCGGTTAAGAGCAGTACGGGAGGCAAGATAGAAGCGGGCAAAGCTGCGCCCGGTGTTTCCGGCGAGGTAAAATCTTCGAAGCTGCAGAAGACAGCGGAAAAAAAAACGGGAGCAAAAAGCAGTTCGACTGCAAAACCTGCTGAGACATCTGTCTCTGCAAATAATGTTTGGTACGTAATTAAGCGCGGTGATACATTATGGGATATCTCGTCGACTTATTACAGAAATCCCTGGCTGTATCCTAAAATTGCCAGGGCAAATAGTATAAAAAATCCGGATTTGATCTTTGCTGGAACAAAAATCGTTATTCCGTCGAATTAAAGTATATTTCCTCTTTGTAACTTTCTTCCTTTCATTTACAGGCTGCAGTTCCGCAAGGGTTTGGGATATACCACTGCCTGATTTTCGACAGAAAGTAGAAAACGGTAATTTCGGTTTTTTACTGCATATCGACTATAGTAAATTTAAAATGGAAGAAATACAGAAGCTCGGGCCGGAAGCTCCTTACTATTTTTACTATATCTTTAAAAATCTAAAGATGAATAATAAAGCTTTTTCGATGCTTAAAATTGCATGGCAGAAAAGCCCTTCTTTATGGAAGGAAAAAGCGGGAGTATTGCTCGTAAGAGAGCTCCTTAAAAGGGATAGGTATTCCGAAGCATTATCCGTTGCAGAGAGATACTTAAAGAAGTATAAGGATGCAGACAGTGTCCGCACCGTTATGCGGCTGCGGCTGGAGGCTTTGTACTGGCAGAGAAGAGATGTTGAGGTTCTTAAATACCTAAGGACGGAAAAGAACCGGCTTACGATAGAGAACAGCCCTGAATTAAAGCTCTTTAAAGCTGTGGTGTCGTGCAGGCAGAATATCGCGGGCTGGCCCGATTTGTTTCGCGACCTTTTTTTTAATGAAAAGGCATCTTTTATTCACAGCAGGGCATATGCATTTTTAAAACTGGAGAATAAACGAATCGACTCTTTTATGCCGTGGGAGAGAAAACTTTTCCATGCAAAGGATCTGCTGGCAAGAGGAAAGCGGAAGGAAGCGATAAAGCTCTACGAAGAAGCTTTTAAAGCCGGTTATCAAAAAATTTTTAAAAAAACTTCCGAAACCTTAAAGGAATATGCATTTGCCTGTTTGTCTGCCGGTTTATATAGAGAGGGAGCCGATTATCTTGCCGGGCTTTCAGGGAAGTTACACGGCAGGGTAAATCTGGATGCACTCGAGATGGCAGGGCGGTTGTACAGAAAGGCCGGTATTACAGCTAAGGCGAAAATTCTTTTCGACAGGGTGATCGACCTTACAATGGATGATTCGCAGAGAGACAGAGTGCTCTGGTTTACTATTGCAACAGATGAAAAGCGCTCATATAAGAAGGCATTTCGGACAATAATTGCTACCTACGCCTTATGGAGTAATCCTGATTATTTTTCCGATATACTTGAGAGTGTTGTTTCTTCACTTGTCTATGATAGAGACTGGAAAAAGCTCTATACTTTATGCAGGATTACAGGAAAAAACGGGCCTGAGGATATCCGTGACCGGGTTGTTTATATACTGAACAGGGCTGTATCCCTGGGATTATTTCTATTGCCTGATAACATGGCAGAGAGTGAGTGCCTTTCGCACGAACCGGTCAGGGATTCGGCAGGATTCGCAATTAACTATTATTATCTGCTTAATTCCTACATGAAAGGCAAACAGAAAAGAGTTTTAGACGATAAGCCGGAAAATGTAGCGAGAAAGTATACTTCGAATAAAAAAAGCGCCGATTTTACCTTTATAAAGGGTTTTATGACTTACGGAATGTTCATGGATGCATACGGAAGAGCAAAGAATAATGGTAACGGTCTTAAGGGACAGGAACTTTTTGAGATTGCCGGTGACCTGATGAGTAGAGGTTTCTACCGCCAGTCGCTGAATTTGATGAGGATATATTTTAGCAGACAGAACGGGACACCGAAAAAAGATGAATTACAGTTGTACTATCCGGAGATTTTTACCGTCAGTATAGAGAAATATTCAGTCAGAGAAAATATTCCCGATTTTATTCTGTATGCGGTCATCAGAGAAGAGAGCCATTTTGATAAAGATATCGTATCGAGAGCCGGAGCTGTCGGTCTTATGCAGCTTCTTCCTGTTACCGCTAAAGATACGGCCAGGAAACTAAAACTGAAAAGTATAGATTTAAAGGATCCTCTTATTAATCTTAATCTCGGGACAAAGCATCTGGGCAGCCTTTACGGGCGGCTTAACAGTGTGCCGAAAGCTATTCTTTCATATAATGCAGGATTGCAGCGTCTGCGAAGCTGGGAAAGGGATTTAAAAACTCTGCCCGATGACCTTTTTATCGAAGCCGTTCCGTATAAGGAAACCCGGGACTATTTTAAAAAAATCCTGATTTCCTCTATATTTTATGCCCGTCTGTATGATAGATTAACTGCCGTTCAGGCAATACATAGTTTTTTCCCGGAGAGGTGATCATGAGTTTTATCGATTCACTTATATTAGGTGTTATCCAGGGTGTTACGGAGTTTCTCCCCGTATCGAGTTCCGGCCATTTAGCTGTAGTAAAGCTCTTTCTGGGATTAAAGGATGTCCCCGTTCTGTTTGATATTTTACTGCATATATCAACACTGCTCGTTATGATTCTTGTATTTCGGAAGAGAATCGCAGGAATAATTGTATCCCTGTGGAGGCTGGTAAAGGGACAAAAGAGTGAAGATGACAGGGAGAATCTATGGTTATTCTTTCTGATAATTTTTGCAACGATAATTACCGGCATAGCAGGATTGGGATTTTCCGGTCTGGAAGCAAAGATTTCGACCAACCCTGTAATAATAGGGATACTCTTTATAGTTACAGGCATAATACTTCTGCTTACCCTGTTTTTTAAAGGGGATAAAGGATACAGGCAGATGTCTGCGTGGGATGCCATGGTGATCGGCTTGTTTCAGGGCATAGGTGTTCTGCCCGGAATATCACGTTCCGGCATTACTATTACAGCTTCCCTCGGCATGAAGGTAGATAGAAAGTATGCCGGGGAGTTCTCCTTTTTAATTGCAATTCCTGCAATAATAGGTGCTTTTCTGCTTAAGTCCGGAGAAGCAAAAGCACTTTTAAGTACTGTCTCCATGCCTGTTATGATTACGGGATTCGCAACAACATTTATCGTTGGTCTGGTATCACTTATAATCCTTTTAAAAATAATAAAGAGCGGGAAATTGTATTTTTTCAGTTTCTATTTGATTCCTCTCGGTATTGCCACTTTGCTGAAAGCGGTTGTTTTCCGATAAACTTAGATAGGGGGAATCTTTGCAGAAAAAAAACTCCGGTGCTGTGGAAATGCTCGTATTGTTTTTAACACTAGCGGGAATTTTTTTATTTTTTTCCATACTGTTCCAGTTTATGCGGGTGGAAATTACACCTGTTGCAGAGATTATTTCCGTACTCTCCGTGCCGGGTGCCTTTCTCTATTCCACTTTTTTATGGGCAGGTTTTTTTATTCCGGTTTTCCTCTTTTTATGCGCTTTTTTCCTTGCATCGCCGCAGTACGATAAAAATATTTTAATTATTCTTGCATCCTCGATTGTACCGTTTCTAACGGTAAGCATTCTCCTTAAGGTCGCGGATGTAAATGGGAAATATTCCTCGGCATTAACGGAAAATATGGCTGAAATCGCAGGAAGGGGATCTTCGATTATTATTCTGATTCTAATCCTGCTTATAGAATTGGTTCTTATATACAGGCTGTATATTGTTTTACTTTACGAAAGAAAATATTCTCCGGAGGATAAGCTGCTCCTCTCCGATAAACGTAAAACTGCGGATGCGGATTACGAAGATCCGGATGCTTCCGGTTTTGAATTCGGAGAAATCAAAACGGAATGGGAGAAAGAAGAGAGCAGTACAGGAGGTATACCTGTTTCTGATAAAACCGTACCGGCTGCGGATGCTCCCGCCCTGGTAGAAGCCGGGATCGAAACTGAAATACCCGGTGGTGCCGTAAACATTGCCGAAACCAAAACTGAAATATTCGGTGACGCCGAAACCGAAACCGAAACTGGAACTGGAACTGAAACCGAAACTGAAATCCCCGGCGGTACCGGCATTAATGAAGAATCCGATGATGCGGAGGTTCCGTTTACAGAGAAAGTTCCGGTAGATTTGTACAGCCTTCCTGTGCAGGGTATCCTGAAGGATTATCCTGACGGCCGGTACTGGGAAATAGATGAAGAGACCAGGGATTCCGCAGATATTCTTATGAAAACCCTGGAAGAGTTTAAGATCAAGGCAGAGGTTACGGGAATCCGAAAGGGCCCTGTAATCACAATGTTCGAAATATTACCTGCACACGGAGTTAAAATCTCAAAAATTGTGAATCTTGCCGATAATATCGCACTGCGCCTTGCCGCCCTGCGTGTAAGAATAGTTGCACCTATACCCGGAAAACATGCTGTGGGAATAGAAGTACCGAACAGGAAACGTAATATAGTCTCTTTTAAAGAGCTTATCACACTGCCTATCTTTAAGAACAGTAAGTATGAGATACCGATAGTGCTCGGAAAGGATATTGCGGGCGAAGCTCAGGTAATAGATCTTGTCCAGACTCCTCATCTGCTGATAGCCGGAGCTACGGGTTCGGGTAAATCCGTATGTGTAAATTCCATTATCAATTCGATACTCTATCAGAAACCTCCGCATAAAGTGAGGCTTATGCTGATCGACCCGAAGATCGTGGAATTAAAGTTCTATAATGATATTCCTCATCTGTTAACCCCGGTAATTACCAGCCCTAAAAGGGCATATCAGGCACTTCAGTACTGTATAGATGAAATGGAACGAAGGTATACCTTACTTGATTCACTCGGAGTAAGGGATATACGGTCGTACAACAGGAGGGTAGGAGAACAGAGACTTGCAACGGAAAAGCTCCCGTATCTTGTAATTGTGGTCGATGAGTTTGCAGACCTGATGGCCACTTCCGGAAAAGAAATCGAATCCACACTTGCAAGGTTAGCTGCAATGTCGCGTGCAGTGGGACTTCATCTGGTTCTTGCAACACAGCGTCCGTCGATAGATGTAATTACGGGTCTGATAAAGGCAAATATACCTTCCAGGATAGCTTTTATGGTTGCGAGTAAATTTGATTCCAGAATAATAATAGATTCCGTCGGTGCGGAAAAACTTTTAGGCAAGGGTGATATGCTGTTTTCCGCTGCGTGGGATCCTGTTCCCATCAGGATACAGGGAGCGTTCCTGTCAGAGGACGAAGTAGATGCAGTCACGGAACATTTAAGAAGCCTGGGAAAACCGGATTATATCGATGACGAAATATTCTTTGATGAAGAAGAGGAGGAGCAGTATGTCGCGGAGCAGGAAGACCCTCTGATGGAAAGGGCCCTGGAAATAGTTTTTACCGCCGGAAAAGCATCTGCATCTTTTCTTCAGAGAAGATTAAAAATAGGATACAACAGGGCTGCCCGGCTGGTAGAGGAGATGGAACGGAGGGGAATAGTAGGCCCGCAGAATGGAAGCAAGCCGCGGGAGATTATCAGGGCGCCATAAACCGTGCTTTAGATTCTGCTATAAGCACATCATCGCTGTTAAAAATCCGGGCGGATGTATCTATAATTTTTGATCTCTGTTTATCTACTTTTGCATGTACATGAATAATATCACCTACTTCAGCAGGTTTATGATACCGTACCGTTATCTCTGCAGTAAATGCGGATTTGCCGAGGCTGACGCATGCATGGGCCATTGTCTCGTCTAAAAGCATGGCAAGGTACCCGCCGTGTACTACACTTTTCCAGCCTGTATAGTAGCCGGGTATCTTTGTTTCGGTAAATGCGGAACCTTCTTCAGGGTAGGTAAATTTAAGGTGCAGACCCCTTTCGTTTCTATCTCCGCAGCAGTAACAGTAATGATCGTTTTCCGGTAATTTTTCCATAGGTTACATTTTAAAAAAATGGGCCCACAGGGACTTGAACCCCGGACCAACGGATTATGAGTCCGCCGCTCTAACCAACTGAGCTATGGGCCCTTTCTGATACTGTATTGTTGTATGTTACAAGATACAAAAAATTCCGTAAGTGTCAAGCCCTGAAAACCGTATTTATGTATTAAAGTTTTTCTTCGAGTTCTTTAATTTGATCACGAAGTCTCGCTGCTTCTTCGTAGTTTTCTTCCGCGACAGCGATATCGAGCATGTGCTTAAGGTTTGATAATTCCGATTCGGTCTGTACACTCCTGGAAATGGGCTTTTGATTAACTACATCCACGGAAATACCGGCTTCATCAACAACGCCCTCATCGATATATATAGGGCATTTAACCCGAACGGCAATTGATATGCAGTCGGAGGGCCTGGAATCGATACTGATCTCATCATCTTCTCTTTGAAGAATAAGCCTCCCGTAAAATGTCCCCTCTTTAAGTTCGGTTATCTCTATCCTGTTTATTGTTGTCTGCAGGTTTTTTGCAACTGTTATAAGCAGGTCATGGGTCAGAGGCCTGGGCATCTGTACGTTTCCAAGTCCTATAAGTATGGATTGAGCTTCCGCAGGGCCGATAAAGATCGGAACGGCCATGTCGGAACCAACAGGCCGTATAAGAACCGCATTTCCCTGTTCGGCTTTGGCAACTGTCCATACTTCCGCAGGTACGAGCATCTGCTTATTATAACCCCTTTGATTTTAAGTACTTCTCTATGGCTTTATCATCGATATAGCCTAAAGCAATAGCAATCTCACCAAAGAGCCTGTCATCGCCCTGCTTCTGCAGTTTTAAAATCTCTTCCACCTGTTCCCTGGAGATTGCTCCTATACGTATTAAACCCTCGCCTATTTTTTCCTGAGTATTGTCTGCCATACCTATATAATAGATAAAATCATGATAGAAATCAACAATTATGTTCCGTCATTTTTTACACAGGGTTGTGTAAGAACAGTATTCGCATTTATTCCTGTCCGAAACGGTGTAGAAAGGTAATTCCGGCGATATAATATCGGAAAGGACGGTTTTCAGCCCTCTTACAAAGGTCTCCATAAGGCTGCGTCTTTTATCTTCCGGATAATCTTTAAAAACCGGTACTCTTTGTTTGTCTTTTCTTAATTCCTGAAGGAATATATATTCTCCGTCGATTGTACCGGCCGGCCGGCCGGCAGTTTCGGAAAACATGATCATATAGAGATACATCTGCAGGGCCGGATAAGCCGATAAAAAAGAATCGTACAGTTTTTGTACATTGCCGGGATTATTTCTGCCGGGTCCGGTTCTATTATTCAGAAAATCTTTAAAAATATCCCCGTACTGTTCTTTGCGGTGAACGGAAAAAGAAGAACCTGTTTTGTAATCTATAATCCTGTATGTACTGCCGATTCTGTCCACTCTGTCGGCCCTTCCATGCAGTCGAAAGGTATTGCCGTTTACAATAAGAGATGATTTTAAGTTATGCTCAAGATATTTAACGGCTGCTCCATCCTCTGTAATGTGCAAAAACTCATCCGGGATGAACCTTTCTAACTGCCTGGTTATCCCCCAGATTCTGAGTTTCATGGTTCCGCTTTCCGGATTAAATCCATTCTCTTTAAAATGCTTCTTTATGCTGTTTATAAGTAAATGACCGGTGATTTCATCAGCGGGAGAACCGCCTTTGCTCCGGATAAGAAATATATCTTTTAAAACGGCATGAATAATAAGACCCTGAGTTGCAGCATCGAGTTCCGGTTTTAATTCTTCCTTTTCTTTCAGGTTTAGAATTTTATCGTAATAAAACATCATCGGGCATTTTAAGTATTTTTCTATCGAAGACGGCGAATACTTAAGAGTCCTGCATACGGCAAGTATATCTTTATTCTTTTCAATAAGGCGGTTTTCCGGCCGGTTTACGGCAAAGGGCGTGTTGATCGTTTTAAGATCGTATGATTTTCCGCTCTCCTCCTCGATTTTATACAGTATATATTCTATATACCTGCTTCTGGATATGCTTTTTCCCTCTTTTGTTTTCGGATAGAAGAGATGAACCGAATGTGCACCTGCCAGGAGAGAAAAGAAATTGTGAGCGAAAAGTTTTTCCCATTCCACGTAATTTCTAAGTCCGAATATTCGTTTAATATCATGCGGAAGGATTGGGTCATATTTTCTGCCTTCCGGAAGTATCCCTTCTACCGTATCGAAAATAAATACCTCATCGAATTGCAGTCCCCGGGTTTCCAGCATGCCCAGTATCTGAATACCCTTAAGAGGAGAACCCTGGAAGGGGACTTTTTGCTGAGAAAAATAGTAACGTATAAAATCGGCTATTGAATTTATATCCGTTTCGGACTCGAGGCTGATACTGCCGGCTGTTCTGTTTATTTCCTCTAAAGTCTCGAATGCGAAGACCAGATATTCATTCAGAAACAGATATTTTTTACTGATGAGATAAATTTTATCGACCGCTTTAAAGAGAAAATCAATTATATCTTTAAAGCCGGGGCTGCCGGAAATAATAAATGTTGAGTGTATATCTTCCATGAATGCAAAAAGTTCCTGCTGTTCGTCTCCGGCTAATGACTCTGCTTCCTTTTTAAGTCCGTTTTTAATTTCTTCTGCTGTGATTTTAATAAGGTTGTTTTTAAGGATATGGTTTTCTATAAGATGTATTGCATTTTTAAGCAGTCCTGACTCCGTAGTATCAAGGAGCTTTATATACGGATGTCTTACTATGTTTAAATAATCCTGTGCGTTAATGAGCCTGCCTTTTCTGTTTTCTATCAGAATGAGCATGTTATCAATAAGCTGGTAAAGAGCGGTTCTGTTAAACGGATATTGGAGGGAGATGTTAAACGGGATATTTTCTGTTCTCGAAACCATGCCGTGGATGAGCGGTATAAGCGTGGAAGCGTCCGGCAGAATCAGGGCGGTCTTTTTTAGTTGATCAGTGTTTTTATTATGCAGATTCTTAAGAAACAGCCCGGCCGCTTCCGCTATTTCCGTTTCGGTATCGGGTAATTCGTGTATTTCCACCTTATTAAGAAATTTATTCCATACCTCGTTATCCGAACCGGGGATTGGAAACGAAAGGTCCAGATCTTTAAGTATCCTTTTATGCAGGTGGAATGGCGAGGTTTCCCGGTAGATTGCTGCCTTATCGGTATGCAGTAGAAGGGCAGCTTTAAATCTTTTAAAAATATCCTTGAAAAGGGTTTTTTCACAGTGGTTAAGAGAGTGAAATCCTAAAAAATAGTAAGAATTATCATCGAGCGGTATTCTGCCGTTTATCACCAGGTCTGCAACGAGCCTGTATGTCATACCCCGTGTATATTGCTTCCCCGCGGTAAGGGTTTTAAGGAATTTATCCGTAATTTCAGGCAGTATCCTTATTAATGTCTGATAGTCCTTGCTGTAATTTCCGAGTGCAACAAATTCCTTATACTGCCCCAAAGAGGGGGCTATGTCTTTACTTTCCGTTAATAGGCTTTCCACAGCGGATAAAATCTGCAGGACCCATGGAAATGCCTGAATAAATCCCGTACCGGTTTTAATAAAGCGAATGGAATAGTTTTTGAGAATTGTATATATATGATAGCTTGCCTCTATCTCACGGATTTTGTAAAACCCGGGGTGTAAGTCTTTAAATATCTTTTCGAAGAAGTCATCGACAGTCAGGGTAAGAGGAGGAAGAAAATCCTTTTTTAATCTCCTGGAAAAATTATCAAGCAGAAAATATTGAATTCTTCTCGTGGGGAAAATTACGGAGACTTTTTCAAAATTGCCGCCATGTTCATTTATTATAGTATCTGCGGCGGATGTTATCAGATCATCTTTAAGCGGAATAAATCTTACCATCAGCTACACCGTTTCCACTTTATACAGATCGGTGTAGAGAAGAAAGCCCTTAAAGGTCTGTTTAAAGTAGATGTTTTTTAAGATATCGATATATCCGGCAATCTGATTTCTATACTCTTTTCTGTGCTCATATCCTGTTTTATAATCTATTACATATAGTTTGTCTTTATATATGTTAATTCTGTCCGCCCTTTTAACCTGATTGATATTACCGGCTGTTTTTATTATTTCACGCTCATTAAGGTATTTAAAATCTCCCAGGTAAAAATATTTTACTTCACTTGTTAATATGAACCGTACAAGATTTTCCTTTTCATCTTCTGCAAGGTTATACGAATTCGAAAGTTCAATAAGGGTTTCCTCCAGTTTATTCTCTTCCTTATAGACTTTAAGCTGGGAAAGTATTTCGTGTATTTTTTCTCCTCTTTCTGCGGCTTCCGCCTGTTTCCGTATGGTTTTGGAGTAAAAAACAAGAAAGCTTCGTTCCCATTCGGCTGTTAATTTTTTCTTGGACTGCAGTGCTGTTACAGGAATTGTTTTATGTTCTTTTGTTTTTGATTTTTGCAGTGTACCGCTTTCAAAGGAAAAATTATCTCCGTCGGTCTTAATGTTATTCCGGATAAACGGATTGTCATAAACAAGCTGAAACAACCCTTGCGGTTTGCGGTATTCATTTTTACTGCCGGATGATGCCGGCTTGGAAACCATAGGGACCATCAAAACCTCTTTCGGCCGTGTAAAGGCAACATAGAGAAGGTTGAGTTCATCTATATATTCCTGGGTAATTTCGTTTAAGTAGATATCCGAAAGCTCTCTGCATGCCTGTGCATAGGATTTATTAATATAATAGAAACTGCCTCCGCTTAAAAATATATTACTATTGGGCTGTTTGGTATTTTTTAAGGGAACAATAACCGCCGGGAATTCCAGTCCCTTGGATTTATGTATTGTTAAAACTTTTACATTACTGCCCGAATTACCGGAATCGATCGAATATTTTGTACTGCCTGCAAGATGCTGTTCCCATCTGTTTAAAAAGGCGGAAACAGAGGCAACCCCGTCCTTTTCCAGGGAATGCAGTACTTCTCCGAATTTTAATAAAAAAGGTGTGGATTGGGAAAAATGCTCATAAATACCGAATACGGATGTTATATCTTCGAACAGGTCATAGGGCGGAAGCAGCCCTGCCGACTGAAAGAACGGCTTTATGTACTTTTCCCATTCGAAAAGATAATTTTCTTTAAAACTTTTGTAAAAAGGACGTTTTTTATTTATAAAAATTCTGTTGTCGGAAAATTTGTGTCCGGCTACCGAATTAAAAATTTCTCCTGTTATAAAGGACAGAAAACTTAAATCATCAGGGGGATATTCAAGGAACCTCATAAAGGCGATTATTTCATTTAGAACCGGACTGGATGATAGTAACAGGGATTCATCGGAGATGGTTTCTATACCGTTTTCTTCCAGGTATTCAATAATATTTCTGGCTTCATTATTTGTGCGGACAAGGACTGCAATATCTTCAGGAGAATATCCGAAGCTTATAAGATCCAGTACGCTGTCTTTTGTGAGTTCCAAAAGCCTGTTCCGGTCATCGGTAATGCATCCTTTTATACATACATAACCTGTAGATTCCCTGCCGTTACTGTTATTCTGTCTGCTCGATTTAAAATTATCAGCTATGGAAGCAGAAACAAGTTCTTCCGCTACCTGTGCTATATTATCCGGCGACCAGAATGTATTGTTGAACCTGATAATTTCCTCCAGGCTTCTGAAGTTAGTTTTGAGCTCCTCCTCCGAGTAGCTGTTGAATCTTAATGCCGGGACTGCATTGTAAAGTGCGTTTTTATCCAGTAATTTTGATGCACCGCCTCTCCACCTGTAGATTGCCTGTTTCTTATCTCCGACAACGAGCAGAGATGCCCTTTCATCCAGGGAGAATATTTCATCTATGAGAGGGGAGAGGGCTTCGAATTGAATTTCGCTTGTGTCCTGAAATTCATCGAAGAGGAATGAAAGAAATCTGTCGGAGAGTTTAATGTAGAGATAGGGGACTGCATCGGGATAATCCGAATTTTGTGTCTCTTTACTCCAGTCGAATAACTGTTTGCGGAGTATGGAACTCTGTTCATCGACATATACGGTTTTCTTATCACGTGAATGCCAGGTGTTAAGAAAGTCTGCAAAAAACGTAGAAAAACGTGAGATCTGATACCTGCTCATGGATTCCGCCAATGTTCCTAAATTTCTTACTGTGTTTAAGAGACAGCCTGATCCTGAGGCTTTCATATCTTCGGGGGCGTTTTTTTTAAAAAAATTATAGCCGTCATCGAGGTTTTTAAAATGGAAAAGTCTCGAACTCATAACCGATTCCACGGCATCTTTACTGTATGCACCGGTTCCGCACAGCTCCTTCATTTTTTCCATCATTCTATTCTGAATTTTGCCTTTGTTTAGAAATGGGCTGATTTTCGAATCCGTTATAAATCTGTAGAATTCTTTAAGGCTTTCTAAAAAGATGCCGTAAGCATCATCTACCCTTTTTTTGCCGTCAACTACCCTGTCCGGTTTAATATCATACTTGAGGGATTCGTTGTAGAAATGTATCAGGTTCTGTTTAATAAGGGTATCGAGGGCTTTGGCCGATATACTGTCTGTCAGCCAGAGCTCCGAAAGTACACCTTCCAGACGGCCCCATTCTTTTTCCGCCAGATGTTCGATGTACTCTCCGCAGAATTTATCCAGCTCTTCGGTCTTGTCGATTCCTATGGAATAGTTAGGGTTTAGTCCGAGTTCCGGTGTAATTACCTTAATAATGGAGCTCATCAGAGAATCGATGGTTTTTACGTTAAAATCACTGTAGAATAGAAATATACTCAAGACTGCATCCTTTGCAATTTCTATTATTCTGTCCGCAGATATCCCTGTTTTTAAGGCAAGGTCACGGAGGAATGTATTATCTGCAGAATCCGTAGATCCTGAGCGGGATATCTCTTTTAATTTTGTAATTATGCGCTGTTTCATCTCATCCGCAGCTTTATTTGTAAATGTTACCGCAAGAAGAGAGCCGAGGGTAAGCCTTCGGAATTCGGAAAAATTATCCGCCGCGGATGTTTTAATCTGCTGCTTTTTCCCGGAAATATTACGGGGAACCTCTTGTAAACATGAGAATCTTTTAACTAACAGGGCAAGATATTCAAGCGTTAACCTGTATGTTTTCCCTGATCCCGCTGAAGCTTCGATTTTTGTTACGTATCCCATAGTTTCACCATTAACAAAGTATTAAAAATTATTCCTGCTGAACGGATTTAACCGTAGCTGTTATTCTTTAAATGTGCGGCTGTTTATGAAAAATCATAACTCAGATTCTTCCGTTCATTGTAGCGGTCAAATGCAAGCTGTATTAATTTTTCGAGTATTTTAGGATATGGTAATCCGGCAGCCTCGCAGAGCTTCGGGAACATGCTGATAGTTGTAAATCCGGGAATAGTATTTATTTCATTTAAATAGATTTTCTGCGACCTGTTTTCTATAAAGAAATCCACCCTTGCAAAACCGGCAGCTCCGACGGCTGTATATGCCTCAGCCGCAAGGTCCATAATTTTCTGTTTTATCACATCTTCCAGGAGTGCAGGTACAACCAGCTCCGCCCCGTTTAAATCGGTGTATTTTGCCTCATAATCATAAAACTCATGTTTCGGTATAATTTCTCCGGGCGGAAAAGATTCCGGATTCCGGTTTCCGATAACAGAGCATTCGATCTCTCTGCCGGTAACCGCACGCTCTATAATTGCTTCCGTATCGAACCGGAAGGCCTTTTCCAGTGCACCGGCGAGGTCTTTTTCATCTTTAACCTTGGTAATGCCTACTGACGATCCGGCACAGGAAGGCTTTACAAAAACGGGCAGTCCGAGATCTTTTATAAGCCCGTATACTTTTTTCTCCCATCCATATGTTTTAATGCTTTTATGCACAACTTTAAAATCTACTGTGGGAAGCCCTGATTCACGCCATATTCTCTTTGTTTTTTCCTTATTTATTGCAAGAGAACTGGCAAGGACACCGGATCCGATATAGGGAATATCTGCAATTTCCAGCAGACCCTGAATTGTCCCGTCCTCTCCGAAAGTTCCGTGAAGGACGGGAAAAACCGCATCTATTACGAGTTTTTTACCATCCGCAAAAAAGCCCTCCCCGGGTATAACGGAAACATGAGAATCTTTTGTACTAATTTTAAGGCTGGCTCCCTGTTCCGGGATAACCACCCTTTTTAGATTCCGCTGAAGAAACCACTTTCCCGATTTATCGATTGCAACCGGAATAATACCGTACTTATCAGGATCAAGGTTAAGCGCAATCGATGCCGCTGATCTTAAAGAGACCTCATGTTCGCCGGATCTGCCTCCGTAAAGTATGCATATTATTTTCTTGTTCACTCTTTATTTCTCCTTATATCTGATACCGATATTTTTAAGCAGTTTATTAAAATCACCGGTAATCGATGTTCCTCTTTTCGAAAGGCTCTGCCCGGAAAAAGAACGGCTTGCCGCGACCAGGCCGGGTAAATAATTTTCTCCGTAAATACCCGGATATACCGCCGGTACAGGATTTTCTTTAAGCTGAAGCCTTTTATACGATTGTATACCCATTCCGGCTATCTGCTCAAGCTGTCGAATAACAGTGTTCTGAAGATCCTGGAAGTATGTATGCTGCGGGCTTTCCTCCGGATTCTTTTCGGCCGGTTTCTCTTTAGCAGGTTCAGGTCCTGCCGGTTCCTCTTTAGCAGGTTCCGGTTCTGTTTTATTCGGGCTGTTTAAACCCTGAGCAGCTTTTTCTTTAAAATACGCCGAGAACAGAGGCAGTACCATACGGGATGGCATTTTCTCCTTAAGCAGAAAGCCGGAAATATCTTTTATTACGGCAGAGTATTTTCCCGTTTTATCGAGCCTGTCTATTGGAATACCTGTGTCTATGCAGAGGATAATCCGATTCGAATTAAACAGAAGAAAAGGTTTGTAGCCGAAGCTCCCTGCAATCGATGCAAGAAAGATAAGCGTATCAAGATTTGTAGTATTATATGCAGAGAGATATACGGGGGGTTCTGTTATGCCGGGCAGGGGGAATGCGGATGGCCGTCCTTTTCCTGATCTCCGTTTATCTATCTTTAATACGGCATCGGCAAGAGAGGAAAAGACAATCCCGTTTAGGCGGCTGTCTGCCGGCTGTGTATATGCCCGCCTTTTCGCAGGAAAAGACCCGCCCTTTACGGTACCCGGCAGATAGAGTTTTAAATAATCTGCAAAGGATGATTTAAGTTCGGAAAGTATCCTTGCTTTCGGCATATAAAAACGTGTAATGCCGGAAATATCGCGCAGGGTATTTCTTCCGGCCATGTAAACCGGAAACGACAGATACGATTTTTTCGTCTTATTATGCACTGTAAAGCTCAGCAGTATGTTAAGAGAGTCTTCGGTATTTATTTTTAGACCCTCTGTTATCCGTTTCAGCGGGAGAGAAGCAGATATTTCTCTTGTCCTGTAAGGGATGAGCTGTTTTACGGTTATTTCCGCCGGTCCGCCC
>JAADHF010000101.1 GCA_013151965.1 Spirochaetota bacterium
CTTCAGAAGCAGTGAATATTACGTAACAACTACTGTTTCTTACGGTATTAATGTAAATGCGAATTATTCTTCCGGCGGAGGTTTCTCGTACGGGGCAAACGCCGGGTATGGTCATTTAAATGCCGGATGGGATAGTCAGGGAGGCTTTAGAGCAGGAATAAATGCAGGTAACTCGGGCATAACCGGCTGCGGCGGGGCATATTCTTATAATGTCGGCTATAATTATGATTTCAGCACAGGTAAAATAAGCGGACAAATATCTGCAGATGTTACGAGTGTATGCTTTGCAGCCGGAACGAAAGTGGCGGTAAAGGGCGGAGAGAAAAATATCGAAGATATTAAAGCAGGGGACATGGTACTTGCAAGAAATATGGACACAGGTGAAGTGGGGTACAAGAAGGTTGTACAAACTTTTGTGCATCAAGCAGATAAGATAGTAAGGCTCGATCTGGGAGATGAAATCATCCAGGCAACACCGGAACATACTTTTTGGGTTACGGAAGCAGGATCGAACGGAAAGTGGATTAAGGCAGGAGAATTAAAAAAGGGAATGAAACTGCTTAATGCAGATGGTAAAATCGTTATTGTAAAAGGTAATACAGTCGAGGAACGAAAAGAAACAGTATACAATCTCGAAATCAGCGATTGGCATACATACTTTGTCGGCAACAGAAGAGTGCTGGTGCATAATTCCTGCCTTAAAGACGAAATAGGTTCTACATCTCTCCCAGCCCGTTCACAATTGGAGGATGATTTTTGGAGATCAGTTCTTATGATTGCAACTGGAAATCCTTATCTTGTCAGCGGCGGTATTTCCGGATTATCCGCTATTCTTTTCGGAGGTAACCATGAAGATTGGATCGCTGCAACTACAACCGGTACGGCATTGGGCTGGTTTGGAAAAAGCTTAATAGCTGCAGGTGTAAGTAAGGACTTTGTTATGATGATGATGGCGGAGGCCAATTATGCCAGAACTTACGCATTATCCCGTCTTGCAGGACAGAGTCCGGCTCAGGCTTCATGGACAGCTTTTTCGGTTATGCCCTTAGGTATGGCTTTAAATATAGTCAATCTCCAATATAATTATAATCCGGCCATGCAGAAGTTTCTTGGTGCTATAAATGCCTGTTATCAACAGTTTAACATACAAAGTAAAAAATAAGACTGGCAAAAACCGGTAATAAAGTTAATATGCCTCCTTACTATTAAGGAGGCATATTGCATATAAGGGAGAGCCGCAGGGGATTAAGTTAAGTCCGCTGTTAATCATTCCGGACAGTATGTTTGCCGCGAAGCAGCATCATCTCGAAGATTCCGGAACCCTGTTTCTGCACGGATATTCCGCCTATTCGGAGTTGTAAATTCACTTTTGAATTAAAACGGAAATAGTATGGATTTGTAAAAAGTTTAATAAAAAACTGTAATAGTCCCGGAAGATTATCAATAAGGCTTCTTGCCTCTATGATTCTGGGATTAAATAATTCCAGTTTAATGGTTCCGTTTTCCTGGCTTATATTTATGGCAATATTTTCAGGATAATCTCTCCCGCTTAAATGTCTTTTCCATTTCGAAGGTTTAAAAATCATTTTAAAAGTATAATCCGAGATAATCTTGTCTTTTTTTGCCAGGTAAAAAACCGGTATCAGCCTGCTCCCGTATTCGGGAGAGGTAAGCATCCGGGAAAATATCAGGGTATAATCATCGATATGCATTCTACCCCAGTACCACTGTGTCAGAATCTTATCGAGTTTTACATTACCCCAGTTATGGTCGTGATACCCTGTGCCGGAAACTTTTTTGGCAGTACCATCGTAGGTTATTGTTCCTGTTACGGTTCCGTATGGAACCGCAGGAAGCCATGCGAAGTATTTTTTATGGTCTTTATCCAGATACATCTTCCCGCTTCCGGGCCTCCATGCCGGAGCTTCGGCCTTAAGGGAAAGATCCGCCTGTATGCCCTTATATTCAAAATGAAGCGTATAATTATTAAGATTACCCTCTACACTGCTCCTTCCGATTCTGACATTGCAGGCTGTTTTAGAAGAATAAAAATTATTGTACCCCGGAGTATCGGAAACTGATATTTTCCTTCCTTCCGGGCTGGTAATAACTATACTTACCTGGGGGTCAGGCTGCCCCCCAGGGTTCAGTATATTTTTTGTGGAAAAAACCATTACTGCAGTAGTACCGTCTGAAAAGGAAAAATCAAAGTACCACCACTCAAAAGAATTCCCTTCAGGATCGGTTCGTAGACCGTCTTCCCATGATTCGACATGTTTACTTAAGTTCTCATTTTTCAGGTTTTCAGAACCGGGCTGGTAAATAATTTTTTCTGTTGCACAGCCGGATAGCAGGATAAGAAATACGAATAGACTTAATGAAGGGTAGATTATTTTTCCCATTATCATAACTTTAGCTCCTGCATAGTACAGATCTGATGATGTTTGTTACAATATCACTATGAGTGGTTATTTTAAATGGAAACCTAAAAAAAATCGGAAAGACGGCAATAAAACTTAAACGAATAAGATTTTTCATTCTGGCTAATTTCACTGAAAGGTGTTATAATAAAACTGATATATGGAAGAAAAAGTATTGTCGATTATCAGATCATATGCCCTTAAGAGCCGGCGGAATGCCGTTCCATACTCCAATTTATTAAAAGTTGCAGTCAGATATGCGGATAAAAAAGGAGATGAAGAACTTAAAAACCTTGTCAATGCTGAAAAGACAAAGTTTATGCCGGTTCTTCTGGAACTGGAGAAGAAGGACAGGATTAAACTGCACTACGAAAACAGCAGTATCGACAGAATAGAGATATTTTCTTATTACAGGGACCTGCTGTTAAGGGATTACAGGGCAATAGATGATGATCCTTCCGTTGCATTTCCTGACAGAGAAAACTATTCGGATGCGATTCCCGAGGACAGGGTTCTTGTTATTAATGTAAAAACGGACCTGGTATCGATCCTTAATAATCTTCATCAGCTGGAAAAAGATATTATTCAAATAAATTTTCCCGAAGGCATAAACAATTTACTCGTGCCGGCGGATTATATAAAAGGGCTTATGGAGAGTGCGGTTTTAAAGATTCATGCATACCTGCTGGATTCGAGAAATTCAGGTTTTATCTATAATAAACTTCTTCCCATAATGAAACGGGAGGAAGTCATTCTAAATGAGATGCTCAATACTGTTGTAACAAAACCGAGAAGGTCGTTCAGTTTGCTTATGAATCCAACGGCAAATTCCTTTAAATTCTGGGCGCATCTGGCGAGTTTTATACTGCAGGATTACAAGGATAAGAGTGAAAAACTCCAGGATGAGATCGGATACTGCCAGTCGGCTTACCTGATAGGTTTTTTTATTGTTTATCAGAAAGGGCTTGTTCAGAGAGAGAATGAAAAAAAAGCAGACCTGTCGAATCTCGAATCGCAGTTAAAAAAAACTCCCTATGCCTTTACTTTTCATGATCTGTATAATTTAAGGGATAATCATGGAGTGCAGTACATAAAAAAGTATTCAAGGGACTTTATCCATAGATTTTTAGAGGAGAAATCCAGGAGAAAGGAAAAAGAAAGGCTGCCGGAGATAATGGGGCTTAAAGGAAGCGGCGGCAGAGAATATTTTATACACAGGGACCTTATTTTGCCTCTTTTTTTAGCAAAAGCGGCCGAGGCTTCCGATGAGATTAAAACGGATATCCTGGAGCAGTGGGTTGGTTTGTTAAGGGAAAATAGAAAAACAAAGGAAATGAAGCGTGATAACGAGTTTAGTAAACTTATTACAGGCAGGGTAAAATCGGATTTCCCGCTTTTAACTACCCTGGCGGATCCGAACCTCCTCTACATAGCCCGCGAAGAAGCTTCAGTTGATTACTCCATACTGGAGACTGTAAACCGTTACTTTACACGAAACAAAAAGCTGCAGCCCATGAATGTTATTTTAGGGCTTTACCGGAAAGACCTTGTAAAAGAGGCAAAAGCGGCGCTGCCTTTCTGGATAACAATGCCGTTTATTAAAGAGATTATCGGATTCTTTAAGAACCTTTTTACCGGGAAAACAGGCAAAGGGGACAGGGAAGTATCCGGAAGAAAAAAAAGCATAAGATCAAAGGCTGCTGAGAGAAGTTCCGGAAAAGCTTCACCTGAGAAAAACATATATTCGACCGGCAGCAGAGGGACGGGATTAAAAACAGGGGAGAATATCAGAAGTTCCGGTTTTGTTTCCAGGGCAGATAAGGTTAAATCGGTGCGGAGCAGCTTAAACAAGGTGCAGTATATAAATGCGGTTAAAAAATTAAAAGAAGAAGTTGTCGGAAAAGATACTACTTTGAATATGCGCCTTAAACAGCTTTCCGGAAAGTGGAATCCCCTGTTCGATCCTGTTGCAAAGAAAAATCTTGTGGAAGATGTAAATGCATTAATACGTGATTTTTTAAGGAGTTTAAAGCGCGGTTTCCGGGTAAAACCCCCGGATGTACCCCGCTTAAGAAATCTTGCAGCTGATCTTGTAAAAAGCAGAAATCTTGCAAGTATAAAGAAAAAAGATTATCTGAAGGAATACATAGTTGTATATATGATAAAATATTTAAGCGAGGGTTAAGAGCCTTTCCGTTTCCTCTTTGTTTATGGTTTTTATGTCGGGAAAAATCTTAAGCCAGGATGTGTCTATAAAACCCCAGAGTGCAAGATAGGGAGTGATTGATCTGTTTTTATTCCCCTTTAAATTGTCGATCTGATCATCGATAAGAACTGCCGTTTCGAAAGGTGAATTCTTAAGAAATTTATTGATAAATGATAGCTTATCCGAATCGGAAGAGTAGTGAACTCTTTCAGACGGGATAGTAATCCCGTTGTTTTTAAGGGTTTCGATTATATATTTGACCTTTTTTGTGGAGAGGATATGAATATTCTCTTTTTTAGAGGCCTCCGTAAGGGGTTTAAGAATAAAGGGGTAAATCCTGTTAAGATTAAGCCAGTATAAATAATCGGTTTTTAAAAGATAGTCCCTTGCCCTGTAAAAATAATCCCCGAACAGATCCATCAGCTCTGCACCTTCTTTTCTGCGGTATTCGTCGAACTGTTCGTTACTCGTTATTTTTATATTGCGGTCGATAAGCTCCTGTATTAAGAGGTAATCGCTGCCCCGCCGGATAAAGGGCCTGTATGATAAAAACCGCCTGCGCAGGCCGGAAGAGACCGCTTTAGGTTCTTTCTTCCTATAGTACCTGTAGTATCCTATCCAGGAGCTTACAAGACATTCGTCTAACGAGTCGCATATTACACCGTCAAAATCTATAAAAAATACTGTCCGGGACATCTTTTTGATTAACCTTAATCTACTGCCCTGTTGTGTCTTTAAAAATTCTCTGCGGATTATTAAAAAGGATATCCCATGCAGTTTCCAGAGCCTTATCCCCGGTGAGTTCGAGCATATTCGGGTCTGCCTTCGATGCTTCTATTTTTTCCGCAAGTACCTGTGCAAGGGTATATTTATACATCCTGAATTTCGGAAGTATAAATTCAAGATAATATGCATCCGAGTAATAGCCGATGATTTTCTGAAGAGGTACAACCTCTAATCGTCTGGAAACCTCTCTTGCGATATCTGTCGGATTGTTCAGGTACCACCAGTGCCCCGACGGGAATATGTTATGCCGGATCCAGGCCGATGATGTCAGCTCTAACCCTTGGGTATCGGATAGAACCGATGTGGGGAACCTGACATCCGGAAATTGATTAAAGAGGTAGTCATAACCCCTCATGGAATTGTTCGAATCAACAAGGTCGGTCCCGAATTGAACACCCTGCGAATATACGTCCTTATCCACACCTATCATAAGGTGGAACGGGACATCATACTTCCGGCAGAGTTCAGCGACAAGCAGAAAGCTGTATGCCACATGATCCTCATGTTCATGACACGAGAGCCTCTCTCCGGATAGAATTTTTTTAATAACAGCATCTTCCCTCGTGTTCTCAACAGGATGTATCTTTGTACCGGGCCAGGAGGAAACGGATGCATAGGCAAAATTTTTCTCTTTAAAACGGGCAAATACCCTGTCCAATGCTTTATCAAAGGAGGAGCTGTCCTTTATCTGTACGCCGGTACTTACAGACATGTCTTTAAGTACGGTTTCCCTGTCGGCAAAATAGCTGAAAGGGTCGATTCTTAAACACGGTCTGTAAAAATTGCAGTCGAACCCTTCTAATTTTTCATAAAATTGATTTGTAAGGTATACCCGCTTTATGCCGCTCTTTTCTATAAGGCGTTCTATATAGCCTTTTTCCGACATAACTTTCTTTGATTTTTCATTTAGTCTTTCAAGGTTTTCCGGGTTAAGAAGCTCTGTCCTGGGAATGCCTATAAACTCATCCGCTATCGTCAAAAACCAGGAGAATTGAACCGTATTGTGTATAAGGGGAAGCTTTTTAGCTATGCGTTTAACAAGCAGATCGGGAGAGATGCCTTCTTCCCACCAGCCCGGGTCATACTCGGCAGAATTGCATAACTCGGTATAGTAGTGGTAGGAGAGTATTCCTCCGAGACTGCCTGCGGAAGGATTCTGCGGATTTATATGCGTATGGGGGTCGAATATAGGGAATTCATTGATCCCTTCGTACAAACGTTTTACAAGATTTGTGCTCATTTTACCGTTCCTCCTTTAGTCTTTACGCCCAGCAACTTAAGATGATTCCCTATATGTTTAACCAGTGCATCCCAGTATTCTTCTACATTTTCCTCCAGGCAGTTATAAATCTTATCCCTGATACCGGTGTTTTTAAGCATTTCTCCATAGGTTATATGAATGACCTGCCGTGCATCGGGGTTGTCGAGTATATTGGGAAGCTGGCGGTCGGCAAGCAGCTTTATATCGGGAAGATTGCCGAGGTTCGGTGTAACGTGATAGTACTCACGGGCCTTTTTATAGTTTTCTTTTGCATACAGGAAAAGTTCCCTGAAAAGGGAAGGATTACTGCGGGCAATTACACGTACCGCTTCGAGCCAGTTGGTTCCTGCTGTTTTAATATGGAATCTGCCTTCTGTCTGTTCCCCTATAATGGGAAAGACCTTGAATTTGTCGCTTCCCGAGTGTACGGAAATTCGGTAACCCATAATTTTTGCAATGAGTGCATGTGTTTTAAAAGATTTTTCGAATCTGTCGGGATTTCCGATATAATCTATTGCTTTCTGAAATTCTCCTACAAAACGGGGAGCAAGGGATGCGATTTTAATTCCTTTTTTTTCCGCTTCTTTTGCTATAAAGACGTGAGCTTCCGGGGTTGTAGGTGTTCCGGTTTCATCGATAGACAGCTCGAAATCGAAGTTATCTTCGCCGGCGGTTTCTACAGCCGTATTGTACAATCGTAATGCATGATCGATGGCGTCCTTATAAATTAATACGATTCTGGAAAGTGTCCCGCTGTTCAGCCGGATCTCTTCGCCGTTTTCGAGTTTTACTGTACTGTTAAGATATGCCTGTTCCAGGGATTCTCTGGTGTCCTCATCGATTTTGGAGTATTCCGTTTTAATTACATCGTCATCTGCGGTTGTATATTCCCCGTGAATATAATCGGAAACATCCGCTGTAATCATGGTAAAACCGGTAGAAAGTGCTGTTTTTACCCATTCCTCAGTTTTAAGGTGATCTCCGTCCGCTCCCCACGGTTCTTTATAGCCCTCCTGAAAAACGGCCCATGTAGCGGAATCAAGAACATCATTGTAATTTCTGTCTGTAAGTGTTAATTCCCTTACGGACTGCTGGGCAAGAACAGGATTTGCCATGTACTTTTTAAATATTCGAATATGACCGGGGCTTGCAATTCCGAGCCTGTCTCCGACCCCGAAGGATACGCCGGCATTTTTAAGCGGAGAAGGTGCCGTAAAGGGAAACAATTTTCGAAGCTTTACTGCATTTGTGTTATTAAGCGGACAGAATAGCATATTTATTCCTTCGAAAGATCCCTGTATACCTTCGAAATCCGCTGGGAGTCCGCTTTCGGAAAAAATTGCCAGGGCGCGTTTACTGCCCTGTTTTACAATCAGATACGCCAGTGCATTTTCTTCCTGCAGAGATTCGGGATAAAGGTAAGGATTGTACTGTATAGACAGAATCTTATCTTTATCGATCCCTTTCTCCGTGAAAAGCTCTTTAAAAAGACCGTTTTCCCTGACGGAATTTATCCAGCTCTCCGTGTCCTGTTTTTGAAATTCCCTGTATGTCATTAGTTCCTCCTGAAAAATCAACTTTCAAACTAATCGTAGATTTGTGTCGCCGGCTGATTAATATCCGTTATTTATCGCTTTTAAGGCGGTGAAGTACTTCTCCCGCATGATCCACATAGAGAATGCCTTCGTTTTCTCTGTTTTTATATTCCTCAATATTGATGCTCTGCGGGTCCATGTATCCTAAATTTATCTCCCTGCACTTTTTTTCGGGAATAGCTGTTGCAAGTACCACCTCTATCCTCGGTTTTTCAATACCGTCTTCGAATGTACCGACTCCCCTTACATGAGTCGAATGTGCGATAACTCCTCTTGGAATATCATGGAATCTGTCCATCTGCTTTAAAAAGTAGTCCCTTACATGATATCCTATTTTATCCAGGTATTTGCCCCATGTAAATGATACTTCCTTTATATGAGGGGCGTATATAATGAGTTTGCCTCCGTCAGCAATAACAGGCTCGAGTTTATACATAACCTTGCCTGCTGTCCATATCTCATCGTACATTTCGGGTGCTCTTCCAAGTACAACCTTGTAAGGTTTATCTTTGTAAACAACATGGATTTTGGAGGATAATTCCGCGGCATCGGACCAGGCTTCTTCTGGTGTGCCGGCATACAGACCTGCAAGGTGATTATCCGGCCGTACGACCATGGAAATATTATGTCTGGGAATAGTTACAAAAGAGGTCGCTCTGTTGACGACTTCCCGTACCGGTGTGTGTTTAAATCCTATTGTTTTCCAGCATGTAATAACCGCACCAAGCCAGTGGAAAAAATGTACAAATTCACCTCCCGATATTCCGGGGAAAAGATACTTATTGCCTCCCGAATAACCGACAACTTCATGGGGAAAAACAGGACCCAGGATAAGAATTAAGTCATAATCGTAGATATGTTTATTAATTACAATATCTACTTCCTCTCTGAACAAACCGCCGGTTATTTTTTCTATATCATCTTCCGTTAGTTTGCCTACTTTAATTAACGTTCCCTCTTTATACCATTCATGGTTGTATACCCTGCTGTCTTTAAAAAGATTTCTCCGCTCACTGTCAGTAATACCGTAGAGTTTAAGGATTTCCTCTTCTTTTAAGGGCTGATGTGTTCCGAGCGCAACCATAAAATCAAGTTTTTCCGCCTTGTCTCCTATTATCTTTCTTAACAGGTGTATCATTAAGGGGAGGGGTGATGTCCGGGTTGCATCGGGAGTTAAAACCAGGACCTTTTTGCCTTTATAAAGGGTTTCCGGTGTACCCTTGATAATAATACTTTCTATCTGCTCACCGGTAAGCTTATAATCCGGGCCGCCTAATCCTTCTGCCATTATGTTAACCTCTTTTCTTCCATGGAGGAGTATCGGGTAAAAGTTTTTCGAAGTCCTCTATAAGTTTTTTCTCATACTCCCCTGCAAATGTACCGTTAAAGAACCTCTCTATACCTTCTTTAAAGAATCTGTCCCATGATTCCTCTTCGTGGCCGGGATTTATCGGAAAAAAGAGGGCGTCCACTGCTTTTGCAGATCTCATGTCCCCGGGAGCGTCGCCTACCATCAGTATTTTATCATTCGGATATTTGCCCGATGCTGCAAGCTGAAGATGCTCTTTTTTTGTTCCCATTTCCTGCCCTGCTATGATTCTTACATATCTGTCGATTCCGTGCTCTTTCCACTCGCGTTCCAGGGCCTCTCCCGGAGTCGCAGAAACTACTATTACATCTGCTTTTTTTTGAAGTTTTTCTAGACTCTCCTTTACGCCGGGGAATGGCGGAACACCTGTTACCATATCCGCTATTGCCGCGTTTACCGCCTCGGACCATTTTAGTGCCAGGGTCAGCAGGGGATCCGCCGTTTTTTCCACTTCCTTTATTAATGCGGGATTCCCTAATGACGTTTCACGTTCCACCCAGTCCTTAAGCGGTCTTGCGTCGGGAATGGTCACTATGGAGCGTTTTACTTCGGGCCTTTCCCTTAACAGTTCGAAAACCTTAAGCAGTGCGGGAAACCTGTTAACTCCCCTCCATTTGGAGTATAGATTTACAAATTCCGCAGCTTCCCGTGCATATTTGGAAACCGGTTGAAATTTCCAGTATTTTATTATATTCGGTATAAAGCATTCCTTATGCTTCAGCTCCATTGTCGGAAATGCACAGCCGTCGGAATCTATGCCGACAAAGAAATCTTTTTCAGGTTTTAAATCTTTTAATGCCTGTTTAGAATACATATTTCCTCCCTTTTATTCCTGGATGTTCTTAAAAAATTGTTATGGCCGTTTAAATATTCTGACTGTTTAAATATTCTGGATAAGGTATCCTCCGTCAACCGGAATTGTTATGCCTGTGACAAATCCGGAAGCATTGTTGCTTGCGAGAAACAGAGTGGCCCCTGCAAGTTCCGAGGTATCGCCGAACCGCCCGTACGGGGTATGTGCAATAACATCTTTTCCCCTGGGTGTAAATTCCCCTGTTTTTTCATCTATTAAGAGCGCTTTGTTCTGTTTTCCTATAAAAAAACCCGGAGCAAGGGCGTTTACCCTTATGCCATAGGGAGCAAACTCCTTCGCAGCTCCCATGGTAAGGTTTTTAACTGCCGCTTTTGCAGCATCGTATGCCCATACTCCCGATAACGGGATGTACGATGCCATGGAGGCCATGTTTATTATGGACCCCTTTGTTTCTTTTTCTATCCAGTACTGTGTAACAGCCTGCGTGGGGACCATAAGTCCAGCTATTAAATTAAGCTTAAGTACAAATTCGAACTGTTTCATGTCCGTTTCGTTAAAAGAGGATTTTCCCCTGTTGCCTCCGGCTGCATTAATAAGAATATCAAAGCCTCCGAACTTATTTTCCGTTTCGGAAATCGCCTTTTTTACAGATTCCCTGTCTGTTGTGTCCGCAACAGCACCGTTCATCTTTTCTCTGAAACCGATAGAACCGCTTAAACGGCTTATTGCCTGGTCTACTGCATCCCTGGAAATATCCCAGAGGGATACATTAGCGCCTGCTTTAAGAAGGGCTTCCGACAGAGCGCCTGCGATTGCGCCTCCTCCTCCTGTTATCACAGCGGTTTTACCGCTTAATCCGAACATCTCTTCTATATAACTCATATTTTACTCCATTCCGTGTGGAATGTTCCTTCCTTATCCACACGCTTGTATGTATGGGCTCCGAAGTAATCCCTCTGAGCCTGTATCATATTGGCAGAAAGTCTGCCGTTCCTGTACGAATCAAAATACATCAGCGCCGAAGAAAAACCGGGCACCGGGATCCCGAGTTCCGTTGCCGCAGAAACAACATGACGCCATTCATCCTGAGAATTATTAACAATGTCTTTAAAATATTCATCCATGAGAAGGTTGGACAGGGCAGGATTTCTCTTGTACGCTTCGTTGATTTTGGTTAAGAATTTTGCCCTTATAATGCATCCTCCGCGCCAGATCATGGATATTGCACCGAAGTCGAGGTTCCAGCCGTATTCATCTGCGGCTGCTTTCATAAGTGAAAAACCCTGGGCATAGGAACATACCTTCGATGCATAGAGAGCTTTTCTGATTGCATTGATAAACACCTCTTTCTTGCCGGTAAATTTCTTTTCAGGGCCTTTCAGAACTTTTTCGGCTTCCACTCTTTCTTCTTTTACAGCGGAAATACAGCGCGCAAAAACCGCCTCTGCGATTGTGGGAGCGGATATGCCTAAATCCAGCGCAGACTGGCTTGTCCATTTTCCGGTTCCCTTCTGCCCGGCCTTATCCAGTATTACTTCCACAAGCGGTTCTCCTGTATCCGGATCTTTTCGGGAGAGAATATCTGCTGTAATTTCTATAAGGTAAGAGTCGAGTTCGCTTCTGTTCCACCCGGAAAATACTTCATGCATTTCTTCATGATTCATTTCAAGTACATTCTTCATAAGGAAATATGCCTCGCTTATAAGCTGCATATCGCCGTATTCTATCCCGTTATGAACCATTTTTACGTAGTGGCCGGCTCCGTCCGGCCCGATATACGTACAGCAGGGCTGTCCGTCCACCTTTGCGGAAATATCGCGCAGTATATCCCCGGCCATCCTGTAAGCCTCCGCATGTCCCCCCGGCATAATACTCGGGCCGTGTAATGCACCTTCTTCTCCGCCGGATACACCGGTCCCTATATAGAGTAACCCCCTGGTTTCCGCTTCTTTTGCCCGGCGGATGGTATCTTTAAAAAATGAGTTTCCGCCGTCCATAATAATGTCTCCAGGTTCGAGCAGAGGCGTAAGCTGAGAGATGGTGCTGTCCACAGGAGCGCCGGCTTTTACCATAATCAGTATTTTCCTCGGGCGTTTAAGACCGGCCGTGAACTCCTTAAAAGAATATGCAGGGATAACCTTTTTATCCCCGATCCTTGTCTCTGCAAACTCCTTTGTCCTTGCGGCTGTTCTGTTAAAAACTGCAACGGTATAGCCCCTGCTTTCCATATTAAGGGCGAGATTCTGTCCCATTACAGCCATTCCGATTACGCCGATATCCGCTTTCATAAATATTTCCTCCTTACTTTTATCATTCAGATAAAATGTTTTTTAAAACGTATAAAACAGGGCAGTCCGTTTTTTATAACCGGTTTAACTTCTCCCTGAATAAGAGGCACTGCATAGTTAAAAAAATCTTCCGTCACGAAAAAACCGTCATCGGTTATCCATTCTTCGGGGAAGTATTTTTCACCGTTTGCAACGGAAGAGAGCTCTGCAAGACCCGTTGTGCATTTATATGGTTTGCCGGAAGCACGGACCAGTGTGACCATCTTTCCTGTAACTCCATTTACGGCATGTTCCACGGCTTTCCGGCCTGCCGTATATGCTTCTTCCGAGTCTGTTTTTGATGCAAAGTGGATTCCGTTTCTCTGTATGGTCGATGGTATTGCAAAACGGGCTTTAACCTTTATGTCATGTTCCACAAGCTCTTTTATGTAATTTGCCGCCCCCCCCAACTGTGTATGACCGAATGCATCCTTTGCAAATTCACCCTTCTGTTCCGCTATGTAGCTGCCGTCCGGGTTTTTTGTTCCTTCGGAAACCACAATAACGCAGCGCTTAATCTTATTTAAATAGTACTTTACTTTATCTTTGAATCTTTCAATATCAAAAGGAACTTCGGGCAGCAGTATGATATGAGGAGCATCTTCCTCGTCTCTGCGCGCCAAAGCCGTTCCTGCGGCAATCCAGCCGGCATTACGCCCCATAGCTTCTATTACATTAACGGTGTCCGCAGTATAAAGCGCTTCGGTATCTCTTCCTGCTTCCATAACCATGGTTGCAAGATACTTTATGACACTTCCGTAACCCGGAGTATGGTCGGTAAAGGCCAGGTCATTATCTATGGTTTTCGGAACTCCGACAGCCCGGAACTCATAACCTTTTTCCACTGCAAGTTTGTTTACCTTATCTGCAGTATCCATCGAGTCGTTCCCGCCTATATAGAAGAAGTATCTTATATTGTGTTTCCGGAAAACCTTCAGTATTTTCTCAAAATCTTCCTGTTTTCTGACCTTGTAGCGGCACGAGCCTAAAGCTGCTGCAGGTGTTGTTTTAAGTCCCTCTATTGTTTCCGGGTTTTCCCTGCGGAGATCAAAAATCTCCTCGTTGAGTACACCTAAGATACCATTGTGTGCTGCATAAACACCTTCTATTTCAGAGTGCCTCATGGCTTCCTGAATAACCCCGCAGACACTGGCGTTAATTACAGCGGTCGGCCCTCCGCTCTGTGCTACTATACAGTTACCCTTCATCTATGTCCTCCTTTATCTGCCGGTGAAAATACGACCTCCATGCCGAGTCCGAAGAGAGTTTTTTTATCGGTAAATGCGGAATCGGTTATAAGAACATCGATATCCTCTGCTCGTGCAAAGATAGAAAAAGCTTTTGTTCCGTATTTATAGTGATCGGCAAGCATTATTTTTCTCTGTGAAGCCCTGATAACCGCTTTTTTTACCTGAGCTTCCAGGATATTCTGAGCTGTGAATATTCCGTCTTTCGAAAATCCTGTGGTTCCCAGAAAACATGTTTCTATCTGAAAATTACCTATGGTTTCGATTGCTGCAGGCCCTATAAATGAGCGTGCATCTGTTCTGAAACTGCCTCCGGTGGACAGAAGCGCAACAGATGAAGAATCGGACAGGGCTAAAATGATGTCAAGGGAATTTGTAAGTACCCGGATATCAAGATCTTTCAGCTGCAGTGCAAGGTAGTAGCATGTACTGCCGGAGTCCAAGAATATGATATCGCCCTCATGAATTAAATTTGCAGCAGTTTTGGCTATTGCGGATTTTTCCGCTGTATGTTCATCGAGACGAATAGTTATATTGCGTAAAAGGTCCCTGTCCTCTGCCAGTACCGCCCCGCCGTGAACTCTGACGATTTTTCCCTTCTCTTCCAGAAATGTCAGGTCTTTTCTGATTGTAACTTCGGAAACTTTTAGTCTCTCGGTTAATTCCTGAACCGTGATCTTTTTTCTGACGGAGAGTATTTTTAATATTTCCTCAAAACGTTCGACAGAACTCACAGTAGTTTCGAATCCTTTCTATATCCGAATAATAACGAAAGTATTGTGTTAAGTCAAGATTATGGTTAGATTTTTGTATACGGCAACATGGCAGAAGTTAATTATTGCACATATGCCGGAAGCGTGTTATAAGTAGAAGCAAATGAGTAATAAAACGGATTTTAATAAGAGCCTTGGAATCCTGGAAGTTTTTGCCATAGCCTCCGGTGCAATGATAAGTTCCGGTATATTTGTACTTCCGTCCATAGTTTTCTTAATTACCGGTCCGGGGATAATACTCTCTTATTTTTTTGCAGGTTTAATGGTTGTTCCCGCATTACTGTCGCAGGCCGAACTTGCAACTGCAATGCCTAAATCCGGCGGAACCTATTTTTTTGCAGAGAGAAGCCTGGGGCCGGCTGTCGGCACCTTTGTCGGATTGGCAAACTGGTTTTCGATCAGTCTTAAAAGTGCATTTGCCCTTATAGGTATTGGTATTTTTGTAAAGCTCATATATCCCGCAGCTGATCCTGTAGTTATAAAAATAGTCGGAGTTTTCTTTACCTTGTTTTTTCTCGGCATAAATCTTATAGGGGTTAAGGAAAGCGGAAAGCTTCAGGTTATACTTGTTATACTTCTTATTCTTATTCTGCTCTTCTACATTATTACCGGGATAGAGAAAGTAAATATTAACAACTATACGCCTTTTAAGAGTGCAGGCTGGGGACCCGTCTTTACTGCTGCCGGAATGGTTTTTATTTCCTTCGGGGGATTAACAAAAGTAGCGAGTGTAGCAGAGGAGGTTAAAAATCCGGGACGGACAATTCCTGCAGGAATGATTCTCGCTTTTTTTACGGTTATGAGTCTTTACCTCCTTGCCGTATTTGTAACGGTAGGCCTTTTAAAGGCCGATGTGCTTAAGTCATCGCTGACTCCGCTCTCTGCCGGTTCGTACATTGTTATGGGAAATATAGGTCTGGTCATCCTCTCTGTCGGAGCAGTATTGTCTTTTGTTACGACTGCAAATGCCGGATTGATGTCTGCTTCCCGGGTCCCGCTGGCCATGGCAAAAGACGATATCCTGCCCCGCTTTTTCGGCAATTTCAGCAAGAAAACCCGTGTTCCCTATGTATCACTCACGGCGACCGCCCTTTTTATGATTACGGTGATAGTTCTGCTCGATGTTAATAATCTTGTTAAGGTTGCCTCTACAATGATGCTTATACTTTTTCTTTTTACGAATATTTCCGTGATTCTAATAAGGGCAAGTAAAATTGTAACGTATAAGCCCCAGTTTACTTCTCCGGGATATCCGTGGCTCCAGATAGCAGGCAGTATTGTTTATGTTATAATGATTATAGAAATGGGAACAGTCCCTCTTTCCATAACTGCAGGGTTTATACTTCTATCTTTCATCTGGTATTTTATTTACAGTAAGCGAAGATATAAAAGGGACTCGGCTATAATAAGAATTGTGGAGAGAGTTACTTCCAGTGAAATCAAATCGGATTATCTTTCCGAGGAACTTCAGGGAATACTCTTTGAAAGGGATAATATTATAGCGGACAGATTTGACGCGCTGATAAAGAGTGCTGAAATAATAATTATTGACAGGCATGTTACGGATGATGAGCTTTTTACGGCACTTTCGGAAACATTATCGAAAAGGCTCGGAATAGATAGAAACGTGATATTCGGAATGTTAAAGAAACGGGAAGAAGAGTCCACAACTGCAATATTTCCGGTAATGGCTATTCCGCATATTATAATAGAAGGAGAGAAACGGTTTGATATTGTTATAGTAAAAGCGGCAAAGGGTGTACATTTTTCTAATAATAATCCTCATGTTACCATGGTTTTTGCACTTGCGGGAACGAAAGACGAACGGGAATTTCATCTTAAAGCGCTTATGGCAATTGCCCAGATTGTTCAGGATCATGAATTCGAAAAAAAATGGAACAATGCAAGAGATGCCGAGGAAATACGCAATCTGATATTAATATCGAAGCGCAAAAGAAAAAAATAACGGACATTGATTTTCTATATCTGGGTGCGCAATGCACCTTCTAATAGTATTAATGGGTGTATAATGCACCTGTTTATAAGAGCTGTAACAACGGTTTAAACGGGCTGTTTTAATAAAGTATTTATCTGCTTAGTAATTCCTTATATAATAATAATTTATAATATCTCTTTTCCGTATTATGAGTGGCATGGTATTTGCTTTGTTATACATTGAAATGAAGATAGGAATACCGGTTTTTAACGGCAGGGTTTCTCCCGTATTTAACTGGGCAAAGAAGCTGATGATTGCACAGACTGGTAAAACAGGAAAAAAAGAATCTGCCTATACCATTGAGCTTGATGAACATAACGAATTAGACAGGGTAGCGCTGTTGGCCGGCGAAGGGGTACAGGTGTTAATCTGTGCCGGAATTTGCAGGGCACTTCTTAAGGCAATAAGTTATAAAGGAATACAGGTGATTCCAGGTATTGTGGGAGAAATAGACGATGTGCTTGATGCGTACAAAAACGGTACACTTGCGCAGCCTAAATTCCGTATGCCCGGTTACAATAGAATTAAAGGCGGAAGAAGAGGACAGTTTAAAAAACGTCATTTTATGCACGGGCAGGATTTAAGATGATTTTTAAAAAGGATAATACTTCGGCCGGAGATTAAATAAATAATTAATACAGAAGGAGGCATAAATATGCCATCAGGAGACAAAAAAGGACCGTTAGGGTTCGGTTCTATGACAGGCAGAGGAGCAGGGTACTGTACAGGGCATGGTGTACCCGGTTATATGAATCCTGCAGGCAGAGTTCACCGGGGACGCGGGGACTTAGGTTTCGGCAGAGGACGGGGTTACGGAATGGGCTGCAGGAATATTTACTACGATCCTTTAGATTCCAAAGCGGCCGGTGAAGCCGAAGAAAGCTGCTTAAGAAGCCGGGCGGAGTTTCTTAAGGGAAACTTAAACAGCCTCGAGAAAAGGCTCAAAGAACTGGAAACTGAAAAGGATACAGATAAAGAGATCGAGTAATGCCGTTTACCGGCATTACTCTGTGTAAAATCATGTCCCTTTAATGCAATAAAGATTGTTATTTTATAAAAATATATTGACTGTTTAATAATTTAATAAAATATTAGTAGGAGGTTTATTATGGCTGGCTGAGCCGCAAGAACAGGGTTTT
>JAADHF010000022.1 GCA_013151965.1 Spirochaetota bacterium
ACTTTTAATGAGGTTGATATAGTTCTTTACATGATAGATGCAACACGTGCCTTTGGTCCGGAAGAAGAAAAGCTGATTTCTATGGTTCTCAGGTACAGGGGAGATAAGGTTATTGTACTCAATAAAATCGATATTCCTAATAATATGTCGAAAAAGCATGAAAAAATATTGCACGAAACATTGCCGGCCATCAAAATATTTAATATATCATCCGTTACAGGCGAAGGTATTTCCGAGCTGATTAATGAATTGATGAAAATATCACCGGAAGGGGAAAAACAATACCCCGAAGATTTTTATACGGATCAGGAACCTGTCTTCAGGATAGCGGAAATAATCAGAGAAAAGGTTATTCATGAGACACGTGAAGAGATACCTCATTCTGTCTATATAGATATTCTCGATGCGGAAATGAACAAAGACTCGAATACAATGTGGGTAAGAGCTTTAATAATCGCAGAGAGGGATTCTCAGAAGGGAATAATTATAGGAAAGGGCGGTTCCAAAATAAAAACAATACGTATTGCAGCGGAAAACGAACTCTGTGATATCTTTCCCTATAGAATTAAACTGGACTTAAGGGTAAGGGTGAAAAAAAAATGGCGTAAAAACCAATATATTATTAATAAACTGTTACAATAAAAAAATGACTTTAAAATTGAGAAAAACAATTTATATTTCCGGACTCATTATATCCTTTCTAATATTTGTTTCTCTGAATATCGTAATATATTTTCTATTTTTCAGCAGCCATGACACATCTGCGCTCCTGACCCTGACAAAACATCCATGGTGGTTTCAGTACAAAACCATTACACAGACCAATAAAGATCTGTACTACTACACAGGAACAATCTATCTGTTTAATATAGGTATTATTTTAATGTCCCTTTATCTTTTCAGAAAGTACAGGAAAACAGATTCCGCAGAGATATTCTTTCTTATAATATTCTTTTTATTCATGTCATTCGGGTCATTTAAACCCTTAAATGCCTACATCTATACTCTGGAAGTACCATTTGTTATAGGTACCCTTATTACAAGAATAATCTTTTTCGGAAATATCTCTGCTTTGCTCTCGCTCTTTTTCTGCAGCCTGTACCCTGTAAAGCTCAAATATCAAAAATTCGGTATTGTTCTTTCCGTAATTATATTAGCGGCATTTGTACTCTCTGCATCAATTCCCATAGACCCCACGGTATTTCTTGCTAATTTCTACTATAAACTCGGAATCGAACACAGCCTATGGTTTTTCATATACATCCTTTACCTTGTTATCCTGTCTAATTTCGTATACGCATTTGTGCAGTCAAGAAACAAACATTATATACACTCAGCCATTGCTGTCTTTTTTATACTTGCGGGTTTCTTAATCTATTACTTTGCAATAGACCTTCGCTATCTTATTCCGTCCATTTTATTAATTATGACAGGAGCGTACCTTTTTACCAGACATATCGATAAAATTTATATACCATTTTAGCCGTCCTTTTAAACATACTTTACCGGGCTCCGCAGACAAACCTTAAGGACTGCTTACCTGTTAGAATTTAACGGTGATGTTTATATGGGGAAAATAAGAAGCGACGCTACAAGTCCTGTTCCAACCGGAAGAATAAGGTTATCAATATCTTTTAAGGGAAACATCTCCAAAATCGTTGCAGCCGATGCAATTATCAAAGCGTACAGAGGATTAGCGGTTAATTTATAAGAAATAAAGAATACGGCTAAAAGACACGATAAACTTCCCGCTATACTCTTACCACCGGTATACGGTATTTTAACCCTGCCCCATAAAGTACCGATGAGACTTGCAAAACCATCACCAAAAGCAAGAGCATAAATTGCAAGACTGGCAGCAGGTTCGGGATATAAAAGCAGGCTCAGCATTGCACCAAGTCCCAATGTTACGGGACCCATTACGAACCTTCCCATATCACGATCCCGGGCGGCAAGCACCGTTACATCACTGATAATAAAAACGTACCGGCCTTTCTGCCTGATCATTTCGGCAAATGTATATAACAGAGTACCTCCGGCAAGCAGCGCCATTGTTGCAAAAAGATTAAACGCCGCAAGCAGCGGCACAAGTGCAACAAGAAGGTGTATGGATTTTCTTAATACCTCATGTTGAATTTGCTCACCTGTTGTTGTATAATTCTTTAATGTTAATTCCATTGCAGTATTTATTATCATCTCTATGCTCTTAACGCATAGTTGCAAGAATTATGCCAAACAGGTTAATTAAGAGCTGTCTTTATTTCTTTATAATAACAGGAGATACAAAGCGGTAATATTTGCCGTAAGTTAATTACTGTAACTGGTATAGAAAATAATACTAATTTTTCTTAAAATAATATACTTAAATCATGTTAAGGTCTTTTATTTTTGTACTCTTTTATTCTGGATTTTTTTAAGAGAAGCTTCTAAATCTTCTATTCTTTTTACAAGTTTTTTCATCTGTCTCCGGCTGTAAAAAAAACGTGCCAATGATAATGGTATATATGTAAACAACGCAAGTAGAATCTTATTCGTCATTGACTCGAGAGCGTTCTCATGATTCTCCGGATTAAGCAGGCTCCAGGTTATATTACCGAAATCGATACTTTTACTCTCCTCGATAACCTGGTAAACTCTGATCAGCAGCGGAGGATAAAATTTAACAGCGAAAACACCTGCAACAAGCAATACTAATAAAATGAAATACAGGAACAGCACTAATATATAACCTTTATGACTGTTAATACTTTTTATATTAAGCACAGCCAGTAAAATAAGTGATACCGAAACCGTTATTACATCCAGAAGCACAAGGCTTATTAAATCCAGGCGTATAAATATTCCGGAACGCCAATTCGAAAACACGATAAGTAAAAAAAGACTGCTGGGAAGGACTATAAGAATATACCTGATGTCCGAATCTTCTGATAATCCAACTCTTTTGCCCCAGAGGATATATATCCAGACCGACCAGAGTACTGTTATTGCCGCTGTTACCGCATAGATTATATTTTCCAAACCGGATAGTATAATACTATACTAAACAATCTTTTTCCTTAAAATATTTTGCATTCCGTGTCTTTTTTTTGTATATTCAAAAAAAGAAATATATAATTTAGGAGATTGATATGAGTTTTATTAACGACAAGGATAAAAAGACTTTAAGCGAAAGGCTTTCCAAACTGGAAAAGCCGGTTAAGCTTATATATTTTACACAGGAAATGGAGTGCCAATTATGTAAAGAAACTCATGAACTGCTGCAGGAGACCACAGAATTATCCGGCAAAATAACTCTTGAAGTAAAACATTTTCTTCACGATAAGGAACTCGCGGATTCTCTTAAAATCGACAAGATTCCGGCAATAGCAGTACTTG
>JAADHF010000043.1 GCA_013151965.1 Spirochaetota bacterium
CTTAAACATCCATTTAACCGCTATTTGCCCATGAAGCAAAGCGATGTCTCATTTTTCACGTCCCTCGCCCAATAACGAATATTCTGTTCCCTTGCAGGGCTTTTTTAATATTCATAACAATTTTACAGAAACATAAACACCGGGTGCAGCATTTACTTAAGAATGCCAGAGTAAAAGAACAGGGAATTCCATGCATACCATACAGCACTGGCACTAAACGCCAGGTATCCTGCAGACGGGATTAAGCCGGTGGTCTTTTCCAGAGAAGTCGGCAGCAATGCAGATTATCGGAAGTTCACCGGTTAAAGTGAGTCCTGAAGGTGTGCTCTGATTGTTTCCCGCATAACCTAACCAGTGCCGGTAAGCGTAAATCGAACTTCGGATAATCCCGTATTCTGTCGCGAGTTGCAAGGCAGAAGTGATAGAACATGGCAGTCTGGAAACAAATCAGCCCGGGAAACTTGAGAACATTATTTGATCCGGAAAGACAGTCTTGCAAGGAGGAAACTTTCTCTGATGGGAAGCTGTCGATGTAAACCGGCGGACTGGAATATGCAGGAAGCAAAAGACAGGCTCGTATGCGGACTTTAGAGGTACTATTGTGTCCTGGCCGGGCTTCGGCTTTTTTTGGGGCTATTAACTTCCATACCCGGGTTATCAGAAGGGTTAGGAGTTAGCTCTGATAAGGTCGTATAATGTTTTTAAAATAGCTTTCTTTTTAACTTCCGGAAGTTTTTCTATTCCATATCACGGGACTGTGCCTGAACGATAGAGAATACAGGTTCTGATTTGTTATTTATTTATTTTCAAGCTGTACTGATATTTCACCTCGAAGGTTGAAATTATGAGAAAAAATATTTTTTAAGGTGCTTTTTAATTATTTTTTTTGATTTGCTTGATTTTAGATGAAAAAAGGAATATTTTTATGTGGGAAATCCCACATAAAGGGAGAGAAACTATGAAATCTTTAATAAAACAATATGATACAAAGATCGACTCGAAGAATCGTTTTACCATTCGTGGAGCAAAATATGGGTATTATCATGTAAAAGAGTACAATAACGGACATATTGAATTAATACCGCGTGTATTAGTGAATCCTGATGCTATTTCCAAAAAAACACTTAATATGATGGATAAAGCCGTTGAGAATTTCAAGAATGGGAAGATTTCTGAACCTATAGATTTATCAAAATACTCGGAAAACAAGTAGTAATGCCATTTCGAATACATATGGGAGTTCCTGGAATGGATATCTTCTGGAATGATCTTAAACAAAAAGCAGATACAGGAGTTTTAAGCAAGACTGAGAAGAGATTCTTTAATAAGCTGGTAAAGGCTCTTGGGTTTTTAAGTTAGAATCCAAAGCACCCAGGGCTCTCAACACATGAGATTAAGAAACTAACAAAGTGCTATGGAATGAAAGTCTGGGAATCGTATTTAGAAAACAATGTTCCTGCAGCAGGAAGGATATTCTGGGTTTATGGACCGGAAAAAGAAGATATTACGATAATCGGTATAGAACCGCACCCGGAAGATAAAAAAAGTAGCGGCTATAACAAAGTTAGTCTTTCAGAATTTAAATAGTAGCCACAAGCTTGTATCATAAATGTAAATAAGCAGTTAGGGATTAGTTTGCATGATATCACGGCATTTCTCTCAGGGAAGACAGAATGGAGTTTCTGACTATTACTTTGTGAGCTTTAGAGAATGAGCCTCTCTGTGTGATTTCTCCAGTTGCTTTTCAAGATTTGATATATTTATCAATAGTTTTTATTAAAGCCCTTTTTTCGCCTGGAGGTAGTTTTTCGATTTGCTTCACTTTTTTAATGAATGAGAGATTAATAGGATCTGAATTATATTTATTTACCTCAAGACCTAATATTTCATCAGTTTTCACTCCAAGAGCAATCGCAAATCTTATAATCATTTCATCATATAGACGTATTCTCCCCAGCTCATAATCAGCAACACGAGTACGCATTATTCCAATTATTTCTGCAAGGTCTTTCTGTGTTAATCCTTTAGTTTTCCTGATTTTAGCTAGTCTTTCTCCTATTCTTTCATTTCCTAAGTTTAAAGGTTTTAATTTTGATTTTGAACGTGTAGGCATAATTGACATTATACATTTATAGCGGAAAAGGGATAAGTGTACATTCTTTAAGGCATATGATGGCAACTCATCTGCTTGAAAGCGGAGCCGGGGTAAGGTATGTGCAGGAGATGCTTGGCCATGAATCTGTTGATACAACTGTTAAATACACGCATATGATGAAAAGTAATATGAAGCGGCTTTACAAACAGCACCATCCACGGGAGAATGGATTGTTTTGCGAGGTTGATGAAGAATATTTAAACAGATTAAATAAATATCTTAACTATCCCGGGAGGAAAATAAAGGATAAATAGTAAAACGAATGAGAGTAAAGTGTTTTTGTAAAAGTGCTTATTATTTTGTATAATTAACAGAAAGAAAGGAGGTGTTTAATCACAGAAACTGGAGAGATTGGAAGAGAGACTGATGACGCCCTGTTTACAGCCCTCGATGTAGCAGGGGGTTATGTGGAAGCGGATACGGCTTTTGCCAACTTCGGGATAAAGGCATTAAGCAGTATGGCGAGTGCAACTGTGGGCGGAGTATTTAACGGGTTCGATCCGGGGGCTGCAGCCGGGGTTGGTACTGGCGGATTTATGAAGAGCGGGCTTAATGGTATGGTGAGTGCAGCAACAGGAGCGGATGCAGGTGCTATGGCGTTAATGAAGGGGTCTGAGCTGTTAGCAACCAGTGCGGTGAGTAATGCTGCGAGTGCCATTACGTACTCTGCTGATGCGGGCCTGGGCTGGAACTACAACCAGTTTGCAGAGGGTACCTTCGGAACAGGTGCCATGGCAGGATATGCAAGCGGGATGTTGAGTACAGGTATTTCCATGGGGCTCGGGGATTTTAACCTGAAAGATGGTAATGAGATAAATCTTTCCGGAAGAGTTTTTAAGACAGGTGACATACGGGCGTTTAACAATCTTGCAGGAGGATTGGCTTCCACCGGGTTAACATATGTGATGACAGGAAGCGGTGTTGTTAATCTTGCTAACTTTAACATGTTTGGGAGTAATATCAGTCACGGACTTCTTGAGATGCACTTTGGAGAAGGCGGAAACTATTTTAAGCTTGGAGGTAGCGGGACGGATATTAGTGCCGGAACCATGCATTCTGCAGTAACAGGGTTTGGAGAAACAAAGTTAGTAGCCTCGTTTAAATTAAATGGGGATAGGGGTAACAGCACATTGAATGGCATAAACGGTCTTGGTTATACGAAAATATGAGTAACTGGATAGCTGCAAGGAAGATATTTAAAAAGGATATCAGAGTAAAATATGGAAGCGGTATAAGTGAAACCGGTAAAGAATATTATGGATACTACAACTCAAATGAGAACCCTGATACGATTGTACTGAACAAAGACATGCTCGGGGGAGGTGTAGAAGGAGCTGCAAAGCTTGCTTCAATAATGAGCCATGAAAGTACGCATTATTTTGATCATAAAGCTAATAGAGACACCTATGAAGCAAATGCATATTTTAACCAGGCAGCTGCCTATAATGACCTTTCTAAAGCGTGGGGAGTACATGATAGAGGTTTTATAAAAGCGACCATATCAAAGCTTTTGAACCCTGAAAAATGGAAGAAGAGTGAAGGAAGTATTGATTATGCTGAAGTCTTTAAGAATAAAGATAAAATAGGTATAAGGTCATCCAACTTTGGTGATAAATTAATGAAGGCCCCAATTATTGGAGCACCTCTAAGGGGAGTAGCATCCATATTAGGTATAAACATATTAACAGACAGAAAACAGTCTCAATCCGAACTTGATAACAGAAGATATGACAGAGAGACACAAATACAGAGCGACCAAATAAGTGCTATTCTGTTCTTAGGAACAGCAGCATTAACTGCAGAACAGGGGGTAATTCAAGGCGGATTGAGCTTTAAAAATTATATTGGAAGTTTAATAAATGCAAATCCAATAAATATAAAAACAATGGCAGATGCCTTTGGAACAGCTTCTAATGATATAGATATTGCAAAAAGTTTATTTCAATATTTTGAAAAGGGCAATATTGAAATAACTTCAGCTGATAGATTTGATTCATTTAAGGAAAAGATTTTTAAAGCAGAAAGATTTACAGATATAAAAGGATACAAAATAGAACAGGATAAAGAAATACTTAAGCTTATGCGCCAAACAGGAATTCCTTATGAAGTTGCGAATAATTTTAAAGGAAATAAGAATCTTGAGAATAAAGCTGTTAATGAACTTGTTAATAATTTCAATTTTGTAAGCGCTCTTTACCAGAAGGGAACTGATGATAATACTATTAAAGAATTGTATTATCAGGGAGTTGCCTATCCTTTAACTGATGAAACAGGACTAACCCTATGGGAAAATAGTCCTGGCTTTGGGCAGGAAAATGGATGGTTAACAAAAAATATTTTTGATAATCGTGAATATATTAGATATCAATCTAAAATTGAGGACATGAAAACCTTTTATTCTATGAGAAAGATGTATCAAACAGGCGCTGATATTGATCTGAGTACAAATTATATGAAGAATATGAACAATACATACAAATTTATGATGGATAATAGAGAAAACTATGAATATGAAGAATATTTTTGGAATCAGTACAATAAATATGAATCTGATTTATTTAGGTAGTTATATAAAATGAAACAAAAAGTTCTTATAATATTAATCATAATAATTTTTCTTATTGGTTGTGGGGGTTATAAAACAAAAGGTGGATATGTAAATAAAAAGAACATAGATAAATATCTTTATAGACTAAGAAAAGGAATAACATTTAATAATCACGCAGTAACTAAACAACGGGTGCTTAATGATCTTGAAGAGTATATAGATGCGAGAAAAGACAAACTGTATAAAGGTGAGAATGCTGAAAATGAGTTTGAACTTGATAAGGGGCTTATTTACCTGTACAGATCCCAATTTGTTAAGGCCTTTAATACTTTAAGAGATTATATTGATAAAACAGGTGATACTGCTCGTCCTTTTTATAATATTGCGTGTGGTTTAGAAAACCAACGTTATCACTTGACCGATGATATTTTTGGTCTTGCAGCTCTTGCATGCAGAGAAACATTTCCCGAACCTCTGGATGCTGATCAGCATGTTTCTGCAATTGAAGCAAATCTATATTATCCACTAATACAGATGTACCCTTATTTAATTAAGGATAAAGAAATTATTAATCACGAGAGTCTTACCTTTGATATAAAAAAGAAAGCCCTATTTATGCTTAATAAGAATTTATCAAAAGAAAACATAGATTCTAAAATACGAATTAATATATTACCTGAGAAACAACTAATTAAAGTTTTAAAAACCAACATTACGACAGATACGCTAAAATATGATTATGCTGTTGCTTACTATATTCATCCCTACAGACGTGATTTTGAGAAGGCAGCTTACTATGCAGATAAAAGAGATTATAGAGAATGGGTTTTGCCTTTTCCGAGTTTCCGCATTCCAGACCTAATGAGGGCATATATTGGTGTTGGAAAGTACAAGAAAGCACTGGACATTTATGAATACCACAAAAATAAATACAAAGGCATAACAGGAGAATCATTAACTCATATTAACCTGCTTTTAGCAGCAGCCTATGCAGGTTTAAATAATTTAGAAAAATCTTCTTATTATTTAAGTCGTGAGTTTGAAATAACTGAAATCAGAAAAGATGAACCGTTGACGCCTTCCAATATGTTTAGAAAAAGAGGAGACATGCTAAGGTCTTTATTCGAAATGTATTTTTTCTTTGACGAGTTTAGAAAGTATAAAGGAACCAGATGGGAAGAGCTTACAGAGGACATGATTAATAGAAATATTGGAAGATATAAAGACTTAAGGCTTTTTAATAGATAGTAAACCAACGATAGAATGGATAGGCTGTGTTGCCTGACCCATGGATAATTTTTCTTGTTCCTGAATATTATGTTTTTCATCTTCTTATAAGGATCGTAGTTAAAAGAAAATATTTTGCCAAAGTTGAAGCAATATTTTATATAATAAGTCTTTCCCTATCCGTAATAGAGATTACAGTTGTTATTCATAGTAGAACAGGTACCCCCTGATAAAGCTGATTCTTAAGACTTCTCAGTAATCTTGCTAACCCCCCTGCAGGTCAGTCCTGCGCCGTCGTGGCTCCGGGCATAAACAGAATAATCGTTATTGTCAGCCGGCGTCCATGCTGGCGGTCCGCTCGGGGCGAAGGAATTGAGCATCCTTAAACATCCATTTAACCGCTATTTGCCCATGAAGCAAAGCGATGTCTCATTTTTCACGTCCCTCGCCCAATAACGAATATTCTGTTCCC
>JAADHF010000062.1 GCA_013151965.1 Spirochaetota bacterium
GGGTAATTATCGTGGCAGGAAAAGCACAGTTCGAAATCATTATAATCGTAAGGCGAGTCGGCAGGTATGGGAAGGGTGAGGTTTTTAGTAAGAAGCCCCTTCGACACCGAACCGTGCATATTAATAGTTCCGCTGCTTCCGTGACAGCCTGTACCCGGTTCTCCGGTACCGGCGCATGTAAGTCCCCCGGTATCCTTGTGGACATTATACGAACTGTTCCAGTATCCGGCTATCTTATCCCCTGCCTTGTTCGGAATAACACCGAGGGTCCGGCTGTCGGAAAAAGGTGTCATTGCGTCTGCACCCTCTGTTAAAGCGCCGTCCGTATCGTGGCAGCTTAAGCAGAACGGCTCCAGGCTCGACGGATCGGAAGGGTCGTATTGTATATCCGCTCCCGTGTCGGCGTTTTTAAGAACAACTGTTCCGGACATGTGGCCGGATAGATCATGGCACACCAGACACTGGGATTTCGAAGGGTCTCCGGAACCGGCGACATGGTGGGAGGCAAGCGTTGTATCGGCCCCGAAATCACCTTTAGCTCCCATGACCTCTCTTCTGGTTCCTACTTTAGAAGTATGACAGACATTACAGGCCGGCAATGTCCATGTCTCCGTTCCGAACCAGGCAAGAGTTTCTCCCCCGTGACAGCTTAAGGAAGTACAGCTGCCCGTACCGGGCCCGGTATCTCCGATCCATTTGCCGTCAGGGTTTGCGGAATCGAAATGAATCAGTGAGCTGCCTGTCTCCAGTATTCCGTCCATGTGTGTTTTCTGATCGGAATAACCGGAATGGCATTTTGTACAGGGGATATTTGCGCCGCTGACATGTGCAATATGTTTTCCGGCTGTTCCCTGCCCGTTAATTATTAAAGGATCGAGAGAGGGTGTTTTATCCGAGTGGCAGTTTAAGCAGTCGGACATTACCTTCTGGTCCGCTTCGGGAGGGGTTTTCTGTAAAACAAGAGAATCCTGACCGGGTTGTAATGTACATGCAATAAATGCAGAACATACTGTTACTGTCATAATCAGTATCCGCCATCCGGCATAATGTCTAAACATCACTAACTCCCTTTATGGCATAATGAACAATCCAGCGGTCCGTTTATCGGATGAGGCGCCCAGCTGTGATCTACCTTTTTGTGGCAGACTGAACATTCGGATTCCGGAGTAAAGTTTTCTTTATAATGACAGTTGGAACAATGATCTGTTTCCCAGTTTCCCCTGTGGCTTCTCGGTTCCGTTTCGCTGTGACAGCGTACACAGTAATCTTCACGGTGACAGGAAAGGCAGCGTTCCCGGTTGCCTTCCGCCATAAACCCATGGCTCAGTGTGCGCCATGTACTTGAATGATCCGCCGGAGGTCTGGTGTTATGGCATGTAACACAATCACTCTGTTCATGGCATGTCAGACATGTGCTTTTGGCGGATCCGGTTTTGTTCCAATCCAATCCGGCAGAGAATCCATGATAGTCTATCCAATCCCCCCTGTGAGAATTCGGCTTCGGGAACGGTATTTTTCCGGCTGACTGCTGACTGCTGCTGTTTTTTTCTTCTGTTTCTGCCGTGCCCGCCGCATAGACTCCTATCAAACCAAAAATAGCAAACATCAGGCAGACTGCCGCTGCCTTTGTCGTGTTCATCTGTCCGGATAAGTTTCTAAAAAGCATAGTTTAACCCTGTTTTTAATGTGTTGTAGTTCTCGAGACTAGTTTCATATTCATAACTGCAGGTAAAGGAAAAATGTTTTCCGATTCGGACATGCGACTTAAGATAGTATGTTTCAGCAGCTTTTCTTTCTCCCCTTTCAAGGTAGTAGTCATACTTAAAAAGGCTGAAATATGTTCCGGCGCTTATGGCCGGCTTAAATAATCCCGCTTTAAAACGGTAGCTCACATCCAGTCCGATGGAATTGTAATCATTGGCCGGACTAATCCAGCGCCCTGCGGACAGAGAAGCCGAAAGTCCGGGGGTAAACAGGTCGATGCCCTCTAAAAAGGCATAGAGCCTGACGTACTGATGATTAAAGGTATTCTCATTTTGGTTGTCCAGAAGTGCTCTTATGAAAAAACCGAGTTCAATGGCGAAATGCGGTGTAATCAGTGAACGGGCCTTAAAGTTCAGGCTGTGGAAGGGATAAACCGGTCCCAGTATGTAATAGAACTGAGACAGATTATTTCCCGGTTCATTGTCCGTGCGGAACTGCAGATAGTATGACAGGTTTGTTTCCAGAGCTATACCGGGAGAACTGTTTAACAGACGAACTTCGAGGCTGTCCGGAAGAAAATTGATAAACCGTACTTTAGTGATAATTTTCATCCAGCGAAACAGACGCTGCCGATAGGCGAAATCGATAAGATGGTTGTACCGGGTCGAAGTTAGAAACAGCTTGCTCTGATTCTCGACAAACAGGTAATCCAGGCTTATCTTTGCACTTCTGTACGGAAGTATATCGATTCCGATTCCGCCCAATACATCCTTGCCCCATGTCCAGCCGGTTTCGTAGAACTGAACAGCCGCCCCTCCGTAGAGTGTCGCTATTACATACCGGAAGAAATCGATGCTTGCACTGATGCCGTCAAAAAAGACAGGTTCGCTCCTTGTGCCGGATTGTCTTCCGAATATCAGTTTCGGCAGAAAGGGGTAAAGGTAATCGTAATCGATATTTGCCTCATAAATCTTACCGATAATATTTATGGGGCCTGTGTCGCCTATATCTTCCAGGGGATAGAAATTCGTGCGGTTAGTTCCTCCGTCCAGATCCTCCCTGCAGGTTGCTAACAAATGAACTCCGAAGTTATCTTTCTGAGGTGTCGTCATATCAAAATGCAGAGTCTGAAAAAGATCATTATCAGTGAAAATCGTATCTTGAGTATGTGCGGTACGAAAAACATACCTGTTCGATACTTCTCCTTCCAGTTTCCAGAAACTTTTTCCGTTTGCAGACAGGGGAAGAGCTTCGTTCTCGATAGCTAAACCGGATAGTTCGGAGGGCTGAAATATCAGGATAACTGCAATAAAAAACATATAGACAAAGGGAATAAAATCAGGATACATAATCTTTTGATTAATTTTGTAATTTGCTTTTATTTTCATCGGATTACCGAAGATTTTATCATTGATAATTAAATTAATCAAAATATTACTGATAAATAGTTAAAAAATATAACAGAATATATAAAGCAGAACAGACTGTAATCCCGGGTTAATTAAAGTTTATCTATAAAATATTAATTCTCATTGATTATAGGTGCCGGCTCTGATATAATCGCGTTAAAAATGATTAGGAGTCCTTTTACTTCGGTTACCCGGCTGGTACCGTATATTATTTTTTATTTTCTTTTTTTAACGCCTGTTGCTGTTTTTGCTGATAAGAAATCATGCACCGACTGCCACGGCTCCATCGGAAAAGAAAAAGTCGTGCATCCGGCAGTCCAATTCGGCTGTTCCGTATGTCATGTTGCACCTCATGCAAAAAAAACTCCGGAGCTTTCTCTGATGATGAAACCTCCCGATCTCTGTTTTATGTGCCATGATAAAAAAGTTTTTACCGAAAAGGATAAACATGTTCCCGTAGCAGAGGGGAAGTGCACAACGTGCCACAATCCTCATTCAAGCAGGAATGCTCATCTGCTGCTTAAGAAACCTCCGGGTCTCTGCTTTACCTGCCATGATAAAAAAGTTTTTACCGAAAAGGATAAACATGTTCCCGTAGCAGAGGGGAAGTGCACAACGTGTCACAGTCCTCATTCAAGCAGGAATGCTCATCTGCTGCTTAAGAAACCTCCGGATCTCTGCTTTACCTGCCATGATAAAAAAGTTTTTACCAAAAAAGATGAGCATGTTCCCGTAGCAGAGGGGAAGTGCACAACGTGTCACAGTCCCCATTCAAGTAAGAATACTTATCTGCTGCTTAAGAAGCCTCCGGGTCTCTGCTTTACCTGCCACGGGAGCGGAATACTGTCACAGAAAGTAAAACACCCGCCTGCCGAAGAGGGGGAATGCCTTACCTGTCACAATCCCCATTCTTCGGATTATATTATGATGCTGAAAAAGCCTTTAAACGAACTATGCACTGCCTGTCATGAGGCAGAGGGTTCGGGAAGACATGTTCTCGCAGAATACGGGACAGGCGATATTCATCCGGTACAGGGAAAGATTAATCCGGCGCAGAAGGATGAGCCTCTTACGTGCATCAGTTGTCATAATCCTCACAGTTCCAATCAACAGTTACTCTTTGCAAACCAGCAGGGCATTCCCCATAATCTATGCCTGATGTGCCATACAAAGGTACATGTACCCCTGAATTAACCTGCCGGCCGTGCTGTGCAGAGTTAGATAACAAATATTATAAGATGTACTGTTATTATGATCCCTTAACTGAGTGTGTTTTTAATTTTTTCATACAGATTTTCTATAAGATTTGTAAGAGTGTTGTAGGGATAAACATTTATTTTTTTGACTATGGATTTGAATTTCAGAACCGACTGTCCGGTTTCCGAAATTATTATGTCCCTGGAATCTTTAAGAATTGTTTCCTGAATATTATGTAACAGATCAGGATCGGGGGTATCCTTATAATTCTGTAACAGGTCATAAAAGCCTTTATTTTTGTGACAGGCTATTACGTAAGGAATGGTTATGCTGCCCTCTTTTATGTCATTCAGATGGTCTTTTTTTATGATTTCCTTTTTTCCGAATATATCGATAACATCGTCGTAAATCTGAAAGATCAAACCAAAGAGTCTGCCTGCTTCTTTTGATTTATTCAGCAAATCCTTTTTATCTATGCGGAGGGCGGTTCCAAGGTAAAAGGATAGAGAAAAAAGAGAGCCGGTTTTCAGCTCATTTATATTTTTTAGAACCGCTAATTCAGGCATTAATCCGGAATGCCTCAATTTATCCTCTATGGCCTGACCTTCGATCATATCCTCTATGGTAGCGACAACCTCCTCTATAAGTGAGGGTATCTTTGTTTTTATTTTACCGATGATTTTTAGTACAAGACAAAAGATAAGATCGCCGGAAAGCACTGCAACCCTGGTATTCCATTTTGAATGAATGGTCGGCCGGCCCCGTCTGATCTTTGCGTTATCTATTATATCGTCATGAACAAGACTTGCAGTGTGGATAAGTTCGGGAACAAGTCCGGTTAAAAGTGTATCTTCGCTTATATTAAAACCCCTGTCCGAAGAACACAGATAGATAAGATAAGGCCTGAGTCTTTTACCTCCGGCCTCTATAAGATCCATGATGGGGTCTCTCAGTTCCCCTATATAATGGTCAAGATATTTGACGAGAAGATGATTAAATATCTCTTTAAATTCATCTATGGACAGAGCCTCAGCCTCTGCATGTCTAACCTGAGATGTTTCAGACATTTTTTGCTTCTTTATGAGTACCGGAATTTCCGGCGAATTTAAACATGGAATAGGTGTTTACAGCAAAATATATTAAGCCGGCTGACAGGAGTATGTGAGTAAAAGGTTCTAACCCTTTTCCATAGAGCAGGCTTATTACAAGGAAATAACCGATACCAAGATGAAGCAGGATAGTGGAAGGAAGCGCCGGGACAAGTTTCGGACTGTTTTCGTAGTACTTTAAAATAAGAGTGCAGCTTAGAATGGCAAGGGGAAGTGTCAGAAATATGACCGTTCCCGGCAGAGGAACAATTTTTACAGCTATGAGAAAAAAAAGCAATACGTAAGCCGATATTAAAAGTGCAACATATCCCCATCTTGCTTTCTTTCTGCCCAGCCTTACCACAAGATTGTTTTTTCCGCACTCCTTATCTGCCTTATAGTCGGGGAACTGATTAATGTATAGAACCGCAGTAATAAGCAGACCGACCGGTATGGAAATTAGAAGTACATTAAGAGGGATCGTTTTTGCCTGAATATAGTAAGAACCGAGTATGGGAAGCGGCCCGAAATTCAGAAATATAGTGAACTCGCCGAACCCTGAAGAAATAAGAGAAAAGCTTTTGTTTACATAAAAGAGAACGGAAATGACACCGATAAGTCCGATAAAGAGCAGTCCGGGCCCGGTTCTTAATACTAGAAAAAATCCTGTAACCGAACCCGCAGTTAAAAAAGCAAGAGCCCATACCAATATCTGGTATGGGTTCATTATACCGTCCTGTATTACCCTGCTTCCGCCGGTGAAGGGTCTTATAAACTCTGTGTTTTTTTGATCCGTCCCGTTTATGTAATCGAAATAGTCGTTAAACATGTTTGCGCTGAGGTGCAGAAAACAGATACCAAGCAGTGCAAGTATAAAATTAGTCCAATTTATACCTGTCCTCCTGGTAAAGAAAAAAGCAGTGCCCAATAATACCGGAATAATCGAAGCAGACAGGAATTGAAGCTTCATGCTTATAAATAAATTAACTGCCCTTCGTTTTATTTCGATCAGGTCATTTTTTACGGAAGCATTCATATTTTTCTGGTTAGAACTCATATTATTTCCTTATGATGCAAAATTAGCATAAGACAGGTTAATCGTCAAGATTGTGCAGAACTGTTTATGCGGAAGATAGAGCTTATAGAGTATAAACCGCATTAGAGATATTCAGCATGAGATAAATATTTTAATGTAATTGTTTATCATTAAATTTTTTTGATTTTTAGAATTACCTCTTGCAAAATAACTAATAATCTTATAAAAAGGGATTAGATTATAAGGTATAACTTATAAGTTCGGTAATGTTTCTTTGAAGGATATTGAAATATGAAAGTATGGGGTAGTTATTTACCGAGAATTGCAGGAAAACCTTCCGGTGTTGTGGAAGAGGTGGCTGTTCCTGAAAAACTTTATATAAATCTTCAAAGGGGTGGGCTGATTTATGCACCGGTCGTTAAAAATGGTCAGGATGTAAAGTTTGGCCAGGCGCTTGCAGAGGTTCAGGTTGAAGGAGGGAAGCTTTCTTTGCCGTCACCTGTTTCCGGTAAGGTTTTTATAAAAGAGAAAGAAGACTTGCCCTCTATAATAATTATTGAAACGGATGAGCCGAAAGCAGAGGAAGGAGTATATGATACCAGCCGGCTTAAGCATATAAGCCGCGAAGAGATTCGCAGTACGCTTTCAAGTTCGGGTATCTGGCCGTTTTTCTGGAGTTCGGAAACAGGCGGAATTCCATCATTGGATGATGAGCGGCCCAGGGCAATAATCGTTAACTTTTTACTTTCCGAACCTTTCAGAGCCAGGGGAGAAGTTATCTTAAAAAGAAGCTGGCGTATTATAATGGAAGGTATAAAGTTTCTGGACCGGCTTCTGGCTGATTATGGTACTATCGAAATTATCCTCACCGCACCGCATGGCCCTGTAGCACGTACGATCTACAAAGATCTGGCAGGTTTTGCCTGTGTAAATTTTCATCCGGTACAGCCTTTATATCCGGTAGAAAATAACATGTTATTAAAAAGGATGCTTCGAAAAGTCTCGTCCTCCTTTAAGAAGGAAGATAATGTCTGGGTTATCGATGCTCAGGGAGTAGAAGCTGTAGGTGCATGTCTTTCCGGAGGAATTCCTCTTTATCAGAGAGTAGTGGCCGTCGGAGGACCTGCTTTGTCCGATCCGAAACATCTGTCTGTAAGGATAGGTACACCGGTTAAGGATCTTTTAAAGGATAGTAAAAGCGGGGACGGAACCTGTGTTCTTCGCGGAGGTCTTTTCCTCGGTAATCCGGTCGATCCGGACAGGGATTATGTGAATTTCGATGATGATGCTTTTTTCTTTCTGCCTGAAGTTAAAAAACGTGAGTTTTTAAGTTTTTTACGCCCCGGCTTTAACAGAACGTCATATCTTCCGGCTTTTGCAACTGTTGTAACCCGCGGAGATGATACTCAGGTTTCGACCTCGCTCCGGGGAGAGATTCGTCCGTGTGTTGCCTGTGGTCTTTGTGAAAGCATTTGTCCGTCCGGTCTTTTGCCGCAGTTTCTTCACAGGTATCTTTTTAACGGCGACCTGGATGATGCTGAAAAGATCGGTCTTAATCTCTGCATAGGCTGTAATCTGTGTACATATATATGTCCGTCCAAAATAGAATTACAAAAACAGTTTGCCCTGGCAAAGGAAGAGTTAAAGGCGGAACATGAAGAAGCGAAAGCAATATTGGCCCGAAAGAATACGCATGATTAATACTTTTTATCTTATTTGTTACAAGGAGAAAAGATGAAAAACCGAAAAGGCATTCTTGATAAGATAAGGCCAATTTTTGAAGAAGACGGTAAGTTATCTTTTTTTAAACCGATATTTCAGGCTCTCGACAATTTTCTCTTTCTTTCACCCGAAACTACGAAGAATCCACCCTTTGGCCGTGATCCGCTCGATGTTAAACGGTTCATGTCGCTTGTTATTATCGGTCTTTTTCCATGTTTTCTGGCATCCCTGTATTTTTTCGGATGGCGGACTCTTCTGATATTGCTGGTCTCTTATATTGCGGGAGGAAGTGTGGAGGTGCTTTTTGCGTTAATTCGCAAAGAAGAGATCAATGAAGGTTTTTTGGTAACAGGGTTTATCTATCCGCTTATCCTGCCTCCAGGGCTGCCCCTCTGGATGGTTGCTGTCGGCATTATATTCGGAGTATTTATCGGGAAGGAAATTTTCGGTGGCACGGGAAGGAACATCTTTAATCCCGCTCTTATCGGAAGGCTGTTTCTTGCTCTCGGGTACCCGGCGGCTATGACAGCAACATGGGTAAAACCCGGCTGGCTGCCGTGGGGAAAATTACTTTCTCCGTTTACCATCGGGACGCCGGATGCTGTCACTTCTGCGACTCCGCTGGTTCTCGCCAAGGTAGGTGAGTTAAGCTCGATTTTTAATCTCTTCGTCGGTCGTGTTACAGGCAGTCTCGGTGAGACATCCGCTATTGCTATACTTTTAGGCGGCATCTTCCTTGTACTTGTAGGTGTTGCCAGCTTCAGGACGGTTCTTGCCATACTTTTATCTTTTACCGTATTCAACGGATTACTCAGACTGGCGGCTCCTTCTCTTGTAAATCCCGTGTTGTTTAGTCTTCTTTCCGGCGGAATACTTTTCGGAGCATTTTTTATGGCTACCGACCCTGTAAGCAGTCCGGTTACGAAGTCGGGGAAATGGATTTATGGGATTATTATAGGTCTTATCGCAATTCTAATAAGAAGTTTTTCAGGATTTGTAGAGGGTGTGATGTTTGCAATACTCTTCGGAAATATATTTGCTCCTATTATAGATGAGGTGGTAATAAGATTCAAAATAAGGAGATATGCCCGTGAAGAATAGTGTGCATGTAATTGTTTTTGCAGGCATTCTTGCAGTTGTTTGTTCAATTTTACTTTATGCGGTAACACAATTTACCGAACCCTTCCGTAAGATGAATGAGGAAACCGATAAAGATCGTAATTTCCTTTCGGCGCTGGGTGTGCCCATTGGTAAAAATGTCAGACCGAAAGAGTTGCTTGGGATCTTTGATAAAAATATAAAGGTTAGGAAACTCGGGAAAATTACTATCTATGAATATATACCGGAAACTTCGGCTTCCGGGAAACCTGTAGCTGTTGCCGTGCCTTTTTCAGGTGCCGGTTTCTGGGCTCCGATAAAGGGAGTTCTGGCCTTTGAACCTGATCTTCTTACAATCCGTGGGATACGTTTTTACCAGCAGGAAGAGACTCCCGGCCTGGGGGGCGAGATTGCTTCCAAGTGGTTTCAGAATGAATTTAAAGGGAAAAAAATCGTATCGAATACCGGGGAAGCCGGTTTTAAAATTGTAAAGTCAGGGGAAGCTGCAGGCGTAAATGCTGTGGACGCAATCACAGGTGCAACCAGGACATCGGAACGTGTTCAGATAATGCTTAACAGGGTGGCAAAAGAACTTTATAAGGAGCGGAAAAACTATGTCAGATAATGCTGTTAGTCTGCCTTCGGCCCCGGGCAACATAAAGCCGGACAGGAAAAAGTACCGCGAGACATTCTTCGGAGGCATATACACTACGAATCCGGTAACCGTTCAGGTACTGGGTATCTGTATTTTCCTTGCTGTAACGATAAGGGTCCAGAATTCCATTGTAATGGGTCTTGCCCTTATAGTTGTATTAACTGGAACAAATCTGTTTGTATCTATGCTGCGCGCTTATATTCCCCGTCGTATACGCATGATAGTGGAAGTTGCAATAATAGCTACCTTTGTTATAATTCTCGACCAATTGTTACGGGCTTTTTACTGGGATATGTCCAAACAGCTTGGACCTTATGTGGCGCTCATTATAACAAACTGTATTGTAATGGGGAGGGCCGAAGCGTTTGCGATACAGAACCCCCCGCTTATATCGATGGTTGACGGTGCGGCAAACGGTATAGGCTACCTCTGGATTCTTGTCGCTGTCGCCCTGGTAAGGGAATTAATCGGTTCGGGCACGATACTCGGATTTACGATTCTCTCAACTTCATGGTACACGAAGAATATTCTCTTTCTCCTTGCTCCCGGTGCTTTTATAACGGGAGGATTACTTATCTGGGTTATTAATGCGATAAATCTATCTCTAAAGAAGGAAAAGGCGAAATGAATACAACATCCGTATTAGCCATTTTTATTGCTTCTATCTTCACAAACAATATTTTGCTTGCGAGTTTTCTTGGATTATGTTCATTTATTGTAGTTTCCAATCGAATAGAAACTGCAATCAGTCTGGGGATCGCTGTAACCTTTGTTATGGTTTTTACTTCGGCGATAAACTATATCGTTTATTACTATATACTGATTCCATTTAAGCTCGATTTTTTATCTTACGTAGTATTCATAGCGGTTATTGCGGCGTTTGTGCAGTTTCTTGAGATGTTTATAGAGAGGTTCAGCCCGGCCCTTTACTACTCTTTAGGTATATTTCTGCCTCTGATAACCGTAAACTGTGCTATATTTGGTGCCGTTCTCTTTATGGTAATAAGGAAATATGATTTTATACAATCGGTGGGATTCGGATTCGGCTCAGGACTCGGGTGGGCCCTTGCAATAGTGCTGATGGCAGGTTTACGAAAGAAAATGGGATATTCGAAGATCCCTGAGGCATTAAAAGGCCCGGGCATTATTTTAATAGTTACAGGTGTTATTGCCATGACGTTTATAGGTTTTACGGGTATGCTGAGCACGCAGTAGATAAAAAAGTAATATTATTGATGCAACGGCAATAGTTTGTAATATTTAATGCACTTTTTAGGGGGGTGGGTTTTTCATGATGACAGGATTACTTGCAGTAGGTGTTAACGTTGGAATTTTCCTGGTTCTTTCCGTCTGGCTGCTTATTTCCGAGAAACTTCTGGTTCGGTACGGAAAATGTGTGGTAACGATAAACGACGGTGCTCTTGTAATGGAAAAGGAAGGCGGTGTTACACTTCTGACAGCACTATACGAAAACAAGGTATTTATACCCTCTGCCTGCGGGGGCAAGGCTACCTGCGGGTATTGTAAAGTTAATGTAATTAACGGCGGGGGTCCTGTGCTTCCGACGGAAATACCTTTCTTAAGCAGGGGAGAAATGCGGTCGGGAACCCGCCTGGCATGTCAGATAAAGCTGAAAGAAAATATCGAAATAGCTCTTCCTGAAGATCTGCTTGCTGTAAAGGAATACCGGGCAAAGGTTTCCCTTGTACGTAAGCTGACGCATGATATGAAAGAAATCAATCTCGATCTTATCGAGCCTAAAGAAATTCAGCATAGGCCGGGAAAGTACATTCAGATACAGGCACCCGGTCCCGACGGAGCTGTTTTCAGAGCTTATTCGATAAGCACTCCTGATTATGTAAAAGACAAGGTTCAGCTGATTATTCGTCTGGTTCCCGGAGGTATTGCGTCCACTTATCTTCATAATCTGAAGGAGGGGGACGAAGTTAAGTTTACCGGCCCATACGGGGAGTTCAGGCTGTCCGAAAATCCTGATACAGCTGTTTTATGTATAGGAGGCGGAAGCGGTATGGCACCTATTGCGAGTATTATTGATTCTATTTACAACCGGTGGCCCGAGAGGACCTGCTATCTGTTTTTCGGATGCCGTACTACAGGGGATGTATTTTACCTCGATAGGTTTAAAAAGATGGCGGAGAAATATCCGAATTTTAAGGTCTGCTATGCACTTTCCGATCCCCTTAAAGAGGATGAGGATTGGGACGGGGATACAGGCTTTATTCATCTCTCTGTTGATAAGCGTCTTCCAAAAAATCTGGATCTTCAGACTTTTCTCTGTGGTCCTCCTCCGATGATAGAAGCTGTTCAGGAAGTATTAAAAAACAAGGGATACAATCCGGAAGATGCATTTTACGATAAATTCTAATTAAAGAGAGGTGTCGTTTATGTCAATTGTCAGTATTGGTGATCTGGTAGGTCGTGCCAGGGAATTTGAAAAAAAACTAGAAAGCTACTATTCGGATATCCGTGATAAATCTCTGAATAAGGGAGTAAGGCTCCTTACGTACTACTTAAGCCGCCATCGCCGGCATCTGGAAGAGGTTATAAAGGGTTTTAACAATGAGGCAATTAATCGTGTATTTAATGTCAGGCTGAAATACGATATAGATTTTAATCCCGATGCTAATTTTAGTTTAATTGAAAAATCTATAGAAGAGATTACCGGAAATGAACTTCTTAAAGCGGCATGTGCTTATGATGAAGAACTTGTTAAACTGTATAAAAATATTCTTAAACAGCCTCTGGGGGAAGAGGCGAAACTCTTTATGGAAGGTCTCCTGCGCCTTGAGGAAAAGGACATAGTTATGATGAAAAAGATGATTGCAATGGATTACTTTTAAAGAATTGGTTTGATAAAATGGCGGTATTAGAATTATTCACCAAAGCGGAAGAGTTAAAAGAAAAGCCTGTTTCGGAGCAGGTGTATCTGGGGAGTACTGTTCTTCTGCATAATGCACGCTGGTTTATCAGAGTGCGGTGGATAGTAGTCATCATATTTGTTTTAACCGGCCTGGCGGGTAATATTGCTTCCGGTGTTCTTATTGGTATAGGTATTGTTCCTCCCGTTAAATGGCCGTGGTTTTTATCCGCTGTTCTTATAATTACAAATATATTTTTCAGTATTCATGTTCACAGATTAAGTGAAAGTTCCCGAAAAGGCGTCGAAATCAATATCTGGTTACAGATCATAACGGATTTAACGGTTATTACAGTTATGGTTTACATGATAGGAAGTACAAGTACATTTATCGCCTTTATCTATATCTTTCATATTGCCCTTGCATGTATTTTTTTCCGGCCCTTAGGAAGTCTGGTTGTCACATTAATAGCCTCCGGTATGTATATTACCGATGTTATTCTGGAAATTACGGGGGTATTGTCTCCACGCAGTATCATAGCAAATAACCTGATAATGGGGAGAGAAACGCCGTTTATTGCCCTGGTTAATGCAGTAACCGCTGTTTTTATATGGCTTATTGCATGGTACCTGGTATCTAATCTGTCAAGGGCTGTTAGAAAACAGGATAAAAAGCTTTCGGATGCAAATAAAAACCTGTTAAAGGCTAACCGCGAAAAAACCATGCAGGTTCTTGTTACAACACATGAGTTAAAAAGCCCTTTCTCTGATATCGAGACTCTCATTATGGTTTTAAAGTTCAAGTATTGGGATGATATACCGGAATCCGTACGTGAGATAATCGGTAGAATTGAGGCCAAGTCACATATGCTGCGGGAAAGGATAAGCAAAATACTGATACTCGGGAATTTAAGGATAAAGCCTGCCGATAATGCGGAAGTGTCTTCCGTCGATATTAAGGAGATAATAGGCTCTGTTTTAGAAAATGTTAAAGAAGAGGCAAAGAGACGTAAAATTACCGTTAATGTCGATGTTCCTCACAGGGCTGTTAATGGAAACAAGGAGCAGCTTAACATACTCTTTTCTAATCTGATTATGAATGCTATTGTATATTCTCATGAGAAGGGAGTTATTGATGTGTATGCGGAACTTCATGGAGACGAGCTGCATTTATACGTTTCAGATCATGGAATCGGAATCAGAGATGATGCACTTCCTCATATCTTTGATGAATATTTCCGCACTACTGAAGGGGTAAGGTTTAATAAAAGGTCGACAGGCCTTGGGTTATCAATTGTTAAGGAAATTGCAAAAAATCATAAATTTGGGATAAAGGTAAAAAGTGAACTCAACAGGGGTACAACCTTCGAGATAATTATTCCGGAAAGTAAAAATTTAATTGGAAAAGAGGACTAAATTATGCAGAAGATATTAATTGTCGATGATGATGTCGATTTTTCAGAAGCTTTATCGAGTATTCTGAAAGAAAAATCGTTTACTGTCAATACTATGGATCATACTGAGGATGCGGTGGGATACATAATGGAGAATAGACCCGACCTGCTTATACTCGATGTAATGTTTCCCGAGAATCCTTCCGGCGGATTTGATCTGGCAAGAGAAATCCGTAAAACGGATGAAATTAAAGAATTACCTATCATCTTTCTTACCGCAATCAATAAAGAGTTTCCGATGGATTTTTCTGCGAAGGATATAGATAAGGAATGGATGCCGGTTCAGGATTTTGTTGAAAAACCGGTGGATATCGACTTGATTGTTCAGAAAATATATAAACTGCTGAAAATATCTTAAACCATTATTACTACTTCACGGCTATTATGGCAGCTATCCCACCCAATCAGCAGCCTTTTAGCTGTTGCGTCTCTGAATCCGGCCTCGAGGATAACGAGTATAATGATTAATAGTTCTTCTGCGCTGTAGAACGTTGTAACGATTTAAGCAGGTTATTTTTAGATGTATTAAGGTTTCGTGCAGCAAAAGATGCAGCTATGCAGCTAAAAAAATTATCAGGAAACGGAAGATTATCAGAATCTGCACTTACAAATATTGCCCTTTCTGATTCCGGTTTATTTCCGGCGATTTCTACAGATATCTTAATCAAATACTACACCTTCAGCGGGGACATAACTCCGTATAAAAACGAGCAATATCCCCGCTCCGAAAGTGCTTTTTAAAAGCATTATATTTCTAATAAAGACCTTTAATAATTATTAACTTTCCTTGCCTATCTTAACTTCCATAGTTCCTGTAGGCGGCTTCTTGAGATTTACAGAGTGGCACTGTGTACAAAAGCCTTTATAACTGGAGATAAAGTGGTTATCCGCTCCGCCGGTGTAGTGGATTGTATGGAGTACCCTGTATAGAGGTTTACTGCTGTCTTCGCCATGACAACTTAGGCAGGTGGTCGGAATCTTCTGGCTTTTGATCATACCGGCAACATTAGGATGTTTTCCGGAGAGACTTGCTGTAGGCCATGCGGCTTTGGCACGTTCCATTATCTCATCATCTACACCTTTTGTAGCCCATTCGGTGATCTTTGTCGAAAGCCTGTAATCAGCTCTGTCAGGAACATTCCGATGACAATCAACACAGCCATTAGGATGAGCATCCTTAACTGTGATACCGGGGATTTCCGGAACCTTTTTTGCCTCCTCGGCGTAGACCATTGTAACAGCAGCCATGATAAACAATGCTCCGACTATTGTTGCAAGTAGTAGTTTTTTCTGCATTTCTATCTCCTTAATTTTAAAGTTTGTATAAAGGATATAGCATGAATTCGATATGTTCAATAGAAAAATATAAATTATTTATAAAAAACTGTTAATAAACAGGTAATATCAGCTGTAGCTGTGAAGCCCTGACAATAGAAAGTTTACGCCGAAATAGGTAAATAATGTAAACAGAAAGCCGGCTATAGCGATATAAGCGGATACTTTACCTTTTAGTTTCTTTATTAATCTGGAATGAAGATATCCTGTATAGGTAAGAAATGTGATTAATGCCCATACCTCTTTCGGGTCCCATGACCAGTAACTGCCCCATGTAAATTCCGCCCAGACTGCACCGAATATTAGTGCACCTGCGGTAAAAATAGGATAACCAATAGCAATAGAGGTTACAGTAAGCCTGTCAAGCGCAGTTTTTTTGCTTTCATTATGTGTTAAAAGGTAGTATATGGAAGACACAAACCCGACCACAAACAGGCTTTCGCCTATAAAAGAAAATGTAACATGAAGTACAAGCCAGTAGGATTGCAAGGCGGGAACAGGAGGCATAATCTCTTTCGGAGCAATCGGGGATGATGCGATTGCCAGTATTATAAGTGATATTATTGTTCCGCCGAAGAGAATAAAAGGAATAGCTTTTGTCTTTGTCCTGATACGGTAAATAAAAAGAACCAATGTTATCACGGCAGCAAAAAAAACCAGGGACTCGAATGTATTTGTAACGGCGACAAATCTTATTTTAATACTTCTTAATAGGATTGTAATAAACAGCAGAATAGAGGAAACAAGTATAAAATAGTGCGAAATCGAATCCGGCACATCCCTGTCTCTAAATAAAAAAATAATCTGAATAATAAATGCTGCGGCAAGAAGAATAAATGCAATTGTGGAAATCATAACTTATTATCTCCTAATTTTTGAGTAAATGTAAGTGCAAGGCCCAGACCTATCAATATGAATGCAATAATTACAGGCACTACACCGGGGTCGTCAACTGCCTTTAACCCTGTAAGCATTTTAGACTGCATCCTGGTTACTCTGAAACTTCCGATAAGACCGCCTGAAGGAATTTTGTAAACTCCTATTCTTCTTTTGCCGATCCATTTTTCGAAAACCGCCTTTTCTGTTTTTGATGTTGTTTGTGAATTCAGTTTGTTATCTGCAGGTACATCCACACCTTTAAATACAATAATTTCATCCCCGTTTCTAACGTAATAACCGGGATGAATTAGTCCTGTATTTCCTTTCGTATCGGTAAGCAGGACCTGCGAGTTATTCGAGTACGTATATTGATATATTCTTAAAGCTCCGATCTTTAAGGGTCTGTTTACCTCTATTGTAAAACTCCTTACGGTTTTCCCGCCTTTTTTAATATCTACGGACGAAAGCCAGTCCCTGGGCCGGTCATCCTTATAGGTAAGATATTTAAAGGATTTTAGGATAAGTTCGTAGCCTCCGGGCAGGTTAACGGAATTCCCTTTTGCAAGATAAAATACACTTTCCCTTCTGCCCATAAGTGTTAAAAGACCGCCGATCATAAGTAAGAGTAAACCTATATGAATAATATCCGGGCCGAACCGCTTCTTTACATTCCGCTTAAGCCTTGTAAAAAGACGGTGAAAAGTACAAACGGAAAGATTAATGAAAAATAAAGATACCGGTACTAAAAAAAGAACAGATTTAAAGTATGTATTAAACCCTATCGTTACTATAAACCGCGACAGGAACTGAGGGTAGGTCTTATCGTAGAACGAAATCTCCCTGCCCTGAGGAACAATAGTAGCGACCGCAACAGTGATAACGATATAGGCGATTAAGACAAGTGCGAGCTTAACTGATCTTAGAAAGCCATAGACCTTTTTTAATAAATTCACCTAAGATCCTGTCTTTTTATGCACAACTTTTCATGAAGCACCACGGTTTTAATTATTCTGTTTTTTGCCGATCCACATATCGTAGAGCGGCAGCAATATAAGTAATGCAAAGGCAAGAGCCACCAGGGAACCGGCAATTATTACCAGAAAAGAAAGACTGCCCGAAAGTTTTGCAA
>JAADHF010000106.1 GCA_013151965.1 Spirochaetota bacterium
ATACTAACGAATATTGCTCATTGATAATTCCTTTCTACATTAATAAGAAATTTAGAAGGGAGAATGGTAATAATTTCTTATTAGAAACGGAGCCTCTGCTAAGAGATATTTCTTTTTCTAAGCTTAAACCCATACTCAAAGATACCTATGGGGTACTATTGTACGAGGAACAGGCAATGCGAACTGCCAGGATAATGGCTGATGCATAATCCGGAGCAAAACTGCCACCGTTCCGTTTTAAAGTTGCCACCTATTCCGGGGGAAAGTTGCCACCCATTCCGGAAATAAAATGCCACTTTTCGGGGTATTTTCCGGAATCACTAAGACCTCCAAAATCATTCAAATCACTTAAAAATTAGAATAACATCTACCTTCGAAAGTACAACTTTGAAGGAGATGTGATGGCAAGGAAAAGGATTGGGATGAAAAAGATTAGAGAGGTAATAAGGCTAAGAAGTACAACGGAAATGAGTAACCGGCAGATCGCCAGGGCGCTTAACATATCACGGCCTATAGTAATGAAGTATTGGCAGGGATTTAAGAAAAGCGGATTATCATATGAAAAGATTAAAGAGATGGCAGATAGTGAATTACTACGAATAATAGAAAAGCCATCGATTGGGAAAAGCCGTAAATATCAGGAATTGATGGAGTATTTTCCTTATTACGTAATAGAGCTTAAACGTACAGGAGTAACGCTCTATCTATTGTGGGAAGAATATAGGAAGAAACATCCGCAAGGGTATCAGTACTCACAGTTTTGTTATCATTTTCAGATATGGAGGAAATCCACTGAAGTTAGGATGCATATAAAACATAAAGCCGGGGACAAGACGTTTGTTGACTATGCAGGAGATAGACTTTCGTATTTTGACAGGGATAAGGGTAAACAGATAGCAGTTGAGACTTTTGTGGCGGTACTTGGAGCCAGTGGCTTAACCTATGTGGAGTGTTCTAAGAGCCAGGAAAAAGAAGAATGGATACTCTCAAATGAGAATGCGATTCATTATTTTGGAGGCAGTACATCTGCGTATGTTCCTGATAATTTAAGAAGCGGAGTAAAAAAAGCAGATCGATATGAACCTGAGATAAACCCCGAGTATGCAGAGTTTGCTGATTATTATGGTACTGTAATAATCCCTGCCAGGGTGAGGGAAGCACGGGACAAAGCATTAGTCGAGAATGCTGTAAGGATAGTATATCAGCGTATTTACGCACCTTTAAGGAATAGAACCTTCTACAGCCTTAAAGAACTTAACGAGGCTGTATGGGAACTATTAGAAGAACATAACAATAAGGATTTTCAACGGCTTAAAATCAGCCGCAGAGAGCTATTTAACAGGATAGAGAAATCTACACTTAAAAAGCTTCCAAAAGAACGATTTCCGATGAAGACAAGCAAGTGGGTTACCGTACAGTTCAACTATCATGTAGAACTACGGGATGACAGACATTACTACAGTGTACCCTATTATCTGTATCAGAAAGAACCAAAGACAAAAGTGAAGATAGTCTATGATAAAAGGATTGTAGCGATTTATTACGATAACATACGAATAGCACAACACGCACGGGATTACAGCTCCAACGGTTATACAACGAATCCTGATCACATGCCGGAGAATCACCGTGCCTATTCAGGATGGAGTTCCGAACGCTTTTTAAAGTGGGCAAAAGCTATTGGAGAGGATACCTGCAAAATAATTGATAAGGTTCTAACAAGCAGAAAGCATCCTGAACAGGCTTACAGGGTATGTTTAGGTATTTTAAATCTGGCAAGAAAATACGGGAATGAGAAGTTAAATAAAGCCTGCAAAGATGCAAATTACTATGGAACACATTCATACAAACGGATAAAAGGCATACTTAAAATGAGTATGGAAAAAGAAAAACAGCATGAATTGGATTATGGAAATATCCCGGATCATGAAAACATCCGGGGAAGTCAGTATTACAACTAACAATTTAAAACAGAAATAGGAGAAAAATAAATGAACAATAACCAGGCAACCTTAAATAAACTTGAACAGATGAGGCTTAGCGGTATGGCGAGAGCTTTCCGGGCTACTATGGAGACAACTCTAAAGCAGTCCTTTACTCCTGATGAGTTATTAAGCCATCTTGTGGATACAGAGTGGGACGACCGGCATAACCGGAAGATACAAAGGCTCATCAAAGCGGCCAGGTTCCGCTACTATAGCTCTTTCGAAGAGATCGATTTCGGCCTTGAGAGAAACTTAGATAAGAACAGTCTTTTAAGATTATCAGATAAGATGTGGATAGAGCAGCATAAGAATATCCTGATAACAGGTCCCACAGGTTTGGGCAAGTCATTCATAGTTTCAGCTTTAGGGTATCAGGCCTGTGTATATGGCTTTAAAACAGTTTATTACTCATGCTCTAAATTATTTAAAATACTGAAACTCTCAAGAGCCGACGGAAGTTATCTAAAAGTGTTATCCGGAATACAGAAACAGGATTTGTTTATACTCGATGATTTCGGGCTTGAGCCTTTCGATGCACATAGCCGATTGAGTTTACTTGAAATACTTGAAGATAGAATAGGAAGACAATCTATGATTATTGTATCACAGATTCCTGTAACAAAATGGCACGAGATTATCGGTGATCCCACTATAGCAGATGCAGTCTGTGACCGAATTATACACTCCTCTATTCGTATTGAGCTTAAAGGTGAATCTGTCAGGAAACTTTATTCTGCAAGAGTACACGAGGATTCTTTAGAATGAAAAAAAGCTCTGTCTTTGGATATACTGATACTTTTATGCTGAAACCTGCTTTTAAAGAGTGGAAGTATAACTATCGGCTAATATATCTATTTATCACTATGATACATAGCTTCGTGGTGACTCGTCAGCGCGTTTTCTTAAAGACATTGGTATCTATGCACCCCCATAAAAATGACCCTTTTTTGGGTATGAAGATTTTAAAGAAAGGAGGATCAAATAACCATGATTATAATAATTTAAACACAAACTTTTCTTATACACAGTCCTACGGATTTAACCAGATAAGTATTAATAAATCTTCAGGACTATGTTTTCACAGGGGTAATTGTAATTTTAATATCAAAGAAAACAGAAGCTTTGAGTCATTAATAGTTGACTCAAAGTTGCCACTTTGATATTCATTAATTAGCGGTTTGGATGAGAGAGATAAGTGGCAACTTATTTCCGGAATGGGTGGCAACTTTCACCGGAATATGCAGCTGGTTTTACTTTTTGCAGAATCAGCTGTAATCCG
>JAADHF010000064.1 GCA_013151965.1 Spirochaetota bacterium
TAAAAAAGAACTCCATAAAAATCTGTTAGAGATAAAAACGGATATCGACAGGGTAAATAACTCTACCCTCTGCGAGAAGGAGGAACTCGACCTTCCCGTTAATAAGATGTCTTTAAGGATTTTTAATACTGCCGGTTTTCTGATTAAAGACAGATTAAAGAGTATCATTCGGAAAAAAAGATAGATTACATATACTTTTTAATTAACTTTGCAAGCCTGCCGTAATCTACGGGTTTATCGATAAATTCTTCCACCTTGATATCATTCTGGGTAAAATCAAAGGCATATTCCCTGTTAATCGCAGTAATTATAAATATGGGTATCTCCGGATATTTCTTTTTAATCGCTACTGCCGCCTCGAAACCGAGAGTTTTTTTCTCAGGGAACATGACATCGAGGATTATAACAACCGGCAAAACCTCTTCTATCATCTCTATTCCCTTTTCCACCGTATCTGCGGAATGGATCTCAAAACCTTCATATTCCAGCAGGGCTCCTGCAGTTTCTAGAATATCCAGGTCATCATCGATAATTAAAATTCTATTATTTTTCATTTTATCCTCCTGTCTTAAGTTTTTATCCTTAATAAAACAAGTTACATCCCTTAAACCAGCTTGAACAATATAAAATGTCTTTAAAAAAAATAAAAGCTTTTCTTAAATAAAACCCTTATTAAGTTCTCATTCTTCGGGAAAATAGATATGGAATGTAGTTCCCCTGCCCTTTTCAGAGTAAACTGTTATTTTTCCGTTTAATGATTCCACAGTCTTTTTTACAATTGCAAGTCCGAGCCCCGTACCATCTCTTTCGATTGCTCTTGCTTCGCTCGATCTGTAAAATTCATCAAATATCTTATGAATCTTAGAGGGCTCGATACCCATCCCCTCATCTTTTACCATCAGATGAAATTCTCCATTACTCTTTTCAGCATTTACGGTTATAGTTGTATCATCCGGCGAGTATTTAAGAGCATTGGATATAAGATTACTTAAAATAATATTCAAAAGGTCTCTGTTGGATAAAACAGCCAGATTCTTCGGGCAGTTGGAAACAAACCGTATATTCTTTTCGGCTGCAGTATCCAGGAACAGACCGAGGTTGTAATCTATCGTATCCTTTATACTGATCCTGGTCCTGTTGAATTTAATCTCCTCTTCGGATTTAATGTATGCATAATCGATCATCTCATCGATAATTGTCAGAAGATTCTTGGTTCTGCGGTTTGCCTTCCGGATAGTGTCCCACGTTTTTTTTGTTGTTTCGCCTGTAATCCCCTTTAAGACCATCTCATGAAATCCCTTTAATGCGGCAATAGGCCCGCGAAGTTCATGTGTAACCTGAAGTATAAAGTCGGATTTGATCTTATCAAGACTCTTGTAGTGATCCAGTTCTACTTCTACCTTTTTGCCCCTTTCTTCTATTCGTTTTTTAATACTGCTGATAAGATATGCAGAAATAATCAGGGTCGAACAGAGGCCGGCTGTTCTGATAAATATAAGATTGGTATATGAATAAATACCGGAAACTGTAAGAGGAAAATGGGGAATAAAGCCAAAATATTCGGCCGCAGCTGCGGACACCAGGACAGAGATAAGGACAACAACGTATAAAAACACCACCCTGGATGAAAATATAAAAGCAGTCATTATAATATGAAATACAAAGAAATATACAAAGGGATTTTCCAGAAACCCGGTAAAAAAAATTAGAAAAAACAGCAGTACATAATCAAAAAAGACCTGCAGATTAAAGCTGACACTCATCTCTTTGCGGGAAAGATTACCCCTTCTGAACAGGGAATAGTGTATCGTGAATACAAGATTTACCAGAAAAAGCAATCCGTTAAATAAAAAAAGGACCCTGTAATGAAGTTTGTAGTGAAAAAGATAATAGGCCGCAAGAAGTGCAAAAAAAACACCGGCACAGGCTATCCATCTCAGGATAATAAACCAGCCAATAACCCTGTTTAGATCGGTATATTCTGAAGATTCTATTTTCGATGAGATCTCCATTTTTGTACTCTTACGGTTTATATTTTTTCATAAAGTTTGTAGTTTCATAAATCTGCTCTTCCTGAAATTTTACAAGGGATTCAAATAACTCTTTCTGTTTATCAGTAATGAGATTGTTAAGAATAGTCGAATAAAAATCTTTAAGCTTTGCCTGGTAGTCGAGAATCTGATGAAAGATTTCTTCCGGTTTTGATTCTCTTGTTATTCTTTTAACCGGTATAAGTTCTTCTTCCCTGTGCTCCGATGCGTAACGTACCCATTCGGTAGTTCCGTAATCCGCTATACTTATATTTTCCAGGATATGAATATTCTTTAAGAGATTTTCTCTTAAAACAGCTATTACGCCCTTTGACTTCTTATCGCTGAGTGCAAACTCTGCAACATCGTAAAAATCTTTTAGTTTTTTTTCCCATTTTACGGCGAGCTTAAGAATGTCTTTTAAATCTTTAAAAGCAATCATTTTCCTTCCTCCTATAAAAAGTCAACCGGCAGGTGATTCACTTTAAAAAAACATGCAAATTTTTATGCCTGCAACTTGACATTAATACACAGAATCGTTTTTGTAAATTATAAAAATGAATTTTTTCAATCATGACCAGAAAATCCCGATAAAAAATTCCTAATAAGGATTTTTTTCACAATTTATTCTTAAAGAACTTGCAAAAAATAAAATTTAAATTATAATGTTATGATATCTGGTAAATTATATTATTAATTCAAAAAAGATGATTATAAAAAAGAGAAAATTTACAGGCGGATACACATTTAAGAATTTTAAGGGCGAGCCGTCTGATGAACTCGTTAAACCGGAAATACCGGAAAGGGTAATAATCCCATTAAAACAGGGATTCGGAGATGAAGTAAACGCCGCCGTTAAAAAAGGTGATTCTGTAACCGCAGGGCAGATTATCGGCATTAATGATGAATCAATATCGAGTCCGGTTCACTCTACGGTAAACGGAACAGTCGAAGATATAAAAAAGGCAGAATACTTCGGCAGGCTGATTAATACTGTAGTAATAAAATCCGACGTCACACCGGATTTTAAACCGCACGAGGCAGGGACATCCAGTTGGAAAAACCTGCCGGAAGAGAAACTGGAAGAAGTACTATACATGGCAGGCGTTACTTCCCTGGGCAGATCGGGAATACCAACCAGGTATAAAAGCTCGGCAATCCTCCCTGGCGAGGTTGAACATATCATTATAGACGGTGTTCAATCTGATATTTATAATTTATCTCTCACTCTCCTTCTGGCCGGTAAGGGTTTAAATCAATTTATAGAGGGAATTGATATTTTAAAAGCAATAATGCCCCGGGCTTCCGTTCATATAGCGGTTAACAAATATCAAAAAAGTATAATTAAAAAGATAGACGAATCTGCAGATAACAGAAAAATAAATATTTATCCTCTGGATCCGAAATATCCTCAAGGCTACGACGAGGTAATAATACCGACAATTCTAGGGAGGGAATTCCCTTTTGGTTTTAATGCTTTTAATATGGGTATTATCGTGCTCGATATTCAAGCGGTACTTCATGTCTATGAGGCTGTCGTTCTTAAGAAACCTCTTATCGAAAGGCTTATCGCTCTTGCAGGTCCGGGTTTTACAGAGAATTTCCATATAAAAGTAAGAATCGGAACACAGATAGATTATATAGTAAAAAACAGGGTTAAACCGGATACCTCATTACGCTATATTTTAAACAGCCCCTTATGGGGTAATACCGTAACGGACTTATCCCTCCCCGTTGATCGTACGGTAAACTGTATATCGTGCCTTGTCGAAGACCGGGATGGGGAAGCATTCTCCTTTGCCAGGCCCGGTATTTCCAAGGATTCATATTCGAAAACCTTTGCTGCGAACTATTTTCCCTTTAAAAAAACAATCAATACAAATACTCACGGAGAGGAAAGAGCATGCATATTCTGCAATTATTGTCAGGATGTATGTCCTTCCGGGCTGGTGCCTCACCTTCTCTATCATTACGTCGAAAGGGATATGGTCGATGATATTCTCTTAAGATACAGGATATTCAACTGCATCGATTGTAACCTCTGCGGTTATGTCTGCCCTTCAAAAATCAATCCGGCAATGTATATAAAACAGGGAAGGGAAAAATTAACCGGGATGGGGATTAATCCAAAAGAATCTGTTCTAAGAAGATTCAAGCTTAAAGGTGTTAAAGAAAACAAACAGGTTAATTCGGAATATTATAACGGGGATAAAAGTTAAGTGAAAAATTTAAAAAAGAGCTATGAGAAACTATATAAAATAAAACCCCTCATGCGTTTTAAAACTATTATCAGTACTTTGGAAGGGATTGTATTCGGGACGTCAGAGATTACAGCCGGCGCTCCCCATTTTGTTGACAATATGGATATTAAACGGTACATGTCGATTGCTATCATCGCTCTTATTCCGTCCGCTGCCGCAGCTGTCTATTTTTTTAAACTGCATGCGGTAGAACTGATCCTCGTCTCATATATATCCGGTGGAATTGCGGAGGTTCTGTTTGCTCTGATCCGGAAAAAGGATATAGAAGAAGGTTTCCTCGTTACAGGCCTGATTTTCCCGCTGATTTTACCTCCCTCGACGCCTCTATGGGTGGCATCCGTGGGGATTATTTTCGGAGTAATATTCGGCAAGGAACTTTTCGGAGGAACGGGAAGAAATATATTTAACCCCGCCCTGGTCGGACGGCTTTTTGTTACCATATCCTTTCCGCAGATAATGACATCATCATGGCAGCTTCCCTTTGTAGATACAGTCACAGCCGCAACTCCGCTGGGTCTGTTTAAAACAGCTCATGTTTTAACACCGTATATAAAGCTTCTTTTAGGAACTTCGGCAGGCAGCATGGGTGAGACCTTTAGAATCGGGGTGATTATCGGAGGGCTCTTTCTGATGTTCACAAGGGTGAGCAACTGGAGGATTCCTTTTTCCTACATCGGAACGGTTTTACTTCTGTCATGGATAGGGAATTTCTTTCTTCCTGCAAAAATTGCTCCTCCCCTTTTTCAGCTTCTATCCGGCGGACTCCTCTTCGGAGCAATGTTTATGGCTACGGATCCCGTTACATCGCCCTATACTCTGCCCGGCAAGCTGATCTTCGGATTCCTTGCAGGAATAGTCACAATACTGATAAGAGCATTTTCGGGCTATGCGGAAGGGGTAATGTTCAGCATTATAATGATGAACGGTTTTACACCTCTTATCGATAGTTTCGTTATAAACTTAAAATACAGGCCTTTAAGAAATGAAAGATAAAATCAGGATGATCCTTTTTGTACTTATTCTAGGGAGTTTTCTTACTTCTATTCTGCTTTTGGTAGATAGTTATGCTTCCCCGATTATTAAAAGAAACAAAATATTAAAGATTAAAAAGAGTATACTGACAGCATTGGAGATACCCTATAATAACAAGAATATTACAGGTGTTTTTTCGAATAATATAGAAATTGTAAAAAAGAAAAATAAGACATTCTACATATCCAAAAACGGAGATGTGTCCTTTAAAATGTCCGGCCCCGGTGTCTGGGGACCGATCGAGTCTGCAATCGCCCTTAAACCCGATTTAAAAACAATCAAATCGATCACCATAATACATCAGGAGGAAACTCCCGGTCTCGGCAGCAGAATTACCGGTAAAAAATTCTTAAATGAGTTTAAGAATAAGGTTATTACTCCCGAAATCAGGATTGTCCGGGCAGGACAGGCAAAAGGAAATAATGAAGTGGACGCGATTACCGGCGCTACCTTAAGCAGCAAGGCATTCGAAGCCTTAATAAATAACCAGATAAAATTATATCTGCCTCTTATTAAAGGAGGTAAAAAGTGATTTTTGCAAGGCTTAAGAGTACGGAAGAGTTTAAGACGGTAGCCAATGGTTTATGGAGAGACCACCCGATCTTTTCGATGGTCCTCGGAATATGTACTGCATTGGCAGTATCGAACAAAGTTGACAATGCAATTGCCATGAGCGCCGGAACTACCTTTGTCCTGGTAGCGACTGCCATCATCATATCACTGCTCCGAAAACTGATTTCTACCAGGGTCAGAATCATTACGTTTATGATAGTGATTGCTTCATTTGTCATAATTGTAGATAAGGCCATCGAAGCCTTTTTCCCCAGTATCAGCGAGGCTCTCGGCCCTTATATAGGACTTATAATTACAAACTGTATAATAATGGGCAGAGCCGAGGCTTTTTACATACAGAACAAGGTTCATCTTTCTATCCTCGATGCCCTTGCAAACGGATTGGGATACACATATACACTTGTAAGCATAGCCATAATACGTGAGGCTCTTGGTTTCGGAACAATCTTAGGGATAAGAGTTATGCCTGCCGGATGGACAAATTGGGTAATAATGGCTATGGCACCCGGAGCTTTCTTTATCTTAAGCGTTTTTATCTGGCTGTCGAGAACCCTTGCAAAGATCGAACCATAAAAAAGGATGTGTAGTAAATGGCTTATTTATTAACAATATTTATAGCTTCCGTTTTTACAAATAATATAGCCCTTACGTATCTGCTGGGGATGTGTCCTTTTATTGCACTTTCACGAAATCCCAAAACGGCAAGGGGAATGGCATTTGCTGTAATATTTGTTATCACATTAACTGCCGCAATAAACTGGCCGATCTACCACCTGATACTTGTCCCGCTGCATAGTGAGATTATTTACTATATTGTTTTTATAATTGTCATTGCCGCTTCCGTTCAGTTTATGGAAATGATCATGGAGAAATTTCTTCCTGCTATGCAGGCTTCCTTTGGAATATTTCTTCCCCTTGTTACGGTAAACTGTACGGTTCTTGCCGTTTCTCTCTTCATGATACTGCGAAAGTATACATATATTCAGACAATATTTTTTGCCATGGGCTCGGGAGCGGGATGGATGCTTGCAATTTTAATGGTTGCAGCTATTAATGAAAAATTAAAACTTGTCGGGGACATCCCCAAAGGTTACAGAGGTCCGGGTATCATTATGGTTATTGCAGGCACAATCGCCCTGTCCTTTTTGGGGTTTGCCGGGATGGTGAGTATACAGTGACATTTTTACCGTTATTAATCATGAACATTATTCTACTTATTATAACTATTCTCCTCGCTATTGCGGATAAACTGCTTGTTACCTATGGAGAGTGTAAAATAACCATTCATCAGGAGGATGAAAAAAAGGAGTTTACCGTTCAGGGCGGAGATACTCTTCTAACCTACCTTACGGCTAATAATATTAAGATTTCATCTTCCTGCGCAGGAAAGGCAAGCTGCGGTTACTGTAAGGTAAGAGTACTTAACGGGGGCGGGCAGATTCTCCCCACAGAAGAGATATTCATGAGCCATGAAGAGAAGCAGAACAACATGCGCTTAGCCTGCCAGGTTAAGGTGAGGAATGATATCGATATATATATTCCCGACTTTATCGAGATCATTATGGCTATGGTAAAAAATAAGACCTTTAAAACAAACCGGAGGTGGCGGATAACAATTGAGTAACGAAACTGCGGAAATTAATGACAAACTGGATGAAATTATAGAAAATTATAAAAAAGAAGGCGGCTCGATTATAGGACTTCTGCAGGATATCCTCGGCGAGTATAGATACCTGTCGAAAGACACTCTTCAGAGAGTATCGGAGAGTCTGGATTTCCCATTGGCCAAACTGTACGATCTTGCTACCTTCTATAAATCCTTCAGGCTTACACCTGTCGGAAAGCACCAGATTTCTGTTTGTATAGGCACTGCATGCTTTGTAAACAGGGCTCCGAAAATACTTGAAAGCCTGGAACGGGAGTTAGAGATTATGCCGGGCGAGACAACAGAAGACAACAATTTTACACTTGAAACTGTAAATTGTCTCGGTACCTGCGCACTGGGCCCACTGGTAGTGATCGACGGAGAGTATCATGGCAAAATGGATCAGAGTAAATTAAAAAAGCTGCTGAGAAAGTATAAGTAATCAGCGTTAAGTAAACTTTCGATCCTATCCGAAAGGTCAGGGTTTCATTTAAGCGGTGAGCTGAATGTTATAGTTTCCGGGTAATTAAATATTTTTAATTTCGATGTTGGAGAGGTCCTGAATCATGAAATTGGAAAAGATAATGAAAATACTCGATGCTGAAGTGTGTTGCGGAACTGTCAGAAATGATTGGGACATAACGATGGTAGGTGCATCCGATCTAATGAGTGATGTACTTACTTTTATCCAACCGGATACCCTACTGTTAACGGGGCTTATAAATCCTCAGGTTGTACGGACGGCCGATGTAGCTGAAGTGAAGGTGATTTGTTTTATCCGGGGGAAAAAGCCAACGGAAGAGACAATAAAATTAGCATATGATAAAGATATAGTACTTTTTAAAACACAGTGTTCAATGTTCAAAGCCTGCGGTCGCTTATATAGGGCAGGTTTGGTAGATTGTTTACAAAAATGAATAATGCGGGAATTGGTAAGATTCAGGAATTAATATATGACCTTTCTGTGGGTGATGTAATGAAGAAAGATGTTATATCGCTTTCACCCGATATATCGATGTATAAGCTTAAAGAGGTACTTCGGAAAAATCGTATTTCAGGTGTCCCGGTTGTAAAGAACGGATGCAGTGTTGGAATTATTAGTATAGAGGATTTAATAAATTGGCTTACAAAAAAGGGTGCCGGGTCATCCGTTAAGGATTGGATGACAAAAGATGTTGTTACCGTCTATGAGGATGAGAAATTAATTCAAGCTATTAGTCTCTTTGACCAAAAGGGATACGGGCGTTTGCCTGTTGTTGAGAGAAAAGAAAAAAAAGTTGTGGGTATTGTTACTAAAGGAGTCATTATAGAATCACTTTTACGGGAAATTGAGATCGATTATCATGAAGAGGAAATTCGCCGTTACAGGGTGAGCCATTTTTTTGAGGATGTAACTGCTGATTCAGTAACAATCGGACTTATCTATCAGGTTAAAGGTGGTGATGTTATGAATGGAGGGGCGGTTGCCGGTAATATTAAAAAGACACTACAACGGCTGGATATAAAACCGGATATTTATAGACGTGTTGCCATAGCCATCTACGAGGCAGAGATGAATCTTATCTTTTATACCGATGGTGGTGAGATTTCAGTATACATCAAACCTGAAAGCATATGTGTCAATGTACAGGATCATGGCCCTGGCATACCTGATGTAAAAGATGCACTGCGGTTGGGATTTTCAACTGCACCAAACTGGGTGCGGGAACTTGGATTCGGAGCAGGTATAGGATTGAATAATATACAGCGCTGTTCTGATAAAATGATTATAAATTCAACGGTTGGCAGAGGAACTATTTTGGATATAACAGTTAATATGGAAACATTATGAAACTGTCGGCAATCATAAGGAAAATGGGCTTCGAGGTTGTTACCGGAAAGAATTATTTGGATCGTACAATTACTCATGGATATGTAAGCGACCTCTTAAGTGATGTCATTGCAAATGCACATGTTAATGATCTATGGATAACTCTTCAAGGACATCCAAACATTGTTGCAGTTGCCAGTATGAAAGAACTTGGTGGAATAATACTGGTAAACAACAGGAAACCGGAGGTGCAGACAATTCAAAAAGCGGAAGAAGAGGGGATTCCGATTCTCTTGAGTGCCCTGTCTGCTTTTGAAGTAATCGGTCGTTTGTGGGATCTGGGAATTTCCGGATCAACCAAGAATGCTTAAAAGATATAGAGCGGACTGTCACATTCATACCTGTCTTTCGCCATGCGGTGATTCAGGAATGGTACCGGAGGCTATTATAAGGAAAGGAAAAGAGAAAGGAATTGATATTATGGGTATCAGTGACCATAATGCAACAGAAAATATATCGGAGGTGCAAAAAGCAGGAAGACGGGAGTGTATTACTGTAATTGGCGGCATGGAGATTACATCAAAAGAAGAGGTTCATGTGCTTTCGCTATTCGATGATGATGCATCCTTGAAAGATATGCAGAAACTTGTATACGATAACCTTCCTGGTATAAATGAACAGAAACTGTATGGTTATCAGTGCTGTGTCGATGAAAGCGGATACATTACGACTATAAATCGGCATCTCTTAATAGGAGCAACAACTTTATCCGTGGAGACGATCGTTAATGCCGTTCATGACTTGAATGGAATAGCAATTGCCGCACATGTTGACAGGGAGGCTTTTAGCGTAATTGGACAGTTGGGTTTTATTCCTGCGACATTACAATTTGATGCACTGGAGATTTCTCCGGAATGTAATTACAGGGATTTTATCAGAGAAAGCAGTGCAAAACAAACAGGTATTACACGATATCGAATTGTCAGCTTTTCAGATGCACATACACCTGATGAGATAGGGAAACGATGTACCATTTTTCTGTGTGAACAGCCGACAGTTAAATCTATTAAAGAGGCTATAAAACAGGAAGAACGTGTAACCTTGTGCGACGATACCTATGTATGATCTCTCTTTACACATACTTGATATTGTTGAGAATTCTATTAGAGCAGGTGCACGGAATGTGCGTATAGATATTATGCAGAATACTAAAAAGAAGAGACTTGATATAATAATTAAGGATGATGGAAAGGGAATGGATGATAAAGAGATCAGAAGTGCCTGTGATCCTTTCTTTACTACAAAAAAAGGCAAAAAGGTAGGTCTTGGCATTTCACTTTTTGCCCAGGCGGCACATGCGACGGGTGGTGAAATTATAATCAAATCTCAAAAGGGAAAGGGAACAGAGGTGCATGCATCATTTAACCTTTATCATCCTGACATGAAACCTCTCGGTGATATGGATGAAACTGTACGTATACTTAGGGCAACGCATCGGGATGTAACGTTCTATTATATAAAGCATGATAAATATATGCCTTGAATTAATTAATTAAAGCATATATAAATACAATTAAGTGAGGAGTTATTATGAAATTAAAACCAAGCGATCTGGATAAAATAGCACAAAAAATGCGTTCTGTTACCAACCTCAGGAAAGGAACGGCAAGAATAAAGATCACCGTACATATGGGCACCTGCGGTATTGCTTCAGGTGCCCGGGATATTTTGAGTGCATTTCTTTCATGTGTTGAAGAAGAAGGAGTAAGTGATGTACTTATTACAACTTCCGGCTGTGCCGGTTTGTGCAGCCGCGAACCGATGGCAACTATTGAAGCAGGAGATAAACCCCCGGTAAAATATGTTGATTTAACAAAGGAGAAGGTTAAAAGAATCTTTAAGGACTATGTGATGGGCGGGAAAATAGTTGAAGAGTATGCACTGGCAATTGGTAGTGAAAGAGTATTATAAATGAAACGGTATAGAGCAAATTTAATGTTATGTGCAGGTACGGGGTGTGTTTCCAACCGTTCTTTGGAAATCCAAACGGCACTTGAATCAGAATTAAAAAAATATGATCTTCAGGATGAGATTCAGGTTGTACTTACAGGGTGTAATGGATTTTGCTCTAATGGGCCAATTCTTGTTGTTCAGCCTGACGGAATCTTTTATCAGATGCTCAAAGTGGAGGATATTCCACATCTGGTTGAGGAACATTTCCTCAAAGGCCGGCCTATTGAGAAATTGATGTACATACCCCCTGATAAAAAATCACCGGTCCCGAAGCTGAGTGACATTGGTTTTTTTAAAAAGCAACAGCTTGTTGTACTCTCCAATCGCGGACTCATTGATCCTGAAAATATTGATGAGTACATTGCAAAGGATGGTTATAAAGCCCTTGCAAAGGTTATAACTTCGATGAATCCGGATGAGATAATAGAGGAAATAAAGGAATCAGGACTTCGCGGCAGGGGAGGAGCCGGCTTTCCGACAGGCAGAAAATGGGCAGCCTGCAGGGGTGCTCCCGGAAATGAAAAATATATAATATGTAATGCCGATGAGGGAGATCCGGGTGCCTTTATGGACAGATCAATTGTTGAGTCCGATCCCCATGCGGTCCTGGAGGGAATGCTGATAGGAGCCTATGCTATCGGAGCTGCAAACGGGTTTGTATACATAAGAGATGAATATCCCCTGGCACTGAAAAGAATCAAATATGCCATTGAAAAAGCCAGAGAATACGGGCTTTTAGGGGAAGGTATACTGGGAACTGATTTTAATTTTGATCTCTCGGTAAACAGAGGGGCGGGTGCATTTGTATGCGGCGAAGAAACATCTCTCATCAGTTCGCTCGAAGGTAACAACCCTGCACCCAGAACCAAACCTCCTTTCCCGGCACTTTCCGGTTATATGGGGAAACCGACTAACATAAACAATGTGGAAACATGGGCAAATGTTCCCAGAATAATAAACCGGGGAGCCGGCTGGTTCCGCGGAATAGGGACGGAGAGCAGTAAAGGAACGAAAGTTTTCTCGATTGTCGGTAAATTAAAGAATACGGGCCTTGTAGAGGTTCCAATGGGAATAACCCTGCGGGAGATTGTTTATGATATCGGAGGCGGTATTTTAAACGATAAAAAATTTAAAGCTGCCCAGATGGGAGGACCTTCCGGAGGATGTATCCCTGCATCATTACTCGATCTGCCCATCGATTACGAATCATTAACAGGTGCCGGCGCTATTATGGGTTCCGGGGGTATGATTGTCATGGACGAGGATACATGCATGGTGGAGCTGGCAAGGTATTTTCTGTCCTTTACACAGGACGAATCCTGCGGCAAGTGTCCGCCCTGCCGCGAAGGAACAAAGCATATGCTCGATATTTTAACCGGTATTACTAAAGGGGAAGGCAGAGAAGAAGATATTGAAATACTCGAGACGATGGCTAAACTTATAAAGCAGACTGCAATATGCGGACTGGGGAATACAGCTCCTAACCCTGTTCTTTCAACAATCAGATACTTCAGAGACGAGTACGAGGCTCATATAAAGGATAAAAGATGCCCCGCGAGAGTGTGTAAGACCTTGATAAGGTACACCATTCTGGCTGACAAATGTACCGGGTGCCATATCTGCTTTAAGAACTGCCCTTCGGATGCGATAACCGGAGAAGCAAAGCAGATCCATGAGATAATTCAGGATAAATGTATTAAATGCGGAATGTGTTTTGATGTCTGCAAATTCGATGCTGTGAGATATGAATGATGATTAGATTAAAAATAGATAATAAAGATGTAGAAGTTCAGGAAAACAAAACCATACTCGATGCTGCCCGGGAGATAAATATAAAGATCCCGACTCTATGTTACAACAAATATCTAAAGCCCTTCGGCGCCTGCCGTATGTGTCTGGTCGAGATTACAGGCCCCATGCTGGGCGGAAGAAAAAAGCTTGTTTCCTCCTGCACATATCCTGTACAGGAGGGGCTGGTAGTCAGTACAGATTCTGAAAATGTAAAAGAGAAAAGAAAATTTATTATAGAGCTGTATCTTGCCCAATGTCCGGATACCGAAGAAATAGTAAAACTTGCGGAGGATAATGGGATTCCGGTAGATGATGAATCAAGTCTCGATCCTGTTGGCCGGTACCTTATTTACAGGGCCAAAAGAAGAAAACACACAAAGTGTATTTTATGTAATCTCTGTGTTCGTGTATGTACCGAGGTTGTCTTAAGAAATGCTTTAAGCATAGCCAACAGAAGCACAAATAAAAGAGTAACCACCCCGTTCGACAGTATTTCCGAAACCTGCATCGGCTGCGGTTCCTGTGCCTATCTATGTCCGACAAATGCCATAACCATCGAGGAAGCGGAGTAGAAAGCCGTTCCGGGACTATGACCGGCAGTAAATTTTAAATTAATTCTTATGTTTAACGAATGCGTGTGCGGTAAAGGTTGGTTTTAAGTGGATCATGAAAAATCTGACAGAATAAGAGACATGTTCAACAGTATTGCAGAGAGCTATGACAAACTCAACAGTCTTATGTCCTTCGGACAGGATAAGGTATGGCGGAGATATGTGATTGACCTTGCAGATCTAAAGGACGGTAAAAGTCTCCTCGATGTGGCTACCGGAACAGGCGATATAATTATCGAAGCGTTAAGAAGAAATAAAAATATAACTGCCGCAGGAATCGATTTTTCCGAATCTATGCTTAAGGCAGCCAGGGAAAGGCTAAATATCAAAAATGTCAAATTGATAAGTGCCGATGCCCTGGCCATTCCTTTTAATGATTCCTCTTTCGATGTGGTCACTTCCGGGTTTCTGATGCGGAATGTTCAAAATATCTCCGAAGCCTTTGCAGAACAATACAGAGTATTACATCCAGGCGGGATAGTTATATGTCTGGATACAACTCTGCCTGAGAAAAGTATATCCACGCCGTTTGTCAATCTGTACTTCAACTTTGTTATTCCGCTTCTTGCAAGGATTATATCGGGAAATTCGAGTGCATATTTATATCTGGTAGAATCCATGAGAAATTTTAAAAGCGCAGACGATCTTAAAGATATTATGGAAAAAACCGGGTTCACGGAAGTCTCATACCGCAAATTCATGTTAGGTACAATTGCAGTGCACTCCGGGAAACGGCCTTAAAAAGAAATTAAAATGATTAATAATGATAAAAGAAAAGGAACAGCTTATGCGTGGATCCTGACAACAAGGCCTAAAACGCTGCCGGCAGCCATTGCTCCGGTAGCGGTTGGTTCCGCCCTGGCAATCTCACAGCATCGATTCAGATTACTCCCTGCAGCGGCAGCCCTTGCCGGAGCTCTTTTGCTTCAGATCGGTGTAAATATGGCAAACGATTATTTCGATTTTATAAAAGGTATCGATACGAAAGACAGAACCGGTCCTGTACGGGCCGCAGCAAGCGGATTACTTTCTCCCGGTGAACTGCGCCTGGGAATTCTGATCGTACTCTTACTGGCCGTTACGGACGGGCTTTATCTTATTTATGCTGCAGGTATCCCCGTTCTTGTTATAGGAATATTTTCTATCCTGTCTCTGCTGGCATACAGCGGAGGTCCCTTTCCTCTTGCATCACACGCCCTCGGAGATCTTTTTGTCTTTATATTTTTCGGAATCGTGGCTGTCTGCGGAACATATTATGTGCAGGCTCTGTCATTGGACAAAATCGTATTTATTGCATCCATACCGGTCGCTTCCCTTACTACCGCAATCCTGGTTGTAAACAACTACAGAGATATCGAAACAGACCGCAGAGCATCGAAAATAACTCTCGCTGTGATCTTGGGGAAAAGGGGAGCAAGAGCTGAATATGTACTTCTAATCCTCTCCGCCTTCTCTGTTCCGTTTATACTTTTCCTGATGAAGGCTTTCGGCGGATGGATATTACTTCCCCTTCTGTCTGCTCCGCTTTTTATCCCGCTTCTAAAACAAATGTTCGGCAAATACTCAGGGAGCTTATTGAATAAAACTCTTTCAGGAACTGCAAAAGCCGCTCTGATTTACAGCCTTCTTTTTTCCATCGGAATAATACTCTGATGGAATATCGTACAGTTGTGTTGCATAACTACCGGTTAAAGCCGGTATGTCGTCCACACAAGGGGGAGCCGGGTTAAAGCCCTATTAATCTTCTATCTTCCTGTAAGCATCACGTCAAAACTGATAAAATCTTATTCCTATAAAAAAATGAAGAAAGAAGTTTTCCTTCATCTCATACCTGATAATCCATGGAAACAGGATTGGAATATAAACTCTAAAACCTTTAAGTTAACTGCTTGCTTCATGCCCCTCCGGCTACATCGGCAAGCGAAATGTCCAAAGCATCGGCCACGCCCTTTCCATAAGCCGGATCGGCTTTAATGCAGTTACTGATATGGCGGATTTTAATTTCTTTGGGAGCATCACCCATGGCACGGGCGGTATTTGCAAAGAGCACTTCTTGCTGTTCAGGTGCCATCAGCCGGAAAAGTGAGCCGGGCTGTGTGTAGTAGTCATCGTCATCACGATGGTTCCAATGGCCGGCAGCCCCGTCCAGACCGAGAGGCGGCTCTGAAAACTCCGGCTGCTGTTCCCACTCTCCGTAGCTGTTAGGTTCATAGGCGAGAGTGCTGCCGTGGTTGCCGTCGACTCGCATGGCACCATCGCGGTGGTAACTGTGAAAAGGGCAGCGTGATGCGTTGACCGGAATCAGGTGGTGGTTAACACCAAGCCGGTAACGCTGGGCATCACCGTATGAGAACAGACGACCCTGCAGCATTTTGTCGGGTGAAAATCCAATACCCGGTACGATGTTAGCGGGATTAAAGGCAGCCTGTTCGACCTCGGCAAAATAGTTTTCAGGGTTGCGGTTCAGCTCCATAACACCCACTTCAATTAGCGGGTAGTCCTTGTGGAGCCATACCTTCGTCAGGTCGAATGGATTGTACGGGCAGTTGTCGGCATCTTTCTCGGACATTATCTGGATGAAAAGCTTCCATTTCGGAAAGTCCTTCTTCTCTATGCTTTCATAGAGGTCGCGCTGATGGCTTTCCCGGCACTTGCCTATGACAACCTCGGCCTCGGCATCCGTTAGGTTCTTTATGCCCTGTTGGCTGACAAAATGGAACTTGACCCAGTGCCGTTTGTTTTGTGCATTTATCAGGCTGAATGTATGACTGCCAAAGCCGTGCATGTGACGATATGAGTAAGGAATTCCGCGGTCGCTCATGGTTATTGTGACCTGGTGCAGTGCCTCCGGTAATGATGTCCAGAAGTCCCAGTTATTACGTGCGCTGCGCATGTTTGTTCGGGGATCCCGCTTTACTGCGTGGTTAAGGTCCGGAAACTTGAGTGGATCGCGCAGAAAAAAGACGGGAGTGTTATTACCCACCAGGTCCCAGTTACCCTCCTGGGTGTAGAATTTTACTGCAAATCCGCGAATATCACGCTCCGCGTCTGCAGCACCGCGTTCACCTGCCACCGTTGAGAAACGTGAGAACAACTCGGTTTTCCTTCCAATCTCAGAGAATATCTTTGCCCTGGTGTAGCAGGTGATGTCGTGAGTAACGGTGAATGTTCCATACGCCCCGGACCCCTTGGCATGCATACGCCTCTCGGGAATAACCTCCCGATCAAATTGTGCAAGTTTTTCCAGGAACCAGACATCTTGCAGCAACTGCGGACCGCGAGGTCCGGCAGTCATTACATTTTGATTGTCAGGTACGGGGGCACCTGCATTTGTGGTTAACTTCTTTTTTCTGTCTTTCATTGTTTCTTCCTCCATTCACATTTTGATTTATGTGCAGCTAACGTCCAGGCTAACCAGCACCGATGGTTCCGACCATAGGGAAGAATTC
>JAADHF010000065.1 GCA_013151965.1 Spirochaetota bacterium
TCATCGTTTCTCTGAAATACGGAAAAGGCCTTGTCGGCAAGAAGAATGGAGAACCGCTCTCTTCCCCCTCTGAAAGACGCCGATTCGAGCAGAGCATGAGCGCCCAATTTCCTTGCCAGCGAGAAAGGAGTAAACCTTTCACCCGGTATTATTCTAAGAACAAATGATTTTCCTGCATGCTTTGCTGTTTCTTTTGTAATGGTCTTCATCTCTGCCTCCCTTTCGCTTAATGAAATTATTTTATATCCGATTCCGGCCGCAGTATAAAACTGCAGACATAAAAAAAACCGCAAAACCCGTTAATTGGATTTTGCGGCCTGTTCTTACAGAACAAGCCGCAGACTCTGGATAGTTTTAGCCAGAACCTGCGGCCTGTACCGTTAAAGATGCATGGTTCTAGCTAATGCCGGAGCCACCACCAAGTATTTGTTACTGTAACAAACTGTTTTTCGTTCATGTTGCTGTGCAGTATATCAATTATTCTTTTTCTGTCAAGTCTTTCTTCAGCTTTTAATAAACTTAACAGTTTTTATACCCTGCCTGTTATGTAGTGAGATTTATACAGAGGAAAAAAACTCGAATCGACAAAGGATTTCATGATAATGTTTCTTAGTTTAGAAAAAGAGGATAATCGGAGAGCCGTATCTTTATCAAAACCCGGTACTGTACCGAGTCTTAATAATATTTCCCGGTAAGTCTATCTTTATCAATAGCAGACAAAGACAGGGACCTTGATTTTACAGCAATATAATCTTTTGTAAATTGTCTATACTCTTCTGCAAGGTCAGTTACAGTAAGGAAGTGCTTCCAGTAGAGAGAATGATTACTGATTATAATAGGAATTCCCTCAAGATAAACAGCGGCGGCTATTGTTGCTGCAGATCTATTTAGAACGACCAAGTCAACTTCTTCTCCGACAATCTGCTCAAGATTTCTCCATATTTCATCCTCCTCCCTGAACGAAACATCCTCTTCGATATCAAATCCTTCCTTATGCGGATAAAAATAAACGGCGATATCAAGATCAGAATCCAGTCCTGCATTTCCTTTTACAACGGATCCAAAGAGAAATGCAAATGCAACCTCTTTCCTTATAGAAAAATAATATTTAAGCTTATCTATTATTTGATTCTTTACAATTCTCATATATTACAAAAATATCACTAATATACAGAGTTGTCGACTTTATATCCGAATTTCAGGATTCAGGCACTTAAGCGGCTATTTTGCACTTATTCTACAGTCTCAACGGACATGTGATGAATATTTATTTCTGCAATCAATTTAATTTCTATGCAAGCAGCTTTAAAAAAATATCGTTTAAATCATTCAACAGAGAAAGCCCTGATTCTCCGCGAATTACACTTTCCCTGTAGCGGCTGTAGATATGATGAATAGTTTTTTCCATGTTTACATCTACAACATCCAGATTGATAATTTTCCCATTGTTAAGATCGTTCGGTTCGTACTTATTTAAACCGCTGCCGTATTCTCTTCCCCTATCGTAAAGAATTTCCCTTGCAATATCCGTCAGCAGATAGGCAAAGAGAGTATCGATTCTATCCAAACCGGAGAAATTTACATATATGCAGTGGAAGGCAGTCAAATTGAGGATTCCTGCTTCGTTCCTTATAAAGCGAAGGCCTGTTCTGTTAAAAGTACCGGCCAATACCGGTGCCGGCGGACGGTTTTCCACTTTATACCACGGCTTTCTGTGACCGGTTAAATACCTCTTATTAACCTTAAGTTCTTCGCCCAGCCGGATATATTCCGCTACATGTTCTTCCTTCCCGTTCCCTGCATTAAAAAGAAGAATATTAGAATCCTTTCTTTGCAGTTCATCATAATCGGCCTTTGTAAAAATGGGCGACTTCACCTGATTCGATTTACAAACACAGGGAAGTAAGAATTTGTCCGGAATGTTAAATTCGGATTGTTTTCTCTTATTAAAAGTAAAATAATCATTTGCACCGGTTGCAATACCGCGTATAATTCTGGCATATTTTTTAAAGGGGACAAGACATCCGGATTTTCTTATGGTGCCTGAATTATAATATATTCTCCATTTCTCTGCCGGGTTCAGCTCCTTAAAACTTACACTTTTCGAATTATTACTTAAAAGCAGGTCCGGATATTTGTTTAGTCTGCTGTAAGGCGAGGTTAGTTCTTCCATGCCGCTTAAAGATATAAAATTGACAGTCCGTTCTTTTCTGTCCTTCGAAAACAGAAAAATACCGGAAGTTGTCAGAACATCCTTAAAAACACCCGAATCGTTCTTAAATACTATAATATATCGAAGCGCCCTGCTTTCCGTCAGTATTTCTTTTACTATTTTTCCGTAATCCGCATTAAGGAATTCCAACGGAACAATAAAGGCGGCCCGCCCTCCGGGTTTTAACTGATGCAGCGATTTTATAATAAACAATGTGTAGATATTACTGAAACCGCTTAAACTAACCCCCAGGCGGGATTTAAACTCTGCCAGTGCTTCTTCTTTTCTCTTGAAATTGCGGAATGAAATATAAGGAGGGTTGCAGAGTATTCCGTCATAAAGCAAATTCCATCCGTGAAACAGAAAATCAGCAGGCAGGATTTCTGCATTTATACTGCATGCGGAAAAAAGATTCACCGTTTTTCTTAATATATTTTCATCTATCTCGTAACCGGTAAATTTAAGATCAGGATTAATCTGATACGCCGCACGTATAAATACTCCCATTCCCACTGCCGGATCCAGAATATCCGTTTCTCCTCTTCCCCGGACAACCCAGGAAGCCATAAACCGGGCTATACAATAGGGTGTAAAGTACTGGGCATACTTTTTTCTTACAATAGAATCAATCGATTCAGAGTATTCGTTTTCCGGCTTGTCGCTAAAAATACTGAAGTTCATATTATACAGAATGGTATTCTATCAGACTAATGTCCGTATTGGTAGTGTGCGGGTTAAGGGTCTATCTTACTCTGTGTTTACATGGATACGGGTATAGAGCCGCCTGTACTCTTTGGGGGTCATTCCCAGTTTTTTTCTGAAACATCTTCTGAAATAGCAGGGATCGTTAAACCCGCTTCGGAATGCAACCGAATCTATATTATCTTTGCTGTTTATCAAAAGTGTACAGGCATGGTTTAACCTCCGTGTTTTTATATATTCGGAAATGGTAGTTCCGAAACTTTTTTTAAACAGCCGGTTAAGATAATCGGGATTACATTCTGTTTCACCGGCTATTTTACCGACACTTAAATTTTCCGCAAACCGGGTTTTAATAATAGTCGTAGCTATTTCCAGCAAATGACTCCAATGAGAGGATTCATGCAGCCCGCGGGGAAGATTGGTACTTATTTCAACTAAAAGATGATAGACAATAAGGTTAGCGGTAACAGGACGAAGAAGACCCTCTTCCTGATCATGAAGAAACCATCTGAAAAGCTGGATAATTCTGGTAGGACGGGCTGCCTCTCTGTATTTCGGTATCACAAGCAGATTATGCGGGGGATACAGCATAAAAGTCTCCGTATCACCACTTTTAACCGGAAGAACATCAAAATGAATCCAGTAATATTTTAAATCCGGTTCGTAAGGTATAGTACCGGCGTGTTCTATTCCGGGTTCCAGTATAATACTGTGCCCGGCGCCGACTTTATAATCTGCTAAACCTTCACGTATTCCAAGGATACCCTTCTCGACAAATATTATTTCGGTTGAGGATATTACCCTTTTAGGATGTATTCCTTCACCCCTGCTTATGAAAAGTCCGGCATTTTGAGCCTTTAGACAGGTGTTGAATTCAACATAAATCTGTTTTTTTGCATACATAAGTTAAATCCGCCCTCTTATTTTATTTGATAGAGAAACAATCGTCAAGAATACTTATAATTTCATGAATTCTATCAAGATGATATAAATCTGATAGGTGAATAATGTCTCATGAACCTGCCTGTTGTGTACCCGTAAAAACTTCCGATTAACCGGCATTAAGATTTCATCAGAATACCCGGTAGAATACCGCAACGCCGCCGAATATTATTTAAGTATTAAAAAAGTAGGATTTGTCCTCTTATTCTGTTTTTGAATCATCTTGTAAAAAGGAGAACCCGGTGTAAAATTAATGCATAATCGGCAGTGCAGGATAATTATAACACTGCCGGCGCTGCGGTAAAGTTTTAAAAAAAGCATACCTGCAGTCAGTCTCTTTATTGCCGCGCAATTTTAACAATCCCAAGGAGGTTCTTATGAAAAAGGTTTTAATTATTTGGCTGCTTATCTTAGTGATTGCAGCCCTAACTTTTGCAGCCGGAGAACAGGAAGGTAAAGGAACCAATAAAATGGTTGCTTTACGTGTCTGGGACAGAGACTCGGTTATGGGTGATGTTGTGGACCAGTTCAACAAAAAGATGCAGTCAGAGGGCAAAAATATAAAAGCTCAGTTCGAATTAATACCCTATGGGCAACAGGTACCTAAATTCATGGCTGCAATGGCGGCAGGCCGGGCACCTGATATTTACAGCCTCGATCTTGTTCAATATCCCTATTTCATTTCTATCGGTGCTTTTAAAGATATTACCGAAGAATTCGAGGCTCTCCCTTTTAAGGACGAATTGCCCCAGGGAATCCTGCGATTGGGGAAACAGAACAATAAGGTTTATGCCCTTCCTTACGAAATAGACCTTTCTGTTTTGAACTGGAGTAAGAATATGTTCAGAGCGGCAGGACTCGATCCTGAAAAACCACCCCTGACCTGGGATGACCTGATTAAAGATTCCGTTTCTTTAACCAAAGACAAAAACGGAGACGGGAATCCTGATCAGTGGGGTTTTGCAGAGGTGGGAAACAATGCCGGTTCCTACATGTTCTGGTTTATGCCTTTTATCTGGGGCAACAATGGCCGTATGTTCGACGATAACGGAAAAGTTGTATTTGATTCAAGGGAATCGAAGGAAGCTTTACAGCTCTGGTATGATTTGATCTATAAATACAAGGCAGCTCCGGTATCATCCGCCCAGTGGTCATCGGGAGACCGGTATAATGCCTTTATTGCCGGGAAACTCGGGCTCTTCCTGAGCGGAAATTTCTATATCAAAACTATTATGAAAGATGCACCTGATTTAGATTTCGGAGTTACACTGATTCCTCACGGGAAAGGAAAAGGCGCTACTTTCGGAGGAGGAAACCTGATAGGTATTACCAGTCAGAGCAAACATCCTGCCGAAGCGTGGGAATTTATAAAGTTCGCTTTTTCCAAAGATGTTCTTGTTAACAATTATGCTCCGAAATTAATGCTTATACCAAGAAGGGACCTGTATGAGAACAAATATTATGCTAAATATCCGCAGATGAAGAAATATCAGGAAATCCTGGGTCATGCAATTACACCGTATACATATAAGTATAATCAGATTTACGATCCGGTTCTTTATTATCTTCAGGGTTCTCTGCTCGGTAAAATAAAAATCGACAGTGCTATAAAAGACCTTGCCGTTGAACTTAAAAAGGTAACAAAATAAAATCTTAAAAGAGAATTATGCGGAACCGGGGGCAATAACAGCCTCCGGTTTTATCAAACATATAGAGAGTATTGTATGACATTAGGACAGTTGGCTTCAAAAAACAGAATGGGTTTACTTTTTATGCTGCCTTCCCTGTCTTTGTTAGTGGTTTTCTTTTTATTTCCCCTGACACAGGTTCTGTATATGTCCTTTCAGGATTGGAATGTTATGGGCAGCAGTACATGGGAGGGAATTAATAATTACATTAAAGCCCTTGGTTCCGGTGAATTCTGGCTTTCTTTATGGAACACCTTCATATATACGGTAATTGTAACACCATTAATCTTTGTTCCTGCAATTCTTCTTGCGGTCATGCTTAAGAAAACTACTTTCCGCACCGAAGTCATGCGGGTTGTTATTTTTATTCCATTTACAATTTCTTTTGTTTCGGCAAGTTATATATGGTCCTGGATTTATAATGATACATACGGAATTCTCAATTTTCTTTTATCAAAGATAGATTTAATCAGCAGGCCTGTAAACTGGCTGGGAGAAACGTGGAGAGCCAGAGTGATGATTTCGATCATGGTTGCATGGAAAACGCTGGGTTTTTCCATGCTCATATTTATCTCCGGACTTCAGAGCATATCACAGGAGATCTATGAAGCAGCCGATATCGACGGCGCATCCCGGATACAAACATTGTTTTTAATTACCATACCTATTCTAAGGCCGACTATTTTCCTGGCCCTGGTTATTTCGATTGCCGGGTCTTTTAAGGCCTTCGATCAATTTTTTATCATGACAAACGGCGGTCCTATGCGAACAACCCAGACAATAGTTATGTATATAAATAAAATCGCTTTTGAAAATTATGATATGGGAACAGGTTCTGCCGTATCCGTTTTATTCCTTATCCTGTTACTTTCCATTAGTTATCAGCAGATTCGTATGGGAGGATATACAGGTGAATAAGAGGCATTCATTTTACAAGTTACTAATTGCACTTCCGGCTTTACTTCTTTCTCTTCTGTTCCTTGCCCCCATAGCCTGGAGCCTTATTTCTTCCATAAAACATACCGCCGATATCCTTAAATATCCGCCTATATTATTTCCGAAAAATATAACTTTGGAACAGTATATCAAGTTATTCCGGGCGGGAGACGGAGTTTTCCTTCTATTTATCCGCAATACAATCATCATGACCACTTTTACTATTTCCCTGGTATTAATTATCAGCGTTTTAGCTTCTTATGCCTTTGTTTCGCTGCCTTTTAAGGGCAGTAATTTTATTTTTATTTTGATTCTGTCAATCTTTATGGTGCCTTTTCAGGCATTACTTATTCCCTTGTATAGTATTTTAAATAAATTGAGGCTCCTGGATACAAAAGTCGGTATGGTTCTGGTATATTCCACCTTTTTTATGCCTTTTTGTATTTTCATGTTCAGGAACTACTTTTCGGGCATTCCTGTTTCCATACGGGAGAGTGCCCGTCTGGACGGAGCATCCGAATTGACAATTCTGTTAAAATTTTATCTTCCCCTCTCATTACCCGCAGTCGCCACTATTGTGGTATATCTATTTCTGGAAACCTGGAACGACTTTGTCTTATCCCTGATTTTTTCTTCATCGAACAATGTAAAAAATATTCAGGTTGGTATAATGAACTTCGGAAGACAGAGATTCCAGAGTGATTGGGGAATTATTAACAGCGGGTCTATATTCAGCCTTCTGCCGACTATAATAATATTCCTCATGCTGCAGAAATACTATATTCAGGGTATGACTGCAGGAGCATCAAAAGAATAATTTAGGGAATGGAAAATGAGTAAAAACCAAAAGACTTACGTAAAAGCGAAACTACAGTATCTGCCTGCCGGCACTATAAAACCCCGCGGCTGGCTTCTGAATCAATTAAACATCCTGGCGCAGGGATTAACAGGGCACCTGGAGGAGATATGGCCTTCGGTGGGTCCGGACAGCGGCTGGCTGGGCGGAGACGGTGAAAATTGGGAGAGAGGACCATACTACCTGGACGGATTGTTCCCTCTGGCTGAAATCCTTGATAACGAAGATTTAAGAAAACGCGCCCGGAAATGGATTCGCCGGACACTGGATAACCGCAGCAAGGAAGGGTTCTTCGGGCCTGAGAGTAATCCTGACTGGTGGCCCCGTACAGTCATGTTGAAAGTACTTATTCAGTACATCGAGGTTTCGGACGATAAACAGGCTTTAACTCTTATCGAAGATTTTTTCCGGTATATGGATTCGATGCTGGATGAAAGACCCTTACAAATGTGGGCATACGCCCGGGGATATGAAGGCCTTGTTTCTTTACTCTGGCTGACGGAAAAGAAACATTCGGAACTACTGTTAAAGATTGCAGAAAGGATTGCCTCCCTGTCGATGAAATGGGAAATATTTTTCAAAGATTTCCCCTATACAAAACCTGCCGGTTATTATCTGAACTGGCAGTACTATCAGGAAAAAATAAATACCATTATCTCTGCCGATAAAAACCAGCCCACAGCAATAAGTGAAGAAAAATATATTGAACTTTTAGGCGAAGAAAAATATCGTGAACTTTTTGCATTGTATCATCAGACTCATGGAGTCAACATAGCTATGGCATTAAAATATCCCGCTTATGCCTATCAGCTTACCGGTAATATGGAATACCTCGATGCGGTCAGGAAGGGTTATCATAATCTGCTCAAATATCACGGACAGGCCACAGGTGTTTACAGCTGCGATGAACATCTTAACGGAAAAGAGCCTTTTCAGGGGACCGAACTGTGTACGGTTGTCGAGATGATGTTCAGTTTCGAAGAGATAATTCGTGTAACCGGGGATCTAAGCTGGGGAGATACCCTGGAAGAAATTGCCTATAACGCTCTTCCGGCTCCTGTTGCCGCCGACGGATGTTCACATCAATACAACCAGCAGGTTAATCAAATTATCTGTTCGGTTGCACCAAGGCAATGGTATAATAACGGTGACGACTCCAATATCTTCGGCCTGGAACCTAATTTCGGCTGCTGCACTGCAAATATGCATCAGGGATGGCCGAAACTGGTTCGCAGTTCCTGGATGGTGGAAAAAGGAAAGAATAAAGAACCTGATACCCTTGTGTTCGTCACTTATGCTGCACTTTCCGCCGAAATCCGGCTGTCCGGGACCGGGGTAAAAGTCACGATGGATACGGATTATCCCTTTAACGGCCGGATCATCCTTACCATGCAGGCGGACACAGATGTAAGATTTAATATTAAATTCAGGATTCCCCGCTGGGCGGAAGATTATGTTCTTGAAATTAAAGACGAAGGGGCCGGCCGTATAACCCGTACTATTACAAACCGCGGAAAGGTGCTTATTCTAAAGGGCCTAAGCGGCTCGGAGAAAATAGAAATCCGCTTTCCCATGGAACCCAGGCTCGAAAGGACAGGTAAAGGTTGTGTAATAAAAAGGGGTCCTTTACTGTTTGCCCTGCCGCTTAAGTGCCAAAAAAAAGAACTTACTGCCCGCGGCAGATTTTCCGATTGGGAGCTGTATCCGGAATCCGAATGGAGGTACGCACTCCTTCCGGATTCCATAGAGGACTGTGAAGTAAGCTACATACCCGTCCGCTGCGGCGGGTTTAAAAGCAGTCCTCCGCCTGTTGCCCTTAAAGTCCGGGGGATTAAAATCGGCAACTGGGATATAGAAAATAATTCGGCAGGTAAAATTCCTTCCGAACCGGTACCGGCAGATTCCCAAAAAAACGCCGGGCCGGTATTCTTGACCCTGATTCCTTACGGATGCACGGATCTGCGTATTGCATTGTTTCCTTTGCTGAAATAAAGGCAGTTCCTGATCTTTAATTCAAGTTCCATAAAGAATAGTCTCATTTTCCCATTGCTATACGAAATTCTGTTGCATTCGAGCATCCGTTCCATATACTTATACTTAATAATTAATAAAACATAACGCAGGGAGAAATAATAAAATGAAGATCAGTATAAAAATGCGGATGAATCTTATTATTATCGGAACCGCTTTCTTTATTATGCTCCTTGTAGGGTTAACAATACTGATAATTTCCAGGTACAATCAGCTGACCTCTAATTTTATTTCACTTGACGAGTTTAATCTCTATTTTTCTCAAAATACATCGGGACTGAACAATTTTTATATTTCCAAAGACGAGGAACTGTTAAGAAAGGGCGTTCCGGATAAGGATACGATGTATAAACTTCTCGATAAACTTGAAAAAAATGCAATAAACAAGGGCATTCGTAATAATTTTATATTGGTAAAGCAGAATTTTATCCGGCTGTTTCAGGCCATAGAGAGAGAGATTGTGTTAGAAAAACAGCGGGGTCTTACCGGGGATAAGGGAATCCGCAGGCAATTCAGAGACAAAGTACATGCCATAGAGAAAGAACTGAATAAATTAAACAATAAATCTCTTATGATTAATCTTTTACTTATGCGTATGTATGAAAAAAACTATATAATCAGCAAAACTCAAAAGTACATAGATTTATATAAATCACAGCTTAAAGCATTTATCAAGGATATCAACAACAGCGGATATTCTCCCCGTGTAAAAACAGCACTCATAAAACTGCTGACCGGTTATAAGAGTTCCTTTCTGAAACTAACCTCGATAGACTCGGAAATAGCTATCGTACGTGCAACCATAGAAAATAGAACAAAGCAGATAGACAGGTGGATGTTCGAGACAATGGAGCAAATAGTAATTTCTGTTAATCAGTACAAGAGGGCAATAAGGCTCATTGCAATAGGTGCCGGCCTATTTGCAATTTTAATGACAATTCTGATCGTACTTACAAGTGCCAGGGCAATAACAAAACCCCTTTTTAAAATGGTAGACTTTGTAAAAATCATCTCTACCGGGGATTTAGGAAAACAGATAGATATTAAGAGCAGAAACGAACTGGGTACGCTTGCGGATGCTCTTAATCATCATATCCAAAGCCTGCGAAATTTAATCGGGAATATTCTTAAATCCATGAATAAACTCAGCACAACAGGTCAGAATCTCTCCGAAAATATAGAACAAACAGCAGGAGCGATAAACAGCATTACACATCATACCGAAGAAATACAGAAACAAACAGAAGATCAGTCCGTTAGTGTTGCGCAGACTTCCTCTGCAGTAGAAGAGATGACAAGAAATATAGAAAACCTCAGCATTGCAATCGAAACGCAGGTCTCCAATATCACCGAATCTTCCGCGTCCATAGAGGAGATGGTTGCAAATATCAAATCGGTTACCCGGAATATAGAAAATGTAAGCCATTCGGTTTCCACACTCGAAGGTGCTTCTAATTTGGGCAGAGAAAAACTGGATGATGTGCGGACAATAATAATAGATATTGCAAAGCAATCGGAGAACCTGCTCGAAGCAAACAAAATGATATCCGAAATAGCGGGGAAAACGAACCTCCTTGCAATGAACGCCGCAATAGAGGCAGCACATGCCGGAGATGCCGGAAGGGGATTTGCCGTTGTTGCCGATGAAATTAGAAAATTGGCAGAAGATGCGTCTGCGCAGTCCAAAGTTGTAGAGGCGAATTTAACCGGAACTAAAGAGGCAATAGACCATGTTGTGGACAGTTCCTTAAAAGCGGAAAATTCTTTTGCGGATATTGTTGAACTTGTAAAAACCGTAAGTGATGTGGTAGAGGAAATTAAACAGGCCCTTATCGAGCAGAGTCAGGGGAGTAACCAGATTCTGGAAGCTCTTAAAAATATGAATGATATCACAGTATCGGTTAACCAGGGAGCGGATGAAATGAAAACAGGAAATAAACAGATACTGGAAGCAATAGCAAACCTGAACAATGTAAGCAATGCCACAAAGGAAAATATGGGGCGGATAACCATAAGAATCTCCGAGATCAACAGTGCTGTGACAAATGGTCAGGAATTAACACGCAATAACGAAGCATATATAGAAGAAGTGGTAAAAGCCGGTTCGCAGTTTAAAGTTAAAGATGAGGTGTAACGGTTACAGACGGCTCTTTTTCTTTTTGGAATCCTTTTTAACACACAGTTTTTTACCGCGGTAATAGTAACCGTCTAATGCTTTAAAAACATCTTCCATACGATTATTTTCCACCTGAAATCGTGAATCATCCGCCCTGATTTCGATATTTCCTACTTTTATATTGCGGTTCCGTGTACTCTCATTGACAAGTCCGATAAGCTGGGGAGGAAGTACACTGTCATGTTTTCCTATATTTATTTTTAAATAAGAGAAACCGTAACGGCTGCTGTATTGTTTCTTCGACCCGGGCCTCTTTTTTCTCTGCCTGTTTTCCCTGTTGCCGTATTCTCTGCTTATTCTCTCTTTATAATTCCTATCCACAGGAATTAAATCCCTCGAATTCCGGTAATAACTTAAAAATCTGTTAAATTCCAATGAAACGAAACGTCCCAGGATTTCTTCCCTGCTCAAATCGGAAAGTTTCTCTTCTATCAGCGGCATAAAGGTGGTTATACTCTGTGTATCTACATCTACCTCTTTTACCCTGTCGATAAAATTGATAAGCTGCTGTTCACATATCTCTTTTCCCGACGGCATGGGTTTTTCTTCTATTTTCCGTTTAATAACCTTTTCTATACGTTTTAATTTGGATCTTTCCCTGAGATTTATAATCGAAAATGAAATTCCTGATTTTCCGGCTCTGCCTGTTCTTCCGCTCCTGTGTGTATATATCTCGATCTCATCGGGCAGATCGTAATGAATTATATGGGTAAGATCGGTAACGTCCAGCCCCCGTGCTGCTATATCCGTTGCAACGAGAAGCTGAAGGCTGTGTTCTCTGAATTTACGCATAACATTCTCACGTTGACTCTGCGTTAAGTCGCCATGGAGAGCTTCGGCATTATAACCGTCTTTTATCATTTTATTTGCTATTTCCTGCGTGGATATTCTTGTCCTGCAGAAAATTATTCCATAGATATCGGGGTTGTAATCGACAATCCTTTTTAAAGCAAGATATTTATCCTTGGAATGGACCATGAAATAACCGTGATCCACAGTCGATATTCCCGTGTTCCTTTCACCGGCAATTAACTCTAACGGCTCTTTCATAAACTGCATGGCAATTTTTTCCACATCAGAGGGCATAGTGGCAGAAAAAAGCAGTGTGCGCCGTTCTTCCGGTACCGTTCGTAAAATAGCGTCGAGCTCATCTTTAAAACCCATATTGAGCATTAAATCCGCTTCATCGAGCACCAGATAATTTATTGAACTCATATCGGCAGCACCGCGGCGGATAAGATCCAGAAGTCTGCCGGGTGTTGCGACAACGATCTGGCTTCCCTTCTTTAGATCCCTTATCTGCGGAACAATTCCGGTGCCCCCGTAAACAGGCGTTATATGTACCCCGTTAATATAACGGGAATAAGCACGCATATCACGTGTTATCTGAAGGCATAGTTCCCTTGTAGGACAGAGAATCAGAGATTGAATGGCTTTATTATTTACATCCGTTTTCTCGATAAGAGGAAGGCCGAAAGCTGCTGTTTTTCCGGTACCCGTCTGTGCAAGTCCCACAATATCTCTGTCATCATTTAACAGATGATATATAACTTTTTCCTGTATCGGTGTAGGTATCTTAAAATTCAGCTCATTTACAGCACGAATCGTGCCGTCACTTAATCCAAAATCATTAAATTCCAACTAAAAATCCTTATTCTTTATTCTGATAACTATTAGCAAGGGAGGTATTCAAGGAGGATTATCACTCTTTCTAAATTTACCAACTCGCCTTAAAATAAGCCTTTATTACTCTTTTGTCAATAAGAATATAATAGGCACCAGCAATCTGTTGCCTTTACCGCTTGTGCCGCCCGACTTACTGCCATAATGATAATATGCAAAGGCAGGTAAAACATGAGTATTAAGCGCCCAGATAAGCTTTTTTTACATCGGGGCTGTTAAGTAAGTATTCCGATTTACCCTCGATAATGATGTTCCCGGTTTCGAGAACATATCCGCGCTGGGAGAATTGTAATGCCATACGTGCGTTTTGTTCCACTAACAAAATGGCAGTACCTTCTTTGTTAATTTGTTTCAGTGCGTCGAAAACGTTAAGCATGAGCAGCGGCGCCAAACCCATCGATGGTTCATCCAGAAGCATTAACTTGCGGGCGCTGATAAATGCCCGTCCCACGGCTAACATCTGTTGCTCTCCGCCGCTGAGCGTACCCGCCTTTTGTGTTTTACGTTCTTCCAAACGCGGAAATATACTAAAAACACGCTCGATGTCATTTCTTACGGCTTTTTTGTCTTTACGTGCGAAAGCCGAGAGGATAATGTTTTCCATTACAGTCAGATTCCCGAACAGTCTCCTTCCTTCAGGGACATGAGAAATTCCCAATTTGCTTACAACCTTGTCGGCAGGGTAGTCCAGTAAATTCTTTCCCATAAAAGTCATTTTGCTGCCTGGTTCCACACTCTGCATACGTGAAATAGACATCAACGTTGTGCTTTTGCCTGCACCGTTGGCCCCGATAATGCAGACAACTTCCCCTTCGTCAATGTGGAAATTGATTCCGTGCAATGCTTTAATTTTCCCGTAAGAAGATTTTAAATTCTCAACTGATAACAACATCAGATTTTAACCTCTTTCCCCAAATAAGCATCGATTACCCTGGGATTATTCTGGATCTCTTCAGGGGAGCCCTCGGCAATGACCTCACCGAAATCTAAGGTCTGGATACGTTCGCAAAGATCCATTACAAACTTCATTCTGTGTTCAATAAGTAAAATGGCCACTCCCAGTTTGTCGTGGATATGACGGATAACATTAACCAAATCCTGAAGTTCTTCTGAGTTCATCCCTGCAGTAGGTTCATCCAACAGGAGAAGTTTGGGATTAATTGCCAGGGCCCGGGCAATTTCCACCCGCCGCTGTAAACCATAGGGCAAATTCGGCACCAACTGATCGGTCAATTTACCAATACCTACCAATTCCATTATTTTTATTGCCTTTTCCGTGTTTTCTTCTTCCTGTTGATTACGCTTTTTTGTATCAAAAAAAGCGCCGATTAAACCGTAAGTGATCTGTGAAAATTGTGCCATTTTGATATGATCCAAAACACTCATGTGACGCCAGAGCCGCAGGTTCTGAAAGGTTCTGCCCAGTCCGAGTGCAGCAATTTTATGCGAAGGATACTTAATAATATTCTTTCCGCGAAAGTGTATGCTGCCCTCTGTTGGTTTGTATACTCCTGTAATCAGGTTAAAAATGGTCGATTTTCCGGCACCATTAGGACCGATGAGACCATGAATTTCTCCTGGTTCAATCTTAAAATTGTAGTCGTGTACCGCCCGCAATCCTCCGAAAAAGCGTGTCATATGTTCAACATAAAGTAATGGCATATTATTTATCTTCTTCCTTTTTGTTTTTCGCTCTTAATAATTTCTTCGGATCGAAATCCTTAAAAGCAATAAGCCCGGTCGGACGGAAAATCATCACCAGAATAAGTAATAAAGGAATGATGATCCACTTGAAAATTTCCAGAGGACGCAGCATTTCGCTGAGCAAGTTAAACCCAACAGCACCGACAATAGAGCCGATAACAGAATTCAGGCCACCAAAGTAAACCATGGCCAATACTTCGGCCAATTTCTTAATCCCAAAACTTCCGGGGTTTACATAGCGCATTACGTGTGCAAAGAGACCGCCTGCAATGCCTGCCCAGAAAGCTGCAAACATAAAAGCCGTCATCTTGGTCTTTTTGGTGTCAACAGTCATGGCATTTGCTGCCGTTTCATTATCACGCACTGCATTTAGCGCTTTGCCTAAGGTCGAACGTACGAAGTTGTTAATAATCCAGACTGCAAGTACAGTCCATAAGAATACTACAGGCAATGTAGCCAAATTCGGCTGGTTCATGAAACCACGTGCACCGCCGAATATCTGTAAGTTTTCAAGGAGACTTTTTATTATAAATGTAAATGCAAGCGAAATGATAGCCAAATAGTCACCGCGGGTATTAAAAGCAGGAACAGCCACTAATAAAGAAAAAAGAGAGGCCATTAATCCGCCTAATATCAATGCTACCGGGAATAAGAATGGTGCTAAAACCGGCGGCAGCAATGCCGCACCTAAAACACTGTCATTAACAAAAAAAAGTACGGTTATAATAGAAGCGGTGTAAGCGCCCAGAGCTATAAAACCCGGATGAGAACAGGAAAATTCCCCCATATAACCGTTTATAACATTCAGGCTTAAAGTAACAATAACGGCTATCATTATGAGTTTGGCTAAAAGAACCCGGTAATCGTTCATGACTGCCCATGTATTTATAACAACATAAAGCAGAACAATATGGATAACCGCCGATATCCAGAATGGATATTGCTGTAATTTACCGGCAATATAGTTAGCTAAGGACTTTGTCAGCCGGGCACCAATGGCGATCGGCAGGACATAGATAATAAGCAGGTAAATAATTACGCCGGGAATAAGCACAGGCTGTTTAAGCACAACAGTAAATCCGAAAAGGGCAGGCACATCGCTCATACCTAAAACCATGGCAAGGTAAGGACCTATAAAGGTTTCTAAAAGCGTTGATATCAGTAAACCTGCCAGCCATCCTAACACAGGCACCTGTATGTAAGGGGCCAAAAGTTTATCACGGTATATTTTAAATTTACTCCGCCCGGCAGGTAGAGAACCCGTTGCTTTCATGAATAGTTCCTTTGTGTCACTATAAATATTATATCGCCCATCACAGCCTCAACCTGGCACTATAAGGTTCGCCAAAGAAACCATTGGGAAGAAAAGTAAGAATCAGTAAAATTATAGAGTATGCAATGAAATCCCGCATTGTCGATGGAAAAATCATGACAACAAAGATCTCAATAAATCCCAGGAGAAATCCTGCAGCAGCAGAGCCTAGAATGGAACCGCGCCCTCCGAGGATAGCGGCAACAAACGCTTTCCACCCGATTATAATACCCATATAGGGACCGAGTACCGGATAAGCAATACCAAAGAGCACTCCGGCTGCTGCTGCCAGTGCCGAACCTATGGCAAATGTCAGTGCAATGATGGTATTCAGAGGAACACCCATAAGAGGAGTTATAACAAAATCATAGGCCATGGCCCGCATGGCCATGCCCCATTTAGTGTGCCGGATAAACAGATGCAGCATAAAAGTCAGTGATAAAGCGACAACTATAATGAGGATTTTTTGATTTGTAATGAAAACACCGGAGATATTGTACGTTACAGGCTTAATCAGAGGAGGAAAAGCCCGGCGGCTGGCCCCTAACAGGGCAAGGTTGCCTGTTTCTAAAATTATACCGATCATAAGACCGGTAATAGCGGCCGAAGCCCGGGGAGCGTCCCGTAATGGCCGGTAACCTATACGTTCTACAGCCATGCCGACGAAAGCGTTCAAGAACATGGCTATGAGCATGGTTAATGTGATAATAACCCAGCTGGGAAGTATTATATTGCCCACAGCCGCCAGTGCAACAAGCCCTGTCGCTGTAAAGAAGCCAATATAGGCTCCGACCATAAAAATATCGCCGTGAGCAAAGTTGAAAAGCATAAGTATGCCGTATACCATAGAATATCCTATAGCAACAAGAGCGTAAAAACTGCCCCATTGCAGCCCGTTTACTAGGTTTTGTAAAAAATACTGCATTTAAATAGCACCTCGTTCCTATAAAGAAAGACGATACAAAGACTCTTTATATCGCCCTTTATAATTGATGCCCGCTTTATAGACGAGCATCAATTTGTTTTTTATCAGTTACCTCGTGATGGTGTTGTCATTTATTTACGGTTTTACCTGCTTAAAGAATGTAAATTGCCCCTTGTCATTGATTCTTACAATAACGGCGCTTTTAATCGGATCACCGTTTCCGGTAAATGTCATTTCACCTGTAATGCCCTTGAAATTTTTGATCGTTGCCAGCGCATCACGCACATTCTTGCGGTCAGTGTCTATATTTCCTGTAAGCTTTCCTGCATTCTGAATTGCGGTTTTTGCCAGGTTCAAAGCATCCCAGGTCAGTGCTGCGACATCATCGGGCACATAACCATATTCGGCTTTGTAGCGGTCGATGAATACTTTTGTAGCACCCTTGGCACCGGCAGCAGCATAATGCGTGCTGAAAAAATCGCCGTAAACATCTTTCCCCGCCAGTTTTACAAGTTCGGCAGAGCCCCAGGAATCGCTTCCCGTTATAACCTTGTTCCAGCCTAATTGGTGAGCCTGCTTAACAATAAGTGCTACTTCGTTGTAATACTGAGGAGTAAAGAGAAACTGTGCGTCCGAATGAATAATCGCGGTAAGTTGAGCGCTAAAATCTTTATCACCCGTAGTGAAGCTTTCATATGCTACAACAGAACCGGGACCATGAAGCTTTTCCCATGCCTTTTTAAAATATTCCGCCAGCCCTTTGGGATAATCACTGGCAATGTCATAGAGAACGGCTGCTTTTGTGTAGTGGAATTGGTTTGTGACAAAATTAGCAATAACTCTGCCCTGAAACGGATCGAGAAAACAAGCACGGAAAACCCATGGACGGTTAAGCGTAGTCTTAGGATTCGTTGACCACGGGCTGATCATCGGGGTCTTATAATTGTTGGCTACTTCACCGGCAGGAACTGCCTGCTTGGACGACTGCGGGCCAATAATAATAAGAACCTTATCCTGGGTGATCATCTTTGTATTGGCCTTAACAGCAGAAGCTGCCTTCGACTCATTATCTTCGATGACCAATTTAACTTTGTACTTTTTTCCGCCGACTTCCAGACCGCCTGCTTTGTCAATATCGGACAGCCACATTTCGGCAGAGTCTTTTGTCCCCTCACCTACTTTCGGAATACTCCCGGTAAGCGGGGCATTAATCCCGATTTTAATTACTTTGACCTCTGCTTTACCGGCTGCCGACAGGGCTGTAAGAGGAAGGATCAGAACCAGCGCTAGTAGTACAATACATTTTCGCATATCATTACCTCCTGAAAAAATATTTTCACCTTAAACCTAAATATTAATTCTTGTCAAGGAGAATATCAGTTCGGGGTGGTATTTAATCGATTTGCCTTAAAAAAACCTTTATGCAGAAATATTTTCAGACTGATATCCACGTACATAATTATATTTATTAATCGTGCTATTGTCTAAACCCTTATGTAATGTTTATATTCTCTATATTGATAAAAAGAACGGGGTGATGAGGTTCACTCCCGGGATTAAACCTGTCAAATACGGAACCGGCAGTTGAACAACCGAATAAAGTCTACCGGCTGATGACCTCTGGAAGGAATTAACAAATTTCTCCCGGAGGTTTTTTTAGAGAGGATTGTCATGATCTATATGAACCTTAAATCCGCCTTTAAAAAAGGCGGGTGTCCTGTATGCAGATTGTTGCGTGAGCAGGAGGAGAGGTATTTTTTTAACCTGCTCTACGAGAATGTCAATGACGGGCCCACACGAGGTCTGATAATCAGCAGTATGGGTCTTTGTTCCTATCATGCCTGGGAACTCCAGGCGAGAGAGTTAAAGGAATGGAACGACGGGCTCGGTACCGGTATAATATACGAAGATCTTGCAGGCCGTGTCCTAAATGAACTTTCGCATTACTTAAGCCCTTTAAAACAGCATCTTTTTGAAAAATATAAAGATTCGAAAATAAAAATAGATGCCGGACATAAAACAGATACCGGACGAACCTGCAGATGGAAGAGCTCTCTGCCGGGAAAATATCTCTTAAAGATTATTAAGGCAGTAACTAAAAAGAAAAAACCTTCCGAAGCTCTTGCCGGCAGATTATCACCGGAAAAAGAATGTCATATATGTAAATCCCTTAACCAATCGGAAGAAGCCTATCTTGAATGGCTTGTAAGCGGTTTATCCGCTCCTCTGTTCCGGGAGGCTTATCTTGCTTCCGGCGGACTCTGCCTGCCGCACCTGCGAAAAATACTTAAATTCGTCGAAGAAAAATGGGCCGCTTATCTTTTAATAGACAAGGCGGAAAGAGAGCTTAAGACCCTTGACAACAATCTTAAAGAATATGTGCGGAAACATGCATGGGATTTTAGATTCGAACCCAAATATCCCGAAGAGCAGGCCTCATGGATACGTGCAGTCGCATTTTTTGCAGGCGAATACAGAGGAAATGCGGCGGATACGGTTATTTCCACAAGAGAAAAAGCCCTGTTCGATTACAGCAGGCATTCACAGCATCATTCTAAAGATAATAAGGAAAATAAATCCTTAAGATAATCTTGATTAAAAGCCGGGAACATTAAGGAGATAAAATATGGAAGTACAGGAACTGTCCTTTGGGAAAATTGTAATCGACGGGAAAGTTTACGACAGAGATATCGTTATATCCAATGGTAAAACGGAATTCCGTGAAAAATCCGTCTCAAGAATGATGAAGGGGAAATACGGACATACGCCGTTAACAATACATGAAAATATTCCCTGGGACTGTGAGATACTTATCGTGGGTACGGGGATGTACGGAAGCCTGCCCGTAACCGAAGATGTGTATAAAAAAGCAAAAGAGCTCGGCGTCGAGCTGATTTTAAAAAGGACAAAAGAGGCGGCAAAAAATCTAAATACGCCTGATACGAACTTCGTCCTGCACATTACCTGCTGACTTTAAGAAAATGCTCTTTATAATCAATGCTTATACGTTAAAATCTCTCAAGTTTTCCAAGCATGCTGTTAAATTCTATTTTATCCAGACCATTAAAAACAAGATCGGCGCTGTCTAATCTTTTACTGCTGCCTATGCCGACGGAAAGCATACCCGCCCTTTTCGCAGCCTCTATTCCTGCTGACGAATCTTCGAATACGACACAACACCCGGGAACAATGGACAGCATTTTCGAAGCCAGTAAAAATTGTTCAGGTTCGGGTTTCGTCTTTTTAACCGAATAGCCGTCAAGAATAACATCGAATTTACCTCTTATTCCGAGCATTGTCATTACTTCATCCGTATTCTTTGAAACAGAGGCGACTGCAATTCGTCCGCCCTTCTCTCTGATACAATCCAGAATATTCAAAGCTCCCGGCAGAAGAGATTTCGGAGTAATCCTCTTGATATAATCCCGGTAATATGAGTTTTTTCGTGCAAGAAGTTCTTCGAATAAACTACTGTCCGGATTTCTTTCCCCTAAAAGAATACGTAAACATTCATGCCTTGAAACACCTTTTAAATTCTCATTTATTTTTCTGTCAAATGGTATTTTAAGCTCTTCCGCAATCCTTTTCCACGCCAGATAGTGAAATTCCGATGTATTTGTAAGAACACCGTCAAGATCAAAAATATAACCTTCCACTTTTCTTCTCATAATCAACCCCTCCTATTATTTTCCAAAGCGCTTTGGAAAGTTTACCCGGTATTATCAGCAAAAGATAATGATATGTCAATAACCCGGATTATCATAATTGAGGCTAATAATTGAAATTTATAGTTATTGATGAAAAGTAACGGTAAGTGTATATTACATAGATGTTAATATCTGAACAGAAACATGCTGTCAAAGCGTAAGGATAGTTATGGGAAAACATTCAGACAGTGCCGGCAGCAGGGAAAAGGAGAACAGGCAGGATACACCCTTAGGTATAGAACATCGAAATGGTATCAGCAGACAGCCTGATAAAAAATCCGAACTGCTGATACTGCAGAGAATTAATAATACTCTTGTTAATACCTTAAGTCTGCACGATGTTCTGCAGACAATCACGGATGGTATGATAGATACCTTCGGATTCGCAGGCAGTATTATCTTTACAAACGATGAAAAACATAACTGTCTTGTACTTAAAGCTCTGTCATACAACTCTAAAATTATTGCCAGGGTGGAGAAATTAACCGGCTACTCTCTTAAGGATCATAGATTCAGCATAGATAAAGACGAAATCTACCAGCGGCTCTATAACGAACGCCAGCCTATTATGACTACTGATATTGCCGGCATGCTTGCCAAATTAACAGGGCATGAAGCAACGAAAAAATTAGCTTCGGCCATAACAAAAATTATAAAACTAAAGTCAACATTATTAATTCCACTGACGAGAAACGACGGCCTGCTGGGTATATTGGTCGTAGCCTCCAGAAGATATATGGACGATGAAGATCTTGCCCATGTTCAGGCTTTTGCCGATCAATCGAGCATAGCAATCGAAAGGGCAAAATTAATCGAGGACGAGCGGCAGAGGATGATGGAATTGTCCGCTCTGCATACTACTCTGCTGGAAGTTACATCCCGTACGGATACGCCCCAACTTTTAAAAACAATTATCGAAAAGGCTGCCGAACTTCTAAAAGCCGATGCAGGCTGCATTTATCTGTATAATGAAACAAAAGACAAATTAATCCTCCACATGGCAAGCGGTTATCTGGAAAAATATATCAACGCCGAACTCGAACCCGGCGAAGGCATGGCGGGTAAGGTTTTTAATAGCGGTGAACCGATGATTATTGACGACTACCGGCTCTGGGAAGGCCGGCCATCTGTTCATGAGACTTATCTCCCTTTTACGGCTGTAATGGAATTACCCTTAAAATGGCACGGAAAGGTTCCCGGAGTCCTCGTTATTACTGCCGATAACAAACAAAGAACTTTTACCAAAGATGATATATGGCTTGCAATGCTGTTTGCCGACCAGGCTGCCATTGCCGTTGCAAATGCACGCTTACTGGATAAGACACAAAAGAATACCGTCGATCTTAAGAACAAGGTCAGGGACATGCAGCTGGTTAATCAGCTTTCACAGATAGTCAGCTCTTCGCTGGATTTAAATCACATTTTAGATACCGCTGTAGAACAGATGGTAACCTTTTTCGGAGTGGATCACAGCGGTATTCTTCTGTTTAACCGGGCCCGGACATACGGCCGGGTCGCTGCGGAATATCCGCATTCAGGGTCTGCAGATATACAATATCCCGTTAAAGGAAACCTTGTCGCAGAACGTATCATCAGGGACCGGAAACCATTGATAATCGAGGACACATGGACTAATCCTCTGATGACCGCAGTACGCGACACTCTGAGCAGCCTGAATATCCGGTCCATGCTTATCGTTCCCCTGATTGTAAAGCACAGAGTAGTGGGAAGTATCGGGCTCGATTCCATCGGAAAAAAACGAAAGTTCAGCGCCGAAGAAATAACCCTTGCCCGGATAATCGCCAACCAGGTAGCCATCGCCATCGGCAATGCAAATCTGTACAAGAAATTAATGGATTCCGAAGAACGTTTCAAGGATGTAACTGACAACATCGGCGACTGGATATGGGAAATCGATACCGAAGGCTGTTATATATACTCAAATCCGCCTGTTAAAAAAATTCTGGGTTATGCACCCGGGGAAGTCCTGGGAAAATATTTTTATGATTTTTTCCATCCGGACGACCGTGACATTCAAAAAGCCGTCGCCATGAAGGCTTTCCTTATAAAAGGAAAGGCCTTATCCGGCTTTATTAACAGAAACATACACAGAGACGGGCATACGGTTATTCTGGAAACCAGCGGTGTTCCCGTATTAGACTCAGACGGCAGGCTTGCCGGTTACAGAGGCGTTCATCGCGACATCACAGCCAGACTGAAAGCGGAAGAGGAACTGCGCAACAGCGAGGAGCGGTACCGCCTTCTTGTACAGTCGATAGATGATCTCATCTTTTCTGTGGACAGGGAAGGACGCTTTTACACTGCAGGCGGGCATGCGCTTAAGAAGTTTAACCTTTCCCCCGAAGACATAACCGGCAAAACGCTTTCCGATATATTTCCCGGTGAGGAGGGCGAGAAGTATAAACTGTATTGCAATAGAGTATTTGACAGCGGAGTATCTTTTACATATGAGCATGAGCTTTTATTTGCCGGGAAACAAATCATTAACCAGACAACCGCTTATCCGATATGTAATGCAGACGGAGAAGTTGTTCTGGCAGGTGTAATTTCCCGTGATATCACTAAACAGCGCCGTCTGGAAGAACAGCTGCGTCAGGCACAGAAAATGGAAACCATCGGCACATTGGCCGGAGGCATAGCCCATGACTTTAACAACATCTTAGGCGGCATCATGGGTTATGCATCATTTATCGAATCCCAGCTCTCTGCCGATAATCCGCTTTACCCGGATGTACAGACCATTATTCAATCCGTCCGCCGGGCCTCGGATCTTACCGCTCAGCTGCTTGCCTTTACACGCGGCGGACATTATGCCATGTATCCGGTTAATCTTAACGATACGGTCGATGAAGTGGTAAAGTTACTCTCACGGACCATTGATAAATCCATCAGCATAAAAGCATATCCCGGCGCCGAATTGTCAGCCATAGAAGGAAACACTTCTCAATTACAGCAAATGCTGCTTAATCTCTGTCTTAATGCCCGCGATGCCATGCCCGGCGGCGGAATACTTACCATAGAAACAGCCAATATCACTTTAAACGAAAAGTATACCAGTATGCACCTTAATGTAAGGCCCGGGAATTATGTGCTTTTAGAGGTGAGCGACACTGGAATAGGGATGAATTCCGAAACGCAGGAGCATATCTTCGAGCCTTTTTTTACAACCAAAGAGGAAAGGTCGAGTGAAAAACACAGCGGTCTGGGACTTGCCATGATCTACGGTATTGTGCACGGTCACCGCGGAACAATTAATGTGTACAGCGAACCGGGGAAAGGCACGGCATTTAAAATCTATCTTCCGGCAACGGAAAAAATACCGGTAAAAAAGAATATCAAAGAGTACGGCGCGGCAGGAGGCAAAGAAACGATTCTTGTTGCGGATGACGAGGATACAATCCGTTTCATGGTAAAACGTCTTTTAACCAAAGCCGGCTACACAATACTTCTGGCGGAAAACGGGGCCGAGGCGGTAAATCTATATCGTCAGCACAGAGATGAGATCAGCCTGATTATCCTTGATATGATAATGCCCGAGATGAACGGGGAAAAGGCCTATGAATTAATAAGGGAGATTAACCCGGACGTAAAAGTCCTTCTTTCCAGCGGTTACAGTCAGAACGGACAAGCCAATGCGATTCTCAAAAAAGGAATAAAAGGCTTTCTTCAGAAACCGTACGATCTTAATCAGATACTGCACCGGGTCCGCGATGTTTTGGATGAAAAATCCCGGGGAAAGGGTAACTAATTTCGCACAGGTCTATAACACACAGGCACTCCCGGATACAAAGACTGCTGTTTATATAATATTATCCGGCAGCTCATTGTTCCAAGCGGAACTCTGTTGATGCACAACTGTTTTTCAGGTTCTGTTACATCAAAAAGGAAGATGCCTTATCCATAACGGTTCTAAAGCTGTGTTCTACCGAATCCGAAATATTAAAGATAAGGGGAAATGGATTTTCATGTGAATAGGCATAGGGGAAATCGAGAACAAGATTTTCTCCCTGTAATATCTTTTTAATACTCCGCGGAGGCATGACTCTGTCCTTTTTTAATGTCAGGCTTGTTATTCTATCAGCAAGCTTTAAAAAAATACTTTTCCTGATTTTTAGATGCCGGTTGTACCGAAGCATTATTTTAAAAGATTCAAGCATTTTACCATTTTGTTTTTCGATTAAGTGTATTGTCTTATCTCCCTGATAGTGACCTTTTAAAAAATTATTGTAATACCTGTTTATCTCTTTAAAAGCTTCACTATCGAGAATGACCTTCGAAACAGGATAGGAGTTATCCAGAACAGCACCGCCGCAGAAAGCAAAGAGCCTGGAATTGCTGAATAACCCATGGGGGTTAGTCATGAGCAGAATTTCAGCAAGAAAAACACCTATGGAATAACCGAATATATTAATGTTTGTATTCTTATCTATAACCGGCACCAATCCCTTTCTGATTTCCTGAATGAGCTGAACAATATCCAGGAAGCTCTGAAGTCCGGAAAGCAGTAATCTCTGCGGAGCAAATTGCAGTCTGTGGCTTATAGCAGTATTTGCAAATGAGCATGTCGATAAACCCGGAAATAATTTTTTACGCTCTGCTGCTACATGGATCATCAGTCTCGGATTGCTCCATTCTGCAGGTGCCCTGTTCATATGAAACGCAATCGGGAACAGGATAACAGCGCTGTTTGTTTTACGCGCAAGTGCCTCTGCCCATGGAAGGTATTTATACCATTCTTTTTCATTCAGGCCATGAAGGAGAAGAATAGTCTTGTGCACAGCAGGAAGGTGTGCTGGTTTAAACACACTGTATATAAAGTTATTATTCTCTTCCACATCCTTATCTGCTATTTGAAGCATCTTAAAGATAAACTTGTTTGTATAGCTGTTATTAACAAGATAATATTTCATTAGTGCCGTAAAAGCGTGGTCTTTATCGCTGTATTCTTCTATTGAGGGGAGTTTTAAATGTGCACCGGAATGGAATGAATAATTGTAAATATCAAGGTTGTATTTTTCAATTTGAATGATCTGCTCATGCGGGGTGTACATCTTTTTGAGGTCTGCATGGACATCCGCATAGGAAGGTTCTTCCATGAATAATTTGTTAACCGGGTTATTCCGGATTAAGGTTGTATCACGCATCACTCTTTCCCCTTTGTGTTCGTATGATCCTTTCGTTTTTCATTTTTGTTCTTAAGTGCGGAAAGTTCCTTTTTTTTCTTTCGTAAAAGGTCTTCCCATCTCGCTATTCCCTCTTTAAGCTGGTTAATTCTGTTAAAGAGAAGAAGAATTTCTTTTTCCATGCCGGCAATTTTAACGGCGGCAGTTTCCGAAGGCAGAGAATCCATATTCTTCTGTATTGTTATAAAATCCCGGAAATAATCGGATATAGTTTTTATTTCATCAAGAGTATAACCAAAGAGCTGAAGGTCCCTTATGAGTTTACCGAGGAATATATAATGTTTCTGATAGAGCCGGAATCCTCCCTGGCTGTGCATATCAGGTTCTATGATTCCCTTTTCTTCCCAGTGCTTGATTGTTCTGGGACTGACACCGGTCTTTTCCGCAAGGACCCCGACGGTAAGATACACATCGGTTATTTCTTCCTTTTTTCCTTTTCCCGATGCCGGCAGCCCCACCTTTCTTATTATTCTTCTTATGGCGTCATTGTCATAACCCAGCTCTTTAAGCTTTAATATCTGGTTTACTACCTGCAGAGCTTCGGATGAGTAGAGAGGTTTATTCCCTGTCGAGTAACCGATAGGTTTAAAAAGTTTTGTTTTTTCCCAGAAGTCAAAAAAACCTTCCGATGTATTTGTAAGTTTAATAAGATCTTTTCTATCGAATACATTCGTCTCCATACTATACCTCTACGTATATGTTGTTTTATTTTATTCTAAACATATACGTATAGGAGTATAATACATATATATAATATGTCAACACATTTTAAGATTACTTTCGCTGCAGTCCTACATCGAGTATAAGTTTTCCTGACCGGGGATCGTAATAGTTCATTTTAAACGGATCTATATATATCCACACTGTGTCGTTCATCCTGATGTCTGTAAAACCATTTACCTTTACTGACAGGTCGATTTCATCCTTCTTTACACTTAAAATGGTTTCGGAACCCGCAGGCAGCACTGAATACACATCGGCTTTCGTCCAGCCTTCCCTTTCCCTTTGCGAAACATCTATATCCTCAGGACGAATGGTAGCTATCAGGCTGTTAACTTTTAGATCCAAAATGATACTTTCTACTTTTTTATTTATCTTCCTCTTTATATCACCCTTCTTGAAAAAGTAATTACCGCTTTCAGAAACCAGTTTCCCCTCTATACTGTTAATTCTCGGGCTTCCGACAAATCGTGCTACAAAAAGATCAGCCGGTTTCTTGTATATCTCTTCCGGTGTTCCCACCTGTTTCAAGATACCCTTTTCCATTACCGCAATCCTGTCCGACAATGTGAGTGCCTCCACCTGGTCGTGGGTCACATATACTGTGGTTGCTCCCAGTTCATGGTGTAATCTCTTTAGCTCCGTACGCATATCCACTCTCAACATAGCATCGAGATTAGAAAGCGGCTCATCCATTAGAAAGATAGATGGTTCTGCGGCGATCATTCTTGCTACCGCTACACGCTGCTGCTGTCCCCCTGATAGCTCGGATGGGTACCTGTCTATATATTCCGTCAGCTGAACCTTCTCCAGCACCTCTTTTATTATCCCATCTATTTTTTCTCTGGCAAGATGCATCTCTTCAAGGGCAAGTGATATATTCTTCCGGACTGTCATGTGGGGCCAGAGTGCATAGCTCTGGAAAATAAGTCCCAGCTTTCTTTTTTCCGGGGGAACAAAGATACCCTTTTCGCGGGAAAACAGTATCTTTCCATCCACAATGATTTCTCCGCTGTCCGGTTCTTCCAATCCGGCGATTACTCTTAACGTAGTAGTTTTCCCGCAGCCGGAAGGTCCGAGAAGAGTAACAAACTGCCTGTCCTCTATTTTAAGATTTAATTCCCGTACAGCGGGAGACCCGCTGTACGATTTTTTTATTTTTCTAAGTTCTATCCAGCTCAACAAAGCATCCTTGATAATAAGCTATTTTGCTGCCTGTTGTGTCCAGAAATCCTGCAGCTTCGGTGCTTCATACCACATGAAATCAGGATCGACATCCCAGCCTTTCAGTTCATCCCAGATCTCCCCGCCCCTGGGTTTAGGCACATCTGCGCGCGGACTCGCGGAACCGGGATCGTAATACGGAGCAAGGCCCTGCAGAAGTTCCGCTGATTTCCCCTTCGTGTAAGGCGGTTCTATCACAGTATCCTTCGTAATCTTCGGACTCCCCATTTCAAAGGCAGTAAAAAGCTTTGCAGCATTCGGGTGAGGAGCCTGGCGTGCAATGGCAGTATAGGTAGGATAAACAAGCTTTTCTACCGGATCCAGAGGTGTAATAACGCCATTTGCATACTTCTTGGAATCATTGTAACGAAGATACGTGAAATAAATTATAGAAATCGGAGGATTTTCCTGGCCCCGTTTTCCTGATGCCGCTGCCACCTTGCCGCCTGACTTTAGTATTATAAGGTCGTTATGAAGAAGCCTGTACACAAACTCGTAACCTGCATCAGGTACACCGTCATGGAGAACTATATTTTTGCCGGTCATGCGCTTGTACGCTTCCGCCATTTCTTTTGCATGCTGAACGATAGTTGCAAAACCCATGAAAACAGAAAGCGATGCATTTATATCCTTTGTCACGACTTTCCCTTTCCATTTCGGTGTTGTCAGTTCCCAGATATTCTTTATCGGCGGTTCACTGTAGGCTTCCGTATTGTAATAGAAAACTATTGCCTCATTGATTCTTATCAGCAGCGGCTCTTTGTACTTTTTCGGTATTCTGTCTCCCACGGTATCGGGAACGAAGTTGACTATCATATGATTATCCAACAGCTTGTGAATCACCTGTCCGGAACCCCCGGTAGTTACTATGTCAGCATTGTAAAGATCCGCTTTCTGTTCGGCTACGGTCTTTTCTACGCTCTTTACAGATCCCAAATCAAAGTACTTTACCTTGATTCCGGGATAGGTTTTCTCGAAGAGCCCTGCAACCTTTGCTATCCTCGAAGAAGATGAGTATACAACTACTTCACCCTCTTCCTTTGCCTTTGCCTCGATTTCTTTCCAGTTCTGAGGATGTTCCTGATACGGCCCGAGTTTGGCCTCCTTTAACCACTTCTCCATTCCCGGCGGATAAGCCGATTTACCGGCAGTAGATTCTTTTTTACCTGCTGCGAAAACCAAGGCAATTCCCCCGGTGAAAGTTAAAAGTATAAGAATTGTAAATAGTCTTTTTATCATAAAGACCTCCCTTAATGATATTTTACCTGATACCGCAATATCAGGTTTCTTTGAGCCCTGTAAGGCCCTTATTCCCGAAAAATTTACGAACAATGAAATTTGCCAGTACTATCAGTGTTATCAGAATAATTGTTACGCCGTTTGCATGCTGTATCTCTTCCTGATCCTCATAGGCAAATATCATCGTAGTTAAAACCCTGGTATTCGGGGTTACCAGAAGAATTATTAGTGACAATTCTCTCATCGCGGTAATGAAGGTCAGTATCATGCCGGAAAGAAAACCGCTTGCAGTAAGGGGAAATATTATTTTTCGAAACCGCTTAAACCATGGAATACCCTGTATGCCTGCACTCTCTTCCAGTGATTTATCGATCTGAAGCATCGCACTGATACCGGAACGGGACGAAAACGGCATGTTCTTTACTACAACGATCAGAACGAGAAGCGTGAAAGTCCCGTACAGAGCAGGTATCGGGCCGAATGGTCTTGCAAACATGCCAAGGTAAATCGCGCCCATTGCTATGCTCGGAAAAACATAGGGGGCGAAAGAAACAGCTTCGAGAGATTTGGAGAGCCTTGTCCCCCTGTTTCTCACAACGGCGTAACCTATAAATAACCCCAGGAAACCATTTATCAATGCCGCCAGCACACCAAGTCGTACGCTGTTCCATACACCGTTCCATATGCCGGGATTCCTGAAAATGCCGGGTTCTCCGCTTGCAATCTTGAAGTTACTTTTTCCAACCCAGAAGTGGGTCGTCAGGTTAGATATTGAATAATCTCCCGGATACAGAAGGAATGTATCCCAGAGAAGAAGAAGAAGAGGTAAAAGAAACACAATTATCAGGAAAAATATTATAAGAAATGCAAGGGGATAGCGCCACACTCCCAGAGCATTAGGGCGGTTCCTGAATCCCTTGCCTGCCATAGTGACAAAGCTTTTTCTTACCCCTACGATTCTACTGTTTATGTATATTGTTATTCCTGCAAGAACTACCAATACCAGGGCAAGCACGTAGGCATCACCTGTATTATTCGAATTGATCGATGCATAAATACGTGTCGGCAGATTAAAAAAACGTACCGGCAGACCCAGCAGTGCAGGTGTTCCGAAGGTACCCATGCTGCGGGTAAATGTAAGAACAAAGGATGAACCCAGTGCGGGCAGAACGATGGGAAATGTTATTTTCCTCAGAACCGTTGATTTTTTTAAACCTGCAATAAAACCTGCTTCCTCCAATTCCGAGTTCACCGTTTTTAATGCTCCTGATATAAGGAGATATGAGTAAGAGTAGTAGTGCAGTCCAAGGCAGACTATTATCGGGAACAAGCCGTAGGAAAACCAGTCAGGCGGGGTTATTCCGAAAAAATAAGAAAACATCCCTTTTTCACCGGCAATCCTGTCATTTTTAAAGATAATCAGCCATGCCAATGCAATAACCCAGGACGGCATCATGTACGGAATTACTATCACTGAATCAAAAAACCGTTTCCATGGAATATCGGTTCTTACTATTACCCAGGCAAGGAGGGAACCCAGGATCATGGCGACAATGGTTACACCGAAACCGACAAGCAGGCTGTTGATGAAAGGTTTTATAAAAATTGAGTATGAAAGGCTGCTGGCAAAAACCCGTATATAATGATACCCTGTAAAGGCTCCCAACCGTGCATTTCTTACCAGCCTCAGATCATAATCCTGGTATGTTAAAGAGTTAACTATGATCTTGACTAACGGAAAAAGGACCAGGAATGAAAATATCACAATAAAGATCAGCGACAACAGTATATCGGTTCTGTACCTGATGCGGATAAGTTGATATTTTAATTTTGTAATAATCGTACTTTTTGCCCGGACGGCTTCGTTCATTAAGATATTATAACTTTAATATGCATTATTTGTCAATATTGACATTTTTATGACAATACAGTAGAAAATATAGATAGAAATACGCTAATGATGTTTTTAATATCATGATACGAATACATTTTTCGTAGATAGAATAGATATTTATCTGCATGTCCCGGTATCTCAAACGTCATTAGTTCGAGGATATTGTACAGCAGGCTATTTCTTTAGTATAACCCCGTAAGTGCCCTGTGCGTGCCATGTATCTTTCATTTTTTCAGTTACTTTTGTTTCTATATCGACCCAGTCTTCTAAAAGCATCATACCCGGATCGTCAACTTTCCACGGCTTAATAAGCTCAAGCATCCTCTTCTTCGATCTTGGATAGATCGGTTGATTAAGTTTGTTATATATATCCGTGAGCTTTTTTGCATCTTCCGAAATAGATTGGCCTGCATCTCCATCACAGAGGAAAAGCCTGGCATTGTCTCCTGTCCAGCCGTATAAAGTTTTCATAAAATGGGCTATTCTGTCATCGGGCAGGAAATATGCGATACCGTTAAACCCGACTGCAACATTCCTGTCGCTTCCGAACAGCTTTTCAGGCATATCCGATTCAAGCAGTTCTTCCGGTGTTCCTGCGTTGCAATGTACATACTGTACATAAGGGTTATCTTTAATAATGTCATGAGCATAGGCCACAACAACGGGATCGATATCGGAGTAGATTACCTTTGTTCCCTCGGGTGTTACCTGGTGTATGTGGTCCATTGTCGGTAATCCGGAGGCGAAATCGATAAAATACTTATACCCCTGAGAACTCAACCGCACAGCCGCCTCTCCTAAAAACCACCTTATTAAACGGAAGAGCTGCGGTGCAAAGGGTGCAAGTTCCAAAACCTTCTGTGCTGCCATTCTATCTATCTCAAAATTATGGTTTCCGCCAAGTATATAATCGTAAATACGCCCGGCATTCGGTTTATCCGCATCGGAAATGCTGGGAAAGTTATCGCTTTCACCCATTTGGTTAACTCCTTAATATTGGATTTACAGAAATTAGTATTCTGTATATAAGGTTAGAATATCTTTTAATCGGTTATCAAAAGTATCGGTAACAATATGCAGATTATAAAATCTTTTCTATAGAGCTTTTGGCAATCTGCTGTTTAGATAATACTATCCAACAGCTCATCAATTCCCGTTGTAAACATTTTAGAACTTGTATCGGAAACCGCATAGGGCACTATCAGTTTCCCATTAAACAGAACACTGCCGCATGAATAGATAACGTTCGGAACGTATCCGTTTCGTTCACTTTCTTCCGGACACAGGATGGGAAAAGGAAGTTTGCCTTTAACATGCAGCGGGTCCTTTAAATCCAGAAGCATTGCACTCATGCAGTAACGTCTCACCGGCCCCACCCCATGAGTAAGCAGAAGCCATCCCCTATCGGTTCTTATCGGTGAACCGCAGTTTCCTATCTGTATAAACTCCCACGGATCTTCCGGGCCGGCAATAAATTCGGGATTTTCCCACGTATAAACATCATCAGAATACATGAGAAAAAGATTTTCATTGTCACCTCTGGAAATCATTACATATTTTCCGTTAATTTTTTCCGGGAAGAGAGCCATTCCCTTATTCTGCGACCCTCTTCCTCTAAGGAGTGTAATCCGGAATTTATTAAAATCCTCTGTCTCGATCAATTTCGGGAATATTCTTTCGCCGTCATAGGCTGTATAAGTGGCGTAATATGTGTATTTTCCGTTATCTGCTTTAAACCGCACAAACCTTGCATCTTCTATGCCCATTCTTTCGTTTTCCGTAACAGGGAAAATAATCCTCGAGGAGAGCTCCGTATCTTTATCAAATGTTATTTCGTAGACAGAATTACTTAATAAAGAGACAGCACCCTGTTCGAGCAGTTTATTTTCTCTCTCCAATACCAGCTCACCATTTTTTTTTATTACTCCCTCCGTAAACAGGATAGAAGATATATGTCCCTCTCCCACAGCTCTGAAGCTCTGAATAAATCTGAAATTATCTCCTCCGGTGCCGTCCTGATCAGGATGAGGGACTATCGACGGGTTAAAAAGAGCAGCGGAAACAGGGGAGTATTCCATGGTAAAATAGGAACCTATAAGGAGTTTTCTTGCAGTGGAAATTTCCCCGCGGTATTTAATACTCTTCCCTGCCTTTTTATAGTGTTTTGTAAACACTTGCTTAATATCCCTATGGCGGCTGCTGAAAAGATCGAGCGTCTCTTCAAGGACTTCATTAACTTTCTCTTCCGGCAGAGTTAATATTTTATTCCAGATATTTAATGCCCTTCCGTTACTCCCGCCCGGATAAAAATATCTGGTTATAACCCTTCTGTCATCCGGTCTGAATACATAACAGGATTTCTCGATATTCCGTTGCGTAAGTGTGTAATTTTTCATTTTCTCACCCTGACAGATTCATCCGTTTTTTTAACCTGTCCTATTCGTATCTTATCTGCAAGACTCCGGAATTTTCCATCATATATTCGCTTCCGAAAATTTCCGCCTTAAACGGCTTACCTGCCGATGATAATGATTTCAGGATAATCTCATCTTTTTTAATATGTATATTACATACATTCCCATGCCATGTAAAATTAAATTGTATGCTTTTCCATTTTTCCGGAAGATGTGGTTCTATTCTTATGCCTCCGTCAGTTTTTATACGTATCCCGCCGAATCCGTTTACCACAGCCTGCCAGTTACCGCCGTGCGATGCAGAGTGCAATCCCTCCGAAGAACTGTTATAATTTTCTCCGAAATCGATACGCAGGGATTCACTGAAGTACCGGTAGGCCTTTTCCGGATCCCCCATATCTACAGCTACGATTGCATGAACGGCAGAGCTCAAGGAAGAATCATGAAGGGTTTTAGGCTCGTAAAAGTCCCAATTGATTTTTTTTTGCTTCCCGGTAAAATCATCTCCGGCAATATAAAGGAGCATAATGACATCTGCCTGTTTTATCACCTGCATCTCCATTATATCTTCCCAGCTATGTTCTTCCAGGATTGCGCCCACTTTACCTCTGTATTTTGAGAGGTCGATAACCTTTTTCTTCGTAAAACCTTCATACTGATGTATAAAACCTGTCGATTTATCAATATTGATGAAGATTTTACCGGCCTTTTCCTTCCAGTCTTCCAGTTCACTGTCCTTAAACCGAATCTTTAAGGAAACTCCGGCCCATTTATCAGCTGCGTTTTCGCGGACCCACTCTGAAAATTTAATTGTTCTTTCAAGCTGCAGTTTTACCATGTAATTTGTAAAAGCATTATTATCGACACGTTCACTGTACTCATCCGGGCCCATGATATTGTTAATTTCATAACGGTCATATTCCCTGTTGTATTCCAGTCTGCTGTCCCAGAATCTCGCTGTTTCCAGCATAATTTCCAGCCCGTAATCGCACATAAAATCATAATCACCTGTTGCCTGGAAATAATTCCAAATACCGTAAACCACATCAGAGGTGATATGCTGTTCCAGTTCCCCGCTCCATATCCTTATGGATTCGCCTGTCTCTATATCCACTGCACCCCATTCGGGAGTTTCTTCCGTTCCCTTCTCCGCGCTTTCCCAGGAATACATAGCTCCCTTAAAACCGTTATCGGCTGCCTTTATCCTTGCTCCGCCGAGAGAGTTGTACCGGTACATAAGAAGGTTTCTTGCAATATCGGGGAATGTATAGACAAAAAAAGGAACAAGAAAAACTTCAGTATCCCAGAATACATGGCCTTTATACCCCTCTCCCGACAATCCTTTTGCAGCGATGCTCAGCCTGTTATCATGGGCAGGAGTCATCTGCAGAATATGAAAGATAGAAAAACGCACGGCAAGCTGATCAAAATCCGGTCCTTCTATTACAATATCCGCTTTTTCCCAGGTTCTGTTCCATTTTTCTTTATGTTCCTTTAAAAGCGCAGCATATCCCGTATCTTTAATCGATTTCAGATTTTCAACGGCACGGTCTTCCACGGCCGCTTCCGACGGCTTCCGATCCTTGCTTAAATCCTTATCACGCGATGTATAAACCGAGATGAATTTTTCACAACGAAAGGTTTCGTTCCGGCCGACAGTGCATACACCTTTTATCCCGATTCTTCTCCGGCCTGTCTGCACTTTTTCTTTAACTTTAATTTTCCTGTCATTAATAAAGAACTCATGAGTTGCAGCCACAGCTATACGGATATTTGATTCCTGTGTTTTCTCACCGATTAAAATAATCCGTCCGGAAATAAGCCTGAGTTTGCTTTCTTTAAGATGCTGTACCCCGCTGTTGGTAACCTGTCCGTTAATTCCGGATATAAATTCCACTGTTCCGGAATAATTAAGGGGCGTTATGGAAACTCTCTGCAATGCCGAATGAATACCTGAAAAAGAAACAAACCTCTTAAAAGAAAGCCGTGTTTTTTTTCCCATAGGGCTTTCCCACTCGACATCCCTTAAAAGCAGTCCGTCTTTAATGTTAAGCTGCCGCAGGTAATATAGGATTTTTCCCCGCTTTAAATCAAATCTTTCTCCCGCAAGGCTGATCTCAAAATTTATCCAGTCCGGAAAATTTATAAGCTCCGTAACCTCACCGGGGAATTTATCAAAAACACCTGCAATATAGCAGCCTCTGTGCTCTTCTACGTAGCCTTCTTCGGTTGCCGCTCTAACACCCATGTAGCCATTCCCCAGGGAGAAAATAGTCTCCCATTTGCCGGAATGTTCCGGAATAAAATCCGTCTCCGCTGCGATCCAGTTTTTATATTTCCCTTTTCCAATATTATATGCAATACCCATAGTTTTCCTGTGTTTAAAATTATTTAATATACTTTAAAATTACTATCTATGCTATAGCTGCTCACTGGAAAATCCGTGCAGCTCTTCCGGACTTTTTAAGATTCAGCCTTTTAAGCCGCTGAACGAAACCCCCTCCATGTAGTATCTGCTGAACATAAAAAACAGGATAAGTACCGGAAAAGCATTAAACATGGCCCCGACAAGTGTAAGGTTCCATTGAGCCTTATACTGCTGCTGAAAAGTCATAAGCGCAATATTTAATGTCCACATACTTACCCTGCTTAAGTAGAGCAGAGCGTCTAAAAAGTTATTCCACATTGCCTGAAATTTCAGGATAAAGAGCGTAAGCAGAGCAGGCGTCGAAAGCGGAATAATGACATTCTTAAAAATCTCAAAATACCCGGCCCCGTCGATTTTGCAGGCATCTTCCAGTTCGGAAGGTATGGATTTAAAATACTGCGTAAGGAGAAAAATCCCGAAGGCTTCCACCGAACCGGGTAAAATAAGAGCCCAATAGGTATTTATAAGATGGATTTTAGCCATCAGAACATACTTCGGGACAAGCGTAACAATTCCCGGCAGCATCATCGAAGACAGCAAAAATGTAAAAATTATATTCTTGCCCCTGAACTTAAGCCGTGCAAAGGCATATCCTCCCATGGAACAGAAGAGTACCTGTAAGGAAGCAGTTACAACTGAAAGAAACGCCGTGTTAAAAAGCCACCTCGGAAAAGTTCCGCCTCTTCCCAGGTCAGTGTTCCACGTATCCAGCCAGTTAGTCCAGAGCCAATGTTCCGGAAGTATCTTAGGCGGCCATGCTATTATTTCAGCATCGGTTTTAACTGTTCCCAGGAATGCAAGAATAAAAGGAGTAAAGAGAAATGCCGCAATTATAAGAATAAACAGATATCTTAAAACGAACTTAATATATCTTCCGTAAGACCTTCTTTTATTGTTAATTAAAACTGCCGGTTCCATTTTTTCAGTACTGCTCCGTTTTTTCTTCTATAGATTTCCTCTGTATATACGTTAATACAAATATCACTACAGCAAGTATAAAGGCCATAGCTGCACCGTAACCTGCCCTTATAGGACCGTTTATGCCAAGAGTTTCCGAATATATCTGATAAACGGGGACCAGGGTCGTACCGAGAGGTCCTCCCGCCGTTAATATCTTAACGAAGTCAAACATCTGAATAGCTCCCATTGTACCGAGCACAACCACCATCATTGTAACCGGCCTGAGCATCGGAAAAGTTATTTTCCAGAATTGTGTCCATGGTGAAGCACCGTCGATCGATGCCGATTCATAGAGAGAAGCAGGAATACCAACAAGACCTGCAAGAAACATAATCATAAAAGTGGGAGATGTCGTATAAATTGCCTGTGCCATAATTGCCATCCATGTAACACTCGGTCCGTTGAAATACCATTGATCGTAAGATATCTTTCCGCCGAAAATCCCTGCGATGAGCTGAAAAAGTCCGGTCGGATCATTAAGCCATTCGACATTCTGCCATGAACCGCCGAATAATCCTGCTATTTTTTCAATAGCCAGGTTAATAAAACCTGTTTTAAGATAAAGCCACCAGAATATCATGGAAATAACAACCGTGGAAGTAACGCTCGGTGCATAAAATAAAGTCCTGAGTAACTGTTTCCCCGGTATAGGCTTAAAGAGTAGTACGGCCATAAAAACGGCAATAAATGTCTGGAAGGATACTACAATAATTGTGTACCAGAAAATATTTAAAAATCCGCGTTTAAAATCCTCGGACCGGAATGCTTTAAGATAATTCTTTAACCCGACAAATTCCGGGCGCTGAAATAGATTCCAGCTATGCAGACTTATATACAGAGCAAATAATATCATGCCCAATGTAAAAACAAGTGTCGAAATGAGGTAAGGTGAGAGGAAGATATATGCTGCAATCTCTTCCTTCTTCTTCATTCTGTTTAAAGATCCCCGTATCTTCAAAGTGCCTCCTAAAAAGGAATCAAAACAGGGCAGGGGATAAAACATCCCCTGCCTTAAATTACCTGTCCGGTTTACTCCCCTGCTAAAATTGCATTAACTTTTTTATCCGCCTGCGCAAAGGATTCATCGACACTCATAGTGCCGAGATATATCCTCTCCAGAGCTTTCGAAACCTGATCGTTTATTTTCCCTGTATTGGGACCCCAGTATGCTACCTTTCCGTTAAGACCGCCTGCTGCGATTTCTTTGTCATTCGGATCTTTAACAAGATCAAGCTGATCGGGATGAGTCGAATATGCGAATCCTGTTTTTGTGATTTCAGCCTGATTCTCCCTGCTTGTTAAAAATATGGTAAATGCTGCTGATGCTTTCGGATACTTTGTATGTACATTTACACCGATGGCGTTGGTAAAAATAACATCGGATCTTTTCCCGTTTAGTGCTTTAGCAACCTGTACAGCCTTCCAGTTAACGTCGGGGAATTGATTCCTCATATAGTTGACCATCCATCCGCCTTCGTATGTCATGGCTACCAGCTTTTTCCCGATAGCTTCACCACCCCAGCCGGCACCTACATCCGAGCTTGTTACAAGAAGTCCGTCTTTTTTCATTTTAAGCAGGTAAGAAGCAGCGTCTTTAACTTCTTTTGTATTCAAAGTACCTTTTGTGTTGGAAGAATTGGTATAAGTTCCGCCAAGCTCGAATGCCCAGGGTGCGAATCTTGCCCAGTCCGCATTCTGAAGGAAACCTTTGTATTTTGTTTTTTCCGAAATGATCTTTGCAGCTTTTGAAAGATCGTCCCATGTCCAGTTATTATTCGGTTCGGCAATACCCGCTGCTTTAAAAGCTTCGGGAAGATATACCAGGCCAAGTGTCCCCCAGTCCTTGGGAAGGCCGAAGGTTTTACCGTTGTAGGTAAATATTTTAAGAAGTTCGGTTATAAAATCAGTTCTCGAAACCTTTGCCTCGCTCATGTAATCATCCAGAGGCAGGAGCTGACCTGTTCTCCCGAAGGCGGTCATAAGCTGGTCGTCGACATAGAACACATCGGGTGCAGTTCCGCCGGCCATCATAGCTTTAAGTTTCGTCTGGAAATCCGCGGGAATCGGCTGGTAATCTACAGATACATCCGGGTAAATTTTATTAAACCGGACTATTGAATCCTTGTAGATCTTCTGCTCCGTTTGATCTCCCCATCCGGAAAAAACAATCTTAGCTCCTTTCTCAACCGCGAACTTCTGAAAACTCGTAGGTTGTGCCCCGGCCGTAACCTTTTTCTCAGGCGCAGCTGCTTTTTCTTTCTGGCCTCCTGCAAACACGGACGTGCCCGCTAACACCAGCACAAAGGCCAGCATCGATAACAGTGCTTTTTTCATAAAAAGCCTCCCTATTTTTTATATTTGCTCATAGAACCTTTAAATCAGCGTTCCACGGCATTCCGGATTAATATTGTGCCTATGCAGATTCCCTTATTATCAGCTCGACATCAATTTTCCTGCTCCGCAAAGGCTTTTCGGGATTTTCAATAATCTCATGCAGTTCCTTAGCTCCCATGTATCCAAGGTCGAACTTATGCTGTCTTATAGTCGTTAAACTCGGATGGGAATACTCGGCAAAAAAAACATCATCAAATCCGACTACGGCAACATCTTCCGGAACTTTAAGACCCTTTTCCTTGATTGCCTTAATGGCACCAACGGCCATAAGGTCGGAAGCCGCAAAAACAGCGGAAAAATCAGCTTTTTCTTTGAGTAATTGTCTTACCGCATCGTATCCGCTCTTTTCCGTATAATTTCCAACTTTGACTATGTCTTCGTCAAAGGAAATACCGTTTTCTTTAAGAGCGGTTTTATAACCATCCAGACGCAGCGGACTTACGGCAGCCAGATCATGTCCGTTTATAAAAGCTATCCTGCTGTGTCCCCTGGAAACCAGATAATCAACGGCTAATTTACAGCCCATCAGGTTATCCGACTGGATATACGTTACTTTTTTAGTAATCAGGGGATAATCCACGATAACGGCAGGAATAAAATCTTTTTTCAGCTCTTCGATATACGGATCGTTCGTGCGAATCCCCACGACAAAGAGTCCTTCTATCCCTCTCGAATAGCAGATGTTTTTAAGAGGTTCTCTTGTTTCGCTTTTGAGGTTCCCGGGAACAATGATCAGATCATACGGAGTACGCCCGAAATAATTCCGTACCCCTGCTATAACTTCGAAGGTAAAAGATTGATAGGAAATTGTTTCCTGATAATCATCATATAAGAGGCTGATAAGGTGGCTTTTCTTAAGGGCAAGATTTTGTGCAAACTTATTCGGGACATAGCCCATCTCTTTTGCCGTCTGTCTGACAAGTTCTTTCGTTTTCGAACTAACCTCTTCGTAATCGTTAAGTGCTCTTGATACCGTTGTAAGTGACAATCCGAGTTTTTTAGCAATGTCGATAAGTTTAACCATAATCCTTCTAATTCCTTCCCAAACTTTTCAAAGCGCTTTGGATTTTACTTAAAAAAAAGCCGGACGAATAATATTCCGTATCCTACTTTCCAAAGCGCTTTGAAAAGATGCTACCACTAACCTATTCTGCTGTCAAGCTTTTTTTAAAAAAAATAAGGATGCTCTTCTGCAAGGCCGGATGAACTGCAATTATAAATTATTTTCTTATTCCTTTTCAAAACCAATAGACAGCTACAGTATCCATCATTCTTTGAATCATTTCATGATTAAGTTTTACGATTTTTTCTTTTCGCGGAACCGGTTTAAATGCCTGCTCAGGATCATGAAAATACTCCGGGATATCTTGTGATATTCTTTCGTTCCACCGTTTGCGAAAATCTTGCGGAATTTTATCCGGCACCTTATAACCGGATAGTATTAAATAAAGGATCACCCAAATTCTGGGAACAGCAGTTAACGAATAACCTCCGCCAAGCGTAAATAAAGCTCTTCCGTTACAAAACTGCTCTGCAAGCTCAAGTACACGCCGGTAGATTCTTTCGAAGTCCTGCGTGGTTAACATTAAATCGGCCAGGGGGTCGGAGAAATGCGCATCCGCACCTGCCTGGACAACCATAGCATCCGGTTTAAACCATGCCAGAGCGGGGGCTGCTACCCCGTTTAAAACATCCAGGTAGGAATCTCCTTCCGTAAAAGGTTCCAAAGGCAGGTTAACCTTTAAAGAACGTCCCGGTCCGCACCCAAGCTCATGCATCCAGCCTGTTCCGGGGAATAGATACTCACCGGATTCGTGAAGTGATATTGTCATAACTTTATCATCCGAATAAAAAATTTCCTGGACTCCGTCACCATGATGAACATCCAGATCGAGGTATACAACGTGCCATCCGGCTTTTGTCATTTCTTTAATGGCTAATGCAATATCATTATATAAACAAAAGCCTGCTGCAGAATTTCGATGAGCATGATGGAAGCCTCCGCCCAATTGAAGAACCTTTTTTGCTTTATTTTCCAACAGCAATCCGGCTGCAAACAAAGTTCCTCCTGCCTGATTACGCGCTCCTTCAGCCATCCCCTTTACTATGGGATTGTCCGGATTACCCAGGCCGTAATTTTCCGCTTCCTTTAAGATTTCACCACTGCTTACTTTCTCAACTACCTCTATATAAGAAGGATCATGAATTCCATACAATAATTCAGGAGTTATCGATACCGGTGTTAACGGCTTTACTGAATAACCCAGCTCATTAAGAAGATCCAGTGTCATCTCCACACGTATCGGATTAAACGGGTGAGTATAACCCAGATTATACTTCTTATAATCCGGATGATAAACTATTTGACACATTCTATTTCCTTATATTACTACAGCATTAACTAAATAACTCATCTTATACAATTATCAGTATGTTGGTCTTTTTGCACCGCCGGGTTTTATAGTTACTAAAAAATCGGCAATAACTAAAGGTTTATCGTCTAAAACAGCTCGAGCTTCGAAATCCCACAGCCAGGGAACCTCCTCTATCATTTGTGAGAGTCTGCCTAAAATCTGGCTTATGCCGCAATTCCTTTCAAGATGCAATTCCTGCATCGTTTCATCGATATCTCTATCGGTTAAAGGAGTAATACGCACAATACGCCGGGAAGCTTCATCGTTTATTTCGAGGACAGGACCAAACAGAAGATCGGGTTTAACCTTTATAATAAACTTTTTCGAATCTTTCGACGCCTGCTTTACGGTAAATATTCCAAAATATTTTAAAAGATTTACTACACTCACCTTGTCCACTCTTATAATCTTTTGAGGTTCCGCAACTTCACGAAGAATTTTCTTAATAAGCTGACGTGCTTCATCGGCTTTAACGTCGTCATACCAGATCAGTTTGCCTAAGGGCCGTTTTTTAAATTCAACATAACGGGTAATTCTACCCAATGCATTGGCTGCTAATTCGGGAAAACGAAACGCCGGGAAATATCTTTTCTTATTTTTATCGCTGGAATTATCGACAAAAGAGATAGTGCCGACGGCACCCATTAAACAAAGCAATACCGTTTTTTCGATTCCTGTAATTTCTTCGGCAGCACTAACCCCGTCTCTTATGGCTTTAGCAAAAGGTTCGGTATTACAATTTCCGACGCAGGCGAAACCGACTAATAAGGAGTCTACATTTTCATCTATCAAAGCTTCTTTTATTTTTACTTCATAATTACCGGCTGTTGTAAAAGCACCAAGGTCAACAATACCGGAAGCATCTACATCCAGATAATTCATTTCACACGCATCGGCAAACAATGTAGCCAGGCCGCTGGAATTGGCAATAATTTTAACTTTGTTGCCCCTTGGTAAAGGCTGATTCGCAAGTACCGCAGCCACATCAAAAAGATCTTCCAGATTAGGAGCCAATATTATACCTGTCTGCTGAAATAATGCTTCGACCTCCGGTTCGCCTCCTGTATTGGCGCCGCTTTTTGCTTCTGCAGCTCTTCTGCCGGCACTGCTATGCGCACTTTTAACACATAAAATCGGTTTTTTGTAAGTCATTCTGCGTGCAATCCGGACAAAACGCCTTGGATTTCCAAAAGTTTCCAGATAAAGGATAACAATTTTCGTATTTCGATCCTCCATCCAGAATTGAAGCAAGTCGTTTCCGGAAACATCGGCCCTGTTTCCGGCAGAAACGAAAGTAGTAAATCCTAATCCTTTTTCCATTGCGTAATCCAGTATTACCAATCCGAGTGCAGCAGAATGAGAAAAGAACCCTATTCCACCGGGGGGCATAATTTTAGGAGCCAGACTGGCATTGAGCTGTACTTCAGGGTCTGCATTTATTAAGCCCAAACAACTGGGACCTAATAATCTGACTCCGTGGGTACGTATAAGCTCAACGAGTTTTTTCTGTCTGTTTAATCCTTCTTTACCGGCATCTGCGAAACCGGCGGAAACAACTACTAATCCCTTGGCACCGGCTTTAATAGCATTTTCGGCCGTCTGCTGTACTTTTTCCGCCTTTACCGCTATAACGGCAAGATCTATTTTCTCCGGTAATTCCTTAATTGATGCATAAGCTTTTATGCCGTTAACGGATACAGCCTGTGGATTAATAGGATAAACAGTACCGCTGAAATTAGCAGAAATTATGTTCTGGAAAATCATATTGCCTAAAGAAGACTTATCCCTGGAAGCACCGACCACAGCCACTATTTTAGGGCGAAGCAGGGGAAGAAGTGAATTAGCAACTGCAATTCTATCCCTTAAGTCGTCCAGTTCCCATAAAGTAGCTGCCCCGTTTACCGGTAATTCTATATGAACCGTATCCGAGCTCCAAACACGGTGTTTCTCCAGCCCGGAACTTTTAAATACACTGATCATAGATTGATTATCAGGAAGAACTTCCGCTTCCAATTCGACAAAACCATTAGCTGCAGCCAGCCCGGCAAGCCGTTCCAACAGAAGGGTACTGATTCCTTTTCCCTGATATGAATCATCGATCAGAAAGGCAACCTCGGCCGAATTTCCTCTCCCCATCCCTATATAATTCCCCAACCCGACGACTTTAGGATTCTGCTCTTCCTTGGTAATAGCCAGCAAACAACCTGATTCCGTAAAATCCCCGCTGCACAGTTGATTAATGATGTCCCGGGGTACTTTCGAAATAGAAGCCATAAACCGCATTCGTAAACTTTCTTTCGAAATGCTGTTTAAAAAGGATTCCACTAACGGAATATCATCTTTAACAGCGGGTTTAAAGAAGATACCCTTCCCGTTTCTTAATAATACATGCTCTTTGTAAGCAAGTCCCTCTGGTATAATTCGAAACATAAATCCCTAAACCCATTTAATAGCCGGCTGGACATATAAAAAGGAGATCTTAAACAAGTGTCGAATATCTCCTTGTCCTGGAAAGACTACGCCATTTTTTTTATTTCTTCAACAATATTCGGATTTGCCAGTGTCGATATATCCCCTACATCCTGTTTATTTGCAACAGCAGCCAATACTCTGCGCATTATTTTACCTGATCGCGTTTTAGGCATATCCGGTACTATCCAGACTTTCCCGGGTTTGGCAATCGGGCCGATTTCTGTTGCCAGAGTATCGATAACTTTTTTTTCGAGTTCCGCACTCGCCTTTATCCCGGGCTTAAGAGAAACAAAAATGTGAGGGACTTTCCCCTTAATCGGATCAGCAACGGGAACAACGGCAGCCTCACCGACTTCACTAACCATTAATGCGGCCGACTCCAACTCCTTGGTACCCAACCGGTGCCCTGCAACATTAATGACATCGTCTATTCTTCCCAAAATACGAAAATATCCATCCGGCGCTTTTACAGCTCCGTCACCGGCAAAATACGGCCAGTCATGCCAATCTTTACTCTCAGGATTTTTATTGTACCGTTTATAATATTGGCTGACAAACCGTTCATCATCACCCCAGATCGTCTGCATCAGGCCCGGCCAGGGATTTTGAATACAAATGTTGCCGGCTTTTCCCGAACCTGCAGGGAGCAGATTACCATCGTCATCAAATATAACCGGATATATGCCGGGCACTCCGGGTCCTGTACTTCCCGGTTTCATATTGTGAATTGCCGGAACAGTCGAACATAAAAATCCTCCTGTCTCGGTCTGCCACCAGGTATCGACAATAACCGCTTCCTTTTTACCGATTACATTATAATACCATCTCCAGACCTCCGGTTCTATCGGTTCACCAACGGTAGTCATATGTTTAAAGGAATAATTATATTTTGCAGGTTCATCCGGTCCGACCCTTCTCAGTGCACGAATTGCTGTCGGAGATGTATGGAAAATGTTGACATCTAATTCTTCGGCAATCCTCCAGGGCCTTCCCGGATCAGGATAAGTGGGCACACCTTCATAAATTACCGATGAAGCTGCCAGAGCAAGCGGACCATACACAATGTAGGAATGTCCTGTAATCCAGCCGATGTCCGCCATGCACCAGTAAACATCTTCGGGATGAATATCCTGGATGTATTTGGATGTACCTGTAACATAAGCCAGATAACCGCCGATTGAATGCTGTGCACCTTTTGGTTTACCGGTTGTGCCGGAAGTGTACATTAGAAATAAAGTGGCTTCGGAAGGGAGTTTTTCAGGTTCGACTTTAGCACTGTGATAATTTTTAAGTAAATCATTAATAATAAAATCACGCCCCTTAACCAGCGGAGTCTTTGCGGAATATTTGCCCGGATAACGCTGCCAGATAAGAACCTTTTCGATTTTCTGCCCTTTTTTTAAAGCTTCGTTATAAGCAATATCCGCTTTTTCTTTATGATCGAGAAGATTCCCGCTTCTATAATATGAGTCTGCAGTGATTAAAACTTTACTTTTTGCATCCACAACTCTGTCGGCACAGGCTTTGCCGGAAAATCCGGAAAAAACCTGTGAATGAATCACACCAATCCGTGCACAGGCAAGCATTACAACTGCAAGCTCCGGAATCATGGGCATGTGTAATGTTACCGTATCTCCTGCTTTGAGCCCGCAAAAATCTTTTAATAAAGCGGCAAATTCATTAACTTTTACGTATAGTTCCTGATAGGTTATATGCCGGATAGGTTCATTCTCCGGCTCCGGGACAAAATGGATTGCGGTTTTATTTTTGTACTTCGGTAAATGTCTGTCTATACAATTGTAGCTTGCATTTAATTTACCGCCGACAAACCATTTATAGAACGGAGGATTACTCGAATCCAGAATATTATCATAAGGTTTATACCAATCCAGCATGTCTGCAAATTCTTTATAACAACCGGGAAAATTATCCATGCCAAATCTTTCTAAAATTTTCCGATCGGTAACATTTGCCTGTGCTATAAATTTTTCCGAAGGTTTATAGTAATTCTCTTCTTTCCAATGAACCGAAATCTGAGCTTCCGAAACTTCTTCTTCATTTTTCTTTTCATTCATAGACTGACTCCTCTTAAAAACTATTGTTAATAAAAATTGAATTATCCGGGCGGAAGCACGGTTCTTACATAAGTTCCATTACTCACTATTGCCTCATCCTGATTCTGACAATCCAAACAGTATCCATAAAGTTTAAGAAAACTAATTAATATCTTGTTATGATAAAAGTATCAAATATACCTGTCTTTGTAAAGTTATGCTTTTAAATTGTAATTGACGGCTGTATTTTTCTTATTACCGGGTTTGGGAAAGCATCATCGTCAATCTAAAGCATCATCTGCATATCTCTTTGACCCGTCCCACATCTCCGCTGTCTAATCTTACTTTTATGCCATGGGGATGCGTAGGGGAATTTGTCAGGATATCTTTGACAATTCCTTCGGTTAATTTACCGTTTTTCTGGTCTTGCTTTAATACTATCCTTACTTTAAGGCCCTGTGTTATATCTAATCTTTTTTTTCCATCCATAAATAATATTATCTCCTCCGGGCCGCTATCATAAACAGCCATTGATTTTTTTACAATGGGTTCGTCACCCATTCGAAATGTTTTTGTCATAGGCTCATTAAATAGTCCGGGGTTATGGGAATTCTGTTTACAGGCCTGCCCAATGCATTCTGCACGGCAGCTGCATAAGCAGGGGCAGCTCCGACAAGGGGAAGTTCTCCCGCTCCTTTTGCACCGTAAGGCCCGTACGGCGAAGGGTTGTTTACAAATACAACTTTTATTTCGGGCAGATCCCGTGCCGTTGGAATAATATAATCGGTTACCGAAGCCTGTCTTATTCTGCCGTTTTCTTCCGTCATAACCTCTATTCCCGCCCATCCGATTCCCTGCGCAATACCTCCGCACATCTGCCCTTCCGCTATCTTCTCATCCAGAGGCATTCCTATATCATACACTCCCCAGATTCCTGTCGGCACAACTTCCAGAGTAAGCGGATCCACTTCCACTTCCACTACATTAATGCCCCATGCATAATCCGGATACGCATTGCCGTGGAAACTGTCCTGGTCCCATTCGATTTCTTCCGGATGCCGGTACTGCTCTTCCACAGTAATTTCCTCATGGGTATCTTTTTCCGTTTCCCCTAAGACAGACATCTTCTCCGCCATTTTTTCTTTTAATTCTTCAGCTGCCCGCAGTACAATTCTTCCTACAATCATCGCAGTACGCGATGCCACAGTCGGTCCCGAATCCGGCACTCTGTCCGTATCCGGATTACAATAGATGATTTTTTCCGGAGGAATGTTCAGAGTATCCGATACTATTTTCCGCAAAGTTGTCTGAGCACCCTGTCCCATCTCCGTACTCGATACAAGCAGCTCCGCCCTGCCGTCTGCAAGAAGCTTAAGTTTAACCCTGCCCTTAATCTTATCTCTTTCTCCGCTTCCCGTAAAACCGCACCCGTGGTTAAAAACAGAAATGCCGATTCCCTTACGTTTTTCGAACACACCTTTCGAATCTCCGCTTCTTCCGTTTTCACCGCAGGCACTGCCTTCTCCGTTAAAGGATAAATATTTCCTGTACTTCTCCGGGTAACCGGAAAGAGAAAATGCTTTTTTAAGCATTTCCGGCAGTTTTATCTCCCCCCTGATCTTTCCACCCGTAACCGTTAAATCTCCCTCTTTAAGTAAATACTTACTCTTAAACAGGGCAGGATCCTCTCCTGCTTCAACAGCTATACGATTCATATGCATCTCTATCGCAAAAACGGCCTGGGGTCCGCCGAACCCGCGGAAAGCGCCTTTCGGGACATTATTCGTGCGAAAAGCCCTTCCGCGCACCCGGACATTCGGAATATTATATGCACCGGTCGCGGCAAATATCGACCTCTGAAGCACTACGGAGGACAGTCCTTCATAAGCCCCGCCGTCGAGCTTTATATCTATGTCCATCCCGGTTATTCCGCCGGAACTGTCCAAAAATGTTTTTATACGAGTTTTCGACGGGTGCCGCTTTGTCGTTGTTACTATATCTTCCAGTCTGTTAAAAACCATTTTTACAGGTTTCCCTGTTCTGTATGATGCAAGGGCAGCATAGAACGATATAAGAGACGGATAATCTTCCTTGCCTCCGAAAGCCCCTCCCGTCGTTGTCTGGATGATCCGTATTCTATCCTCACTGAACTTAAAAGCCTCAACCAGGGCACCCTTAACATAATAAGGGCACTGCATGGAACCGTACACGGTAATTTTACCGTCACGGTATTCGGCTATCACTCCCTGAGGCTCTAAGTATATATGCTCCTGAATTCCTGTTGAATACGTATCCTCTATTACACGTGATGCCTCTGACTCGGCCGCATCCGGCTCGCCCTTTTTTAAGCTGTAGTCAACAAAAGTGCTGTTCTTTGCCTCGGCATCTTCCATGGCAAAAACCGCATCCGAAGGAATATATTCGACTTTTATTTCACTTAAAATCTTATCTATCTCCGCTCTGTCCGGACCTGCAACTATAAGTACCGGTTCTCCGATATGGTTTACAGTATCCTCCGCAAGAAAGGGCCAGTCATCCGCAATCATTTTAACTCTGTTTCTTCCGGGAATGTCATTTTTGTCTATAACGGTATAACCGTCGGGGAGTTCCGGTATCCTGACAGACCTGATCTTCCCCTTAGCAATTGCCGAAACAAAAATTTTTGCATATATCATGCCCGGGATAGTTCTATCATCGATATACTCAGCCTCGCCCCGTATCTTGGGCCTTGCATCTATCCGTTCAACCGGGGTACTTATAGACCTGTTTTTATATTCATTATTCATATTCCGCCCTAATCCTTTCCGGAGCTGATGCAGTAAATATATTTAAAGTATAACAATTATTTGCCAATATTAATGCTGCGGTATATCTATACCCTTCATAGCGGCATCAATATCCTTTAACCCGCTTCCTGTAATCAACAGAACAACAACACTTTCTTCCGAAAGACCGGCCTTTACCTTTTTAAAACCTGCAAATGCAGCGGACGATGAAGGTTCTGCAAAAAGACCGGATTCGGATGCAAGTTCGTGCTGGGCTTTTAAAATCTCATCATCCGAAACCGTTACACATCTGCCTGAATATTTTTTAAGCGATGAAAGAGCATAGTACCCGCCTCTGGGAACCTCGACAGCAATCGAATCGGCTATGGTAGATGATCTTTCAGGCTCACCGAAATCTCCATCCCTTAAAGCCCTGCAGATAGCCTGGCTGCCCTCTGCCTGAACTGCATATATGACAGGCATCTCTTCCGCCGGGCCTGAACCTATAATATCCTTAAAACCCTTATATACACCGCTTAAGATAACTCCGTCCCCTGCGGGCACAAAAACATAGTCCGGCATTCTGTTAAGCTGCGCAAAAATCTCAAGCGCCGCCGTTTTTTTTCCCTCTATTGTCATGGGATTAAAGGCCGTATTTCTGTTTAACCCTCCGTGCCTGTCCGTAAATTCTATCGACATATCAAAGGCCGTATCGTAAGTTCCGTCAACCAGCGTTACATCCGCACCGTACTGGAGAGCCTGTACCATTTTCGCTTTCGGAGCGGATGACGGAATAAATATTCGTATATTAAGTCCTGCCGCAGCACCGATACCTGCCATCGAAGAAGCTGCATTTCCCGTGGAAGCAACAACAACATCCTGAATGTGGAATTTACGTGCAAATGCGGAAACAAGAAACGAGGCTCTGTCTTTAAGAGAACCTGTCGGGTTTAATGTATCGTCCTTAAGGTATAAATTTTCGAACCCTGTTTTTTTTCGAAGCCGCATGGGTCTCCATATAGGTGTATTGCCCACGGGTACGGATGGGAAATATTCTCTTTCTACCGGGAGAAACCGGTGGACGAAATCTACCGTATCCGGGCCTGCTGATAAGTCTCTGCCGGCGGATAATTCACCGGTTTTGCCGACAACCTCGAGTATACCTCTTAAGGGTTTTTTCGGATCATATTTTTTTTTGCAACCGGGACAGAGCATGATATCAGGTGAAATTTCATAAGATTTTCCGCACTCGATACATCTGTATTTCCACTCCATTTCATTCTCCGTATAAAATGACTATTCCAATACATAGGGAAGCATAGCGTAAAAAGCGGAACATACCTTTAAGTCACTGATCTGCGTAATTTCGTTCGGTGCATGCGCTTTTGATTCGTCTCCGGGCCCGAAACCGATGGACGGCACTTTGTGCCTGCCGCATACCGCCACACCGTTTGTCGAAAAGGTCCACCTGCCTACAACAGGTTTTTCACCGTAAAGCATGTCGTATGCCTTTATACCTGACTGTACAAGGGGATGACCTTCTTCTATCTTCCACGTGGGGAAGTATAATTCCTGCCCGTACTTTGTTCCCTTCCAGCTTATTCTGTCGTAATAGGGAACTTCGACGGAAACAAAATCCTTTACAACGGATTCCACCTCTTTAACCGAAGATTCCATGGTTTCGCCCCATGTAAGCCTCCTGTCTAAGTAAAAATCCGCAGTATCGGGAACAGCGCACTGAGAAGGCCCGCCGGCATTCAGCCGTGTTACGGCTACGGTACCTTTTCCAAGAAAATTATCTTTATCAGGTTTAAGAACTTCGTTCAGTTTCTCTATCTCCAGTGCTCCGCGGGCTGCCCTGTATGCGGCATTTTTGCCCCTTTCCGGTGCGGAAGCGTGGCAGGAAACACCTGTAAAAGTAACATTCATCTCCATCCTGCCCCTATGACCCCTGTAAAGCCTTAAGCGTGTCGGTTCAGTACTTACAAAATAATCGGGAACAAATTTTTCTTCCTCTATAAGGTATTTCCAGCACATCCCGTCGCAGTCTTCCTCCATGACCGTAAAGGTAAAATATACACTGTAATTACCACCATACGAAAGTTCCTTTAGAATTCTTGCTGCGGTTATCATCGAGGCTGCACCGCCTTTCTGGTCGGCACTCCCTCTGCCGTAAACCAGGCCGTCTCTGATGAGTCCGGAAAAAGGATCCGATTCCCACTGAGATCTGTCCCCCACACCTACGACATCGATATGTGCATCGAAAGCAATAATTTTATCTCCGCTTCCGACCCTGCCGATCAGATTTCCAAGTCCGTCTATTCTTACTTCGTCGCAGCCTGCCTTTAAACAGAGTTCTTTTAACTTCTTTATAACAGCCTCTTCCTCTCCGCTGTAGGAAGGTATTTTTACTATCTCAGAAAGATTACGAGCCGTATAATTTTCATATTTCTCTGCAAGTTCCCTGATTCTTTTTTTTGTATCTTCAATGTCGCTCATTTAAGTTCATCCATCCTTTGCCATAATTTTTTTGAAATTTCGCGGGCCTTTTCGTATATTCCGGAAACATCGAAGGGGAATCTTCTATCCCTGTAAACAATTCTTCCTCCTATAATCACCGTTTCCACGCACCGGGAAGACAAACCGAATATAAAATGACCGGCAATATTATCACCGTTAAACGGCGTCGGAGGTTCGTAATCCATCACAGTTATATCCGCAGAAAAACCCTTTTCGATGGAACCGTATTTTCCGCCGAAGTACCGTTTAAGAATTTCATTCCCATTTTGCAGAAAGTCAAGAAAATCAAGAGGCCACAAACTGCCTCCTGCATCCTTATGTTTAAAATATGCTATCTTCATCTCCTCTATCATATCACTTCCGATGCCATCGGTACCGAGCGCCACATTTTTATACTCTGGAAGCATCGTATTATAACCGACAGCATTATTCATGTTCGACCTGGCATTGTGCACTAGAAACGCATCGTGATTATTAATCCTGTCTCTGTCGGATTCGCCTAAATACACACCGTGAACAAGTATTGTTCTATCGCTTAAGAGTTTGAATTTCTCGAGCCTCTCTGTTACATCCATTCCATAGAGAAGATGTGAATTCGATGAATCGTACCTGTCCTCGGATACATGTATGTGAAGACCCGCACCTGTATCTTTTACAGCTTCGTGAATTCTTAAAAGTGCTTTATCACCGAGTGTAAAGGGGGCATGAGCCCCGATAGATGCTTTAATAAGCGGGTTATTCCTAACCTTTAAAGCAAACTCCGCATTCTCCTCCGCACCTTTAAGCATTCCATCTTCCCCGTTCCTGTCCGTTACTTCGTAGGCAAGTACACCGCGCAAACCTGTTTTATCAAAGCCTGCTTTAATAAGTTCCAGAGAACCTTTTATAAAAGAAGGAGATGCATGATGATCGATTACGGATGTTGTTCCGGATTTAACGGCATCGAGGGCTCCTGCAAGCCCGCTAAAGTATATCGATTCTTCATCGAGCGCCCTGTCCAGCCGCCACCAGAGATTTTTAAGGACGGATACGAAATCTGCAGAAGGCTTTATATTTGCAGTTATACCCCGTGCAAGGGCAGAGTAGAAATGATTATGACTGCAGACAAGCCCGGGCATTGCGACTTTGCCTTTTAAGTCTATAATTTCACATTTACTCTCTGCATACCTTTTCCCTGCATCCTTCCCGGAATCCAGTATAAGAGGACCGTCGATAACAATATCGATTCCCTCTTCCACAGATGAAGGGTTAAATTGAACAACCGTTGCATTCTTTAATATCAGCATGCGGACATCCTCCTGATAATCCCGAAAAGCCGGAGTCCGGCAACAGGTTCTCCGGCTTTATTCCATCCGGCTTTATTCAGCCCGGAACATACCTTTTAAAAAGTATCCGGCTACAGTTTAAAAAGATAGCTGTAATCCTTCAGTACCGTCTCCATAAAAAGCACTGCTTTACCGGCATCGTTTTCCGAAAGACCGGCTGCCGAATCACTGCTATCACCGCTGCTATTATCACCATCGCTATTATCACCGCTCCGGAAAGCGGCATACATTTTTTTATTTTCAATAGTATTGTCATCCCTCAGAGTTACTTTAACAGTTTTTCCGCCGATCCTTACAATAAGTCCGGCCGGATTTTCCGGATCTATCATAAAGCCGCTGTTTGTGCTTTCCCTAAAATCTTTAATGCCGTGAAACAGAGTAAACTTATCCTTATACGGGGCTCCTTCCCACGGGCAGAAAGCCGCGCAATTACCGCACTCATTACACAATGAATCAATATGCAGAATCTGAAAATAATCTTTAAACACAGACCTGTCCCGGGATTTAACGGGAACAGCAATATTCGCTCTGTTCGGACAAACATCCACACATTTATTGCAGAGAAAATCACACTGAAGACACCGTTCGCCTTCCATATCCGCTATATCATCCGAATCCGGTTCTTCATCCGGGGAAGTGCCGATATTGTACACTCTCCCCTTACGTTTATAGATAGATTCTATCCTTGCCTCCGTATCTTCCCTTCGGGCATATTGAATAAGTTCAAGACGCTCCCCCTCCATATTAACGCCTGTACTGCCGAGAACCGGATTCCCGGATATATCCGCACTTAAACCTGTTTCCACCTTTTTCAGAATCGACACGGCCGCTAACTTCCCATCCGCTATGGATTCGACAACAGAGGAGGGGCCCCGCAGAGCATCTCCGCCTATATATACACCGGGAATCGTTGTTTCCAGTGTGTCCTTGTTTACATCCAGTTTTCCCTCTCTGTTAAACTTAAGCCCCCATTTTTTAAGCATTTCATAATCTACAGTCTCTCCGATTGCTGAGATTATTGTATCCGCTTTAACATTCTCATATTCATCGAGCGGGACAGGGCGTCTTCTGCCGGAAGCGTCTTTTTCGCCGGGCTTCATCTTCCTTAGGGTAAGTATCGATCCGGTATCCCCTGAAGAGACCGATTCCGGAGCTAACAAAAATCCGAACCTGCCTCCCTCTTTTACAACATTCCGGTACTCTTCCCTGTCCGCAGGCATTTCCTTTTCGGTTCTCCTGTAATAAACGGTAACTTCCTCTACTCCGGGAATACGGAGGGCGGAACGGGCACTGTCCATGGCGGTATTTCCGCCTCCGATTACGGCAACTTTTTTGCCGGGTTTAACAGAATCCGGATCCTTGTTGAATTTCCTTAAAAAATCGAGAGCATCCACAAGGACGCCTTCCGAATCGTACCCTTTCCCCGATTTCAGTTTAAGTTTTCTGGAATTCTGCGCTCCGACTCCAATAAAAACATAATCGAAACCCTCTTTTTTTAATTTCGCAGGAGTAATGCCCGATACTCCGAAATGAAACTTGACTCCGAGTGACTCTATAAGAGAAATATCCCTTCTTAAGGCATCCTCCGACAGCCTGTACTCAGGCAGTATGTTGCGCATTATGCCGCCTGCGGATTCCCTTTCCTCATAGACAGAGACTCTTAACCCTGCTTTTGCCAGAAAGTACGAAACGGCCAGCCCGGAAGGACCTGCACCTAGAACGGCAATATTTCCGCGGGCTCCTCTCGGGATATTACGCGCGGCTTTTACCTGTTTTGCAACATTCTTATAACCGGAGAGTCCGCGGCCTGCTGCAATCTTTTTTACATCCCTTATCCGCACAGGGCCTTCATAATCGAGCCTTGTACACCTTGCCGCACAGGGCTGTTCACAGATGTATCCGGTAATATTGGGAAGGGCATTCCGTGAATAGATTAATTCCAGAGATTTCGAATATTCGGCTTCGGCTGTAAGGCTGATATACTGCGGTATATCCTGATGTATGGGACATGCCTCTCTGCACGGAGCAATATAACAATCCAACATCGGAAGGCTGCCGGAAACGGATACCCTGTCTTCCCCGCGCCACTTTTTTTTATAGAGTATACTATCCTCTGCATTCTCTGCCAGTTTTTCCAATATCCCAAGTTTTATTAAATGGCCGGATCCCGTATCAGAAGCTCCGGCACCCTTAGATTCTACAGTCAGTTCCTCCTCTATCAGGTCAGCAGCTTCCTTTAATCTTAAGTACCCTCCCGGCTTTAACAGTTCGGTTGCAAATGTTACGGGCTTAATTCCGCTCCGGTAAAGCTCTTTAACATTGAGCTGAGAAGCTCCCCCCGAATATGAAACCGGAAGATTACCTGCAAATTTCTTACTGAGTTCATATGCAAGCCTTACCGTTAAGGGGAAAAGAGCTCTCCCCGACATATACATCTCGTTCCCCGGGAGGTATTCTCCGGAATTTACCGTCCCGAGAGTGTTGGACAGTTTAACACCGAAACCAAGGTGATTTCCCTCTGCCTTCTCCTTAAGACGGGTAATTATACTCACGGCATCATCGTACTGAAGGTCATTGGCAAAGGATGCCCCGTTTAACTTTATATAATCATAGCCGTTTTTATCCAGTATTCCCCGGACCTTTTTAAATCCCAGTAATGTCGGATTGAGTTTAACAAAGGTATGCAGTTTTTTCTGTTCCAAAAGGTAGCTGCAGATCGATTCTATTTCATCGGGAGGACAACCGTGCATGGTGGAAAGGGTAACGGAATCGGCAATCCCGGATGAAATCGATGACGGCAGATCCTTTAATTTTTCACGGACATTATCAAGGCCGGCACGGCTGAAAAAACCGGAATTCTTTATAAAACTATCAAGCTGTTCAAGATAGGATGTAAATTTACCGGAGCCGGATGAATCGATTAAAAGATTAATGAACCTGTCCATAGGCTCTGTCCGGATTCCTTCGAGATCGTATCCTATGCTCATATTAAAGATAAAAGAGGGCTTCTTTTTCTTTTCGGAACCTGCGCCTGCAGTTTTATTATCCGCAGGTTCCCCGCGCGAAAGGCCGAAGAGTTTCTCCAGAAAATGCAGCACAACCCAGCCCTTTAAATATTCATCATACGCCTGCTCAAGGGAGAGCTCGGTCGACCATTCCGTATTATAACCTTCATCCCGGGCATCGATACACGGTTTATCGATTTCCAGGCTGTCGAGCTTCTGTACGGTCTTAAGCTCGATAAACCTTCCTCCTGCAAGATATGCCGTAACTATATTCTGCGCAAGCTGGGTATGCGGTCCTGCCGCCGGACCTAAAGCCGTATCTATTTCGCGGTTGAATATTTTTACACTCTTCCTGTTTCGTTTCCTGAAAAAAACATACTCTGGTATCTGGAAAACAGACCTTCTTGCAAGGTATTCTCCGGTGATCCAGTTCAGAAGATTTACAAAAGAAATCGGATGCATCCTGTCACTCATTTTTTTCTTCCTTTCCCGGATTTATACTATCCCCTGTTTAATTAGCTCCCTCCAGACCTTCTCCGGTGTAAAAGGAGTTTCGTACAGCCGGATCCCGGCAGCATCGAATACTGCGTTAGCTATAGCAGGTGCGGGCCCATTAATCGCGATTTCACCTACGGATTTCGCACCAAAAGGACCTGTAGGTTCGTATGATTCCGCAATTATCGTTTTAATCTCCGGTATATCCGCAGCAGTGTAAACCTTGTAATTCCCAAAATTCGGATTAACCATTTTACCTCTTTTGTTAAATATGTATTCTTCGGTAAGCGCATAGGATATTCCGTTTACAACAGCACCCTCTACCTGCCCTTCCGCCAGTACGGTATTGATGGGCTGACCGCAGTCCACTGCGGAAACAAATTTAAGCGGCTTAATTCTGCCGGTCTCGATATCCACTGCAACTTCCGCAAACTGGGCAATAAACGGCGGAGGCGATTCGGGCAGCACACTCGAAGCAGATGCCTGGATCTGAAATTGATTAGCCTGGTAGAGGCTGTATATGGATATTTCACTGTAAGAAACATTTTTCCCGTTCTTTGCGGATACGATTTTTTCCGGTTCCGTCTTAAGATCATCCTTATCCGTTTCCAGCATCTCCGAAGCGACATCAAGAATCTGCGAAAGAACTTTTTCCGCACATTTTTTTACGGCCGTGCCGGAAACATATGTGGTCGAGGATGCATATGCACCGACATCGAAAGGTGTAAGATCCGTATCGGAGGAAAGCACTAAAACCTTCTCCAGCGGTATCTTCAGCACTTCGGATACAATCTGCCCCAGTACCGTATCCGAACCGGTGCCTATATCCGTTGCTCCGGCAAACAGGTTAAAGGAGCCGTCTTCGTTCATCTTCATAGAGGCCGACCCCATATCTATAAGAGGAATTCCGGAACCCTGCATCCCGATAGACAGGCCCACACCCGTAATCCATCCATCTTCGGTTTTAATTCTTTTCCCCCGTTTCTTATACCATTCTATTTCCGCCGCTCCCATATCGATACAGCTATCCAGTTTGCACGATTTAACCGTCTGGCTTACCCCTTCTTTGCCTTCTCCGAGAGCTTCAAAAACAGCCGAGGTTTCTCCCTCTTTTATATGCCATTTCTTGCAGTATTCAAGTATATCCTGTCCGGTTTTTCTTGCAATAATATCTATCTGCTGATTCAGTGCAAAATATCCCTGTGTAGCACCATACCCCCTGTATGCACCGCCGACCGGAAGGTTCGTATATACTGTTTTCCCTGCAAAGCTTAAGTTTTCTATCTTATTAAAGAGGGGAAGCACCTTGCTCCCCGTATTGGACAGAACCGTTAAGGAGTGCGACCCGTATGCACCGTTATTCATCAGCGCATCCATGGAAAGCGCCGTTATCCGCCCGTCTTTTTTAAATCCGGTTTTAAGTTTTATTCTCATGGGATGACGTGTTCTCGTACTCTGAAACACCTCTTCCCGGGAAAGAACGATCTTAACATTCCTGCCTGTATCCCATGCAATAAGGGCGCCATAAGGTTCCAGGATTATCTCCTGCTTGCCTCCGAATCCGCCTCCGATCCGCGGTTTTATAACGCGTATCATCCGCAGCGGTATGTCGAGAACAGAGCTTATAATCCTTCTGACATGAAACGGAACCTGAGTGGTAGTGATTATTACAAGCCTTCCCCTTTCATCGAAATAAACGGAAACAGCATGGGGTTCCGTTGCAGCATGTGATGCATAGTGAACCTTATAGGTATTCTCCTCTATAAAATCCGCCTCTTTAAATCCTTTTTCCGTATCTCCGAAACCAATTTCTATAATCGCCGCAATATTTTTCTCAGGAAGATAGGGTACCGGTATCTTTGCATATTCATTACCGGCATGAATCTTCGGTGATTCCGGATCCGCCGCTTTTTCAGGGTCGAACAGTGCCCGGAGTTCCTTATACTCAACCTTTATTTTTTTTACAGCCTCTTGTGCCGCATCTTCCGTTTCCGCCGCAACCATGGCAACCCTGTCGCCTGCAAAGCGCACCCTGCTGTCGAACAATCTTGTATCGTAGGGCGAAGGTTCGGGGAAACCCTGGCCTGCCGTTGTAAAAAGCCTATCGGGAGTATTCTCATAATGGTAAATCTTTACAACACCCTCTACCGCCATTGCCTCCTTAAGCTCGATGCCGGTAATTTCGCCGTGAGGTACCGGCGAGTACAGGAACGCTCCGTAAAGCGGATTCTCTATATAAAAATCATTGGTAAATTTTTCTCTCCCTGTCGCAAGGCTTATCCCGTCTATTTTGCCGCAGGGCTTTCCTATATGAACAAAATCAGTCATCCGTTCCTCCGGATAACTTTTTAGCGGCAAGTTTTACCGAATCAAGTATTTTAACGTAGCCTGTGCACCTGCAGATATTCCCGTCGAGGGCGTTTCTTACATCGGCATCGGAAGGATCCGGATTTTCCCGGAGCAGCGAATATGTAACTACCACCTTTGCCGGTGTACAGTATCCGCATTGAACCCCGCCTGCTTCTACAAAGGCTTCCTGAATGGGATTTAAATTTCTGAAGTTTCCGATACCCATTACTGTAGTTATTTCCCTGCCTATTACAGATGCAGCCAGCACCTGACACGAGTTTACCGGTTTCCCGTCCAGAAGCACGATACAGATCCCGCATTCTCCCTTTCCGCAGCCCGATTTAACCTCCGCATGTCCGTTTTTTCGTAACACCGAAAGCATTGTATCCGCCGGGCCGAATGTATAAGTTTCTGCCGTGCCGTTAATTATAAACGCACCTTTCACATTTTGCTCCTCATCACCTCTTCGAGACCCCTCCGCAGTTCCACGGATACAGCATGCTGCAAATACTCACCGCTTGTTTCCATTTTCCGCTGAAACCGGGCGGTAAGTTTTGTATCGATTAAACCTTTAAGCAGGGAACCGGAGAAAAGCTTTTCCCCGTTATTCTTTTTCCTTCGAAGAATTTCAACTATCGACTCTTCAATTGCCGATTCACGTAAGTATTTCCCCTTTGTACCTGTTATGACAATTCTCACAACAGGTTCGAAGCTTCCGCCTACGCCGGAAACTGTAATCGAGATTGTAAACTTCGGATAATCGAACCTTGTCCTGACATCCCTGTAATACCACGATCTGTATGGAATACTCTTAAAAGCCACCTTTGTTATAAATACCCTTTTTTGATCCGCAGGCATTCTTAAAAAGCCCTCTGTTGAAATCATTTCTATAGCTGCGGAATCCTTCGTAATAAAATAAACATCGGCATCGAGTGCAACAAGAGGACCTGCAAGATCGGACCACGGGGGAAACGATGCAATACTGCCCCCGAGTGTAATCCTGTTCCGCAATGCATTGGAAGCCGCACCTGAAAGCGCCTTAACAATGATGCTTCCCGGCAGTAATCTGCCGACATGCACGATTGTTTCCCCGTATGTAAGCCCTGCCCCAAGTTCTATTCTTCCGTTAATTTCTTTAAAATCCTTAAGTTCTTTAATTCCGGATATATCGATAATACCCCTTACGGATTTTGCCTCTCTGCGAAGCAGCCCGCTTTTAAGAAGATACGTGCCTCCCCCGTGAGGAATACAGCCCTCTTTAAGAAAGTCCGGTACCTCCTGTATCTTTTCGGGATAATACCAGTTAAGCTCATCCATTAAACACCCCTTGCTGTAGAATGTATATACTATTTTATTCCCTTATAAAACCTTTAGGCAAGAGGTTATCCGGTGAATTTGTAAGTATAAGCCTAAAACCTACAATAGATTACTCGCAATCTCGGCCAGCCTGCTGCGTTCACCTTTAATAAGATTTACAGTTGCAAAGAGTTCCTGACCCTGCATTTTATCTACTAAATAGGTAAGACCATTGGAATGAGCATCCAGATACGGGGTATCTATCTGATAAATATCACCTGTAAAGACTACCTTTGTATTGTCCCCTGCACGTGTAATAATTGTTTTTACCTCGTGAGGCGTCAGGTTTTGTGCCTCATCCACGATAAAGAATATTTTAGAAAGACTTCTGCCCCTTATATATGCAAGAGGAGCGATAAATAATTTCTCACTGGCCAGCATTTCACCAATCTGTTCATACTCCTTCGAACCCTGCTCGAATTGGTGTTTTATTACATTGAGGTTATCATAAAGAGGCTGCATATAAGGATCGAGTTTTGATTCTATATTCCCCGGCAGATACCCTAAGTCTCTGTTTCCCAGAGGAACAACAGGCCTTGCGAGGTAGATCTGCCGGAACTTTCTTCTCTGTTCAAGGGCGGCCGCAAGGGCTAAAAGGGTTTTTCCCGTTCCCGCTTTGCCGGTAAGTGCTACGAGAGAAATATCGTCCCTCGACATGGCATCCAGAGAGAAGGTCTGTTCCGCATTCCTCGGACGAATACCGTAATAGCTTTTTTTCTCCACCCGTTCTAATTCTTTAGTCTCCATATTATAATAGGCAAGCGCACTCTTATTCTCATTCTTAAGAATAAAATACTCATTGGCAACCGGAGAAACGCTTCCGTCCAGCCCCTCTCCGCTTACATGCCCTTCTTTATACAGAGCATCTATAAGTTTTCCCGGCACACCGTTAACCGTGTTTCTCCCCGAGTAGAGTTTATCCACATCGACTACCTTGCCGGTCTGATAATCCTCCGCATCGATATTAAAGGCCAGGGCCTTCATCCTCAGGTTTATGTCCTTGCTTACAAGCACAATACTGCGTTCGGGAAACTTCTCCTTGAGGTAAATTGCAAGCTCTATTATCTGATTATCAGCTTTTTTCAGGGTAAGAATCGAATCGATCTTAGAGGAACTCTTCTGCTCATAGAAGATATAGAGCCTCCCTCTGCCGTCTCCCAGCTCTACCCCTTCATGGAAAAGCCTGTTCGATCTTGCTGTAAGCTCATCCAGTTCCCTAACAAACTGCCGTGCCTCATAGTTTATATGATCGTTGCCCCTTTTAAACTTGTCCAGTTCCTCAAGAGCAACCATAGGTATTACAACATCGTGATTCTCAAAACTATAGATCGATGTATGATCGAATAACAGAACATTGGTATCCAGAATAAAAAGCTTTTTCGAACCGGATTTTTTCAAATTCATATACACCTTCCCGTGAAAAGACTTATTTTACTTTTTTATCGAGAATCTCCCTTACTTTCCGTGCAAGCATCCGGGGCGTAAAGGGTTTCTCTATAAAGTTTACCCCTTTGTCAAGAATATTGTGATGGGCTATTACATTGCTTGTATATCCGGACATATAGAGAACCCCGGCATCCGGGCAGTATTCCAGTAAAACGGCAACAACCTGTCTGCCGTCCATTCCGGGCATAACAACATCGCTTATAATGAGGTCTATATCCTTATTTTTCCCCGCTATCTTTGCGGCTTCTTCCCCGCCGGAAGCGGAAAGAACGGTATATCCATAATCTTTAAGCCCCTCGGTTGTAATCTCACGCACAAATGCATCATCCTCGACAACGAGTATTTTTTCGGTTCCCTTTAAGAGTTTATTATCATCAGCAATTTCCAAGCCGTCAGAGTCCTCTTTAACATCCATCTGCGGCAGATAAACTTTAAAGGTGGTTCCTTTACCCGGTTCACTGTACGCCCATATATTACCGCCGCTCTGTTTTACAATACCGTATACGGTAGATAATCCCAGACCCGTGCCGACTCCTATCGGCTTTGTGGTAAAAAAGGGTTCGAAAATCTTGCCCAGGGTTTCTCTGTCCATCCCTATACCGGTATCGGTTACAGCAAGCATCACATACTTTCCCGGTTTTGCTCCGTGATGCATCTTAATATACTCATCATCGAGATAAACATTTTTTGTTTCCAGGGTAAGCGTTCCGCCTGCCGGCATGGCGTCACGTGCATTTATACAGAGATTCATAAGCACCTGCTCGAGCTGACCGACATCCACCTTTACAAACCCGGCATTATCATCCGGATTCACTATCAGTTTGATATCCTCGCCTAAAAGCTTAAAAAGTATCTTCTGCAGGCCGGCTATAACCTCATTGATATTCAGAACCCTGGGGTTCAGTATCTGCTTCCTGCTGAACGCAAGAAGCTGGCGTGCAATGTTTTCCGATCTCCTGCCTGCGTCCTGAATCTGTCTAAAATAGTTGTAATACTTATCCCCGGGCTTTAAATCCGCTAAAGCGACTTCCGCATACCCGTTAATGACGGTAAGCATATTATTAAAGTCATGTGCAACACCTCCTGCAAGCCTCCCCACGGTTTCCAGTTTCTGGGCCTGCATAAACTGCTCTTCCAATTCTTTCCTCTCGGTTATATCGAATTCGTATTCGATATAACCCGTAACCTCATTATCGCCGTTCTTTAAAGGCAGGGTAGTAACAGCCACCCAGTACAGTTCCCCGTTTTTTCTTTTATTCCTGATTTCACCGCGCCATACCTGTCCCTGTGCAACGGTTTCCCAGTAAGTCTTAAAGAATTCAGGAGAGTGGTACCCCGAACTTAAGAATGCCAATCCCTTTCCTGTTATTTCTTCTCTGCGGTACCCGGAGAGCTTCTCGAACCACGGATTTACATAAACAACCCTGAATTCCGAATCCAGCATAAGAACACCGACCGGACTCTGCTCCACTGCATGGTACAGTCTGTCGTACTGTTCCTGAATCTTCCTCTTCTCTGTTATATCTCTCAATACCGATAAAAACCGCTGAATATTCCCATTCTTATCATACACGGGTGTAATAATAACATTCCACCACTTAACCGTACCCTTCTCCGTTGCACGGCATCCTGAAAATTCTCCCGCTTCTCCCTGCGATGCTCTACTTAAAGCTTCCAGAGCATATTGATAATCTCTGCCCTTCCACAATGTACGCCAGTCGGTTCCTATATACCGGTGTACATCCTCTATCTCCATGAGCTTACACCCGTTTTCACTTATAAACTGAATTCTGCCTTCCGTATCGAAAAGCTCGATACAATCCTGACTGCTCTCGACGATCGACCTGTTGAATGCCTCACTTTCCTTAAGGTTTTTCTCCGCATCCTCTCTCTTTCTCTCCTGTTCTATGCCGTGGAGAATAAATGCCGTATCATTTGCAACACCCTCAAAGAGATGTATTTCCTCCTCATAGCTTAAATACTCAGGAGGCATGGAAACAGTAAGAATACCATAAGTTTTACCTCCCATAGCCAGCTTTGCAGTAAGACCTGCGTTTTTCTGGTGCTTATGCACCAGCGGACATATCGAACAGTTTTTTTCAGGTTCGGTAACAACCACAACACCGTTACCGCGCAGAGCCTTTTTAAGGCAGGGAACCTGAGTTTTCGATTTGATCTTTCCGATAAGTTCATCAAAAACATCATCGAGCCCGCTCTCTGCATAAAGCCTTACCTTTCCCGATTCGTCAAACAGCACAATCCATGCACTGTCATACGACCGCGCAGCGGTTAAGTGGCTGCAGATCACCTTTATAAGTGTCTGCTCATCCTTTTCCCGAATCAGATAGCGGTTTATTACACTTATCGCTCTAAGTATCGTATTAAGCCGTTTAATTTTTTTAAGACCCAGTTTCTGTTCCGTAATATCAGAGAAAACACAGTATATACATATCGAACCGTCTTTTCCGGAGTGCCCGGTTCTTCCTGTAAATAAAACGGTTCGAATCGAGCCGTCGGCCCTTAAAATATCAAAAAGAACATTATCCACCCGGCCGGAAGTCCTGAATTTTTTATAATCATCTGTAAATTTTTCTCTCGATTCGGAGGTTAGAAAATCACCGAAGTATCTCCCGATAACATCATCACGCATGTAGCCGAGTACTTCGAGCCACGCACCGTTTACCTCGATAATATTTCCCTTTTCATCGAGCGCCTGGTAGGGTATCGGGGATTCCTCGTAGAACATCCGGAAGCGTGCTTCATTCTCCAGCATAGTCCGGCGGGAGTGCACCGAAGGAATTATGACATCGATCACTTCAACAAGTTCTTTATCATCAGCGGCAGTAGAGTAGATAACCATCTCGCTTAACCGCTCCACCTGCAGCCGCTTTTTTCTGCTTATGCCGGGTTCGCCTACCAACAGGATAAGCGTTTTGTCCGGGGGTGCATACTTTCTTAACCCGGTTATAAGAGTTTCACCGTTCAGATCCTTAAGAGAATCATGCACAACTACTAAATCCGGCTGATTTTCTTTAGCCAGTCTTATACATTCCGAACCCGAACCGGCAGTGATAACCTTATATCCCTTCTCTTTACACCTCTCTTCCGCTTTAAGAATAATTCCTCTTCCGCCGTCCGGTTCTTCGGGTGCTGCAAAAAGTATTGTTATTTCCCGATACATCATTACCCCTTAATCGATTCAACAACTACCCTCCCGATTGTTTTATCCAGTTTAAAACTGCATGCGTGCATTTCACGGGCAAGGATATATGAAATATGACAGATTTCTATATATACACCGGGATATGCACTCCGGTGTACCACCACCTTTGCATCTTCATCCTTGTCGAGATAGTTAACCAGGGAAGCTGATGCAAGATTTAGCTTGTGTATTCCTTTCATCAATTTGTCCCTTACAGTACCAAGCTTAACCTTAAGTTCCTCCGTTGCCGCTGCTTTGATCTTTGCATCCATCTGTTGGAGTTTAACCGCAAGTTCGATGTTCTTATCGCGTATCCATTCGAGTTTCTGCTGAATACTGAAATCTATTCCGCAGTGAATCTCCGTCTTCGGTCCTACCCGTGTGCCGATCTGTGCCGCTTTTACACCGTTCTGTGCAAAGAGCTTACCGCCTACAATAATCCCCTTTTCACCCATTGTTATCTCCCCTAACGAATGGATAATGGAGTTCAGTATGCTGGTAGAAACATTAATACTTCCGCCGGCTTCCACATAACAATTTTCTATAAATTTCGCATCTATCTTCCCGTTAACCTTAACCACACCCTTTTTTTTGCCGATTATCCCGTGATTTACGATCAGGTCTCCCCTGCATATAACCTCCGATGCATCGAGAGTCCTCTGACAATACACAGAACCGCCGGATTTTACCTTAAATCCATCCTTTACCATCCCGTATATAATCACATCACCCGGAAAATCAATATTTCCCGTGTGATAATCCACATCCCCCTGTATTTCCAGCACTTCACTTACAAAAAAACCCTCTTCGGTTACAATAAACCTGCCGTTGCAGGATGCCCTGGCATATCCATTATCCAGAATAACATTCTTACCCGGTTTTACTATTTTTATCTTTTCGGTTTTAAACGGAACAGACTTTCCCGTAACCGTTTCCCCGAGAGTTCCCGGTACCCTGGGAACAACCCGTGCAAGAACATCACCCTTTTTAACAAGCACAAAGGGGCTCATCTCTCTGTAATCGATTCGGAGCCGCTCCGTATCGGCTTTCCCCGGATCTTCTAAAAGATTCTTCTCTATTTCCAGATGCGCCGGTATTTCATTCTTCGGCTGTTTTCCCCTTGCAATAATCACATCATTTACAGGTACCCGCTCGGTGTTGCATTTAAAAATTGCCTCACTGATACTGTCCCACAGAATCCCCGTTACAATACCCTTTGTCCGAATAATCAGTTCCACTGCTTCAAGTTCTATGGGCTTCCCCTCTTCGAAACCGGCAAAACCCTCCCCTTCCGACGGAGGAAAAAAATCTCCTGTTGCGGTCATTTCATCCTGAGAAATCGATAACTCCGTATAACCGTCTGACTTTAAATTCGAATTAATATCTATGGAATTGATTTCTTCTGCCTGTATATCTTTTTTTATTTCCTTTTCTACAGGTTCAGGTAAAAAACCATTCTCTTCGTCTATCTGCTCGAGTCCTTTTAACAAATCTTCCGAGTTTCTAATAAGGTCTTCTAAGATATAATCCTTACTGACAGACAATTGTCTCTAATCCTTTAGAAAGTCTATGATTTTTGCAATTTCAAATGGTTTTTTAAGGAGAGTCTTTACACCCGCATCCATGGCCTGTTTTGCAAGCGGGTCTGTCGGATATGCTGTTATGATAAGCACCTGTGCATCCGGTTTTGCTTTTAAAATACCTTCCGCAACCTGCGCTCCGTTTCTAACCGGCATTCTTAAATCGACCAGTATTAAATCGTAGTCTTCTTTTATTGCCTGTTTTTCCCCTGCAACAGGGTCTGTATAACCATCCACCTGATATCCGAGATCTTTAAAAATCACCTTTGCAACATCAACAATCATCGATTCATCATCAATAATCAGCAATTTCTTCATCCCAAGTACCCCTTGCCTGTTATACTTTTAAATCCCATAGAGATCAGCTAATTATAATTATATATCCAATCCGGTCACATTTCAAATCTATTTTTAATAGATACGGCATTTCACGGAGCAATACATAAATTCATCATTGAAACCGGAATTCTTTATTAATAACCTGTTTTAAAATCCACTATGTTATGCGGCTTTTCACCCTTTATGAAACGTACGGCATTATTTACCGCTTCCTTAGTATTTAATATATGTGATTCCACCGAAAAGCCCCCTATATGGGGCGAAAGAATCACATTATTCAGTTCATGAAAGGGAAACCTGGAAGGAAAAACATGTTCCGTAAGGTCGCCGTATCTATGAGGATAGTTATACCATGTATCCAATCCCGCCCCTGCAAGGATCCCCTCCGTTAAAGACCTGTACAAAGCCTCCTCATCGACAACCTCACCGCGTGAAACATTGACAATTATTTTACCCTTCATCCTTTTCAGTATCTCCCTGTTAATAAGCCCCCTTGTTTTCGGGGTCAGCGGAACCGAAACGATTGTATAGTCCGCTTCCGCACATACGTAAGCCGTTCTGTCAGGTTTATAAATTTTATCGATGGATGAAAGATTTTCCGTCAGATGAGAAGGATCCCGTTTTGTTCCGATAACTTTCATTCCGAAGGCTTTCCCTACTCTTCCGATTTCGCTTCCTATGCTTCCGAGCCCGATAATGCCCAGGGTTTTATCGTAAAGTTCCACATTCATCTGTTCTTCTATATATCCCCGCATCCATATACCGGCACGTAACGCCTTATCCCGCGTAAGCACTTTTTTTGCAGCGGCAAGGAGCAGCGCCCACGATAGTTCCGAAACAGCATGGTTATTTGCATGGGTATTGCACACCGTAATAATCCCATGCTGTCTTAGAAAATCAAAATCAAGAGAATCCACACCGCTGTAGTAGAACTGAACCAGCCTAAGTTTTTTCGCCGATTTTATCTGTTCGGTCGTGATATGGCCGCCTAAGAATATATCGGTATCGGTTATCTCTTTATCTATCTCATTCTTCCCTGCGGCAAAAACAACTTTTGTATTATTAACGGATAAAAGGGGCGGAATAGCCTCTTCCCATATTCTGCTTCGTTCGGCTTTTATAAGTACCTTAATATCATCTTCCATAACGGTATTTACTATACAGGATAATAAGGGGCAGTGCAAACAGTACAGGATGATACCGCCTGTATATTTTATTAAAATACCTGTTGACCCTGTACTATAGTACAGGGTTTATTTTATAGTTATAAAAGGTTTTACGGAGGTTTATAAAAATGGTGAACTTGGGTTCATGGAAAGTTACAGGGTTAATTACCGTATGATATAATATTTAAATGGGGGTTTGGATATGAAAACAAATGACAGGCTGCAGAAGATTGAACTTACTATAAAGGGAATGACCTGCGATTCCTGTGCTCTGCACGTTACCAGGGAGCTCAGAGAAGTTAAAGGAGTAGTCGATGTTACTGTCCCGGGGTGGAAATCCGGACGTGCAACAGTAGTTGCCGGGGCAGATACCGGTAATGAATTATTGTCAGAAGCGGTTAAAAAAGCAGGTTACAGCGCAAAGGTTTTATCCCGCAATGATACCGGATCTCTGAGAAAGCAGAAAGAGCTTAAGCCGGGGGCCGATTACGATCTTACCGTTATCGGTACCGGAGGAGGCGGAATGGCAGCGGCTATCAAAGCAGCTGAGCTCGGCCGGAAGGTCTGTATTATTGAAGCCGGAACCGTGGGCGGCACCTGCGTAAATATAGGCTGTGTACCTTCGAAGGCGCTTATGTGGGCCGCGAAGATATACCATACTGCCGACAATCATTCCTTTACCGGACTTCATACCCGGGCTGACGGATTGGAATGGAGCAAAGTTTTTAAACAGAAGGATAATCTGGTAAATGAACTCAGAAATAAAAAGTATATCGATGTACTTTCATCGTATGGGGACAGCATTACTCTTTTAAAAGGCAGGGCACGGCTTCATCCTGACGGTACTGTAGCACTCGAAGACGGAAGAAGCATCAGATCCGGGAGAATCATAATCGCAACCGGAGCAAGACCCCGGATACTTCCCATAGATGGGATCGAAGATGTGGAAGTATTAACCAGTACTACAGCGATGACGCTGGACACCCGTCCGCAATCACTTATTATCATCGGCGGACGGGCAATCGCATTGGAATTGGGTCAGATTTTTGCCAGATTCGGAACAGAAGTGACAATTTTACAGCGAAGCCGGCATATCATTCCGGATCAGGAACCGGATATTGCCGAGGCTCTTAAAGAATATCTGAAGGAGGACGGACTGAATATTTATACGGGAGCAAAGCCTTTGAGAATTCGACAGGAAGATAAAGAGAAAATAATTACTGCAGAAGTTAATGGAAAACAAAAGGAATTCCGGGCTGAGCAGGTACTCATGGCCGCTGGCAGAGAACCGAATACAATGGATCTGGGACTCGGGGAATCAGGAGTTAAGGTAGATGAAAGAGGTTTCATTTCTGTCGATGAATACATGCAGACAAGCAATCCAAACATCTACGCTTCAGGTGACGTTACCAGTCTTCCGAAGCTGGTCTATGTAGCGGCAGCCGGAGGAACTATTGCAGCAGAGAACTCAATTAACGGAAATACCGGCAAATTGGACCTGTCGGTACTTCCGGTTGTGATTTTCACAGATCCGCAGTTTGCCAGTGTCGGACTCACTGAAGCACAGGCAGCCGCAGAAGGCTTCGATGTAAAGGTTGCCGAACTACCCCTTTCATATGTACCGAGGGCGCTGACTGCCCGTGATACCCGGGGAATGATAAAGTTAATCGCGGATCGTAAATCCGACAGGCTGCTTGGTGCCCATGTACTTGCAGCTGAAGCGGGAGAGGTAATTCAGACTGCAACAATGGCCATAAAGTTCGGTATCCGATACGGATTCACAGTCAACGAGCTTTCCGGAACGCTGTTTCCCTACCTGACACAGGTAGAGGGGCTTAAACTCGCAGCCCAGACGTTCGAAAAAGATATAAGCCAGCTCTCCTGCTGTGCCGGGTGAAAATCGCAGGATGCGTTAAAATATCATCCGGTTTACGATACTATATCCGAAATGTAATAGATCCTTGTTGTGCCGATTACTTTCCGATAACAAAGCCGGCCGAAACCGCAAACTGAAACTGCTTTACCGGATACGGCATAAACTGGGTTGCAGGGGGTGGTGAATTCAGCGGCCAGTAGCTTAATTTACCGCTTACATACAGCATGTCTATCCTCAGTGAGAGCCCCGCAGCAATATAACCTATAAGAGACAGGTTGAGAAGTCTGTTATAATCGTCGTAACCATAATAATCAGCCCCCGTATAGCCCGTATCCCCCAAACTGTCCTGCCATGGGGATAAATCTACCCTTCCGGCAGCTCCTAAACCTGCTTCGATAAAAGGATCGAGAAAATACCAGGTCCTGGCTAAATGGTATCCGATGTTTAATGTGCCCATCCAGTCTAAGGTCCAATCCCACAGCAGTTCAGAATCGGTACTTTTCGTCCTGTTGAACATGATGAAAGAATTAAGACCGAAACCGATTCTGTTTATTTTCATGGCAAATTCGAATCCGGGTTTAAAATTTATCCCCTTGTCTATCTCTTTAATAATATCCGACATACTTGGAGAATTAACAAAACCGACATCTAAAATTGCTCCGAATCTTGCAGATGTACTTACTGCAGAAACAGATACGGAAATACCGCTTAATATTACCAGAAAAATTAACAACTTTTTCACTTTGCACCTCCCTGCTATAACTGCAGGATTAAATAATATGGTATAGCCGACATGCAGCCTTCTTAAATATTATATCCCATAGAAATTAAAATAACAATATTTCCTTCTGCACTGCCGGAAATAAAATGAATGCGCCATTTTAACTGCATAAATATTTTTTTTAATTATAGATATTGACTGATTTTATAAAATGTGGTAAACTGATCGTTCATCAGTTTTACATTTCCAAGCTCTTACGCCGGTTAATTAAAGAAATCGTATCGTGTGGTGGGTATGATGCTGCCGGAGAGCCTGTCTAAAAGAATTATTATCAGTTTTATTTTTTTTATCGTTATAGCTCTCGCTCCGGCTTATACACAATCCTCAGGCGGCAGACAGGATAATTCCGTATTCTTTATCGCCTATGGCAGATTAATTAAAGTGGACTTTTCATCTAAGCGGATTTTCGCAGAAGGTGCATTCCACAGAACGGCAAAGTACTATTCTGTATCTCCCGGCGGTTCCGTATGGAGCAGACTCGATTATACACACATCGGAGCGATTAACCCCGGTATGTCCGGTGCAGCCGGCAGGCCGGCGGGCATCAAACTGCCGTTCCGTCCGTATATGATAACAATTCTGCCTGATGGGACCGGATATATTTCTCATCAGATTTTAACGGACAAAGGATTTCCTCTCTCGGTTGTGGATACTCAAAAGAAGAAACTGCTGCGTGTAATATACCACATAAAAGGCATCGTTACCGATCTTATACATGCACATGGAATTGTATATTTTTCTACATACGGTTTTCGTCCGCCGCATACTCTGCGTATTTACCGGTTAATGCAAAGTGATAATAGAGCAAAAGAGATTTACAGCCTGGAATCCGCTGACTATAAATTCAAATTAGCGGTTTTCAAAGATATTCTGTATGTTCCGCTATTGCCGGGGAGGGCTGCAACAGCAGAACCGGAGATGAAATTAATCGATCTTTCCGGAAACATGATTGCAAGCCTCGGCCGGAAGCGGTTAGGAGAAATCGCTGTAATTCTGGATAAACCTTTTTTCTACCGGGAAAGAGGATATTTACCCTGCAGAACAAGAGCGGGGGCAGAAGGTATTGCTGTATATTCGGTAAAAAAACAATCAGTCGTTGATATGCTGCCGCTTCAGAGCAGTATCTATGGAATTATCGGCATACAGAACGACACGGTTGCATATATAAACATTCATCCGGATGTTGGAAGGGGAGAATTGACCCTGTATTTCTACAGTATAAAGGGCAGAAAGGAGGTGAAGCATATCAAGGTTCTTCCCGTTATCCGGCAGACAGACGAAAATAAAAATTAGGGAGTGTATTAATGAAGAAAGTACTGTATCTTTTCTTAACGCTTTTAGGTCTGTCTCTGCTCTTTGTTTCATGCTCACAGTTTGTTGCACCAAGCCAAACTGAAATTGATAATGCCGTGGCTAAGGCAGACCAGCAGTCACAGGAAGTCGTTAATCTTCTTGGTGATAAGAACGATAAGGGTTTGAGTGATTATCTTAAAACTCAGGATCCGGAAGGTGACGTGGCGGGTTTAATCGACTCATACAATGCAGCGATGACAGCAGCTGCATCGAAAGGTTATGCCGCACAGGAGATTCCCTCTTTTAATGATACGAATGCGTACAACAACGGCGATGTTTTAGTTTTTAAAGGAGACGGTTCCAGCTGGCAGGGAAGTCTTTTGTCTCTTGTACTCAAGGGCAACTTTGGCCACAGCGGTGTGCTGGATCAGCAATTAGCAGTCGCTCTGGACAACAATGCATGCGTTCTTTCCGCTACAATAGAACAGGATGAAAATGGAAACTGGATAAGCGGCCTCATTTTACAGGATCAGTCCGAGCTCCTGGCAACGAGTGTAAATCTAGGACGTTTTTCTGTTTTCAGCAGTGATGATCAGGAAGCCTCACAAATTCCTGCCGCACTGAGCAGCATGGAATACAGGATAGCCAATGCTCCGAGCTTCTATGCCTTTTTGCATCTAAACCTTGAGCCTGTCAGCAGGTCTGACGAGCTTCTCTGGTACTGCAGTAAGGTACCGTGGAGATTCTACAATGACAGCTTCGGCGAAAATATAGAAGATGCCGGTTTTTACTTCGATTCGGATAAAAAATGGACGGCAATGCGCGATACCCTGCTCTACAAAGTTTACTATGCCTTCTTAGATAAATATCTTCCCAGCCGTTGGGCAAGACTGCTTGCCGACAGGAAGCTTAAGCGCATACTCGGAGAACTCATTACACCGGACGAACTCTGGTACTGGGCACAGGATAATGCAGCGGACCATACACTATACGGAGGAACACTGGTTGATTTCTGGGCTTCATGGCCTTAATAATTTATTGCAGAGAGGACGGTTTCCGCCGTCCTCTTTTTTTTTAAAAAAACCTTCCAAGGACCCTAAAACCGCCCGCTGACTATTCCTGATATTCCTGAAGGCTTAAGGGTTTACCGGACAGCAGTATCCAGGCTCACTGCATCGATAACCTGCGGTGTCGTTTTATTACTTACAACGGAAACATTAGAGACAAAACCGAGGGTCTGCACAAATGTGTCGCCATTGTACTCGGCAACGACAAGATCGTATGTCCCTTCCGTAAGGAAAGAAAGCACATAGTGAAGGCTCCCGTCGCCTGCTTTCGACACTCCGGTACCTGCCACTGCGCCGGGAAATCTCGGTTCTGCGAGTTCAGGATCCGTTGTAGCAACAGGATCGTCGTCCTCGGTGTCCTTATAGGTTCCGTCTTCGTAGGCAAATACAAGGAGATTTCCTGTTCCGGTATAATTTGTAACTTCTCCTGCTATTTTTCCCGCTTCATTATCTGCCACGAGTCTTATAGTAGGTTTTAAGATATAACTGCCGTTCCCGGTTTTTACAACTGCCTTGCGTATATCGAAATCCGCAGTAATACTAACCGCACCATTAACAGGTACGTCGAAGGCACCGACAGCCTTATACCCTGAGACCCCGCTGCCCGGCACAAATAGAGGTGCATCCGATGATCCGTCGTTAAATGATATATAACAGCCGGGATTTTGCGGCACGCTTCCGTTCGCAGACATCTCCTCTATATCCAGAATAAAACGAATCTGTGTATAATGGCCCGGGAAAAGATTAAGTTCGCCGAGTAATTTGCTGCTGCCGTCCGTAAGCTCTAACAAATTGATTTTTTGCGGGCCCTGAAACCCTTCCATCGGAACCCAGCCGGCCGTATCGGACCTGTGATACTGTATCTCTTTAACTGTGATCCATACTCCGGATACATTCGAAGCATCTATGGGAGAATCGGTAATACTTAAACTTACCGTCCCTCCCCGGTTAAACACATCACAACCTGAAAGTCCCATCGAAATCAGGAAAGCCGCTGCAAAAAAAACACCGATTATTACATATTTCTTCATTATAAAACCTCCGTAAGTTTTGAATTTATCTCTTATTTACCCTTATCTATCCCCTGCATGTAGAACCGGTTGCAAAATAAATCAGTAATTTAAGCTTACAACCCCAATGCCTGTAAAACCTTAAGACAGCCATATTGTTTTTTCCCGAATCAGTGCTAATATTACTTGGCGTGAGATTAAAGCAAAACCATAAACAATCAGATTTAGAGATAGTCAATAAGACGCTTCAGGGTGATACTGCGGCATTTAAAATAATCATAGAGAGATACCGGGACTATCTTTACAGGACCGCTCTGGCCTTCCTCGGGAATCCGGAAGATGCGGAAGATGCGCTTCAGGAAATATTCATTAACGTTTACCGTTACCTGGGCACGTTCCGGCTGGGAATGGAATTCAGGCCGTGGATATATACGACAGCGTTAAACCATCTTAAGAAAATCTACAGGAAGAAAAAAAAGAACCTGAAATTTTCAGCAAGAGAAAATGAAATGCTCGAATCGCTGCCCGATAACTCTAAAGGGGCGGATCCTCAGATACTGGCCGAAAAAAGGGACACGGAAGCCGCCGTCCTCCGTGCGGTTCATTTACTGCAGGAAGATTTAAGAGTCGTGGTAACACTTTACTATCTCAACGAAATGAGTACCAGGGAGATCTCGGAAATATTAAACCTTGGCATTGAAAACATAAAGTCGCGTCTTTACAGGGCAAGAAAAATTTTAAAAAAAATATTGAAAAAAAATAAAACCGGATTATAACTCAAAGGGTATATAATAATATGAAGGGCATTATGGCATGTAAAAAAGTCGAAACGCTTACAGACCTGTGGGCGGAAAACGGAATACTCACAAAAGACGAATATAATTCTATTATTGCACATATAAAGAGCTGCAGAGACTGCTCTTTAAAATACTCACATCTTATGCCCTTTATTAATCGTGATGTCAATAATCATTTTACAGCCGGAACTCTTCCCGAAAAAGATATTTTATCCATACAAAAATATACCGGTTTTCATTTAACCGGTTCAATAAACCCGCCTATTGACTCTATTATGGACAATGTATTAAACGCACAGAACAGGTTTAACAGAAACAGAAGACTGCACAGAGTAATGTCTGCAGCCGCCGCAGTTGTAATTATTTTTTTAAGCAGTATTTTTTTGTTTTCATATATACAAAACAGCAAAACCGAGGTGCTTGTAAAATTCTCATTAACCGCACCGGAAGCCCGGTCCGTATCTGTTGTAGGAGATTTTAATAACTGGCAGCCTTCACCGTTAATCCCTGAAGGATCCGGTAAAAACGGGATATGGGAGTTAAGAATCAAACTGAAAAAAGGAAGGGTTTATACGTATAATTTTCTTATAGACGGCAAAACATGGATCCCTGATCCGGCCTCTCCCATAAAAGTGAAAGACGACTTCGGAGGAGAGAGTTCGCTTATACATATTTAAGGGGAAATATTTATAAAATTATGAACAGATTAATCTTAATAATAGTTATTTTTCTTACGATATGCGGAGGATCCTTAACTGCCGGGGATAAACAATCAGCAGTATTCAAGTTAAAGCCCGATGATAAAATATTGGAGATAGTACAGTATAATTATATATGGAAAACTGCTTTTATAAAACAACTCGATCTCCTGCTTAAAAACAGCGATATCCCGATAGAGACAATCCGTCTTATATTAAGATATACAGCCGATGAACTTCCGAAGGACCCGCAGAAAGCGGCGGAATCCTTTACTGAAACTCTAAAAAAAGCCGATTATGCCATCAGGTTAGGGGTAGCCCCTGCCGAAGTAGGGGTAAAAACAAGATACACACTGAAAACAGGACAGAGAAAAAACATAATGAAAAACAACAGGGCAAAAAAGACCGCCGGTGCGCTGCATATGAAGTCCGTCGACAACAGAATGGAATACAGTAAATCAAGCCCGAACAATCAAAAAACAAAGGAAAAGCCGGGGAGAACCGGCAGAGGATCAAAGCCATAAATTTAACGCCGCTGAAAAAGATCACCATTATTTTAATATTCTCCCTTGCAGCCGGTATCCCTGCTTTCTCAGACGATCCTGTGATCGTACGCAATTTACACAAATGGATTAAAACCGACCGGAAAGGCAAACGATACTCCGGCTACGGGGAAATCTTAAGCAAACTGCTTAAGAGAGCAGTAAAGGAAAACATACCCGCAGTACTGCTGATGGATAAAATCAGAGAAGGTGCAGCGAAACGCATACCGCCGCAGAGACTTATTACCGCTGTTAAAAACGAACTTACCCGGCTGAAAACGGCAAAGGCAATCGTTTACAGGCAAAATATTAAGCCGGAAAACGAAGATCAATATGCCAACAGGCTGAAACACATAAGCATACTTCTGCTCGGAGGAATAAAGGATAAAACCATTACAGGACTTTTTAATCTTATGGCGGAAACCAAGCGTACGGCGGATGATATTCTGGCGGCATGCGATGTACTGGTAGAATTTAATTCGATAAATCTGCTGGCACAGGACGACCTCTATGGAGTCGGAAAGGCATTACTTTTCAGCAGATTAAAAGCTTCGACCTTTTCGGGGATTTCATCCATATATTTAAATGCCCGCGCAAAAAGAATTAAAACAGAGGACATCCTGACAATAATAAAAAACACTCTGACAAACGGAGGAGGAATAATACAGCTCGATCAGGAAATATCAAACAGAGGCAGGCACAGATGATATTTAACAGCTGCAGAAGATACCGAAAATCATTTTATCTTTCCATTATCATACTGTTATTAATATCTTTTCCCTTATTTTCGGAATTTTCTTTTGATGCGGGAACACAGGTTATTTCAGCAATTCCTCGATATGATCTATCCGGCTCAAATATCTGGCTGGAAATGAGCTGGGCGGACAGCTATTATTTTTCCGAATCACTTAGTTATTTTATAGATTCGGCATTAAGAACCGGCTATACACCTCTTATGCAGAATTTCGAAGGTATTGCAACATGCAATAATTATCTTAGTTTCAGGAAAAATTCTTTTCTAGCCCGTTTGGGCATTTCCGGATACTATGATTTAACAATCGGTTCAGATTATACATCACCCGTATGGCAGATAAATACGGATGTTTTTATTTCGTACGGAAATTATCAATTCTCAGTGTACATTAATCCCGGATTATCATTATTACAAAACGAATTAAACAGAACCCTTAATTTTAATTTACAGGCAGGTGCGGTGTATGCACTTTTCGGGCAGATACTCATTAAGCCGGGTATTTCTGCGGAAATCCCGGCGGAACAGACGAACGGTGAGGTTCCCGGTATCTCTCCTTTTCTTAACCTCTCATGGTATACAGGAATCCCGCTGACCCTGAAAAGCAAAATAAACTATAGGGTCAATTTCCCGGCAGATCAGAATAACTTCGTATTAACATGGATTCCGGAAGCAACCCTGCTCCTTAGACGCGGAATAACCGCTACAGTACGGTCAAAAGCGGAGTATAAAACCTATCAGACTTCTACACTTTCCGACGGCTCTACTGCATATTTATACGATCCGGCCTTTAAGCTGTCGCCGGAACTGCTCTCTGATTTTAGCCTGACCGATACAATCACCCTGCACGCAAAAGCAACCCTGGGCTGGACACACTATTACAACACCGAAACGGATGATATTACAGCCGGATTATCATTGGATATCGAAATAGAGTTTTAACAAATAATGCTTAACAAATACAGGCAGTTCAGCATATAGTATCATGCACGGAAAGAAGGATGAATTATATGAAGATAAACTTTTTCGAATGGGAAAAGCTCGATGAAAAGACACGCAGCAGAATCTTAAACAGATCGGAACTCAACATAGATGCGGTATCGGATTCTGTATCCGGAATACTCGAGAATGTAAGGGTTAACGGTGACAGAGCTGTAATCGAGTATGCGGAAAAATTCGACGGTGTCGATTTATCAGGGAAGCCTCTTGCCGTAACCGGAGAGGAATTCGAAAAAGCGGAGAACAGCATCGGTGCGGATGTAAAACAGGCAATCGAACATGCAATCCGTAACGTGGATAAATTTCACAGAGCGCAGCTTCCCGGCTCCATGGCGGAACCCCGCCGGTCTATCGGCCGGAACAGCCTTTCGGGCAGCCGTGCCGGGGGCAGTTTTTACGATAAGCTTATTCAGATCGAACCCGGGGTCTCTGCAGGAGAAAGGTATACCGCCATCCCCTCTGCGGGGCTGTATGTACCCAGAGGCCGGGGAAGTTTTCCCTCGATGATGATAATGGAAGCCGTACCGGCCGGGGTAGCAGGTGTTAAGGAAATAGCAGCGGCAACCCCGCCCGGCAGAGACGGCGCTGTTGATCCGGCAACCCTCTATGCCGCACAGAAGTGCGGCATAACAAAGGTTTACAGGGCAGGAGGAGCTCAGGCAATTGCAGCACTTGCCTACGGCACGGAGAGTATTGCGAAAGTTTCCAAGATACTGGGACCCGGAAGTATTTATATAGCGGCAGCCAAAAGACTCCTATATGGAATCGTGGATGTCGGGCTTCCCGCGGGTCCTTCCGAATCGGTTATTCTTGCCGACGAAAAGGCAGACCCCGAAAGGCTTGCACTTGACCTTTTAATAGAAGCCGAGCACGGTTCCGATTCCTCTGCCGTACTGGTAACACACAGCAGGGATTTGGCAGAATCCGCAGAAAGGATAATCATATCACTTATCGGAAGGCTTTCCGAACCCCGTGCAGAATTTGTAAAGAAAGTATTATCAGGCTACGGAGGAATAGTACTGACAAAAAACCTTGATGCTTCGATACGGTTCGTTAATCTGTTTGCACCTGAACACTTGCAGATAGCAACAGAAGACCCGTTTGCAATGCTTGAACATATAGAAAATGCCGGCGAAATCCTCCTCGGCCAGAATTCACCGTTCTCACTTGCAAACTATGCAGCAGGAGCAAATGCCATTCTTCCCACCGGAAAAAATGCAAGAACCTATTCCCCTCTTTCCGTTTATGATTTTATAAAGTTTTCATCGGTTGTATACATCACCGGTGAGGGGCTTAAAAATCTGTCTCCCGATGTTATAACCCTTGCCGATTATGAAGGATTCCAGGCTCATGCACTCGCTTTAAGGGAAAGAACCGGCAGGAATAAAACATAACATCACGGGAAAAAAAATGGACCAGGCAGAAACCGGAAAAAATATAATAACTACAGTAGAAGGTGCATTTCGCTACATAGACTCCTTTACAAATCTCGAAAGAGGAATAACCCCGGAAAAAAAGCGGTTATACAGACTGGACAGGATGAACAATCTTCTTGCAGTATTTAATAATCCCCAGAACAGTTTTAAAAGTATTCATGTCGCCGGCACAAAGGGCAAGGGCTCCACTGCCGCTATCATTGCAAATATTCTATCCGCCTCCGGGAAAAAGACGGGCCTCTTCATGTCCCCTCACGTTTCATCACCGGCAGAGAGAATATCGATACCCGGAAGAGAAATAGACGAAAAGCTCTTTACGGATATTGTTAACCGTATAGCTTTAAAAACAGGGAAAATATCAGTAAAAAACCCCACAACCTTCGAGCTCCTTGTACTTGCGGCTTTTCTGTACTTTAAAGAAAGCAGCTGCGAATATGCCGTCATAGAAACAGGAATCGGCGGAAGACTCGATGCCACTAATGTTATCCGCCCCGCTGCATGTATTTTAACCCCCGTGGATATAGAGCACACGGAAATCCTCGGCAGTACCATAGAAGAAATTGCCGCTGAAAAAGCAGGAATCATTAAAAAAGAAGTACCTGTATTCTGCGGATTTCAACCCGATTCCGTAAAAGATGTTTTTAAGAATTTCAGCGCTGATAAAGGAGCCCCGATACGGTTCCTGGATGAAGAACTCGTACAACTTAATACCGAAACGAGTCTTCACGGAACAGTATTTTCCATCCGCTTAAAAGGTGAAAGTACCGAAACGGAGTTCCGGCTTTCGATGCCCGGTAAATTCCAGGCGGAAAACGCCGCGCTTGCGTACCTATCCCTAAAAAAACTTTTTTCCCGGATTAATAACGAATCCTTTACGAAAGGATTTAAGAATACCTTTCTGCCCGGGAGATTCGAAGTTACCGGCAGCAGAAATCCCATAATTCTCGACGGAGCTCACACGCCGCTGTCGATAAAAAGACTTCTGGAAACCTTTGTAAAAATCTTCCCCGAAAAAGGAGTACTGATATTCGGTTCCGTAAAAGATAAAAACCACAGAGAAATGGCTAAACTGCTCTACCCGTATTTCCGTAATATAATCGTTTCCACACCGGGTGCTTTTAAAGAAAGTGATCCGGAAAAGGTACACTCGGCTTTTACAAAACACTTTCCGGAGGCGGAGCTTATAACAGATCCGGCAGAAGCGCTTTCCAGGGCCTTACTGCTTACCGGCTCCATGGAAATCCGGGAAGAGATGCTCCCCCCCATCCTCGTTACGGGGTCTTTTTACATGGTGGCGGAAATCCGCCGCCTGCTGAGCAGTGACTGATTTATTATTTCCGGTATAGAAAAAAGACTTCTCCGAAGCCATTCTATCTGAAAGATTCGATAAAAAGCAAAACTGTCAGAATCAGCCGGAATGATAATAGCACAAATTTAAGCTGCAGCATTTAATGAACCTGTTTAATATTATATCTTATTATTTATATCAGAAATATCTCCAATTTTCTTGACAGTTGAATCATCCTGTGATATAAATTTTACGGTTCTAAAGTAATATTATTTTTCATAAACTATCGCACAAGGAGATATATATGAAAGGACTTAAAGTATTTTCGCTTATTCTCATCTCCATTTTTTTAACCATTTCTGCAGGATTTTCACAATCTGCAGGGGCCTCTGCCTTGAAGACCTATTTGAACGCCATGGAGGGTTATAAGTTAAAAACAGCTTATAATTCTGTTGCTCCTGAAGAAATGAAGTATAAAACTTTTCAGCAATTTGCAAAAGAGAACCCGGTTCCCTTTTTAAAAGCAATGCAGATGGCTAATAAGAATTTCTTTAAGTTTAGAATTGTTAACGAGAAGGCTGCAGAACCAAATAATATAATAGTGGAAACCATGGACATAGAATTTCCTGATTCGGATATTACTTATGCACAGTTATATAAAATTTTACAGATGTCGGGAAAGAACAAGAAGAACAGCCCAAGCCTTACAAGACCTGCTGATATTCTAAAAATTATGCGGCAGATGTTTAAAAAAGAGGGCATTAATAAGATACCTTTTAAAAAAGTTAAAAAAAAGATGAGTGTAATAAAGGTTAAGAATAAATGGTATGTAAAACCCGGCTGGAAAGCAGAGGCTATGGCTAAAAAGGAAAAGGAACAAGCAAGGGAATTAGCTCAAAAGGCGCAGAGAGCTGAATTCGACGCTCGCTCTGTAGTTAATAAAGTCAATTTCTCCGGTAAATATATTGATCTGGAGAAATCTGTTGCCAGGCTGAAAGAACTGGCAAAATTATCTCCTGAGTCGGAATATATTAAAGGTGAATTATCCCGTTTAACAAAGGTTAAAGATAATTATAATAAAGTAAGAATAAAAGCAGTAGCTATAGCAGACTTACCACAGGGGTTTAAATCATTAACTATTGAGATAAGAAATGAAAGCGAATTGGCTGTAGAGAATTTCATGATCGAATATTCGTTATTAGACGGAAAAGATAATGTGCTGAAAAAAGTCGATGATGCTAATATCTACGGTTCGGATACACTTGAACCACCTCAGATGGGCGGGCTAAAACCGGGCACCTCCGGCAAAAAGGTAATTCCTGTCAGTGCCGATAAAAGCATTGAAAAATGGGAGAAAACACAGATAAAACTAAAAAGTATTCATTTTGCAAGGTAGGATGATTTGCTGTATATCCCGGGAAAAAAGAAAAACAGCTGCATAATTTAATAAATGGCCGGACGTTTTTCCTGATACGGCATCCATAGTGGAGAGATATCCGGGGAGCTGTTCTATGTCCGGGCATGATTCCACCTCATAGCTATAAACATGGCTATTATCCCTGCCGGCACCAGTTTGCCAAGTACCTTTAACAGTACATTAAACGAACCCGGAATATATAGTTTTTTTCCCTTTAGAGCACTGTCTATTGTATTCGAAGCGACGTATCCGACATTCCTCGTGGTAAGTCTGCCGAAAAAGCCCTGGCGTTCTATACTCCTCATAACCTCCTCGTTAGAGGGCATCCCGCCGGGACATAAAGCTGTAACGGTAACATCATCATTTTTAAGCTCTTCCCTTATTGCGAATGAAAAATCAAGTATAAACCGTTTCGATGCGGCATACGTTGCCTTTACAGGCATAGGATAGTAAGCTGCCAGGCTTGAAACATTAATTATCCGAAATGTCCGTGCATAATCCCTGTATCTGATAATTCTATTTGTCATTACTACCGCTGCATTTATATTGAGTCTGATTATCGTATCCAGTTCCGCAGTACTTCGTTCGTTAAACATGCCTTCATAATCCAGACCGGCAACATTTATAAGAAAGTGGAATTTCAGCCTGTTCTCTTCCATGTATTCCCATAACTTTCTGCGCGAAAAATCATCCGTAAGGTCGCAGGTCTTGTATACAATGTGAATATTGTAAAGCCTGTTAATACCTTCCGCTAATTTTTCGAGAGTGCTGTTGTCTCTGTCCGTTAAGAACAGATCCCAGCCTCTTTCTGCACACTCCAACGCAAAGGCTTTTCCAAGGCCGCCGGCCGCCCCTGTTATTAATACAAAACTTTTCATACTGCCGCCTCACTATCAATTTTTATTACACTCCGCGTACCGCTTAAGTCCGGGTTTTCTGTTTCCGGATCTTTAAATGCGGCAGTCTCTCTCTGTTCGGCCATTCCGCACAACCTTTCCGATAATTCCCATAATCTTAAAGCCGCTGCTCCATCTTTAGAATATCTGCCGGGCTCTTTCGGCCTGCACTCTTTCCAGTAAATCCAATTTTTTTCAACAGGAGCATCTATAAGATGTTCAAAGGTATTATCTTCCAAATCCCTTTGGGCAAGGTATATTATTGTCTCCGCCGCCTTTTCGGGACTTATTCCGTGCTTTCTCCTTATTCCCCAGAACCACTTAACCAGTCCGCCTGTTCTCTTTTCTCCTATGCCGGTATTAACCAGCCCGGGATCTACCGCATATGCGCGTATATTAAACTGTTCAGAAAATCTTCTGTTTAATTCATAGCTGAATAGCACATTTGCCAGTTTTGACTGTTTGTATGCCTTTAGACAGTTGTACCGTTTTCTGTTCATGGGGTCTTTCCAGTTTATCTTTGTATGGTAGTGAGAACCGGAACTTATCGTGATAATCTTTCCTTTTCCCGATGCCCTGAGTTCGGGCAGAAGCAGGTTTGTGAGTAAAAACGGGGCAAGGTGGTTTACGGCAAACTGAAGTTCATAACCGTCCTCTGTTGCCTGATACCATCCGGAGAAAGTTCCTGCATTGTTTACAAGAACATCGATTTTCCCTCTGTACCTGCTGTCCGCAAGCAAAGAAATCTTTGCAGCAGCATCACGCACCTGTTTCTGCGATGAAAGATCGGCAGCAATATATGTAATATCCCTGTTTTTTTCAGCCGCTTTTCCGCACGATTCCCGCGACCTTCCGGTTCCGATTACGGCAGCACCCCTCTTTATAAATTCCTTTGCCGCTGCAAAACCTATGCCCGATGTTGCACCTGTTATCACAATTACTCTTTTCATAATATTATTCTCCTATTCCGCATGTTTTACTTTTAAATTGATTATTACCGCACCGTTATTACTCTTGATGTAGATAGTGCCTTTTCCTCCGGTTCGATGCTGCAGGGTACCGGATTTAAGCTCCTTATTATCCAGAATTATCTTTCCGGGCGAAGCTGCTGCCGAAATATTATAATCAGCCGAAATTTGCTCTGAAAGCTCCACTGTTCCGCCATTTGTCCGCAAGTTAAGAGTATCTACATTGTTTTTTTGCGGAAGCAGAAGCAAAACAGAGGTCATTCCTTCGTGACGTGATATAAACTGCATATAGGGCAGCCTTCCGTTTGGTTTTTCTTTAAAGCTTAAATCCGATCCTTCCTGTTTTATGTCGCCTTTCATCCAATCAGGCTGCTGATACAGTATTGCAAGCCGGGCGGAAGCTGTTTTTTTAAGAATAATTTTTGAGTTAAGGGTTGTAATGGAAATTGTTTTAACCTTAGCTGAGGGAAAGTGCATCTCCTTTTCTGTATAGTTCGCCGGCATCTGACTGTTCCAGATAGAGAAATACCTTGCAGGCAAACCTGACGGAATAAGCATAACAACCCCTGCAGCGAATATAATTAAAAAGACCGACAACACTTTTTTAACCTTCCTTACTTCCCCGGCTGCATGTGTCCGGTATAAAGGCTGCGTTGTTTCCGTATTTCTATCTTTATTCAGGAATCTTCTTAATAGTTTCATCGTGTATCTGGTAATGATGTTTGCAATCCTCCAGATTAAAAAACCGGAAGCGGCAAATACCGAAGCGGTAATAAGAGCAAGCCCTATCATGCCGATTACGGACCATACATACTTATGATTTATCTGCCCGACTGCATATACGGAGACTAAAACTCCGCCTGCAATTGAAATATACGAAACCACTGCGAGTATGTAGAGAAGATATGCAGTTACAATTGGGATAATTCCTCCCAGCACAATCGATATCTTTAAAGCCGGAATACCGAGTATGCTTTTCAGCAACCCAATAGGACCGGGCCTGCCTTCTGTTTTCCGGATGTTGTTTTCTGCTTTGATTGTTTTAATTATCTGTTCCGGAGTTCCCAATCTATTAAGAATCTGATCTTCGGGCAGGCCCTGTTCCAGAGCATCTTCGATAAATTCTTTATAGTAACTTACCGCATCATCTATATTTTCGGGTGCCCAGCTATGCAGAGCCTTCCTGATTTTATTAAGGTAATCATTAAGTTTTTCTGTCATTTCTTTTCAGCTCCTTCAATAATAGTTTCTATTATTTTACGCAGTTCAGCCAGGTCTTCGATGCGTTCATCAAGATGGACTTTCCCGGATTCTGTAATACTGTAGTATTTTCGCAGACGTCCATTATGCTCTACCGAATAGGTTGTAAGCAGTCCCTGTTCTTTTAACCTGCGCAGTACCGGATACAGAGCGGTTTCTGCAATGCTGACAATACCGTTAATCTGTTCCGACAGTTTATAGCCATAGAGGTCATCTCTTTTTAGGATCGAAAGAACCAGTACATCGAGTATTCCCTTTTTAAGCTGTATATCCATAATATTACCTTTCGTATAATATTATACTATGAATAGTATTGATTGTCAAATAATATAATAATTTTTTTAATACAATATGTTAAGGTGCATGGGCTGCTGGACGATTCCCGGCTGGTATTGTATACAGGTACTATAAACCGCAGAATAATATCAGGAGGGATAATAGAAATGGAATGGAGAGCGAGCCATATACTTGTTAAAGAGAAAGCCCTTGCAGAACGGCTTTTAAAGGAAGTTAAAAAGGGCAAGAAATTCCAGGCAATTGCCCGGGATTTTTCCACATGCCCGAGTAAATCAAAAGGGGGTGACCTCGGCTGGTTCGGACCCGGCAAAATGGCAAAGCCCTTCGAGGAGGCTGTAAAAAAACTTAAGCATGGTTCTATAAGCGGAATCGTAAAAACACAGTTTGGTTATCATATCATAAAAAAAACAGGCGAAAGGTAGATTTTACAGTTTCGGCTCGCAGCCGGATATAGTCCTGTCTGCTATTCTTTCGGAGCGGCAATTCCCATGTACAGCAGAACAAAGCCGTCTATAAACAGGCTGATGCCTACAAATAAACCTACAAGCCAGAGGCTGTTCAGAGGCCAGCCGATTAGAAAGAGAACAGCTATTATTAAAGACAGGATTCCGTTAAACAGCATCCAGCCCCAGCTCTTCATCGGATGCATCTCGAATGCAAAGGAAAAACCGGCAAAAGCATCCATAAGAAAGTAAACGGCTAAAAGTAATCCTATTACGGCAGCACCGGAAACAGGGTAAAGGAGAAGTAAAATTCCGATTACCAGAAGAATAAAAGGTTTCAGCCAGGCCAGCCAATTTTTATGATAACTTTTAATGACCTGATATCCGGATGCTAATCCTCCGAATATTAAAAGCAAACCTGCAAATACGGAAATGGTTAATGACAGCAGAGGCGGCAGCAGGATGCCGGTTAATCCTATAACAATAAGCAGAATGCCGGCAGCAATAGAGTGTGTTTTAAATTTTCTTAACATTCCCTTTTGGATAGAAAATTGGTTCATGCTTTTTTCCTCCTTTATCTTAATAAAAGCTCTGCTTTAAAAAAACCTGATTAAATATAACAATAAAAAATTAGACAAACAAGAGAAATAAGAAGTTGAAAAAAGTTAATATTTAATGGTCCTTTACTGCAATAGACAGAGCAGCCCAAAACATTTATATTTAAAATAAGGGAAAACTTGCTTAAGATTATCCATTTTATCAGTGCAGTAATTCTTCTCATATCACATATTGTTTTTCTTACAGGCGGTATATATATATCATATAAGAAGTTAAAGCCGAGGCTTCTGGATTGGGTTTCGCGGCTTACAGCGCAAATTTCGCTCGGAGCCGTTATACTCAGCGGGTTTATACTGCTTCCCGTTAAACCGCTTCCTTTTTTTCCGCATATATTTACCGGGATACTTCCGCTTTTATCAATACCGGCTGTTCAGGTAATGAGGATAATACTTAAAAAGAGAAGATCAATGCCATGGTTTTTACCGGTAGTTAATCTGGTTTTTATCATTACGGCTTTTCTTACAGGAATTCTGATAATGAATTTATAGGCGACAAGGGGGATATGTAAATTGAGCAATAAAGAGTTATTAAACGGAAGACTTATAGTTACAACAGGTGATATAACATCCATGAAGGTCGATGCAGTGGTCAATGCAGCAAACTCATCACTTATGGGGGGAGGCGGTGTAGATGGTGCAATCCACAGGGCGGGAGGGCCGGCAATACTGCAGGAATGCAGGGAAATAAGAAAAACCATATACCCGGAGGGTCTGCCTGCAGGCGATGCCGTTCCGACTACAGCCGGTTCCATGCCCGCTGAGTATGTAATTCATACGGTGGGTCCGGTATGGCACGGAGGTTCTTCCGGAGAGGCCGATAAGCTTGCAGACTGTTACAGGAGGAGTCTGGAAGAAGCTGAAAAACTCAATCTGCACTCAATAGCTTTTCCTGCAATATCCACCGGAATCTATGGCTACCCCCGCGAAAAAGCTGCAAAGATTGTCTATGACACCGTATCTGACTTTATTAAGTCAAATGAGCTTCCCGAAAAGATTTATCTCGTATTTTACTCTATAAATGATAAAAATATATTCTTAGCTGCAATAGGTAAATAAGTGACCGGGATTTTAACATGTCTTTAAACTGGAAGGAAATAGATTTAATACTCTCGGAACTTCCCTTAAAGGGAAGTCTGGTAAGGAACATCTATCAGCCCGACCATCATTCTTTAATACTGGAACTCTACAACAGGGGAGGCAATCTAAGGCTTTACATCTCACTATTAACCGGGTTTACAAGACTGCATACAATAAAACAAAAACCGAAGAGCCCCTCCAAACCTCAGCGTTTTGTATCCTTCTTAAAAGCGCACATTCGTAACGGCAGGATTACAGATGCAGAACAGCCCGGTTCCGACAGAATTGTAAGAATCAATATAAAACGCTATACGGAAGAAGCAGTTCTGTGGATCCGGCTCTGGGGCGGAGCTGCCAATATAATAGTAACGGACAGTTCGGGGAAAATTTTAGATGCTTTTTTCAGAAGGCCTAAAAGGGGAGAAATCTCCGGAGGCTATTACAAACCGGCAGCAGACTTAAAACAGGAGGGCTCCTGTAAATCTCTTACAAATAAAACTTACACCATCAGGGATATGCCCGGAGAAGGCAGCTTTAATGAAAGGATAGGAAAATACTACTCATCGATCGAAGAAGACGGAGAAAGGAAACAGATTACAGCTTCTCTGATTCAGGCAATAAATATTCGTGAAAACAGATTACTATCTACAATTGAAAAATTAGAAAAAAAGAGAGAAAAATACAAAAATTACTCACGGTACAGGGAGCTGGGCGACATTATAAAGGCCTCGATGCATAAGCTTACAAAGGGCGATACCTGGCTTAAAACCGAAGATTTTTTTAATGATAACCGGACAATAGATATAGAACTGGATAAGAGGCTTTCACCTGCGGGAAATGCCGAATATTTCTACAAAAAGTATAGAAAAGCAAAATCAGGGTTAGGAAAAATATCAGGGGAAATAGATATCCATCGCAATAATTTTAAATTGCTTGAGGAGAAAAAAAATATAATTCTGGATCAGAATACAGAAATAAAAGAATTATACGAACTTAAAAGCGAATTCAAGACAAAAACAACAACTCATAAGAATTTAAGTTCTACCGGGCTTACCTTTTATTCGCACGGTTTTATCATTACAGTGGGCAGAAGCGCGAAAGAAAATGATGAACTTCTGCGCCGTTACGCACGCGGCAACGACTACTGGTTTCATGTCCGGAATCACCCTGGCGGATACGTATTTATTCGCAGCAAATCCGGAAAGAGCATACCTCTGGAAGCAATGCTCGATGCAGCCAATCTTGCAATCTACTACAGTAAAAGCAAATCTTCGGGACAGGGCGATATCTACTACACTCAGGTTAAATACCTGCGCAGAGTAAAGAACGGGAAAACCGGGCTTGTAATACCAACTCATGAGAAAAATCTATTTGTTAAATTTCAACCGGAACGGATAAAACGCCTTAAGGAGAAACTTCCGGAAATATTGTAAATCCCGGCATATTTTGGCGAAATCAAAGTATAGTTAAGATTAAGATAATAAAATCCTTAAACTTTTTTTGCTTTATTCTTCAGTATATACATACTATACCGTATGAGTGCATATAGTTGTGAAAAAAAACAGATACGCCCTCCGATAGTCGATGGAATATTTTACCCGAACAGGGAAGACGTTCTTAAAACCCGTATCAAAGACATAGTGCATTCCGTAGAAAGGCCGCCGGGTAAAGCTTTTGCAATCTTAAGTCCGCATGCGGCTTTACAATACTCAGGCAGACTTACCGCAGAAGCTTTCACGGCCGCTTCGTTAAGAGAAATAAAAACCGTAGTTATTATCGGCCCCATGCACAGAGATCCGGCAGACGGCTTCGCCCTGCCGACTGCTCGATGCTTCCAGACACCCTTAGGATCTGTCAGGGTTAATAATAGATACCTGGATGAACTTGTACATACAAAAAATAATTTTAAGTTCGACAATATACCTCATTTCGAGGAGCATTGTATAGAAATACAGATACCCTTTATTCAATATATTTTCCCGCAGGCAGATATTGTTCCCATATTAATAGGAAAACAGACAGAGAGAAATATTATGCGTCTTTCCGACGCTCTCAATTTGACGTTCGGTACGGATTATAAGTACATTCTCTTTGTGGTCACTTCAAATACAGCTTCTTTTATATCAGGAACCAGACCCGCTGCGGAAGCATCGAGATTTCTCAGTTTGCTTAAGCTCAAGGATTGGCACGGGATGGTGGATTCGTTAAATAACAAAGATTTAAGCGCCTGTAATACTGCCGGTATTGCATCTATACTCGCATTATGTGATATTGACCATAGACTGAAGTTTGACGTTAATATTCTCGACAGCTGTAACTCCGGTGCAGAGAACGGGGACAGTAAGAAGGTTGTATATTACACGGCTGCAGCTTTGTACCGGGAAAAGCAGGCTTCGGAAGCATAAGAGGTATAGGCGGATGGAATTTAATCTATCGGATACGGAAAAAAAGATTCTTCTTGTCATAGCCAGAGAAACAATTAAAGAACATCTGACGGGAAAAAAAGGGAACTATCCTGCGCCGACGGATAAACTTATGACTAAATGCGGTGCCTTTGTTACATTACATATACAGGGCAGGCTTCGGGGATGTATAGGTTATGTAGTACCAATTAAACCGCTCTATGAAACGGTAAAAGATGTTGCGGTTTCCAGTGCATTCCATGACCCCAGATTTCCCCCTTTAGGGCCGGAAGAGTTTGACAGCATAGAAATTGAAATTTCCGCTCTTTCACCGCTGAAACGGGTCACCGATATTAATGAAATCAAAGTAGGCAAACACGGAATAATGATAAAACGCGGATTTTCATCCGGCCTGCTGCTCCCGCAGGTAGCGGAGGAGCAGAACTGGGATCTGGAAATGTTCCTTACAAATACGTGCTATAAAGCGGGACTGGATGGAAACTGCTGGAAACAGAAAGATACCGAAATAGAAATATTCAGTGCAATAGTATTCAATGAGAAAGAAATTAAATGAAAACGGAATACCAGCCAAAGATTCTCCTGGATAACGGAAAGGAAATTCTGGGGGTTCCTACCGGAGTAAGAGGCAAAAATTTTGCTCTGACACGGATATCCGCTCTTAAAAATGAACAGGGATGGATTGTAACCGGAAATAAGATTAAAGAGTGGAAGATCGATGGTTTTACGGTACACGAAGGAGAAATATTTCTGTACGGACCGGGTTTTCCGGGCAGTACACTTATGGAGCTTCTTAATAACAGTGCACCGAAAAGCTCTCTCTCTGATTTAAAACTGCTCGTTAATGCCCTTACGGCCCTGTATAAACACGGTGTTAAACCTTTTAAGATACAGGCCGATTCAATAATCTTCTCGGAAAACGGAAGTATTCTTTTTCTGCCCCCGAAATTAATGGAAAATGTAAATGCTGCGAAACCTGCACATTACAGAATAGATGTATTCGATAAATTCAATAACCCGGTTTTGAACGGGGAAGATGCCTCTGTATTTACTATCGGTATTATTGCATACAAACTGTCAACAGGTGAATATCCTTTTAATGCGGATAGCGAAGAGGAAATTCACGAGAGGATACGTACTCAGGATGTTCTTCCTCCGCAGTTTATAGTGCCCGGGATCCGGGATGAGATTTCCGGATTTATAATGGAATCACTTAAAAGGGATAAAGAAACAGGCAGGCATGAAAGTTCCATAAAAATACCCGGTCTTGCACATTGGGAAGATAATCTGGAACAATGGCTTAAAAGCTCTGTTTACCGGACTATAGATGAGGATAAAAAGAATACCATTCTAAAAGAGGCACAAATCCGAAAAGAGAGGGTTGCAAAATATTTTAACAGGAGAGTTTTCTGGCAGAGAAACCGGACAAAAATCCTGACTATTTCTCTGATTATCATAATATCCGGAGCCGTACTGGGCAGTATTATGAAAAATGTTTTTGCTCCCAGGCTGACACACGGATATACTCCTATCGAGGTTGTAAAAGCATTCTATAACAGTATGAATACATTGGATTCCCAAAAAATAAGTGATTGTGTTATTGATAAAGCGGGAAAAGAAGAGGTCAATCAGGTAACGAATCTCTACGTCATCTCCAGAGTATCTATGGGGTATGGAGGAAAATCCAACATTATGTCTGCGGTTGTCTGGAATAAAAAGGGAAGACCTCCGTTAAAACCTCCTCTTTCCGTTTATGGGGTATTAGACCTGAATATAAAAACACTCAGTCCCGAGCCCGAACCTGTCTTTCTTGCAGAATATCATAAATGGGTGCCTGTTTCCGAAGATGAAAATACAGGAAATACAAAAGCTGAGCTGAAAAAAGCGTATCAGGGTTTTGCGGTTACGGATAAACTGTATCTTAAAAAAGACAGAGGTGACTGGGTGATATACAGGATAGAACGGCTCAATAAAAAACCAATTCTTAAATAGGAGTAAAATAATGGAAAGAATCAGCAAACTAAACCATGAAGAACGTGTTTTTCTCGCAGGTTGTATCAGGGCCGTCATAATGGCAAATGGTCTTATCGAGAAAGAAGAAGTCGATGATATAGATAAAATATTAAACAAACTTAAGTTCACCGATTACGAGAAATGCCTTGTAGATTTCGAAGAGAATATACCGGACAGAGATACTTTCTATGAACATGCAAAAAAAATCACAAGTAGAAATACACAGGATGTAATTCTTTCGGTAATATACGAGCTTACATTACAGGAAGGGGTTCCCGATGAGGAAGAAGAGAATATTTTTCAGGAACTGAATAAAATATGGCAGAAAGACTGACAATCGGAATTAATCTTTACCGGCGGTTCTGGAGGCGGATAATCCTTTTCTCTATCTGTTTTGTCTTTATAAGTGAAAAAAAGGAAACAGCAATAAACACACCGCCGCTTACTGCAAATACATTCGCCGCTAAAGTTACATCGATGGAGGGGAAAGCCTGCCCGATATAGGAAGGAAATACTATGCCCAGAACTGCTGCCGTTTCGAATATAACACCTGCCGATAAGAATATTACTCCTGCACCCAAATAGTTATCCCTGCTGTTTCTAAGCTTAACTAACTCACGGGAGAGCTCTTTACCGATATTCCGCCGGTTATTTATCTTCTGTTTTTCTTCTTTATTAACGCCTCTTTTTCCGCTTCCCGGGAGAGCTGTTTTTTTATTTGATATCGAAACAGTCTTTTTATTCTTAAGGGGAACAGGAGCCCCCTTAAAATTATGTTCACGCCAGTAATCTATTATATCTTTCGGTATGGTTTGTATTGTATATGGGGTTTTATAATTTTCTCCGGATATGGTCACCATCTCATCCGCCTTTATTACAGCAGGTTTTATTTCCGGCTCTCCTGTCTTTTCACCTACCTTAAGCACAGGCTCGACCTCTACTATGCCCTTGAAACAATACACCCTTGTATAAGGCACCGTACTTTCTCCCTCCTTTGGTACTACAACAGTCATCCCGAAATCCGTTCCGCGCACACCTGCTGTGGCATCGTTACCCCTGATCCGGAATTTCTCCTCCGAGCCCAACATGGCAACCTTTGCCCGTATGCTTCCATAGAGCATCTTAAAACTGCTCTCTTTTTTAACATTAATCCTTTCAAGGCGGAAATCGGTATTCTCCGCTATTTTTATGATATGTTCGGAATTTAAAAGCTGTATTTCCACATACGTATTTTCGTAGGTAAGTATTATATCCCCTTCCCTCAGCCTCCGGCCTATCGCATCATACGGATCGATCCCTGTTGAATTCCCCGATGAATCGAGAACTTCAAAGTTATCACCTTCGGTATAGATAATTTCCGCCGTGTTTTTATCCTTATCCGCATTGCCTTGCGCATTGCTTTCCGTAAAAGCAGCGGCAATAAAAAAACACAGATAAAAAATAATCAAATTCAGATATTTCCGGAACATCATACTGTTAAGTGTAGTGGATTTATGCCGGTTTCACAATGTTTCTTCTGTTTTTTACGAATTTATTGTAAAAATGTTTGGACAAAATTGTAAAGCATGTTATAATATTATCATGCAAAGGTATCTTGGCGATATATTAGTCAGGAAAGGTTATATAAATGCTAACAGTCTGGAATACGCACTTGACTGTCAAATAAAGAAATTACTTAAAAACAACGTTACGGATACACTTGATATACCCGTCTTAATGGAAATAGCCAGGTCGAAATACAATAAAAGAAATGATTATCTCCTGGGGAAAATTCTAACCGAGTTAAAACTTACCGAAGAAAAAAGAATAGAAGAAGCCCTGCTTATACAGCAAAAAAGTAAAAAACCATTATCCGGCAATAAAATGGCTGTCCTTAACCAGATACTTTCCAGAATTAACAGCACTTATAATCTTATAGATCTTCTTAATAAAATTATGGTTTATGCGTGCAGTATCGTAAAAGCGGAGTCCAGCTCATTTGTTATTTACGATCATGCAAAGGATAAGCTTGTTATTTTAATCCCTACAGGTCCGCGTGCAGAAGCTGTAAAGGAACTGGAAATTCCTCCGGAAGAGGGTATCGTAGGATGGGTATATACTCACGATCAGTCACTTATTGTCAACAATGTACATAAAGAAAAACGTTTTTACAACAAGGTGGATAAAATCTCAGGCTACAGGACAGAACAGATTCTCTGTGTACCTTTAAGAGTAAAGAGCAGACTTATCGGTGTATTAGAGGTAATAAACAAAGGAAACCAGACAAAATTCAACAAAAACGACCAGCTCCTTCTGGAAATATTTGCCGAACAATCCGGTATAGCAATAGAAAACACAAGACTGTACTACCAGGCCGCAAAACTTACACTTGAGAATAAAAAACTCGAAGGCAGGATCCCTGTTTCCGGCCAGAAAATCGATACATTACGACTGATAGCAAGATCGTATTTAAACGATTTAAAAACAGCGCTAATTCCGGTTTCAGGTTATACAGAATTGATAAGAACGCATTCCAACAGTATGCATGTAAAGAAATATGCTTCCTTTATCGATAACGAGTTAAATCAGATCACCGGCAAAACAGAGGATATACTCCAGTTTACCAGGGAAGAGCTCCCTCTATCCAGAAAGCGAATAAAAATCACAGAGATAATAGAAGGATTCAGAGAGCAGGTATGGCCCGACTGCAGACTTCACCGCATAAATATAGAAGTAACAGCAGACGAGGAAATCGAAATAACGGTAGATTACGATAAGCTTATCAGGTGCTTTATACATCTGTTCAACAACAGTATGGATGCGATGCCGCAGGGAGGTCTGTTCCGGATAAAGGTATCCGGGAATAAGAACAATCAGATTGTTATTACTTTAACCGATTCGGGAACCGGTATCGATGATGAAGTTATGGATAATATCTTTGATCCGCTTTTTTCGCATAAAAGAAAGCATGGGTCAGGGATGGGTCTGTCTATATGCAGACAAATAATAAAAGCCCATGGCGGCAGTATAACCGCAGGCAACGGAACGGCAGGAGGTGCCGTTATCAATATATGCCTTCCCGCCTGACTATAACTCTTGCATCCTGTCTTGTGCCTTGTTTAATTAACTATTAGACTAACTCAACAATATGTCACGTAAAACAAAAGCACTTTTAATGAATCTCCTTGCAATAATCTTCTGGTCTGTGGCCCCGGCTATGATTCACTATGTAAAAAATTTTTATACGATAAATTTCCAGAATTTCTCCCGCTATATTGTTTCGCTTATTCTTTTATGGCCCTTTTTTTTCTTATCACAGGGCCGGGAAAAGGCCTGGAAAGCATTAAAAAGGATCCCGTCCATGCTTCCCAAACTGCTCCTTATTGCGGGGATAAACTATCTGTTTCAGGAGACATACACATACGGTATTTTTAAATTATTGCCGGGAATATTTACGCTGATACTTCAGTCCCAAATTCTTTTTTCCGTATTTTTTGCCTTTCTCTTTTTTCCGGATGAGAAACAAACTTTACAGAACAGAACGTTTATAATCGGCCTTATAACCGCTGTTACAGGAGTCATCCTTACGATCGCCGGCGGGAAAAATATAGGTAAACTCGAAATCAGCCTTGGAATACTATTCAGTTTGATAAGTGCGGCTTCATGGTCGCTGCTGGGAACATTAATTAAAAAATGGCTTCCGGATATTCCGGCATCCTTATCGATCGCTTCTGTTTTTACAATTGTAACTCCGCTCTTTCTCATAACATACATCGTATCTGCAGGCGGCTTTGTAATCCCCCGTGCCTCAGCCGAAATGTGGGCGATCATGCTTACATCCGGTTTTCTGGGTGTGGGCATGGGGCAATCGTTATACTACAGGTCTGTTCCCGTACTGGGAATCTCCATGGTCTCCAGTCTCGGACTTCTGACCCCTTTCCTTGCAGGTGTCGTATCTTTTTTAGTATTCGGCGAAACATTAACCGTATGGCAGCTTGCCGGAGGAGCGCTTCTAATCTCCGGTTCTTACCTTGTTATCAGAATACGGTTTCGCGATATTTAAAAAGCTGATCAGAATAACTCTTATGAATTCTGAATACGATTTTTCAAATCATTCTCATCGTATTTATATGTATGAACCAGCGTATTGTCATTATTATAAACCTTAATGACAACAGAAAGTGTCATATTTTCCATAAGTTTTGCAGGGTCTTTCAGTTCATCTTTTGTTAAAGAATTACTATTGACATAACTAAACTCAATAATAAACTTGCCGCTTTTCCCATCTCCGCCGGACACGGAAAAACCGGCTTTTAAATCTATTGCAAGGTAGTACTTAAGTTTATCCAGGGTACTTACCGAATCAGCAACCGTAAAACTTAAATTACCGTTCCCTTTTGCCTTGAAATTAATTAAACCGTCATTAATAGTATAAGCAGAAGAATTGGAAAAATTATCTATCTTTATTTTGCCGTTAGTATTAAAGTCCCAACTGCCTTTGGTAGGTGTATCAGGATCGTCTGTTTCTGCTTTTACTGCCAGATCGAAATTATCCACCGTAAGGGTACCGGTTTGATTTCCCTTTACACTTTCATCTGTTATCGATACTTTAAAATCCACGTTTCCGTCAGATCCATCCCTGTCCCCGCTATAGGTAATAGTCTTTGCGGCCGCTTCTGTTTTTGACAGAATACTCCTCGCAATAATCTTTAAAGCAGGATAGCCGCTACTGATCGTTTTAGAAAAATTATTCCATTGATCATTACTCAGAATCCCCTGAAATCCGGAGGCCAGTGCATCACCCGCTGCTCCGTCTATTACATCCATGGCTGAACTTTTGTCAGCAGGCGTAGTTCCCGTATATTCTGTTAAATCCTTTGATTCTACGGAATCTGTTTTATAAAACAGAGAGTCCATAAAACTACATCCCGAAAATACCAACAACAACAAAATCACAGTAAATAAAACAAACACTTTTTTCATAAAAGCCTCCTATTTTTCAATTATTATGTCACATTGATTTATTAATGTCAATATATAATTAGTCAAATAATCATAATTAAAGAAATTAATTTGCTTTTAAAACAAATTAATAGACTTTTAAATGTAAACAGAGAAGAAAATTAACAGTGTTTCTATGATAATTTAAGGCAGTATTTTTAATTTCATCCGGCAGGCCGGTTTAGTTCCGATTCCATAACAAAATCCGCTTTTATACCTATATTTATCAGTAGCCGGCGTCTTTGATATTCGAAGATATATAATTCGCAGAATTAAAGAGCAGTTTTTTCTCCTCTTCAGTCAGATTAATATTCAGAACTCTCTCCGCTCCCCCGCTTCCTATAATTACCGGCAGGCTGAAAGCGGTTTTTTTAATGCCCATAAAATTTTCCTGCACGGTAGAAACAGGAAGAATTCTCTTTTCATCTTTAACAATAGCATTAATAATCACCGAAACAGATTGGGCGATGGCATAGTATGTGGAACCCTTTGCCTTTATAATTTGATACGCAGCTCTGTGGACGTAATCGGAAGCGCTATCCACTATACCTTTAATATTACAGCCTTTTCCGCATAACGGGCAGTAATCCGCAAGCCGAATTCCGCCTATCGTTATTAACGACCATGCCGGAAATGACGTATCTCCGTGCTCTCCTAAAACATACCCGTGAATACTTATAGGGCTTATCCCGCATGTTCCGGACAGATAGTTCTTTAAACGCGAAGAATCCAGAACCGTTCCCGATCCTATCACTTTCGATTTATCATAGCCGCTCTGCTTCCATGCGGCAAAGGTTAAAACGTCCACAGGGTTTGTAATAATCAGCAGGACTCCAGTAAAATCCGTGTTCTGTATGGATTGGACTATTTCGGATACAATTCCCGTGTTTCGCGAAAGAAGTTCGACACGAGTCTCCCCGGGCATCTGTTTAGCCCCTGCGGTTATGACAACAACCTCCGAATCGGAACATGCTTCGTAACCGGCGCTGTATATTTTCCGGCTTCCTCCCAGGGACGTACCATGCAGAATATCCGTTATTTCGGCTTCCGCCTTTTCCTTATTATGATCTATTAAAACGATTTCTCCGGCATTCCCCATAATAGACAGGTTATATGCAAGGGTTGCTCCCACGGAGCCCGCTCCGATTATGGTAACCTTTCCTTTTTTCAGCATATATCCCCCTATAACTGCAAACGGCTTTTCTCTCCGACCAGTATAGATATCTAAATTCTCATTGTCAAGAAAACCATACAAACCGAAAGGATCACCAACGGTTTGTCATATAAGGGCTTTAAAGAATATCTGTTCCCATATATAATAAAAGACAGTTGCTGTATCGGAATATTTAAGGCAAAAAGAGCAACTGCAAGAGGGTTAATATGAACGGCAGGGAGCGGATAAAATCAGCTATGTCGCATAAGGAAGCGGACAGGGTTCCTCTTTTCTGCCAGCTCTCCCTGGGACATTACATGATAAACACACCCTTCGAACCCTATAAGGTATGGTTCTCGCCGCAAACCTTCGGAGATTCCCTGTTGATGCTTGCAGAACGGTATAATTTCGACGGCATACTGGTAAACCTTCCCGGAAGGCAGAGAGACTGGGAAAGCCACATTATAAAAAAAGAGCGCAAAGGCATGAGGACAACATTATACTGGGATGACGGCTCTTACAGTGTCTGCCCGGATAATGATAATGTCCACACATTTTCCGGCAAAAAACTGCCGCAAATCGGAGAAGTGGATCCTGATCAACTATTCTATATTGAGCCTCATGATATAACAGGTATAAATTACCCGTACTGCTACGGTTTCAGCAGGGTCCACGGTCCTCATGACAAAGATTTCTTTCCGGACTATATCCTCGATACGCTTAAATATGTAGTAAAGACAGCCGGCGGTAAATATCATATATCATCCGAAGTTTTTTCGCCCTTTACACAGCTTATGGAGCTTTTTAACTACTCAAATGCTCTGATCGCTCTGCTGGACAATCCGGAAAAATGCGGGAGGATACTGGAGAACCTTTCCGAAGGGACATCACAGCTTGCACTTCTGCAGGCTTCGACCGGTGTGGATGCCGTTCTTGTTTCCTCTGCTTTTGCAGGAGGGGGATTTATATCGGGAGACTTTTACAAACGTTTTGTTCTTCCATACGAAAAGAATATTGTAAACCATATCCACAAGGAAACGGATCTTCCGGTCTATGTGCACACATGCGGTGCTATCGGAGACAGAATAGATCTTATGGCAGAAGCGGGGTACGACGGGATCGATACGATGGATCCTCCTCCTCTGGGAAACACCGAAATAGGAGATGTAAAGCGCAGGTTCGGCGATAAGATATTCTTAAAAGGCAATCTTGATCCGGTGAATGTTCTTCTTAAGGGAACAAAAGAGCAGGTATACAAGAAAGCCGTGCGGCTTATAGAAGAAGCCGGAGGGGGAGGCGGGTACATTCTCTCCACGGCATGTTCCGCAGCACCGGAAGCCCCGCCGGAAAATATTAAACAGCTCTACAGAGCTGCTGTTGACAATCCGTATTGATTAGTATTGATTAGTATTGATTAAAAAATCCGGCTGCAGATATCGCGGCCGGGTAAGGAGCTATTAATGGAAACAGATCAAATGGAAAGAAAAATTAAAAACATATGCATCGCAGGCGCAGGAGGAATCGGCGGATTCTTTGCAGTAAAGCTTTTAAAAACAGAAAAGTACAATGTATCAATAATAGCCCGCGGCAGGCACCTTGATGCGGTAAAAAAACACGGATTAATATTAGAAACAGCGGACGGACATACGATTACCGGGAAGCCGCATCTTGCAACGAATTCTTTCGATGATATCCCGCTGCCCGATTTAACTCTTATTACTGTAAAAGGTTATGATCTCGATGAAGTCTCACAAAAACTTGTGCAAAGAATCAATGTCTTTGCAGAAGATGAGCACACCAATCTACAGGAAAAGCAGGCACCTGCCAAAAATATCATTCTGCCGCTTCTTAACGGCGTCGATATCTATGAACGTGTCAAGAACTATGCAGCTAACCGGATAGTGCTTCCCGGATGCGTCTATATAGGCTCTCATATAGAAAAGCCGGGGGTTATAGCCCAGACAGGAGGCACAGGGCTAATTATCTTCGGAAATGATCCTGAGTATTCGGATTTTAACCCCAAAAATATATTCGAAGTATTCGATGATGCCGGCATAAATTACAGATGGGAGGAAAACCCGTTCCCTGCTATATGGGAAAAATACATATTTATAGCATCCTTCGCTCTTGTTTCCGCATATTCCGGCAAAACATTCGGAGAAATTCGCAAAGACAGTACTCTTAACAACCTCACAAAACGGATAGCGGAAGAAATTACCGAAATAGCAGAGGCACGGAATATTTCTCTTCCGCAGAATATCGTAAACGAAACCTTAAAAAAAGCAGACCTGTTTCCCCCTGATACAAAAACATCATACCAGAGAGACGTGGAAATACCCGGCAAACCAAACGAGGGGGAACTTTTCGGGGGGACGATAATAAGACTCGGTAAAAAACACGGCATAAAAACATCTGTAACGGAATCCGTATATAGGGAAATACAGAAAAACGTATAAAAGTAACAACAGGTACTTTACAAGAATTTTTTTCTCTGCTATTGTCTATAAACCAATTTTTTTGTACATTAAGCAGAAATCATAATAGAGGTGAAAAACGATGTCCCGTAAATGCGAGATTTGTGGAAAATCGACTGTCACAGGAAATAACGTAAGTCATGCACATAATAAAACGAGAAGAGTCTGGAAACCCAATCTTGTAAAGGTGCGGACAATAATAAAGGGCTCTAAAAAGACGATTAAAATATGTACAAGATGTTTAAAAAGCGATAAAGTCGTAAAGCTGTAAAATTATAGATAACCGGTAAGGCCTTAATACTCTTTAGAGAATGTTTATCCTGCCGTAAAAATCATTAAAAATTGTTTTATACTTTTCACGGTACCATTTTAGTACTTCGGGAAGTCTATTGATTATATCACCCGCGGTCAGTCCGTCTTCGCCGGTCTCTAAAGCTGCCGTATCTCCGGCGGCTCCGTGCAGAAAAACACCTGCTTTAACAGCCTCGCCTGCAGACAGTCCCAGTCCGTAAGCGGCGGCGATCGTTCCTGTAAGAACATCCCCCGAACCTGCAGATGCCATCCCGGAATTCCCGCTTAAGTTGATGTAAATTCTGCCGTCCGGATATCCGATTAAAGAATGCGCTCCCTTTAAAACGGCGTATACTCCGTATTTCATACAGAACTCACGCAGCACCTCCAAACGGTTTTCAGTAATCCCGGAAACAGGGATCCCTGTAAGCCGCGCCATTTCTCCGGTATGGGGGGTAAGAATAGTATCCGCTTTTCTCTTTTTAAGGATATCCGCATCTCCGGCAACAGATGTTAAGCCGTCTCCATCGATAATAACGGGCTTGTTTATTTCCTCTGTAAGACTCCGCACAAGCTTTACCGTTTCGCTGTGAAGTGATAATCCCGGTCCGATAATAACGATATCCGCTTTTTCCGACAATTCCAAAAGTATATCATGATTGCCCCGGGCTATACTCCCTTTTTCCGTCTCTTCCATGGGAGAGAAAACAATCTCCGGCCCCTTCTCCGCAATAAAGGGAGTAACGGAAACAGGCGCCGCAAGCCGTGCATAACCGCCGCCGGCTTTCAGAAACGAGTATGCACTGAAAAACGGCGCACCATAGTAATTTTTGGCTCCGGCGATAATTAATGCATTCCCGAAATCACCCTTGTGTCCGTCCTTTCTTCTCGGAGGAATTTCCGATGGGATATTAACTTCCGTTTTGAGTGATTCATCCCTGTAAATTGCAGGCGGAAACGAAATATGACTTACATAAAGTTTTCCCCCGTAACCGAAGCCGGGATATAAAAGATTTCCAGTTTTCGGAAGCCCGAAGGTAACCGTACAATCCGCATTTACGGCATCTCCCATGATCATACCGGTATCTCCATTAATTCCGGAGGGTATATCTATGCTTACAACATACTTTTTACTGTCGTTTATAAGATCTATAATAGTTTTATATATACCACCTACTCTTCTCGAAAGCCCCGTCCCGAATATCCCGTCTATAATAACATCAGCATGTACTATAAAGTCTTTAATCATTTCCACGGAAACTGCCCTGACAGGGTTATCGGTTTTACTTTTATCAGCCCTGCCTTCATCGACTTTGCCTGTATCATCAGAAGTTATCAGCGCTGTTATTTCCGCATCATAACGAATAAGAATATCTAAATTATTCCGGGCAGCCCCCCTGATTTTACCTGCATCACCTGTTATACATACTTTTACATTTCCGCCCATGGAACATAACTTCCGTGCAGCTACAAAACCGTCACCGCCGTTATTGCCTGTTCCGGAAAAAATCAGAAAATTCCTGCCCCTTATCCCGGATTCCTGCAGTTCCTTAAGAATTGCATAATAAACTGCATTACCTGCATTTTCCATCAGGATGATTTCAGGTACGGCATACTCCTCCACTGCCCTTCTGTCGCAGTCCCGCATCTGTTCTACCGTTGCTGCCTTTAGAATGTTCATAATACAAACTCCGTAATATACAGGTATTAACAGGTACTACCGCTTGCCGCTAGAAAAGAACAACCGCATCGATCTCATTCTTATCGAGCCTGCCGGCGGAAACATGTTTTACGCCTGCGCCTTTGCCGCTGTTTCTGCCGGAAGGTTCAAAGGTGCCGTTAATCCAGAAAGCATTCTTAAGAGGTATTAAAAGATGCTTCCCATCCCATTTCCGCCCCCACACAACTTTTTTTACATCGCTGTCTTCGGTAGCCGCACCGTCAGGGGTTTTTTTGCCGTTCGGGTTATCTATGCAAGAACCGTCATCCCCGACAATTAGCTCGAGATCGGGCGGTATTCCCGGTCCGGCTTTTTTCCCCGGTTCCCCGGCAGAAGCCCCGGCAGAAACTTCAGCTGAAACCTCAACCGGAACATCGGAATTATTCCCGTATATTTTCCTTAGAAGGTAAGAGGCATTTCTAGAATTCCAGAAAAGTGTAACCCTTGTCCTGCCTCTGTCATAAGCACTGCTCAGCCGGGTTATTATATCACTTTCCGCCGCTTTTCCGTAAGCAGAAGATATATCCTCCGGATTAACTATTATATCCACAGTCCCCAGGGCCTCCGCATCCTTTAAAGCCGCCCCAAATTCCGATATACCGGGATAAACCCTGGAAGCGGCCCTTTTGGCGGACTCACTGTCCGATCCGGCTATCCACAGGTCAAAAACACCCTCTTTTTTCATCCTGTAGCATTCTGTAAAGACTACGTTATTGGCTCCTTCGATATCACCTGCAAGAATAACAGTACGCGCGTGGTTCCCGGTAAAAAAGCCCGCTTCGGATTCGGTTTTCTTAAGAAGGTCAAGCCACCCGGAATCCACACCGGCAATATCACGCGGAATCACCCTTATTCCGCGCTCCTGCGCCTTATCCGCAAATGCATCTATAACCTCTATTGCTAGGTACGATGATATCTCCATTACAGGATTTTTACTCTTTAACAGGTACTCCTTCACTTTTAAGCCGGCAGGAGAAAACCCGATACCGCTTCCGTTTACATCTATTGGTTTTTCGGGCACCGGAATATTTAAAAACGATTGTTCGAACCTTCCCTTTTTACACAGTTTCCCACTGTTTACAGCCTTATTTCTATCCGTTATCCTGGTAAGGAGAGACCCGTGATACCTGTACTCCACGGAACACCCTACGGAACACCGGGAACAGTATCCTTCCTCCGCCCGCTCCTTAAGCGGAATTGTTTTTCCTATTGCTATACCATCTTTAACACCCATCTGTACCTTTTCCGTTAATGCCCCGACCGGACACGCGGAAACGCACTGGCCGCAGCTTATACAGGTCTGCTCCTCTCCGAAAGGCACATCGAAGGATGGAACAACAAGAGACGAAAATCCTCTGTACATGTAGCCGAGCGCACCGATTCCCTGTACTTCCAGGCATATGCGTATACATCTTGCACACAGGATGCATTTAGACGGCTCCCTTGCAATAAAGGGGTGGCTTGTATCTACCGGATGTTTCTTTACCTCACCTAAAAACCGTGCGGCAACCGCATTGTACTCCAGGGCATACTCTTTTAACTTACACTCATACAGATCCTGACAGCCGCATTCAAGACACCTCTCCGCCTCCTTAACAGCCTGTTCTTCTGTAAACCCCAGTTCTATCTCTTTAAAGGAGTACTTCCGTTCTTCAGGAGAAAGGGTCTTCATCTTTTCTCTCAGGATCCTTTTTTCATCTTTAAAATCACCGGAGACAACCGGCAGAAGGTCGTCTTTTTTACTCAAGAATTCAGTTTGATACTCCGGTGTTTTGCCCTCGAAGTACTGCAGGACGGATCTTGCAGCATACTTGCCCCCTGCAATCGCACGTATTGCAATACCGGGTCCGGTTAAAAGATCTCCTGCTGCAAAAATTCCCTCTACCGCCGTTGCACCCGTATATTCATCCCCTGTAAGGTAGCTCCTTTTATCCAAAAGTTCTTCCATGCCTTCTAAGGGAAGGCTGTCTGCATACTGTCCTATGGCGGAAATAACGGTATCTGCGGCCACTTTAAAATTAGAGCCCTCTACCGGCACCGGTCGCCTTCTACCCGAAGCATCCTGTTCCCCCAATTTCATTTTTATAAGTTCAATGGATTTAAGCGAATCCCCGTCCGCCTCTACAGCGGCAGGAGCAACGAGGTACCGTACATCGACACCCTCTGCTATCGCATCGTCTATTTCCGTATGATGAGCAGGCATTTCATTACGGGTCCGCCTGTAAAATATGGAAACCTCCTCCGCACCAAGCCTCAGAGAAGTCCTTGCTGCATCGATTGCCGTATTTCCTCCTCCTATTACAGCAACTCTTTTCCCTATCTTTACATCCCTGCCCATTGCAATGTCCCGGAGAAACTCTATTCCCGATAGAACATCCCTGTGGTTTTCTCCGGGAACACGCAGATTCCTGCTCTTCCATGCGCCTATGGCGAGAATAACCGCATCATAATCCTTTTTTAAATCCGAAAGCTCCATGTCTCGTCCCAGCCGCATATTTGTCTTTAGCTCGACTCCCAGGCGCAGTATCGTATTAATCTCAAGGTCCAGAACATCCTGGGGCATCCTGTAATCGGGAATTCCATAACGGAGCATGCCCCCTGCCTTTTCCATCCCCTCAAATACCGTAACATCGATACCTGCCTGAACAAGGTAATAAGCAGCGCTTAATCCCGCAGGCCCGCCTCCGACAATGGCAGCACGTCTGCCAGTTTTCGGCGCCAGAGGGGGATCGTAACTCCTGCCGGAGAACAGATCCAGATCCGCTGTATACCGCTTTAACCAGTCGATCGCAACCGGTTCATCCACAAGGTTTCTTCTGCATGCATCTTCGCACGGCCTGGGACAGACCCTTCCGCAGACAGAGGGAAAAGGATTATCCTTTTTGATCAGCCTAAGTGCCTCTGCATATTTTCTGTCCGCAATTAAACCCACATACCCCTGAATATCGATACCGGAGGGACACGCAAGGGTGCACGGAGCTTTGCAGTCACCGTAATGGTCGGAGAGTAGAAGTTCCAGAGCCATTTTTCTGGCGCTTTTTACATTCTCACTGCAGGAAGATATAACCATCCCCTCGCGTACCTTTGCAGCACAGGAGGGAACAAAACCTCTTGCACCTTCCACCTCTACGATGCATACCCAGCAGGAACCGTACGGTTCCAGCCTGGGATCATGGCACAGGGTGGGGATTATAACTCCCTGTTCCTCTGCGACATCCAGTATTGTTTTCCCCTCCGGAACCGTCAGTTTTCTGCCGTCAAAATTTATGGATACCTGTTTTTTACTCAAGATATTACTCCTGCTGTTATATCGCCCGTAGTTATTTCTATCGCATCAAAACGACATACCTCCTCACAGAGCCCGCACTTTATGCAGAGGTCAGAAGCTATCTCATGAATCTGCCGCCTTTCACCATGGGCAGCCCCTGTCGGGCAGACCCGTACACAGAGTGTACATCCCGTACAGTTTTCCGGTATCACCCTGAACCGTATAAGAGCCTTGCACTTCTTTGCAGGGCATTTTTTCCGCAGTATATGATCCTCATACTCTTCCCTGAAATACTTCAATGTAGTCAATACCGGGTTTGGAGCCGTCTGACCCAGGGCACACAGCGAAGCCGTCTTTATTTTTGCCGCAAGTTCTTCCAGTTTATGCATATCTTCCATCCCGCCGTGCCCCATGGTAATTCTTTCGAGAATCTCAAGCATTCTCTTTGTGCCAATTCTGCAGAAGGTACACTTTCCGCATGATTCGTTCTGCGTAAAACTTAAAAAAAAGCGTGCAACATCTACCATGCAGGTGGATTCGTCCATGACAACCATTCCGCCCGATCCCATTATTGCACCCGTAGAGGTAAGAGAATCGTAATCGACAGGCGTATTTAAAAGACTCTCAGGTATACATCCTCCCGAAGGCCCGCCAAGCTGTACAGCCCTGAACTTTTTATCCCCCTGTATTCCGCCTCCGATATCAAAGATTACCTCGCGCAAAGTAGTTCCCATGGGAACTTCCACCATTCCTCCGCGTTTTATTTTCCCGGCAAGTGCAAAAACTTTTGTGCCCTTGCTTTTTTCCGTTCCTATTTCTGCATATACATCTCCGCCCATCCTGATAATTGCCGGTACATTGGCAAGAGTCTCCACATTGTTTATGTTAGTCGGAGCACCCCACAGGCCCTTTACCGCAGGATAGGGAGGTCTCAGCCTCGGCATTCCTCTCTTTCCCTCGATAGACGCCATTAAAGCCGTTTCTTCTCCGCAGACAAAAGCCCCGGCGCCTTCCTTTATATGAACATTAAAGGAAAAACCGCTGTTCATTATAGAATTACCTAAAAACCCTTTAGCTTCCGCCTGGGCAATCGCTATCTTAAGTCTTTTAATGGCAAGAGGGTATTCCGCCCTGACGTAAATAAAACCTTCATCCGCTCCGATTGCATACGCCCCTATTATCATACCTTCCAGAACCGCATGAGGGTCGCCCTCCAGAACCGACCTGTCCATAAATGCACCGGGGTCGCCTTCGTCTGCATTGCAGATCATATACTTTTTACCGCCATTGGATTTTCCCGCAAAACCCCATTTTAATCCCGTGGGAAATCCCGCACCGCCGCGGCCCCGAAGTCCGGAGGTTCTTATCTCCTCTATTAACTCTTCGGGAGTCATCCCGAAAAGAACTTTTTTAAGCGCTTTATACCCATTTGCTTTGATATATTCATCCATATTCTCAGGATCGATTATCCCCGAATTTGCAAGAACTATTTTTTTCTGCTTTGCAAAGTACGGATAATCCGGTTTTACAAGCCAGTCTTCGATAACTTCTCCGCCATGTATATGTCTGTTTATAATTTCCTTTGCCCGTTTTTCATCGACCTCTCCGTAGAGATACTGCTTTCCGCCGCTCTCCCGGATTCCGACAAGAGGTTCCCTGTGACACGCTCCTATACAGCCTGTAGGTTTTACCGATATATTCGATGACGATTTTTCCGCTTCTTCTGCGAAGATATCATACGCACGACGCGCTCCCGCAGCGATGCCGCAGGAACCGAAACCTATAATAATTTCACGTTCTGGCATTATTTATTTCCTTTAGTCTTTTTAAGGATCTTTTTAAGCTTATCCCCTGTAAGCTTGCCGTAAACTTCACCGTCTATCATCACAACAGGCGCAAGGGAGCAGCAGCCCAGACAGGCGACTCTCTCGATGGTAAACAGGCCGTCTTCCGTTGTCTTCCCGGGAACAGCGGCAAGCTCGTTTTCTATGGTCTGATCCAGCAGATCGGCACTGGATACATGGCAGGCCGTGCCGTGGCATACCTTGATAATGTGTTTTCCCATAGGTTCGAAACGAAACTGGGCATAGAATGTAGCCACCCCGTAGATTTCGGCGGATGATTTTCCCGTTACCCTTCCTATTTCCGCCATCGCGTCCTCGGGAAGATAGCTGAATATTTCCTGTGTTTTCTGAAGAAGGGGAATTACATTCCCCTGTTCTCCCGACCACTCTTTAAGAAGTTCATTAAATTTTCTTTCCATGAAATCCCTTTTCCAATACTCGTTAATCTATACTTAAAGAAGCCTCTTTTCGGCATCAAGAAGCGCCTGGATTGTAACATTGATTGCAGAGCTTCTTCAAGATTATTTTTGCTCCAGTTACACAGAAGTCCGAATTCCCTGAATCTGTCCGGGTAATCCCCGGCTGTCGCATAACTTAATGTTCCTTTTAGGACCTGTACTGCGGTTTTTAAGGAAAACAGTCTCTTATGTTTTGCTATAAAATTCTCGATCTCATTAAACCCTTCAGGAAGATTAAGAACTTCTCCGCTGCACACGTCGCACCCGCTGCATTTAATATTTTTCCAGTCCATCGCGGAAAGGAGCTGTTCCCGCCTGCATACTTCATCATTTAAAACATATTTAAGCATTACGGAATATCTCTCCCTGTCCACTTTATCCGAAAGCTCTTTAAAGAACAAAAAATCATCTACCGAATATAATAAAACCGCAGATGCACCGGTTCCGTCCCTTCCGGCTCTGCCGCTTTCCTGCAGGTACGACTCCACAGAACGGGGAATGTCATAATGAATAACCGTTCGTATGCCTCTCTTATCGACCCCGAGACCATAGGCGGATGTTGCACAGAGAATTCCGTTGTCCGATTTTAAGAACCATTCCTCTATACTCCTTCGTTCTTCATTTGTTAAACCGGCATGATAAAACTTCAGATTGATAGATACGGATTTGTTGCGCTCAAAATACAGGCTGAGCCTGCGTGCCGTGCCTTCCGCTCTCTTCCGCGACCGTGTAAATACAATCATCGGTTTATTCTCTTTTAAAACAGCTCTCTGGAGCTCCATGCCTTTGGAAATACATGGCATCACGGAATACTTAATATTCGGCCTGTCGGGGTTCCCCGCTACAAGAAAAGGATTCCTGCCCTTAAAAAGGTACTTTTTAATCTTTTTAAGCACCATTCCCGAAGCAGTTGCAGTGAATGCGGTAACGGAAATACTGCTAAAATTATTTATAAATTCATCGAGCTTTAAATATGACGGGCGAAAACTCTCCCCCCATTCCGCAACACAGTGAGCTTCATCGATTACTACCGATGAAATCCCAAGCCCTTTAAAAAAAGAAATATTCCTTTTAAGAGAGAGTGCTTCCGGAGTTGTAAATACTATTCCGACTTCTCCCTTTTCGATTCCTTCACGTATTTCTCCATACTCCTTCTCCCTGATCCCTCCCCTTACCACACCAACAGAAATATCCCTGTCCTTAAGCCGCTTTACCTGGTCCCTTAAAAGTGCAAGTAAAGGCAGGACAACAACGGTAATACTTCTTTTAAGTACGGCGGGAAGCATATAACAGATAGATTTCCCGCTTCCCGTTGGCAGTACGACAA